>DATAPP010000207.1:0-76134 GCA_036265125.1 Pseudolabrys sp. | reverse complement strand
GTTCGCCTTCTCGAAGGCTGCTTTGGCCTGCGCGGCGCCGTTCTCGGCCGTTTCACGAAATGCTTGCGTAGGGTCCGTCCTGGAGCCGGCGGGTTTTGTCGTCTTGGTCTGAGAATCCATCGCGATACTTCTCCTTAGGGCGTGTTCCACTGGGGAGTTCCGGAAGCGACACCCTGGGCGCTGATCGCGGATTATCTTGATCGCAGTGCCCGAGGAACTTTTTCGAACGTCAATGCGATCGTGTGTGCTGTTATGTGGCTATCCCGATGTTACAAGGCAATGCAATCCGCCCGTTCAGTTACAATTCGTGATCGAAACAACGAAAACGTGCGCGTGCTCATTGGACTCTTTCTGAGATCCCTTCGGTCGGAACAAAAATCTTCTTCACCGGCTGAGATGGGTTGGCTTTGAACGTCGCGCGTGTCAACGACACTGCGGTGCCGTGACAATCGCTTGCGATATCCACGCGGGCATCAAGTTGCTTTGCCAACGCATGGACAAGACTGGTACCGAGCCCCGCCTTGCGTTCGCTTGCTTTTACATCCGGTTTGCCAATGCCGTTATCGGAAATTGTCAACTTCCAGTCGGCTTCCGCGGCTTTGTACGCAACCACGATAGCCGCATCCGGTTTCGAACCTGGAAATGCATGCTTTAAAGCGTTCATGACCAGCTCGGTAACAATCAGTCCTATGCTAACGGCCTCGCGCGACACGACGGCACCGACGTCGGCTTCGACTTTAAGCGAGATCGGCCGGCTATCGCCGATCATCGATTGCGCCAATGTTTCGCAAAGCTTCGAAAGATAGTTGGCGATTTCAATCGGCTCGTTTCGACCAGAGAGATGCAGGTGTTGCTGGACGGCGCTAACTGAAAGAACACGCTGGTGCGCGTCCTCCAGTTGCAATCGCGCTTCTTCCGATTGGACGGTGCGGGCCTTGATGAGGAGAATGCTGGCGATGATTTGCAGACTATTGGCGACTCGGTGCTGCATCTCCTCAAGCAACATGTCCTTTTCCCGCATGAGTTCCTGCACCTGCTGCTCAATGGCACGCCGCTCGGTAATGTCCTCGAATGCCAAAAGCACAGTTGTGTGGGCTCCGTTCTCGTAGAAGACCTCACGCGCATTCAAGAGCATGATGCGCCGACCGGTCGCTGGAAACTCTCGATCGACCTGGTATCCTTCGATAGCCGTCCGGTTCGCTGTGATCGTTTCTAAAAGGTGGCGAAGCTCCGGGATGTTCCATTGACCGCCGTCGATCTCGTAAAGCAGGCACCCAATGACATCGTCAGTTGCTAACCGAAAGGTTTGAAAGAAGGCCCGGCTGGCCGCGATGACACGCAGATTCGGATCGAGAACGACGAGTGGATCGCGGACGGTATCGACGATGGCCTGGGCAAGCGTAAGTCCGTCCCGGATATCAACAAAAGGAACGGCTTTCGATGGAAGCGAAGTGAGCATATGAACCTTTCGCCCCGCGTTCGAGCAGGGGCAAGGCAGCACTAATTTTCCAAAAAGGGGGCGCGAACGCCTGGACGACGCTTTCATCGAGCGTCGAATGGCTTACGGTGCGCCTTTATTTGCGAATAGTCGAGCTTCTTGTCATCACGATAAGGAGTGCGTGGCTGGTGATCGCCTGAAAAACGGACATTAATCGGTTAATGGGGTTGCAGACTCACCGTGCCGACGAGTCGGAGGTGTGGTGCCGATTCCTCTGAGTCTTCCGCGGGCTGCGCCACGTCCATCCCCGCCAGGATGGATTCTGACGCTTCGCGCAGTTTCATGTACTGATACCAGGACCACGGGGGCTCCGTCCCCGCGGCAAGCTGTTCGATTGCCCATTCACGGACATGCTCTAGTTCTTGGCGCATCATGCGTGGATCATGGTTTGTCATTATCAATGAACGGTCCACCATGGCAGCCAGTTCCCCCCATTTACCAAATGTCTTGATTTCATTGCCGGTGTCCCGAAAAGGACAATGCATGTGAGTAAGCGTCACTGACATGAAAACGAAATAAAAGTTTCCGACGCGTTACAATTTCAGTGGGCCGCGCATATGTGCAGAGTCCTCTGATGATCGGACCATAGGCGATAACGACCAATGACCGAGTCAAACCCTCATTACATCAATGAATGCCAGTCCGACTTGCGAGCAGTTAAGGAGGGTTGGTACGCGACGGACGATCGCGGCAGTCTCTTATTCGGCCCATTTTCCAGTCGGGAGAATTGTCTGACGAGAATCGGCCAAGTGAAAGGGTCAGTGCCCCTTGAGCCACCACCGCAATCGCCCGCACGATCCAAGTAAAAGGTCCATCGCAAGATGGGAGAACGAGGGTGGCGCGACCAAAAATGGTGGCGACCAACGACCGCATGATCCCTCCACCGTGCAGAGGTCTGAAATAGACCACGGGCGCAGCAGGCCAATTGAAAGAGCGCCGGCTCCGCGGACGTAGCAGCCTGGCCTTCCCGCCAGCTCCGCCTCAGACCGCTTCGGTCCAGCTTTCCGAGAATGCCAACGCGGACGTCGAGAAGGGCCGCCCCTCACGCTCCCGAGGCCAGGATCGCCCCTTGGCTTCGGCACCGTTGCGGACGAGGCGCGTGCCGAGCGCCGGGATCAACACAGTGCAAACGCCGTAGCGACGGTTCGGAATCTGGTTCGGCTGCGAGTGGATGAGCAGCGGCTCGCCGATATCGAACCAGGTGAGCGAGATGTCTTCACCATGCGAGCTGATGTGCTCAGTCCAGAAGTAGCGGGGATCTCCCGCCTGGGAGAACTGCGCGTCCGCACAGGGGATCGTTGTGTCGGAAAGTTCGGCATTGAGCATGCCTTGTACGGTCGACTGCAGCCAGCGCGCCATCGCGATGTTATCGGAGTAAATGCGCCAGCGCCCTTCCGTCAGCTCGCTCTTCAGGTAGAGGACGTGGCCGGGACCAGCTGGCGAGAAGATGATCCGCCAATAGCTCGCGTCCGTCGAGTTCGGCTCACCGTCCTTCAGGCTTAAGCGTATAAACGGGTTCTCGCCCGTAAGGATAATCTTGTTGGGATCGGCAATGCTCATGTAACTGATCTCCGCTCGACGTCTCGGGTCGCTTAGTGCCGGAAGCGTCGTCAAAGCTGCAAAACTGGCGGTCCCGGGAGCTGTGTCACGACACAGCGATTTCGTTAACTTGCGCTGTCAAACTTCTCTCAGCGCGGCAACGGACGCTAAAGGCATTTTGCCGCGCAGTAAAACGGGACAGATGACCCGTTATTGGCGCAACGCCCGTGTCCTCTATTGGCTGGGGTTCGACCGCAGCATGCGATCAAGTTTCCACTCGCCGGTCAGCAGCGAAGCGCCGTCGCCACTCTTATGGAGTTCGGATGCGAGTTTGGTCTCTATGGTGGCGTCGGATTCTGGTTTTGCGGCTTCGGCCCTCTTGTTCTTTCGAAACCACTGTGACCTCGATCGGCTTGGACATTACCGGAGGGTTGTGCGGTATATGATTGGCGTCGCCGAGGAGCAGTTGAAGCGTGTGCTTGCCCAAAGGAAGCTCAACTGTTGCTTCGGACTGTCCCGCTCCGAAGTGCAGATGATTGAAGTCATTCGGTATCGGTTGATCCAGCGGAGGCAGCTTGGCGTCGATCAGGAGATGGTGGTGGCCGGTGTTGGGCTTTTCGATGCCCGCCGGCGCCACGCCCATGTTGGCAAGACCAAAGTGAATGGTCGCCTTCTGAGGAAGCACGGATCCATCCTGCAGGCCGATGAAGTAAACCCGGGCGTCCGCTGGCGCAGCAGTCCGGGTCGAGGCGTCGACGACACGGACCTTGATGCGCGGCGAAAACACCGGCGGCGTGTGTGGAATGTGATCCTTGTCTCCGAGAAGCAGTTGAAGTGTGTGATCCCCGGGTTTCAGCGTTACCGCCGCCTCGGTCTGGCCGGCGCCGAAGTGCAGGTGATTGAAGTCGTTCGGAATCGGTTGGTCGAGCGGCGGCAATTCGGTATCGATCAGCAAATGGTGATGGCCTGAATTTGCGCGATCCGACCCAGCGGGCACGACGTTCATGTTTCTCACGCCGAAACGAATGTTCAGTTTGGGGTCAACGGTCGCTCCATCCTTTAGATCGGTGAAATAAACCGCGGCTCCAGGAGCCGATGCAGTCGGCCCTCCGGTTGGCGTGACATTAACCCGAATGCGGGCCGACATGACCGGCGGCGTGTGCGGAACATGGTTCTTGTCCCCCAAGAGCAGCTGCAATGTATGCTGGCCCGGCTTGAGCGTAATCTCCGCCTCAGTCTGGCCGGCACCAAAGTGCAGGTGATTGAAGTCGTTCGGAATCGGTTGGTCGAGCGGCGGCAATTCGGTATCGATCAGCAAATGGTGATGCCCTGAGTTCTCACGATCCGATCCTGCGGGGGCAACGCCCATATTGCGCAGCCCGAAATAGATTTTCAGATTCGCAGGGACGGTGGCGCCGTCCTTGAGGTCGATGAAATAAACCTCCGCCCCGGCCGGCGATGGGCTAGGACCGCCCGTGAGTTTGGTTTGCGCAACCGCAACCCCGCCGCACGTGACCGCGGCAAACAGCAAGGCCAAGAGCAAGGCCAAGACTGCAATGCGCCGGTCCCCGGCTTTTCCGCGCACGCGCATCGCCCTGCCCTTTCCTCACGATCGCTATTCTCGTGACGAAACCATCGATGTTCTTATGGACGAATAATTTAGGTGAATTCAATCCACCTGGGAAGTGCGCGCGTCTTCGTCGACCTCGTTATGACAAGAGCCTGCGATGGAGTTCCCCATAGCATGTGTTCTCGATCCCAGCCGCTTCCGTTCTCGCTGTTGTCCAAAATTACCAATATGTCTAACGTCTCGTCCGAGAAGACGACATCACAGCGAACTTTAGACACCATTGGACCACTGCATGGTAACCAGGTGCGGCATGAACAAAGGGCTTCTGTTCTGGCTCTGCTTGCTGGTCTTTTTCTCGTCGCTCACGGCGGCGGCCTTGCCCGCCGAACGAGTCGCGCTCGTCATTGGAAATGCCAACTATCCCGATGCAAGAACGCCGCTGTCCACCACGATCAGGGATGCTCGGACATTGGCGGATGAATTTCGTCGAATTGATTTCGACGTCGACTTCAAGGAGAACCTCAACAAGCAAAAAATGCAAAATGCAGTCGCGGCCTTTACCGGCAAGATCGCCAACGGCACGGTTGCACTTCTCTACTTCAGCGGATTCGGCCTTGATGTCGGGAGACAGACCTATCTGATTCCAGTCGACGCCCAAATTTGGACCGAAGCCGACGTTCGCCGCGATGGGATCAGCGTCGACGCAGTCCTGGCCGACATGCACCGCGCGGGGGCAAAAGTAAAAATTATCGTACTTGATGCTGCTCGAAGAAATCCATTCGAACGCCGGTTCCGAGCATCAGCCGCGGGGCTTGCGCCCATCAATGCGCCAGTCGGCACGCTTGCTTTATACTCCGCTGCGCCCGGCCAAATGATTGACGAAAGTTCTGGCGCAAGCAATCTTTTCGTCGGCGAACTGATCAAGGAGCTCCGTTCTCCGAACCTGACCGCCGAGGATATTTTCAACCGCGCCCGCATTGGCGTATCTCGCGCCTCCAATAACGAGCAGGTTCCCTGGGTGACTTCGTCTCTTAGCGAGGAGTTCTACTTCAGGCCATCAAGTTCAGCCGTGATGACGCCCGCACCGTCACCGCCACCCCAGCCGTCGCCGCCATCACCAGGCACCTCGACGACGTCAAGAAGTTCGCCGACCGTCGCAACACCGCCGCCACGGTCGGAATCCAAATTGGGAGATGTTTTCCGTGATTGTCCCGACTGTCCTGAAATGGCGGTGGTGCCCGCCGGCTCGTTCGCGATGGGATCCTCATCGGAGTACGAAAAACCAATACACCGCGTGACCATTGCGAGGAACTTTGCGGTTGGACGTCGCGAAGTGACATTCAATGAATGGGATAAATGCGTGGATGATGGCGCATGCAAATCTCGTCCCCAGGATCGAGGATGGGGGCGCGGCGACCGTCCGGTCATCAACGTCAGTTGGCTTGATGCAAAAGAGTTCGTGGTTTGGATGTCTCGGAAGACGGGACAGAACTATCGGCTTCCGTCTGAAGCTGAATGGGAATATGCCGCGCGCGCCGGAACCGACACCCCTTTTTGGTGGGGTGGCGCCGCCGGCTCGCGCCAAGCCAACTGCCGCGAATGCAATACGGGTCAATCTGAACAGACTTTGCCGGTCGGCACATTCCCTGCAAATCGGTTCGGTCTTTATGACACCGCGGGCAATGCGGCGGAGTGGGTGGAAGATTGCTGGAATGACAATTATGTTGGTGCCCCGACAGATGGCTCGGCCTGGACTAGTGGGCAATGTCGGCTGCGGGTATTGCGCGGCGGCTCATTCGACAGTGCATCCACGTATACACGGTCAACGGCGCGTTTCAGATATGACTTCGACGTGCGATACTATGCCAACGGATTCCGCGTAGTGCGGGAACTGCAATAGTTGCGTGCTCTGCGAAGGCGACATGGTCGTGGCCAATGCCGGCAGTTCCCTGCACGATGGCGACAGAGCGAGGCCGATTTTAGCCGACGCCGTACGCACGGAGCTGCGCTAAATGGCCCTCCACGTCGGGCTAGATGATGTCGACAATTGAACCGAAATTATCTCAGCCGGATAGCGCCCCACATAAGGGCTTGTTTCGCCGAAGAGGCATCTTCAGCAAGTTCGTCGTCTCGTTCGTCGGTCTGGTCGTACTTGTGCTGATCGTCAATGGTGTCCTCGAGACGTGGTTCATGTACCGCGAAACCACGCAGATATTGGCAAAAGCCCAGTCAGAAAAGGCGACCACCACCGCCAATCGCATTGACCAGTTCTTATCGGATATCGAACGACAGATTAGCTGGGCCACACGAGCCAGCTCCACCACAGTCGAACAACGTCGTTCTGATTACGCGCAGCTTCTTCAGCAGGTGCCCGCAATCGACAGCCTGATTTACCTTGACGGCGCCGGGAAGGAGCAATTGAGGCTTACTCGCGGACAGTTCGTCATTGCGAGCGGGGTCGATTATTCGGACGATCCCAAGTTCAAGGAAACGCAAGATAAGCCAGTTTGGTTGTCGCCGGTTCATTTTGACGGTTTTGATCCGTTCATTGCGATAGCAATGGCGCATTCCGGTCGAAAAGCCGGCTCAACCGTCGCAGAAATCAATCTCAAGTTCCTGTCAGATTTCATAGATCAAAACCAGACCGGTACGGGCGTCGACGCTTTTGTCTTGGGGCCGGAGGGGCGATTGCTCGCTCATTCCGACATTGGTCCCAACCACCTGGGCGCAGATTTATCGAACCTTCCTCAGGTAAAATCGATGATCAAGCCAGGCGCCGAACCAGTGACTCTCGGTCAAGACCCCGACGGACACGCGGTCTTGACCGGATCGGCAGCTATCCCGCGGATGAATTGGTACGTTTTTTTTGAGCAGCCGCTGAGCAAGGCACTTCAGCCGGTCTATGGTCTGCTCTATCGCACCGGGTGGCTCCTCGCTCTGGCCATTATGCTTGCTGTGCTTGCCGGCATGCTACTGGCGCGCCAATTGGTCACCCCGATTCGAGCGCTCCAGGTCGGTGCCCGGCAATTGGAGGCGAGCGATTTCGGGCACCGTATTAACGTAAAAACGGCAGATGAAATCGAGGAACTGGCCGACCATTTCAATCGGATGGCTGATCAGCTTCAAGGGTCCTACAGTCGGCTGGAGCAGAAAGTCGCCGACCGCACACGCGATCTTGCCCAGTCGAATAGTGAATTGAAGGCGCTCGAGGAGATCGGGCGCGCCGTCGCATCATCTCTCGACATCAACGCGGTGCTGGCCACGATCGTTACCCAAGCGGTGAAATTTTCTCGTGCGGACGCCGGCGCGATCTACAGCTATGACGCATCACGGGACATTTTCGAGCTCGCTGAAGCCTATGCGCTTGATCAATCATTTCTGGATAAAGTCCGGGCCACCAGGGTCACACTCGACGAAAGCGCCTTGGGTCTCTCCGCCAAGCAGCGAGCTCCTGTCTCCATTCCCGATCTTTCGAAAGCTCCGAATTTTTCGCTCAAGGAATCCGTTCTTTCGGCTGGGTTCAACTCCGTCCTGGTCGTTCCACTCTTCGCTCAAGATGACATTCTTGGCGCTTTGGTATTGCACCGTCGCGAGACCGGAGATTTTCCGGCCAGTACAGTCGACCTCATGCAGACCTTTGCCAACCAGTCGGTCCTCGCGATGAAGAATGCGCAGCTGTTCCGTGAAGTCGATCAAAAGGGACGAGAACTCGCGATTGCGAGTGAGCACAAATCCCAGTTCGTCGCCAACATGAGCCACGAGCTGCGCACGCCGTTGAACGCCGTCCTGGGCTATTCCGAACTGCTCGCCGACGGGCTCTACGGCAGCATTCCGCAGAAGGGATTAGACGTCTTGGAGCGCATTCAAGCCAATGGAAAGCATCTTTTGAGTTTGATCAATGACGTGCTCGACATATCCAAAATCGAGGCCGGCCAGCTTACGTTGGCGCTGGATGACTATTCCGTCGAGGCAATTGTGCAATCAGTCGTGGCTGCAACAGGTTCGCTTGCACAAGCCAAGGGAATCGAAGTCAAGACCAGCGTACCGAATGACCTTCCGATGGGCCGAGGCGATGAACGCCGTCTTACTCAGGTACTCCTGAACCTCGTGAGTAACGCCATAAAATTCACTGATACCGGCGAAGTTGAGGTGCGCGTCCAGGCAGTCAACGGGGAATTCAATATTATGGTTTGTGACACCGGGCCTGGGATCGCAGTTAAAGATCAAGCAACAATATTTGAGCAGTTCCATCAGATTGATAATACAAGCACGCGGAAGAAAGGCGGCACTGGACTTGGATTATCGATTTCGCGCCAGCTGGTCGGTATGCACGGCGGCCGTATCGACTTGGATTCAACCCTCGGTGTAGGTTCCACCTTCAACATCGTCGTTCCAGTACGCGTGCAACAGCAGAGGCAGCTGGAATGAAGAAACGCATTCTCATTATAGAAGATACCGAGGACAATCGGCGCATCCTCCGGGATTTGCTCACCCATGCTGGATACGATTTGATTGAAGCGGATGACGGCGCAAAAGGCGTCGCAATGGCGGCCGAACATCGGCCGGACCTCATCCTCATGGATATCCAGCTTCCGACCATCGACGGCTATGAGGCTACGCGCCAGATTAAAGCCAATCCGGACTTGCGGCACATTCCGATCGTCGCGGTCACCTCATATGCCCTGTCCGGCGACGAGGCAAAGTCACTGGCTGCCGGATGCGACGGGTATATCGCCAAGCCATTTAGTCCGCGAAAAATTCTCGCAATGATGCGCGATTTGCTGCGTTGATCGTGAGAGGAGCCGGTGCGAACTCCCCCTCGAATTCTTGCCGTCGACGATATGCCGACTAATCTGGAAATCCTGCGTGTCCGGCTGGAAGCCCAAGGCTATGAAGTCATCACGGCGGAAGACGGCGAACAGGCATTAGCGAAGGCGCGCGAGCTCGAACCGGACCTGGTCCTGCTTGATATCATGATGCCGAAGCTCGACGGAATCGCGGTATTGAAGCAACTCAAGCAAGACGCGACACTGCGCTTCGTGCCAGTCATCCTGGTCACTGCAAAGTCAGATGTTCGTGACGTTGTGAGCGGCCTCGACGCAGGTGGCGATGAGTATCTCACAAAGCCATTTGAACATGCTGCATTGACTGCGCGCGTTCGATCGCTGCTCCGCGTGAAGGAACTTCACGATACGGTTCAGCACCAAGCAACAAAATTGAAGGAGCAGACCGAGCAACTCTCCAGTTGGAATCGTCTGCTTGAGGAACGCGTGGCGGAACAACTAACGGAAATCGAACGGATCGGTCGTTTGAAGCGATTTTTGGCGCCGCAGGTGGCGCAGATGATAGCGTCGTCCGACTTACCCGATTCTGTGTTGGCCAGTCATCGACAAGAGATCACGGTCCTGTTCTGCGATTTGCGTGGCTTTACCAACTTCACCGAGACATCCGAGCCCGAAGAGGTCATGGCGGTCCTGCGTGATTACCACGAGAACCTGGGAGAACTCATCTTCCGTTACGAGGGCACGCTGGAACGATTCCTCGGCGACGGGATCATGATTGTGTTCAACGATCCAATTCCATGTGCCGATCACACCGAGCGTGCCGTCCGACTGGCGCTGGACATGCGGGAACGAGTGGGCGCACTGGGGACGCAGTGGCGACGCAAGGGCCACGAACTTGGATTTGGAATTGGGATCGCCACCGGCTTTGCGACTGTCGGACAAATTGGCTTCCAGGAGCGTCGGGAGTACACAGCGATCGGTAGCGTCATAAATCTTGCATCGCGGCTTTGCGATGAGGCGGGGACTGGCCAAATTGTGATCCCCGCGCGCGTGCTGGCCTCTGTTGACCAATCGGTGAAGGTGAAAGCACTTGGTGAGCTTACTTTGAAGGGTTTCGACAAGCCAATGGATGCATACGATGTCCTGAGCTGGCACGACACGCCATCCGATCGTAAATCGTCTCCGGTGCAGACATCCGAAAAAAAAAGGCCGAAAAAGAGGGCTTGAACGCGACGCGCTCACTCAGGACCGCGCGGCCCTGTCCCAGTCCGTCCGGCATGGGATAAAAAGCGGAAAAAATCCCAAAACATCAACGGTGATTTTCCAAATGGCGGTCCCGAGAGAACTCGCCTGTTTTTGTTCGATCAATGATTTACCAAGTCCAATCGCCGCAAAACGCCCCAGGAAGTATCACTAAATTTTGGCGCGGTGTCCCACCGAAATGTCCGCTAATGACCCAAAGCGGACATGGAGGGATTTGCTTTTTTTAACCAAAGCCTTGCGAAGCGGCTGATTTCCGCGCTTCTATAATAAGCAAAAAAGCTTTGAAATATCCGGAGACGACAGTGCGTTATCGCCGCGTTGCGGAAACAACGCTAAACCTCTCTGAAATCGGCTTCGGGTGCGGCGGGAACGCCGGATTGATGGTGCACGGCAGTCATGCCGAGCAGCGACGTGGAGTCGCGCGAGCACTTGAATTGGGAATCAACTATTTCGACACCGCGCCGGACTATGGTGACGGTGCCGCCGAAGCCAATCTCGGCCAAGTCTTGCGACAGCTGGGCCAGCGGCCGATTATCAACTCAAAAGTCGAAATCCGACGTGCGAATCTCGCCAATATCGCCGGCCATGTCGTTAGTTCATGCGAAAGCAGCCTGAAACGCCTGGGTGTCGATTATCTCGATTGTCTGCAGATTCACAACGGGCCGCTGACCACTGCGCCGGCTTTGGAAGGCGGCAGCTACCGGCATCTCGCATTACAGGACTTTCTACGACCCGGCGGGGCGTTGGAAGGCCTTCACCAACTGAAATCTGCGGGCAAGATCAATTATGCCGGCTTCATTTGCCGGGGCGGCGACGGCGATGAAGTGCGCAAACTGCTAAAGACCGGCCAGTTTCAGCTCATTAATGTGCCATACACGCTGATCAATCCGACCGCGGGTCTGGCCAGGCCGTCGAATATAACAGCGCAGCCCGATTACGGCGGCGTCATCAACGACGCTGGCAAGCATGGCGTAGGCTGTGCGATTTTTAGTCCACTGGCGGGCGGGTATATCACCGACGGTCGCCTTGATGGCGCGGCGAACCACCCGCTGGCGCGTTCAACCGATCCATCATCGGAAAAAGCGCGTCATTATATTGAACTGGCGAAAATGGTTCGGTTCCTGGCGGGGGACAACCATATCAGCCTCGCGCAAGCCGCCTATCGTTTCGTTCTCATGCACGACCATGTCACCACCGTTGTCGGCGGCTTTTCTTCCCAAGAGCAAATGGAGGAAATCGCTAAAGTCAGCGGTATGGGTCCATTCAGCTCAGCGGAGATGGCAGAATTAGATTGGGTCTGGCGCACGCCCCGTCGTACCAACGAAAAGCAATCCCCGAGCCGTTAGGCGCGGACGCGCTCGGCCAGCGAGTTAGTATTGCGGGCAATTTCAGCCATCTCAATGCGCCGATGCAGCTCTTTCGCGAGCTCGAGGGCCGGACCATAACGATCCGCGTCGTCCAGCGCGAAGCCCTTATGATACAGCTTACGGAACCCGTGCTTGAGAAGCTGCTCCGGCTTCGACCAATCGGGGGGCGAACCACTCCCATATATAATGTCCTGCGATTCACGAAAGACGTTCATAGGATCTTTGCCCTCTTCCACGCGCCGGATTTGTTCGTCGAGCTGCCTCCTAAGCAGGACAATCGGAATGTCGGTGCGGCCGAGCACCTCTTTGCTGCGATCGACGATCGGACCCTGTGCAACCCACATGATGGCGTCTTGCGCCAGCACGTAGTCGAGGATTGGCTGTCCCTTTTCATCGACGGTCGGTGGCACATACCAGGGCACGCTCTCTTGCGGCGGCGCTTCTACCCCGGGAGGGGCGGCGTAGACCTGGTAACAGATGTGATAGGTGTTCGTGTCGTCGACCGGTACGCGGATTTGATATTCGCTGCGCGGCGCGCCGGTTTTTCCAGTCTGCGTGAAGAACGGAAAAATCACCGCGGAATGTTCCTTGGTGTGATCGTGATCGGCACCAAGTTCCTTGGAATAGGCGACGCCCTTAGCGAAGCCGTGTTCGGTCTCCTCGGCATAAAGTTGCTTGATTCCAACGCCGGTTTTCAGGCGCGTATGCAGCGTATGGTCGCTGCTTGCGGCGCGCTCCGCAAGCCGCCCCTGCTTTTCGAGTACGTACTGGAATAGATGCCCGTGCGCCCACGCGCTGTGGGTCGGATCGCCGGTGTTTTCCTGGCACTGCAGCCAGTTGCACGGAATTTCCATGATGCCGATCTGGCGCACGGCATTTGGCCACACGAACAGATCCCAGCGCGGCAGAGCCGGCGCCGGCAGCGGACCCATATAGGCAAACACCAACCCGCCCAATTCCTGAACCGGATATGCTTTCAACTTCTGCTTGATCTCGCCCTGCGGCTTGCCTTCCATCGGTCGCTCTAGGCATTTGCCGGTGTCACCGTAGAGCCAACCGTGATACGGGCAGCGCAAGCCATCATCGTCGGGTATGCCGAATTGCAAATCGACCAGACGGTGCAGACAGCGGTCACCGATCAAGCCCAGCCCGCCTTTTTTGTTCCGATAGAGAACGACGTCTTCGCCTAGAATGCGTACCTTCAGCACCGGATTTTCCAGGAGCTGTGAAAAAGGTCGGATTGGAATCCAGTAACGCCGCATCAGCTCTCCGCAAGGAGTGCCGGGACCTACCCGCGTCAGCCGTTCGTTCATTTCGGCGGTGATCATGGTGTTTTCTCCAGGCGGAGCAATCTGGGGGCGCTCTGAGTCAAAACGGTAGCCAGTCGCCCGGCGTTCCGTCAATAATCGTCATGGAGGCGACAATTGGGGCCGATCCGTGGACGCAGCTGCAATCGTGGAGACGATTAAAGTTGATGGCGCTCGGCGGATCGTTAGCTGCATCATTTGCGTTTTGGTTCCGTCGATATTCTGGTTTGCTCCGCTGCCGATCGATCCGGTCGCCAAACATGGGCTCGCCATCGCGCTTTTCATGGTGTTGGCCTGGATCACCGAAGTGGTTGATCACGCGGTTGCCGGGCTGATCGGATGCTTTCTGTTCTGGGCGCTTGGAGTCGTGCGCTTCGATATCGCGTTCAGCGGCTTTGCCAACGATACGCCCTGGTTTCTTTTTGGCGCGACGCTGATGGGCGTTGTGGCATCGAAATCCGGCCTCGCCCGCCGGCTGGCCTATCACGTGATGCTGCGCGTCGGTACGACCTATCCACGCATTCTGCTCGGTCTGATCGTGACGGACTTTTTGCTCACGCTCGTCGTACCGTCCGGTATTGCTCGCATCGTGATCATGGCAGCGATCGCCCTCGGGTTGGTGGAAGCGTTTCGGCTGCAGCCTGGCAGCAATGGCGCACGAGGGATGTTTCTTATTATTACCTACACTGCGGCGCTCTTCGATAAGATGATTATTGCCGGCGCCAGTTCGATCACCGCGCGTGGCTTGATCGAACGGATCGGCGAGGTGGACGTGGAATGGAGCCAATGGTTTGTGGCATTTCTGCCTTGCCATGTCATTACGGTGATTGCGGCATGGTTGCTCACCTTACGTCTATTCCCGCCGGAAAAGACCGAGTTTGCGAGCGGCCAACGCTACTTGGATGAGGAATTGCGTAAGCTCGGTCCCATCTCGGCGATGGAGATAAAAGCTGCGGCGCTGCTCGGCGGTGCCACCTTATTGTGGATGACTGATTTTATCCATCACATCTCATCGGCCAAAATAGGATTGGGTATCGGACTTGCGGCGCTGCTGCCGTATGTCGGGTTGTTGCGTGTCGACGACCTGAAAAAGGTGAACTTTCTGCCGGTCTTTTTTGTCGCGGCCGCGCTCGGGATGGCCCAAGTCCTGATCGTGACCAAAGGCCTCGATCTTCTCACCAATATCATGTTCGCTTGGATGCAGCCGCTGATGACGGGCAACTTTACATCGACGGTCGTGCTGTATTGGGCGGCGTTTTTTTATCACATCCTGCTGTCCAGCGACATCGCAATGCTCGGCACCTCGATGCCGCTGCTTATGAATTTTGCCAAGACCCATGGCTTCAATCCCCTAACGCTTGGAATGATTTGGGTGTTCGGGTCGGGCGGAAAAATCTTTGTTTATCAATCGGCGGTTTTGATCGTGGGGTATTCGTTTGGATATTTCAGAGCGCGCGACCTACTGCGTATCGGCCTGCTCCTCACACTGATCGAGTTCATTGCGATTCTGCTGATCGTCCCTTTCTATTGGCCGCTAATCGGTATTCACTGATAAAGCTCTCTTGCGAACAACCCGTCTGCCCGCGATAAAAAAAATGACTTTCCACTCGGGAGATTGCCGTGTCCGCTTTGGGTCAAAAGCGGACATGTGCAGTGCACTAGCGATGTCCGCTAAGGGCCGATAGCGGACATCGGGTCGACCTCAGACGAACACAGCGACGCGTGGCAGGATAAGCCTGATCTCGGTGAACTCGTCCGGCTGCGTATTATTGAGGTACAGCGGACATGGCGCACTGCTCGAAACCACGCGCGGGCTCGACCGTGTCGTGATGGGGCAATTGCCGTCGCTCGGGAGAGACCGTAGAATTAATCCCTATAGTGCCGCACCATTTCCATCTGGGGATAGAACTCGTGTTGATACGTCATGTTGCGACCGTAGCTGCAATCGCCGCCCTGCTTGGTCCCGTCAGTGTCGCGCAAGCCCAGTCCGACAGCGAGATGCTGCGCGGCGGCGCAACCAAGAAGGGCATCTACAACATTTTTGGCTTCGATGGCACCGGCCTCGGCCGCACCACCGTGCGTTATGACAGTAAGTATGCGCCAGGCACCATCGTCATCAACACGGCAGAGCGGCGGCTTTATCTCGTTCAAGGCGGCGGCTCGGCGCTACGCTACGGTATCGGTGTCGGCCGGGCCGGCTTCCAGTGGAAGGGCATGCACAAGATCACCGCAAAAAAAGAATTTCCAGATTGGACGGCGCCACCGGAGATGATCGCGCGGCAAAGGGATGTGCCGAGGCACATGAAGGGCGGTGATCCGGACAATCCGCTCGGCACGCGCGCGATGTATCTCGGCAGTACGCTCTACCGGATTCACGGCTCGAACGATCCGGATTCGGTCGGCGAGGCGGAATCATCTGGCTGTTTCCGGATGAGGAACGAGGACATCGCAGATCTCTATAACCGCGTACCGGTCGGTACAACCGTAGTGGTACAGTAAAGACGTCGCCACATACGTCCGCTTTGGGCCAAAAGCAGACATGTGCAGGGTTTGACTAAGCGCCTACAAACGGTCCTCTATCGGCGCGCGGGATCATCGAGGCCGCCCGGCGTAATTTTCATGACGACAGCAGGGACGGATCGAAGGTGAACAACTCCTGAGGCTCGGAGACACCCCGCAGCGCATACCGTCCTACCGATACAACCTTCCGCCTGACGGCCTCCGGACCGGCGAAGGCAGCCGACATCAAAACGGGCTGGTCAACCGACCGGCACATCGCCGCAATGCGGCTAACCTCGTTCACCGCGGGGCCAATGACGGTAAAGTCGAGCCGCTGACGGCTGCCGACATTGCCGTAAAAGACGTCTCCGACATGCAGACCAAGATACATGTCGGTAGCCGGCTGGCCCTCCGCCAGCCGGCGCTCGTTCAAGGCGGCGATGCTCCTGCGCGCGCCAATTGCTGCAGACATCGCCGCGGTGCATGCATGGGTCCGCTCGTCTGCGGTGAAAATGGCAAGCGTTCCGTCGCCGATCAGCTTCAATACATCGCCGCCGTGCTCGTGAATTTCCGAGACGATGACATCCGCGTAGTCGTTCAACAACGGGATGGCCTGCTCCGGAGCCGTGTCAGTGATGCGCGTGAAGCCGCGCAAGTCGCTGAACCAGAGGACAGCCTCGATTCGATCGGCAACGCCGCGCAGGATGCGTCCGCCGAGAACGCGCTGGCCGGCGTCGCGGCCCAGGTAAGTCTCCATCAGCGTTCCGGTCATGCGCGCGAGCGACACCGACTTGATGGCAAGCGCGAGGTAGGGCGCGAGGCCCTCTAGCGCCGCGATCTCCGCATCGTTGAACCCGTCCGGCGACCGCGTCGCCCATGACGAGTAAAATCCGTCCATTTCGCCAATGATGCCGCCGGCGGCAAAGCGGCTGATGATTGCCACGTAGTCAGTCATGCCGGCAGCGCGCCAATCCAGCAGCAACGAGAACTCGTCTTTCGTGTCGCTGTTCAGGCGGCGCCGCAGCAGGGACGCGCCGGTCTGCAGCATGGTGTAGTGAGCACTGCGGTGCCAGATATTGGTCGCTTGTTCATCCAAAGATGCGGATCCGGACACGTCGAGCCTGCCTAGGGTCGTGCGGCCATATTCGACCACGCCGGATTCGTCTGGACTGTAGCCCCAGCGGAACAGCCTGCCTTCGTAAACGGGATCGAGCGTGTCGATAAATGAATGGGCGCGGCCCAGCGGAATGCCGGCCGCGACACAACGGTCGCAAAACACGGAAAAGATATCGGTCTCAGCCGTGCCGGCGAGGCCCGCTTGCATCAGCCATGCCGACAGGTTGGCAAACAAGCGTTCATTCATGCCAAGACTATAACGCCATAGCGGGCGCATTTTGGGCTTCTTGCTCGCGCCGACGAGGTGATCGAATAATCGGCGCGATGTCCGCTATTGGCCCATGGCAGACATGAGCTAGTGCACTGCACATGACCGCTTTCGAGGGTAAAGCGGACATGATCGTTTGCGGGAATCCGCTTTCGCGGTCGCTATTGGGGGCAAAGCGTGACCCATTGCACCACACATGTCTACTTATGACCCAAAGCAGAAGGCGGGTGCGACGCGGTGCCGATGCTGGGATGACCACGCACGAGCTTATGGCCATCTCCGGGCACAAGACGCTTTCAATGGTGCAGCTTTACACCAACGACGCCGATCGAAAGCGCCTTGCCGATTCCGCCATCGCCAAGCTGCAAGACCAGAGCGAGAACACCAGAGTTACAAACGCAGCGGCCCAATTACACAAACACACCGCCAAAGCATTGAAAGCAAAGGGCTGAAGTCATGGCTTGGCGGTCCCGAGAGGAGTCGAACCTCCGACCTTCGGTTTAGGAAACCGCTGCTCTATCCTGCTGAGCTACGGGACCGTTGCAGCGCGATCTAGCACAGGCGCTGCGATGACGCACGGGCCTTCGGCTTAATCCACTTTCGCGCCCGAAGCCGCAACGACATCTTTCCACATCGTGCGCTCCTTCGCCGCGTAGGCGAGAGCCCCCTCGGGCGAGCTGGAGAGAACGCGCGCGCCCGCCACAAGAAAGCGATCCTGAACCGATTTCTCGGCCGCGATCTGCCGCTGGGCCGCAGAGAGCTTGTCGACAAGCGGACGCGGCGTGCCCGCTGGCACCACGAAAGCCGCCCATGACGTGATGACAAAATCCCTGGTTCCGGCTTCATCCATCGTCGGAATATCCGGCAACGTCGGCCAGCGTTGTGCCGAGGTCACTGCGAGCGCGCGCATCTTTCCCGACTGGATGACCGGCACGTAGGAGGCGAGATTGTCGATCGCAAAGTTGACGTCGCCCGCGAGCATGGCCGGTATCGTCTGCGCGGCCCCGCGGAACGGGACATGGATGGCGTCGATGCCGGCGCGTTTGGAGAACAGCACGCCGGAAAGATGCGGCGTGGTCCCCACCCCCGGACTGCCGAAACTCACCTGCCCCTTTTGCCTTGCCCAGGCAAGAAATTCCGACAGGGATTTCGCCGGCACATAATCCGTGGGAACAACGAAAACATTGGGCAGTTCCCAGGTCAGCGAGACAGGGATCATGTCACGTTCAGCGTCGTAAGGCATCTTGCTGTAGAGGTACTGATTGATCGCGAAGTGGCCGATCGTCGCCGAACCGAGCGTGTAGCCGTCGGGCGCACTGCCGGTGACCGCGGCAATGCCGATATTGCCGCCGGCGCCGGGCCGGTTCTCGATCACGAACGGTTGTCCGAACATGTCCTTGAGCCGTTCGGCCAGAATGCGCGTGAGAACGTCGGTCGAGCCGCCTGCCGGATAAGGCACCACGATCCGCACCGGGCGATCCGGCCAATGACTGTCCTCGCTCCGCGCCCCGGTCGCGACCATCGCGGCAGTTGCCGAGATCAGAAATTTACGGCGGCTTTGCAAAGCGCGACGCGTTTGCATCGATACACTCCCCGGGCGGCCTTAAATACTTCCAAAACTGTTTGTGAGGCATTCTAGCCCTTCGGCCAGTCGCCGCCATCTCTATTGACGGCGTACCGGCGAGTTCAGACAGTCCGGTTCATGAAACGTTTTCTTCCCCGCCTGCTCGCCGCCTTCCTGTCTCCGGCAATCCTGCCCGCCCTTCTGTCCAGTGTGATGGCGCAGGAGCCCTGCAAGCTCACCGACATCGGCACGGGCACAGTCGCCGGCGTCCGTGACGGGCGCACGCTGCTGCTCGCCGATGGGCGTGAATTGCGGCTGGCGGCAATCGAGGTTGCCGATGACAGCCGCGGTGCCTTGCAAGCACTCGTCGGCGGGCGCGACCTGCAGCTGAGGCAACTCAGCCCCGAGCGCGATCGCTACGGGCGCCTTGTTGCGTTCGCCTATGTCGGCAACGGCGAACAATCGGTCCAGCAAGCGCTCATCGAGCAAGGCCGGGCGCGGGTGTCGGCGAGAACAGGCAGCAAGGCCTGCGCCGATCTCCTGTTAAGGAATGAACGCGCCGCCCGGGCGGCACGCCGCGGCCTGTGGGCCGACCCCAATTTTGCCCCTTTGCGGTCGGAAAATCTGGACCGGATTGCGGCTGCGCGGGGGCAATTTGCACTGGTTGAAGGCAAGGTCTTGTCGGTGCGGGAGAGCGGCGCCACAATATATTTGAACTTCGGGCGGCGGTGGACACAAGACTTTACAGTTATCATTCCCAAGCGTCATCGGCGGGAATTCACCACGGCCGGCCTCGATCCGAAACGGTTGGAGGGAAATCCAATCCGGGTGCGGGGCTGGATTGGACAGCAAAGCGGCCCGGTGATCGAAGTCGTGAACCCTGAACAGATCGAGCTTGTCGAGTAGAGATTCATTGTGAGTAGTGCGGGATGGCCACGCTGAGGACCGGAACTGCAGGCCGCGCGTTCGGAGTTGCCGCCGCTTTGGGCTTGCTGCTCTCGGCGTGCACCGGCACGTCTACTCCGCGCCTGGTTTCATTGCCGGTGCCACAGAGCGCACCGCAGCCCGACCGGGAGCCCGCAACCCAACGTGAGCACGCGCGCATCCTTGCTTCGTATGGCGGCGAATACGACAACCCTCACCTGCGCGCCATGATCGAGAAAACCGTCGACCGCCTCGTTGCGGCATCCGAGCGGCCGGACCTGAAATACCAGGTCACGATTCTCAACTCGCCCGCCATCAATGCTTTCGCGCTTCCGAACGGACGGCTCTATATCACGCGCGGCCTGGTTGTTCTCGCCAACGACAAGGCCGAGCTTGCGTCAGTGCTCTCGCATGAGATGGGCCACGTGATCGCACGCCATGCGGCAATTCGCGAGGAGCAGGCTCGCCAGGTCGCGATCATCGACCATGTCGTCAACGATGTGCTCAGCGACCCGCAAATGGGAGCGTTGGCGCTCGCCAAATCCAAGCTGACGCTGGCCGCATTCTCGCGCGCACAGGAATTCGAAGCCGACGGCATCGGGGTCGGTATTTCGGCGCGCGCCGGATTCGACCCGTATGGCGCATCTCGTTTTCTGACGGACATGCAGCGCAGTGCTGACCTGAAGGCCAGCGCCGGCGGGGCGGATCCGCGTTCGCTTGATTTTCTGTCCAGCCATCCGGCGACCCCTGACCGCGTGAAAAACGCGCTGTCGAACGCGCGCCAGTTCACCGGTCCCGGCGCCGGCGAACGCGACCGCGCCGAATATCTCGCCAACCTCGACGGTCTCGTCTACGGCGATGATCCCAGTGAAGGCTTTGCGCGCGGCCGGCATTTCCTGCATCCAAAGCTTGGCTTCAGCTTTGTGGCCCCACCCAACTTCTCGCTAGACAATACTGCCCAGGCCGTGCTCGGCCTCAAGGAAGGCGGCGGCGAAGCCTTGCGTGTGGACGTGGTGAGCGTGCCGGCCGAACAGTCGCTGCCCGACTACCTGAAGTCGGGATGGATGGAAAATGTCGATCCCGCCAGCGTCGAGGAATTTTCCGTCAACGGCTTTCAGACCGTAACCGCAACATCCGGCGGCGGAAATTGGTCGTTTCGCATTTTTGCGGTGCGTTTCGGCAGTGACGTCTATCGCTTTATTTTCGCTGCCAAGAACAGAACCGCACAGGTCGACGAGGAGTTTCGCGAATCCATCATGACCTTCCGCCGAATGACCCTGAAGGAGAGCCAGCAGGTAAAATCGCTTCGCCTGAAGGTCGTCACGGTCGGCGCAAACGATACAGTCGAAAAGCTTGCACACCGCATGGCGACGGCCGATCACTCACTTGACCGTTTCCGCGTGCTCAATGGACTCGGCCCGCATGACCGCGTCAAGCCCGGGGAAAAGGTCAAGATCGTTGTGGAGTGATTGCGGCGCTCAAACGATCTCAGCTCTCGCCGCCTTCGTAGTTGATCGTAAATTCGCGCGGCACATCCGGACCCCAGAGATAAAACGAATCTTCCGGCTTGTGATCGGCGGCAGGCCACCGCTCATCTTTCGGAATGTAGTCGATATCGCACGAATATTCGGAGAAGCTGCCCCACGGGTCGCGCACGTAGTGGAAATAGTTGGAGCCGAGCACATGCCGCCCGAGACCCCAGCCTTTGGTCCAGCCCTTGTCGTGCATGCGCATGGCGCCTAGCCCGATGTCATTCAGGCTGGCAACGTCCCAGCTGCAGTGATGGAATCCGGGAGCGACCGACTTCACGAGTGCCAAAAGATGGTGATCACTGCCGTGGATGCCGTGCATGAAGGCCACGAGGTCGGACGCGCGGTCAGAAAGCCGCAGGCCAAGCGTACGTTCATAGAATTTGATCGACTCGCTGACGTCGCGCGTGAAGATCAGCACATGCGATAGCCGGCGCGGACGGACCGGCGGCGCCTTTTGCCGGATGCTGGCGCCAGGGACACCGCCTGGCACGGAAATCCACTGGCTTTCTGCTTTTTTGTCGGGCGACACTTTCGGCCCGACCTTCACCTCGATCAGTACGCCTTCGTGATTGCGAAACCAGAACCCGTTGCTTTCGAAACCTGGCGGCGGATCGATCAGCTGGACGCCCTGCTCTTCGATGCGCCCCTTCAGCCGCGGAAGATCGTCGGCATAGCAACCAAATGAAAGATGATGCAGCGCCTTCGTCGTGGCGCCTTCAACCACTGATCCCCAGCGATGCTCGTGACCGAAGGTCTTGATCGCCAGCACGTTTCCGTCGCGCCGCACGTCGAGCCCGAAGTTGCCGTAGAAATCCTGCGCCACCGAGGCGTCGGGTACCGCCAGCACAAATTGATCAAGCGAATGTACGCCGAGTGCGTCGGTCTCAGTGGTCGGCGCGACATAGCCGCGAATTGCGGTCATTGATGACTCCATCGAACGTCTATTGGGGTGATTGGCTGGCATAATAGCCGCCCGAGCGACGCGAGCAACTGGCGGCCGCGGCCCACTCCATGGGCGCAGGTTCCACGTAGCCCATCGACTGCAGTTCACCGATCCGAACGACACCGCCGCGGCGGGGCGCCCGATTCCGCGCTCGCGCGTTTCGCGCTGCCCGCGCGGGGACGGCAGCGAACCGGACGAGATTCATTCCGTTCGCCGGCACGCCCGGCCCCAACCGATTCAAGCCGGTGCATTAACAAAGAAGCCCGGCGTTAGCCGGGCTTCTGAAATGTTGGTTGGGGCCGTTTGGCTCTTAGGCGGCTTCTTCCTCGACGCCCTCTTCGGGAGTGGCCTCGTCAGCCGGCTTTGGACCACGGCGCGGCCCCTTGGCGAGGGCCGCCTCGATTTCCTTGACCGCCTCGGTCTCGGTCACCCGTTGAACCGCCGCAATCTCGCGCGACAGCCGATCGAGCGCGGCTTCGTACAGCTGCCGCTCCGAATAGGATTGCTCCGGCTGGGTCTCCGACCGGTAAAGGTCACGAACCACCTCGGCAATGGCGACGATATCGCCGGAATTGATCTTGGCTTCGTATTCCTGCGCCCGGCGGGACCACATGGTGCGCTTGATGCGCGCGCGGCCCTTGAGCGTCTCGAGCGCGCGCTTGACCAGCGGCCCTTCGGCCAGCTTGCGCATGCCCACCGAAACGATCTTGGCAGTCGGGACCCGCAACGTCATCTTGTCCTTGATGAAATTGATGACGAACAGTTCCAGCTTCGCCCCCGCGACTTCCTGCTCCTCGATCGCAACGATCTGACCCACCCCGTGCGCGGGGTAGACGATAAACTCGTTGGTCTTGAAGCCTTGTCGCTGGGTAGTCTTTTTATTAGTGGTCATTCCGGGCACGACTCCTTCACCGGGCCCTTTACGGGAACCGGCCATTTTGGCTGCGGGAGCCCCACCGCGAACGGCGCCGCGAGAGGCATGGGAGGTCCGCCGCGCTTCGGCAGACTTTTTCGGCCCCCGGCTCATGCCGGTGGAACCTTTCTTTGATTTCTGACGCGTTTTTCCTGCCACTGCTCACGCGTGGATCGCACGCCCTCTGATCTGGAAACCGTGGAACTCAGCCACCGAAAAATAAGGCTCCCGAAGGGGGAGCTCACCGATGACAACGTCGTTCCTGTCCATTTTTTACATATATAGCACATTTTTAGGCGAAATCAAAGCCTTATACCCCTGCAAAACTGCAATTCTGGGGTAGCAGTACGTCTAATCTGGCGAATCGGTTAACACCCTCCAACGAAGTGGTAGCGGGGCGGGGTTTTGACCCCCGTTTCAATCGCCAGTTCCAGGTTCCACCGAAAAGAACTTCTTGAATTTGTCGGGGACCCCTTCCCAATCCTTGGCGTCGGCCGGCGCATCTCGCTTGAGCGTGATATTCGGCCAGCTCTTGGCGTACTGGGCGTTGAGTTCCAGCCATTTTTCCAGGCCCGATTCGGTGTCCGGCTTGATCGCGTCAATGGGACACTCCGGCTCACACACGCCACAATCGATGCATTCGTCCGGGTGAATGACGAGCATGTTTTCACCCTCGTAGAAGCAGTCCACCGGACACACCTCCACGCAGTCCATGTACTTGCACTTAATGCAACTTTCGACGACGACGTACGTCATTCCCCACTCCGGCCAACCATCCAGCAAGCGCTGCCTAACGTAACTCGAAATAAGCCGCAACGGGCAGACTTGCCACAACCAGACCTAGCCAGCACGCCCGAAATGAAGGCCATAGTCCCGGAATCTCAGGTCAAATCGCGGTAAAGCGCACGTGCGGCCGGCGCTCCACCGCGTCTTTCACAAAGTCCCTCCACCCGAATCACGCGTACAGCGCGGTCGAGTGCGAGGGTCACCACATCGCCAACCCGCACGGGATGGCTGGCGGTAGTCATACGCTTGCCGTTAAGCCGGACAAACCCGGCGGCGGTCAGGGCGGTAGCGGCGCTGCGCGTGCGAACCATGCGCGCGTGCCAGAGCCACTTGTCGATACGTTGCCGATCCAGATCCTTGCGGACGGCGCTCAAGTCGGTTCTTTGCTGCCCTGTTCAAGCTGCTGCTTCAGCGCGGCGAGCTTTGCGAATGGCGAATTGGGATCCGGCTGCTTGTCGCGGCGGTCAGAACCGTGCGGCTTCGCGAAATACTGGTCCCGTTCTGCGCGCCCAATCCCCTCCCCGCGGTCGCGTCGCGGCCCGCGGCGCGCGTTGCGGTCTTGGCGTTCGCCGCGCTGTCCCTGGCGCTCCATCCGCTGTTGCCGCTCATGCCGATCTTGCCGGTCTTGCCGCTCTTGCCGGTCCTGCCGTTTCTCGCGATCGGGCCGATCGCCGCCTTCGTGACGGCGCGGGCCGCGCGATGGCTGAACTGCGTCCGATGCGGGGGCGGCCGCAGCTTCCGCTGGCGCAGCGGCCGCTTCGCCGCCGGCTTCGCCAGACGCAGGTGCCTGCGGCTGCTGCGCGCGCTGCGGACGACGCGGCCGATGCGGGCGGCGCTCTGCGCGTCCGGCCGGACGCCAGACCTCGATGAAGGCCTGCTCTTCGGAAGGCATGGATTCAGCCGTCACGGTTTGAGTTTCATCCGCCGCAACAACGGGAGCGGGAGCGGGCTCCACGGGCGGCGGCGCAATCTCTGCCTCGGCCGGCGCGCCAGCAATCGGTTCCTGCGCCGGTGACGCTTCATGCACAACGAGCTCCGGCTCGGGCAGTAATGAGCGCGATGTCAAATCGGCCGCAGCCGGGATTTCATCCGGCGTGGACGGCGCCGGCGCAGCGTCTGTCGCCGCAAGCTCAGTCGGTGCCATTTCTGTTGAGACGGCTGCAGCATCATTCGTTGCCGCAGTGCTGGTCGCGTCCGCCGGAGCAGACGGTGCCGCCTCCGCGGGTTTCGGCTTGCGATCCATGCGATATCCGAGCGAGCGCAAGATCGAAGCAAAGTCTTCGCCGGACGCGCCGGTGAGCGATGTCATCGCGCCGGTCACCAGAAAGCTGCGCCCGTCGTAAACGCCATCCGGCTTCGGCCCCGGAGCGCCTTCGCGCCAGGACATCGCCGGGCGAATGAGATCTGCGAGTCTCTCCAGAATATCGACGCGCACCGCACGCTCGCCGCAAATGCGGTAGCCGGCGGTGCGGTAAAGCGTCTTCGGCGTCTCCTTGTCGACCGGAATCGACGTGCGCCCGCTCGCCGCGAGGTGCAGCAAATCACCGACGCCCTTTGCGTCCGGGCTCTCCTGCTTGATCGCCCACAACTGCGTCGCGAGCGCGCGTGGCGCCGGCTTCAGCAGCGCGGGAAGATAAATGTGATAGGCGCCAAAGCGCACGCCATATTTTCGCAAGGTTGCGCGCGCCGGCTGATCAAGGCCCTTGACCTCCTCGGCCACTTTTTGGCGTTCAAGCACCCCAAGCGATTCAACGAGCTGAAATGCCACGCCGCGCGCCATACCGGTGACGTCCTCGGCGGCTGTCAGCGAGAACAGCGGCGCCAGCAACTTCTCGATATGGGTCTTGAGCCAAAGGTCGAGCCGCGTCTGCACCAACTCGCGCGCCGGCCCGGTCAGTTGCTCGTCGGCAATCACGCGAATGCGCGGGCGCAGCGTGTCGTCTCCCGCCGTGAGTTTCCCGACCAGATCGCCGGTCCAGCGCAACGCGCCATCCGCGGCAAGCACAATCTGATCGTTGGAAGCCTGCGAAATCTTGGTCGCACGCGCTTCGATCTCGCCCGCCAACGCCTTTTGCGCAGCGGCATTGAGCGCCTTTGCCTCGGAGCCGGCCGCGGACGCGTCAGGTGCAAACATAAATCCGTCCAGGCGGCCGATCACGTGGCCCTCGACCGTGACTTCACCTGATTTTCCGATCTCGGTTTCCAACATTGCGTTTTCTCGAAGCCGTCGCATCAACACGCTGGTGCGGCGGTCCACGAAACGTTCAGCCAAACGTTCATGCAACGCATCGGAAAGCTTGTCCTCGACCGCGCGTGTAACCCCTTGCCAGTGCTCCGGGTCGGCAAGCCAATCCGGCCGATTGGCGACGAAAGTCCAGGTTCTGACATGCGCAATCCGGTTGGAGAGAGTGTCGATGTCGCCGTCGGTCCGATCAGCCTGGGCAATCTGACGAGCGAACCAATCGGTAGGGATGTTACCCTCTCGCATCAGGAATCCATAGAGGGTTACGGCCAATTCGGCATGGGTGGCAGGTGCAATTTTTCGATAGTCGGGAACCTGGCACGCATCCCACAATCGCGAGATCGCGGCGGGGTTGCGCGCGAGCGCGCGCACATCCTCGTCGCGCGCGGCATGTTCGAGAACCATGATGTCTTCGCCGATGGGCGCCCGCGTCAGCCCCTGCTCGCCTGGCATCGCCGCAAGGGAGGCCTGCAAAGCGCCGATCGAAGCAAAATCAAGATCGGTATTCCGCCATTGCAGGAGCCGAATGGGCTCGAAGCTGTGACTTTCGAGGGCCTGGACAAGCTCCGGTTCGAACGGATCGCAGCGTCCGGTCGTGCCGAATGTGCCGTCGCGCATTGCGCGGCCGGCCCGGCCGGCGATCTGCGCAAGTTCGGCCGGATTGAGCTTTCGGAACTGATAGCCGTCGAATTTCCGATCGGACGCAAAGGCGACATGGTCGACGTCGAGATTGAGCCCCATCCCGATGGCATCGGTCGCGACCAGGTAATCGACATCGCCCGACTGGTATAAAGCAACCTGGGCATTGCGGGTTCGCGGCGAAAGTGCGCCCAGCACTACCGCGGCACCACCGCGCTGGCGGCGGATCAGTTCAGCGATGGCGTAAACCTCATCTGCCGAGAACGCCACGATGGCCGATCGCGACGGCAGGCGCGTCAGCTTTTTCTCTCCGGCATAAGTCAGCGTAGACAGCCGCGGACGGCTGATCACATGCGCGCCTGGCAGCAACTTCTCCACCATCGGCCGAATGGTGGCAGCGCCAAGCACAAGCGTCTCCTCGCGGGCGCGAGCATTGAGCATGCGATCGGTAAACACATGGCCGCGCTCGAAATCGGCTCCGAGCTGGACCTCGTCGACCGCCAGAAAGGCGACATCGAGATCGCGCGGCATGGCTTCGACGGTGCAAACCCAGAATCGCGGATTCTGCGGCTTGATCTTCTCTTCGCCGGTGATCAGCGCGACCGCATCCTTTCCCACGCGATCGGCGACCTTGTTGTAGACCTCGCGCGCAAGCAGCCGCAGCGGCAGCCCGATCATGCCGGAGGAATGGGCCAGCATGCGCTCGATGGCGAGATGGGTCTTGCCGGTATTGGTGGGGCCCAGCACCGCCGTGACACCGGCACCGCGGGCTCGCGATGTTCGGGCAGGCTGCGGGGAGAAAGTGATGGCCATTACGCGTCCGGACTGGTGGCTGGGCCTTCGATCAGGCCCTCCCACAAGCTTTCTGTATCACAATGCGACGACGAGCATGCGTGTGGTTAAGCTTTAGAACGAGTCTGGAACGAATCGCGCCCGAATCGCTGACTCCGGCGTTGTATGCATTCGTTCACGGCGACATCTGGCAAGCGCTGCACGCGCAACTACAAGATGGAGTAGAGAGGTGTCAATTCAAGAGCGATTTTGGTCCCTCAAACATTAACGCCAACGTGGATTCGCCCGCGGCCAAAGAGTCAAGGTGAAAAGGCGTCACTGCGTTTTCGAACCAGTGGACGAGGCCCGCGTCGCGACCGGCACAGAGACGAATTCGAATGCTTCCACGACAGCCTGGCCGATCGGCGTCGGCCCTTGTGCGCGGTACGGCACCAGCACCCGGGTCCCGGCGATGGGTGCGAGCCATACTTCCATATCACGCTGTTTCGACAGGTATTTGATCGACGAGCGCGACGGGATGTATCCCGCGACCGGCGAGAAATACACTGCACAGACGACCACCGGGCCGGCATAACCCTTTCCCGCTTTCACCTTCTCCACGCGCTTGAATGCGAATTGCATGTCGTAGCGCAGCCGACCATCGAAGACTTCGAGCGTCCGCTGACACGCTTCCGGGGCAAGCAGGTCCCCGCTGCCGGGCATACGCACCAGTGAAGCCGTCATTGGATCGAGAACCCCGCGCTGGGAGGCTTCGGTGATCGGCACGCGCTCAGGATCTTCATCCGCCGGCGGATCGACCTTGAAATCCTTCACGTTGCCATTGGCTATCGTGATGCGGATCGAGTCGGCTTTCTTGCGGCTGGTGATGGTTGCAGCATAGATCGAGGACAGGAGCCGGCCGCCGCCCAACGTGCCACGGGCGGTGGCATTGCCCTGGCCTCCCGTGAACGCGCGCAATATACCTGTCGTGGCCCCGCTCACCGCAGCAGTGTACTGGGTGTCATTGATATCGATGGCCCATGTGCCGCTGCCTATCGGAATTCCCGCAATCGTCGCCGAATAACGGGCCTCGAGCCGTACCTGAGCTGCCGCTGGCGCAATGGCGCCGACTATCGCCAGGGCCAGTGCACCTGACGCTAACAGCGAGCGTTGTAGGCCTTGATGCAAGACTCAACCCTTCCGCGCGCCAGCATCAGCGGCCTTTGCGCGATTGATCGTTCAACCATATCACCCGCTGCGATCCGGCATACAACTGCCCCAGATATGGGGCGATGGCCGCAAAGTTAATGGGTGCTGGCCGGCAGCAGTTGGTCTATGCGGATTTCGTCGAATCTGTGTTCGCGCGGCCCGGAGAGCCTGCCGGCCGCCCATAAAATTCGTTAAATGGCGCGGAACTGCTTGGCTTGACGCCTTTAACCCCGCTTACTATACGTCCGGCCATCTAACCACACGATTGACCGGAAGCGGCGCGTGTTCGCGCCGGTGTTTTGAGGACTAAGCTATGTCATGGCGTTGCGACCTGACCGGTAAAGGGCCACTGGTCGGCCACAAAGTGAGCCACTCCAATATCAAGACCAAGCGGCGGTTCCTCCCGAACCTGCGCAATGTCACTTTGATTTCGGACACTCTCGGCCGCAGGATCCGGCTGCGCGTGTCGGCGAATGCGCTGAAGACCGTCGATCATCGTGGGGGCCTTGATGCTTTCCTTCTCAAGGCCAAGGATAACGAGCTGGCGCCGCGGGTGCTTGAGCTCAAGCGCCAGATCGTAAAGAAGCGCGAAGCCAAGGCGAGCTAAGCCGAGCTAAGGCCAGCTAAGGCAATCTCGGCAGTCTCACTCCCCCACGATCGCGAACTGCAGCAGCAGATTGCGCTGGATAAATGAAAAATTGTCGTCCGAAAACAGCGTGACGATCGTTTCGCCGCTGCCGGTTCGATGCACGGCCATGCCTTCCATATTGTCGATCGCATAGGCGAGATCAGCCTCGATCAGTGCGCGGCCATCGACCAGCGCATCCATTTTCAGGCTTTCCAGCGGCACGCGGCGAATGCGCATCGCAACGCCGCGCAGCAGCGAGTAGCGGCGCTCGAGCAGCAAGAGATCGCCGGGCGGAAGGATCGTACAGTCGCTGACGTCGAAGTCATCGGTGCGCTTTACGCTGAAGCGTGTAACGCGATCGCCGTCCAGAAGAAATGAGCGCAGGTTGCCCCTGGTATCGAGGCTGCGCTCGGTAACCACGATCAACGCGCCTGCAAACGGCGAGCCCTGCGGCGATGCCGTCAGACATTCCAGGCTTTTGTTGTATTTAAATGACTTGAAATCGGGCGGGACCGTGATCGGCTCTGCGCGCGCCTTGAAGCCGTCGCGCCTGTAATCGAGACGCACGATCTGCTCGACTCGTTCGATGCCGACATAGAAGATTCCGTCGCGCTCGGTGAGAGATTCGGTATCGTACCAGCCTCGTGCAGCGAGCGGCTTGCCGTCTGATCCGAGGATCGGCGCCATTTCGGCGTCCGTGATCCCGACCGGTTTGCCGTCGCGATACACGATGCGGCCGCGCAGCCAGGAGCCACGGTCGGTGATCGCGAGAAAGTGCGCGCCGTCAGGCTCGACATGAAGGCCGGAGATTCCGCCAAAGGCGGGATTGTTTGACGTAAGTTCGAGCCCGCCCCGGAATTCCAGCGCGCCGAAGCGGATCTGCGACGGATCGTGATTATCGAATGATGTGATCGGTGTCGCGCCGATTTCGATGCGTGTAGGCGCCAGTGTATAACGCGGCGACTGGGCGAAGGCAGACGTGGCGAGCAGGACAACCAACGCGACAAGAAGAGCGCCGCCGGCAAGCGAACGGCAGCAGAAATACTTCAAGCAACGCGTCTCCGCACGCGCGGGCTCGGCCGCTCGGCGGCGGCGTGTTCTTCGAACAGCTCGGCGAGCTTCTCGGTCATCGCGCCACCGAGTTCTTCGGCATCGACGATGGTCACGGCACGGCGATAGTAGCGCGTCACATCATGGCCGATGCCGATGGCAATCAACTCGACCGGAGAACGGGTTTCGATCTCCTCGATGACCCAGCGCAGATGACGTTCAAGATAGTTGCCGGGGTTGACCGAAAGCGTGGAATCGTCGACCGGCGCACCGTCGGAAATCATCATGAGAATCTTGCGTTGCTCGGTGCGCCCCAACAGACGTTTGTGCGCCCAGTCGAGCGCTTCGCCGTCGATATTTTCCTTGAGCAGACCTTCGCGCATCATCAGGCCGAGATTCTTGCGTGCGCGCCGCCAGGGTGCGTCGGCTGACTTGTAGATGATGTGGCGCAGGTCGTTGAGCCGGCCGGGGTTGGCCGGCTTGCCCGCTGTAAGCCAGTGCTCTCGCGATTGCCCGCCCTTCCAGGCGCGCGTGGTAAAGCCGAGAATTTCGACTTTGACGCCGCAACGCTCGAGCGTACGTGCGAGAATATCGGCGCAAGTGGCCGCCACTGTGATCGGACGGCCGCGCATTGAGCCGGAATTATCAAGCAGCAGCGTGACGACCGTGTCACGGAACTGGGTGTCCTTCTCGGCCTTGAACGAAAGCGGGTGCAGCGGGTCGATGATGATGCGCGACAGGCGCGCGGGATCGAGTTGACCTTCCTCGAGATCGAATTCCCAGGAGCGATTCTGCTGAGCCATCAAGCGCCGCTGGAGGCGATTGGCGAGCCGCGCGACCACGCCCTGTAAATTCGAGAGCTGCTTGTCGAGATACCCTCGCAGACGGTCGAGTTCCTCAGCCTCACATAGATCTTCGGCTGCGGTCGTTTCATCGAATTTGACCGTGAAAGCACGATAATCCGGGCCGCGCGGTTCGTTGGCACCAAAGTGACGCGGGCGTTGCGGCTCGCCGGGGGTCTCGGCATCGCCCATGTCGGTGTCGTCGGCCATATCGGCTGTGGGCGCTTCGGCGGCTTCGGCGGCAGCATCAGGCATATCCTCGGCGGACACCTGAGTGTCCTCCATGCTCATGCGCTGCATATCGTCGGAATCGGCGGCGTCGCCATCCTCACCGGATTGCTGCTTGCGGCGATCCTCCTCGCCCTCGTCTTCTTCTTCCTCCGAGTCGTGGCTGCGGTCCTCGCCCATTTCGAGGGCATCCAGCAGGTCGTGCACCGCGTCGCCAAACTGGCGCTGGTCCTCAACGAGATTCTCGAGCCGATCGAGATCGTGCCCGGCACGGTCCTCGATCAGCGGCCGCCACAGATCGACCAGTTTTTTGGCGGCCGGCGGCGGAGCCATGCCCGTCAGCCGCTCGCGCACCATCATCGCCAGCGCGTCCTCGATCGGAGCGTCGGCCCGCTCGGTGATCTGATCGAACTTGCCGCGATGAAAGCGGTCATCGAGCATAGCGGTGAGATTTTGCGCAACGCCATCCATGCGCCGCGAGCCAATGGCTTCGACGCGCGCCTGTTCGACCGCCTCGAACACGGCTCGAGCCTGCTGGCCGGCCGGCTGCAGCCGGCGATGCACCGCGGCGTCGTGACAGGCAAGACGCAGCGCAATTGAGTCGGCGTGTCCGCGAACGATCGCAGCCTCGGCCTTGCCAAGCTTGCGCGGCGGCTCCGGCAAACGAACCTTGCCGCCCATCAGCCCCGGCCGCTCCGCGGCGAAAGCAACCTCCAGCTCGGGCTTGCGCGCCAGCGCGCGCAAACAGCCGGTCACCGCCCGCTTGAAAGGCTCGGTCGGCGATTCCTTCGACGACGGCTTGGCTTTGATGTTGGAGGCCATTTTTCCGGTTTTGTCGTTTGTCATTTCGGGACGCGGACGCGGCGAGCGCTTCACGCCGTCCCGGAATGACCAGCCATTAACTTAGTGCAACGTTCACCGAAGATTCCGGCAGCTCGACTCCGAAGCAGCGCTGATAGAATTCGGCGACGATCGGCCGTTCCAGTTCATCGCACTTGTTCAGGAAGGTGAGGCGGAAGGCAAAACCGACATCGTTGAAGATCTCGGAGTTCTCTGCCCAGATGATCACTGTGCGCGGACTCATCACGGTCGAGATGTCGCCGTTCATGAACGCATTGCGCGTCAGATCGGCGACCCGCACCATTTTATTGACGATGTCGCGGCCCTGCTCATTGCGATAATGCTTGGCCTTGGCCAGCACGATTTCAACTTCGTTGTCGTGCGGCAGATAGTTCAGCGTGGTCACGATCGACCAGCGGTCCATCTGGCCCTGATTGATCTGCTGTGTGCCGTGATAAAGACCCGAGGTGTCGCCGAGGCCCACGGTGTTTGCCGTCGCGAACAAGCGAAACGAAGGGTGTGGCTTGATCACCTTGCTCTGATCGAGCAGCGTCAGCCGCCCGGATGCTTCCAGCACGCGTTGAATGACGAACATCACATCCGGCCGCCCGGCATCATATTCGTCGAAACAGAGCGCGACGTTGTTCTGCAAAGCCCACGGCAGGATGCCTTCACGGAATTCGGTAACTTGCTGGCCTTCCTTGATGACAATGGCGTCTTTGCCGATCAAATCGATGCGGCTGATATGGCTGTCGAGATTGACGCGCACGCAGGGCCAGTTCAGACGTGCCGCAACCTGCTCGATGTGCGTCGACTTGCCAGTGCCATGGTAGCCGGTGACCATCACGCGGCGATTCTTCGCGAAGCCCGCCAGAATGGCCATCGTCGTCGGCCGGTCGAAACGATAATCCGCATCGATATCGGGCACGTGCTCGTCAGCCTTGGAATAGGCCGGCACTTCCATGTCGCTATCGATTCCAAAAACCTGCCTGACGGAAACCTTCATGTCTGGCAGGGGGGCACTGTCTTGCATTGCGGCGGTCATTGATCCTCCGTGGCTTCGGAACGCCGAAGCCCCTGGTTTTGTCCGACTCATCACGGTCCGGCTGATGGTGGAGGCAACTTAGCAGACGCTATCGCGGCGAAAAACCCGCCGCGGCCGATTAGCACCATCAATTATTTCAATGAGATAGGTGTGGTCAGCCCTGCCTGTAAGGCGGGGCTGGGTTGAGAAGCCGGTTATCCGGCCCGCGTCAGCAGAATCCCACCGATTTCAGATAGTTGTAGGACTGGATGATCTCCACCAGCCGGTCTTCGGTCGATCGGTCCCCGCCGTTGGCGTCCGGGTGGTGGCGTTTTACCAGTTCCTTGAAACGCGTCTTCACCTGCTGCGAGGTCGCGCCGATATCGAGGCCGAGCGTGTCGAGAGCCTTGCGTTCTGCATTGCGGATCGGGCGCGCCTCTGCGCGCGCCTGCTGTTCCGCACGCACGCCCTCGCCGAATAACCCGAACGGATCAGCGTGACTGCCGAATGCGTGGATATCCGGCCGCACGGTTCCCTTGCCGGTTCCCATTTTCCACGTCGGACGATGACCGGTGAGCGCATCTTTCTGATAAGCCATAACCGCAGCGTCGCTCATTCCGGTGAAAAAATTGTAGGACTGGTTGTAGGCACGCGCGTGATCAAGGCAGAACCGCCAATATTCATTTTCGCGTCCACGGCCTTTGGGGGCGCGATGCGCCGCTTTTTCCTTGCAGCCATGCCATTCGCAGCCGGGACCGCCGGTCTTCGGACGGCGATCCTTTTCCGGCTTGACGCGAATACGGTCAAAAAGAGGTGAGTCGAATTTCATGACCGGACATTATGCGCTCTTGAGAGTGACGCCATCAAGACTTGATTGTACTCCACGCCCATTGACCCACGGGCTGCCCTCTCCTAAGCGGGCAACATGCAGACCGCCGATCTCATCACAAAGAAGTTGACCGAGGCTTTCACGCCGCAAAGCCTCAAGGTGCTGGACGAATCTCACCAGCATGAAGGCCATGCCGGGCACCGGCCGGGCGGGCAAACTCATTTTCGTCTCTATATCGTATCGGAGGCGTTCAAAGGAAAGACCCGGCTCGAACGCCACCGCATGATTAATGAATTGCTTTCCGCCGAGCTGGCGGGCGGAGTCCACGCACTCGCCATCCATGCTGCCGCGCCGGGCGAAGGTGGTATCTAGGCGTTGGCCTCCCGTGTCCGCACCAACGGCTGAATGCGCAACGCCGTGATGCGGTTGCGTGCACGACGCAAAACCCTGAATCGGAATCCGTGAAAAGTGAAGCTCTGTCCCACTTCCGGAATTGAGCGGGCCTCATGGATAACCAATCCGGCAATCGTGGTTGCTTCCTCGTCCGGTAAATTCCAGTCCATGACGCGATTCAGATCGCGGATCGACACTGCACCGTCGACATTGACCGACCCGTCAGGCTGACGCCGGACGCCGGGCATGGCGACATCGTGCTCATCGGTGATGTCGCCGACGATCTCCTCGAGGATATCCTCAAGTGTCACCAGCCCTTCGACCTCACCGTATTCATCGACCACCAACGCGAACGGTGTTTTGCGGCGACGAAATGCCTTGAGCTGCTCCGAGACCGGCCGTGTGTCGGGTACGAACCACGGTGGAGTCAGCAATGAGGCGATGTCGACCTTCGAGGCTTCGCCATCGACCGCGTGCAACGCGCGCAGCAGATCCTTCACGTGCAGGATGCCGATAATATTTTCCGGGTTGCCGCGCCACAAGGGCAGTCGCGTGACCGGCGAGGCGATAACCGTATTGACGATGTCTTGCGGAGGCTCGTCGGCGTCGAGCGTGATCATGTTCGTACGGTGGATCATCACATCGGAGACCGCCAGCTCACGCAGATCGAGCACGCCGCCAAACATATCGCGGTCGACGGTTTCGACGTTGCCCTCACGATGAAGGAGATCGACGGTACCGCGCAATTCCTCACGCGCCGACAGCACCTGCTGATCTTCGCCGACGTTCATGCCGACGTGCTTGAGCAGCCACCGCACCAGGGCTTCGATCGCCATCAGCACGGGCGCAAAAAATCTGACAAACCGGTACATCGGTCGCGCAACTGCGAGCGCGATGCGATCGGGGGCATTGAACGCCGCCGTCTTCGGCAATATTTCCGAAAACACGACGACAAGGATCGTCATTGCGACCGTCGCATAAACTACGCCGGCATTGCCGAACCAGGCCAGCAGCACGCCAGTCGCCAGTGACGAAGCGGCGATATTGGCCGCATTGTTTCCGAACAGCAGCGCGCCGAGCAGCCGTTCGCGCTGTTCGAGCAGGCGATTGACGATGCCGGCGCGACGGTTTCCGTGCTTTTCCAGGCGGGTCATGCTGGCGCGCGATGAAGCGGTCAGCGCGGTTTCACTGCCGGCAAAGAAGGCTGAAAGCAGCAGGCAGATCAGGACGACGACAAGGGAAAGCCAGTCGGTCGTGGTCATCGCTCGGCAAGTTTATCAGAGAGAAACGCCCGCACCTCGGCGGCGTCGACATTATTCTCGACAAAAGCCCGGCCAATGTCGCGCACCAGAATAAATGTGAGCGTGCCGCGCCTTACTTTTTTGTCTTGAGCGATCAGATCCATCAATGCATCGGCGCCCGGCGCACCGCCGGGGACATCCTTGAGATGGGTAGGCAGGCCAACCGCCGCAAGATGCGCGACCGCGCGCGTGGCATCCGGGGCTCCAATAAGCCCTTTGCGGGCCGAAAATTCGAACGCCAGCGCCATGCCCAGCGCCACCGCCTCGCCGTGCAGCAACCGATCGGAGAACCCGCAGCCCGCTTCGATTGCGTGCCCGAAGGTGTGTCCGAGATTGAGCAGCGCGCGTTCACCGGTTTCGCGCTCATCCCGCGCGACGATGGCAGCCTTGCCGCGGCAACAGACCGCAATCGCATGTTCGCGTGCCGGACCGCCCGCGAACACGTCCGGCCAGTTCTTCTCGAGCCAGGCGAAGAACGCCGCATCGCCAAGAAGGCCGAATTTGGCAACTTCGGCATAGCCGGCGCGGAATTCACGCTTGGGCAATGTGTCGAGCACGGCGGTATCAGCCATGACCAGCACCGGCTGATGAAAAGCACCGACCAGATTCTTGCCCTGCCGGGAATTAATGCCCGTCTTGCCGCCGACCGAGGAATCTACCTGCGCGAGAAGCGTCGTCGGTACCTGTACGAAGTCGAGCCCGCGCCGCACGGAAGACGCCGCAAACCCGGCGAGATCGCCGATCACGCCGCCGCCGAGCGCAACGATGAGATCATTTCGCTCGACGCGCGCAGCAATGATCGCCTCGCAGACCTTCTCGAAGGTCGCGTAGTTCTTTGAAGCTTCGCCTGGCGGCACAACGATCCGCGCGCTGTCGACGCCTGACGACTTGAGCGATGCTTCGGCAGCTTGCAGATGCAGCCTGGCGACGGTTTCGTCACTGATGATCGCAACCCGTGCACCCGGCCGCAGCGTCTTGATGCGCTGACCCAAATTCGGAAGCAGCCCGCGTCCGATCACAATGTCATAGGCGCGCGCATCGAGAGCCACTCTCACCGTCGCCGACTCTGCCTGTCGCAGCGGCGCGGTCATGGCGATTTCTCCCCGCCAAGGCCAAGGCGTTTCGGCAGCTGGGCCATGATCTCGTCGACGATCGTGTCGTGGGGCTCGTCACGCGACTGCACGACGATGTCGGCCTGCGCATAGAGCGGCTCGCGCGCCGGCAGAAGATCCCTGATTTTTTCCACCAGCGGACGGTCATTGCGGCGTTTGGTCCGCTTGAGCAGCACGTCGATGTCTGCCTTCAGCCAGACTGAGACACCCTTTTCACCGATCAGCGCGCGGGTCTGTGCGTCCATCACGGACCCGCCGCCGGTCGCGAGCACCTGCGGACCGTTGTCGAGAAGGCGCGCAATGACGCGCTTCTCGCCGGCACGAAAATACGGTTCGCCGTGCTTGTCGAAAATCTCGGGTATGGTCATGCCCGCGGCGCTTTCGATCTCGCTGTCGGCATCAATGAAAGGAATTCCGAGTCGACCGGCAAGCCTTCGTCCGATCGATGATTTGCCAGCGCCCATCATGCCGACGAGCACAATCGAGCGGCTGCCGAGTGCACGGACCACCGCCGATTCCAGGCCATTTTCCGCCGGCTTTTGAATGGCACCGTTAACCATGCTATGGTTCCGAAGCGAATCCACGGTTCCATATACCAGTAATCGCGACAACCGCGAGAGCGGTCTTGTCAGCGGTTCCGGGACCTGGTCGTAACTCGCCTAAAATCGATAGGCGCTCACGCACGAACGTTCGCCGGATTTGATCATGCCGAGTTTGTTCAGATTTCTCATTTTCCTCGGCCTGCTCGTCGGGCTGGGATACGGCGCGGTGTTCTCGCTCGCCACCTTTGTCAAATATCAGCCACGCGAGATCATCGTGACCATTCCGTCCGACAAGTTCCTCAAAAATCATTGACGCCGGAGACAAGGCGAGGCGATGAGCCGCCGGCCAGGAACATCCGACGAGGCATTGGTCGAATTATTTCTCGACATGCTTGCAGCCGAACGCGGCGCCGGCAGCAATACGCTTTCCGCCTATCGGAACGATCTCGATGATCTGTCGGCGCATCTGCGCGCAGCAAAGCGCACGGTCGCCAATGCGACAACGGACAACCTGCGCGGATTCATCGCGAGTCTCTCCCGGCGCGGGTTGAAGGCGTCGTCGCAGGCGCGCCGTCTGTCGGCGGTACGCCAGATCTACAAATTTCTCTACGCTGAGGGAAAACGCGCTGACGATCCAGCGGCGGTGCTGGAAGGGCCGAAGCGCGCACGGGTGCTCCCCAAGGTGCTCTCGATCGCCGAAGTCGACAGGCTTCTCAAGCAGGCACGGGCCAATAGCGAGAACACCAGGCAGCCGCCGCCGCAGCGGCTACGCGCCGCGCGCCTGCTGTGTCTGCTGGAAGTCGTCTATGCCACTGGCCTGCGGGTGTCCGAGCTTGTGGCACTGCCCTCGTCCGCGGCGCAGCGCGACCAGCGTATGCTGATCGTGCGGGGCAAAGGCAGCAAGGAGCGGCTTGTCCCGCTCAACAAGCCGGCTAAGCGCGCCATGTCCGAGTACCTGGAACTGCGTGCCACAGGTGAGCGCGATGCGAAATCGAAATGGCTGTTCCCCTCGTTTGGCGAGCAGGGTCACCTGACCCGGCAACATTTCGCCCGCGAGCTCAAGGCGCTCGGCCAGGGCTGCGGCATTGGGCCCGAACGCCTGAGCCCACACGTTCTGCGTCACGCCTTCGCCAGCCATCTTTTGCATAACGGCGCGGATCTGCGCGTGGTGCAGACCCTGCTCGGGCATGCCGATATTTCGACCACGCAAATCTATACGCACGTGCTGGAAGAACGGCTGAAAACGCTGGTGCGCGATCTGCATCCGCTCACGGACAACTAGCCAAAAACATTCATAAAAGCGAAATTAACCCGTTTGCTTGACTTAAAGGCTTGGCCCGCGTCAGTTCCGCCCGAAAACACAAACTAAACTGGACCCAATGCGCAGTTATCTCGATTTCGAAAAACCGGTGGCCGAACTGGAGGCCAAGGTCGAGGAACTGCGCGCCATGGGCGAGGCGGGAAATGCCGTTGCGATCAGCGAGGAAATCAACCGACTGGAGTCGAAAGCAGCGCAGGCTTTGCAGGAGCTCTACTCTGAGCTCACACCCTGGCAGAAGACTCAGGTTGCCCGGCATCCGCAACGGCCACACTGCCTCGACTACATCGCCGGCCTGGTCAGCAATTTCATCGCTCTCGCCGGTGACCGGAAGTTCGGCGACGATGCTGCCATCGTCGGCGGCTTCGGCCGCTTCCGCGGCGAGAGCGTCTGCATCATCGGTCATGAAAAAGGGTCCGACACAGAAAGCCGCCTCAAACACAATTTTGGCATGGCGCGCCCGGAAGGTTATCGAAAGGCGGTTCGGCTGATGGACATGGCGGACCGCTTCGGCATCCCGGTGATCTCACTGGTGGACACAGCCGGTGCCTATCCCGGCATCGGCGCCGAAGAACGCGGCCAGGCAGAAGCGATTGCCCGATCCACCGAGACATGTTTGTCACTGGGCGTTCCGAACGTCGCGGTGATCCTGGGCGAAGGCGGTTCTGGCGGGGCGATCGCAATTGCTGCCGCCAATCGCGTACTGATGCTGGAACACGCCATCTACAGCGTGATCTCCCCGGAGGGCGCGGCCTCGATTTTATGGCGCGATACGGCCAAGGCACAGGAGGCGGCGACCAACATGAAGATCACCGCGGAGGACATGGTGCGCTTCGGTGTGATCGACGGTGTGGTGCCGGAACCGACCGGGGGCGCCCACCGCGACCCGCAGGCGGCCATCGCCGCGACCGGGGAAGCCATCGCCACGGCCCTCACCGAGCTGCAGGGACTCGACCGCGAGACGGTACGAAAATTGCGGCGTGAGAAGTTCCTCGCGATGGGACGCAGCGTCGGCTGACGAAGCGGGCCATTTACTTTTGTTTTACCATGGGGTTAGCGGTAGCCTAGAACGGTGTGGATCGCCTTGCAGATGCCACATCTTAAGGATAACCATTACTCAATCAGGGCCCGCCTCTCTGGGGAGAATCAGGCTTGAATCGACTTTTCGTTCGCGCGCTTCTCGCGTCCGCGGCCGTTGCGGCTGCGATTGCCCTGGCTGGCTGCGATGCCGACAGCATCACGCCGACTGGGCGCGCAAAAGCGCCGCTGTCCGAAAAGACCCTCGCCGAAATGGCGTCCAAGAATATGGACAAGGAATCTCCGATCCTCGGCCGCATCTTCAAGGAAGAGGCGGAGATGGAGATCTGGAAGCAGAACCGCGACGGCCAATTCGAACTTCTGAAGACCTTTCCGATCTGCCGCTGGTCGGGCGATCTGGGCCCCAAGAAGAAAGAAGGCGACCGTCAGGCGCCGGAAGGCTTCTACACCATCACGCCCGGACAGATGAATCCGAACTCCAGCTACTACCTCGCCTTCAATACCGGCTTTCCGAACGCCTATGACCGCGCGATGGGTTACAGCGGCTCGGAACTGATGGTGCATGGCGACTGCTCCTCGCGCGGCTGCTACGCGATGACCGACGAGCAGATCCAGGAAATTTACGCGCTGGCGCGCGAGTCGTTCTTCGGCGGGCAAAAGGCGTTCCAGCTGCAGGCCTATCCGTTCCGGATGACGGCGCTGAACATGGCCAAGCATCGCAACAACCCGAACTTCGCGTTCTGGAAGATGCTCAAGGAGGGCTATGACCACTTCGACGCGACGCATCAGGAGCCAAAGGTCGCGGTTTGCGACAAACGTTATGTCTTCGATGCTGCAGCGCCCGATGATTCCGGCAGGCCGCTGTCGTTCAATGCAAAGGCCGCTTGTCCGGCCTATCAGCTCGACAAGAACCTTGCCGATGCGGTCAACGATCATCAACGGCAAGAGCAGCGCAAGATGGCGGAATACATCGCCAGTGGCGTATCGACGGTCGCGTCCCGCGCCGGCGTTGACGGCGGCATGAACCCGGTATTCCTGGCCAAGCTTTCGACGCCCAGCGGTCTCGACAACAACGGCCGCTATCAGGTGGCCAGCACGACAACTGTGCCGGGCGCGCTGCCGCGCGTCACGGATGCACCGGGCGCGCTGCCCCGCACCACCACGGTTACGCCGCCGGCCGCGAGCGCCGAAGCGCCGGTCAAGCAGGAGCCTGCGGTGGCGGCAGGCAGAGAGCCGGTCATGATGGCGAGCGTGCCGATGCCACGGGCTGCCCCGCAGCCGAAGCAGGGTGAAGCCCCCGCTGACAAGCCAACCACGATCGCGGGACTCATTGACGGCTGGTTCAGTGGTTCGAAGGCAGACACTGCCTCGTCAACGCATGAAAAAGAGCAGGTTGCCGTGCGAAGCGGCAATACCGACCTGGCGGCAAAACCGAAGCAAGCCGCTCCTGCCGCTCCAGTCCGCACTGCTTCCGCCGGTGCTTCCGTGCCAGTGCATTCCACCGCGGCTACGCCAGCGCCCGCTCCGGTTACGCCGGCACCGAAAGCCCGCGAGACGGCAACAAAACCCGTGGCCGCGCCTGCTCCGGCACCTGCGTGGCCTTCACCACCACAACCGGTCAAGGCTGACAAGCCCGACAAGGCCGAACCGCCGCGCGTGCAACCGCAACAGCCGGAAATTCGTACCGCCTACTCCACGCCGCCGGCGAGCAACAATGGCTTGCTTACAGGCGCGCAACCGGTTGTCCCGGTTGGCTCGTTCAACAGTTTCCGATAACCGGTTTCGACTCGACACAAACTGGACGAAGCATGGACTGCTACGTCTATGTTCTCGGCACGCTCGCGAACAATCGCCACCTGACTTATGTCGGCTGGACTGACAATGTCGAGCGGCGATTGGCCCAGCACAATGCCGGCAAGGGTGCACGCTCGACACGTGGCCGCAGTTGGGTGCTGCTTTATTCGGAACGCTGCGCGAGCAAGCGCCACGCCATGAGCCGCGAGTGGCACCTCAAGCGCGACCGCGCCTGGCGCAAACAGCTGGCGCAGGCGCTGAAAAACGACCTCGCGCAATGAGCACTTTCAGCGAGCCGAAAATCGATTGTCACGCGCACGTGCTGGATCCGGTTCGTTTTCCGTATGGCGCGGATATTGAATACAAGCCGGCGGGACAGGAGGTCGGCACTCCTGCGCAGTTTCGGCGGATCATGAAGACCTATGGCGTCGACCATGCCCTTCTGGTCCAGCCGAATTCCGGTTACGGCGCCGATAATTCATGCATGCTCGACACGATCGCGCGAAGTGGCGGACGCCTGAAGGGTATTGCAATCATTCCATTCGATGCCGATCTGGCGGCGCTGAAGAAATTAAAAGACCAGGGAATCCTCGGCGCAGCGTTCAATCCGACATTTCATGGCATAGATTACTACGAGCACGCCGGCGATTTGATCGCCAGGCTCGCGGAACTCGACATGTTTCTGCAAATCCAGAGCGAGCATCATCAGCTTCTGAAATTTGTGCCGTGGATCGAAGCGACGTCCGTCCGCGTGCTGATCGATCATTGCGGAAGACCGACAATCGCGTCCGGACTCAATCAGCCGGGTTTCCAGGCACTGCTGCGGCTCGCCCGAACACGGCGGGTCAGCGTGAAACTTTCCGGCTATGCGAAATTCTCCCTGATGCCCTACCCCTTCGAAGATACATGGCCGTTCGTTCGCGCCATCGTCGACGCGTTCACACTTGATGGCTGTATGTGGGCTTCGGACTGGCCGTTCCTGCGCGCGCCGCAACGGCAGGATTACGGACCGCTGGTCGAACTGGTCGAAATGTTGTTTCCCGACCCGGCCGATCGCCGCGCTCTCTTTTACGGCACGCCGCGCCGCTTGTTTGGCTTTGCTGATACGCCGGTGGATAAATAGCGCCGGCGAGCCGCGGGCGTCATGCCGCAACCAATGCGGCCGTCTTCAGGCGAATTTGCCGTGGCAGTGTTTGAATTTCTTGCCGGAGCCGCAGGGGCACATTTCATTGCGGCCGACCTTGCCCCAGCTCGACGGATCGTTCGAATTGCGTTCTGCTTCAACGCCATTGCCATTCCCGACCAGCACCGGCGCCAGGGCCGGCGCCATCTCGTCTTCGCCCGTTGTCGGGTCGACCTTGTGCGCTTCCATGTACGGCAGTGACGCAGCCTCATCGGTGGGCGGCGACTGGACGACCTCGACGCGCATGAGCTGCGCGGTCACCGCCTCGCGCAAATGCGCCACCATTGCCTCGAACAGCGAGAAAGCCTCCGCCTTGTACTCGTTGAGCGGATCCCGCTGACCATATCCGCGCAAGCCGATCACCTGGCGAAGGTGCTCGAGCATGACGAGATGCTCGCGCCACAAATGATCCAGGGTCTGCAGCAAAATGGACTTCTCGACGTAACGCATGACCTCGGGGCCCCATTTGGCCACCTTGCCCGCCATCCATTCGTCGGCGCGCCGCGTGATGCGATCGCGAACGTCATCAACTGTGATGCCTTCCTCTTTCGCCCACTCCTGGACCGGAAGATCCAGCGTCACCACTTCGCGCAGGGCGTGATCGAGGCCGGCCGTGTCCCACTGTTCCGGATAGGCATTCTCTGGAACGTGCTTGGCAACCAGATCTTCGATCATCGCGTGGCGCATATCGCCGATGGTTTCATCGACCGTCTCGTCGCGCATCAGTTCGAGCCGCTGTTCGAAGATCACCTTGCGCTGATCGTTCATGACGTTGTCGAACTTGAGCAGGTTCTTGCGGATGTCGAAGTTGCGCGCCTCGACCTTCTGCTGCGCCTTTTCAAGCGCCTTGTTGATCCACGGGTGAACGATTGCCTCGTTCTCCTTCAACCCGAGCTTTTGCAGCATGCCATCGAGCTTGTCGGAGCCGAAGATGCGCATGAGGTCGTCTTCGAGCGACAGAAAGAACTTGGAGTGGCCGGGATCGCCCTGACGGCCGGAACGGCCGCGCAGCTGATTGTCGATGCGCCGGCTTTCGTGCCGTTCGGTGCCGAGCACAAAGAGACCACCGGCGGTCAGCGCTTTTTCCTTCAGCCGCGCAACCTGCTGGCGGATCTCGTCGGCGCGTGAGCTTTTCTCGCGCTCGCGCGGATCCTCGATATCGGCAATTTCCTGGCGGATGCGCATGTCGGCATTGCCGCCGAGCTGAATGTCGGTCCCGCGCCCGGCCATGTTGGTGGCAATTGTGATCGCGCCGGGCACGCCGGCTTGTGAAACAATGTAGGCTTCCTGCTCGTGATACCGGGCATTGAGGATGGCGAACACCTTGGTCTTGGTGGCGCCGTCGTCGCCCGAATAAAGTGCGGCGAACGCATTGGGATCGGAGAAATCGTGTTGCTCCCAGCCCTGCTGCCGCAGCATCTCGGCAAGCTGCTCGGATTTCTCGATCGAGGTGGTGCCGACCAGGACCGGCTGGCCACGTTTCTTACAGTCCTCGATCAGCGTGATGATGGCGCGGTATTTCTCGGTTGCCGTGCGGTAGACTTCGTCGTCGTCGTCGAGGCGCACAAGCGGCATATTGGTCGGCACCTCGAGCACCTCGAGGCCGTAAATGTCCATGAACTCGTCGGCTTCCGTGAGCGCCGTGCCCGTCATGCCGGCGAGCTTTTCGTACATGCGGAAGTAGTTCTGGAACGTGATCGAAGCGAGCGTCTGATTTTCCGGCTGGATCGGCTGATGCTCTTTCGCTTCCAGTGCCTGGTGCAGACCTTCCGAGTAGCGTCGGCCCGGCATCATGCGGCCGGTGAACTCGTCGATGATCACGACCTCGCCGTTGCGCACGATGTAGTCCTTGTCGCGCTGGAACAGCTTGTGCGCACGAAGCGCCTGATTGACGTGATGCACGACCGAGACGTTTTCCACGTCATAGAGCGAATCGCCCTTGAGCTGGCCGGCCGCGCGCAGCCGTTGCTCGAGCTTTTCCATGCCGGCTTCAGTCAACGTCACTGTCCGCTGCTTTTCGTCGACCTCATAGTCGGTCTTGTCGAGCTGCGGAATGTAACCGTCGATCGTGTTATAGAATTCGGAACGGTCATCAAGTGGACCGGAAATGATCAGCGGCGTGCGCGCCTCGTCGACAAGAATTGAGTCGACTTCGTCGACGATTGCATAAATGTGCCCGCGCTGGACCATATCCTCCAGCCGGTACTTCATATTGTCGCGCAGATAGTCGAACCCGAGCTCGTTGTTGGTGCCGTAGGTGATGTCGCAGTCATAGGCCTTCTTACGCTGCTCATCGTCGAGCCCGTGCACGATGACACCGACCGAGAGGCCGAGGAAATTGTAGATCTGCCCCATCCAGTCGGCGTCGCGCTTGGCCAAATAGTCGTTGACTGTGACGACATGGACGCCGCGGCCGGAGATGGCATTGAGATAAACGGGAAGAGTCGCAACCAGCGTCTTGCCTTCACCGGTCTTCATCTCGGCGATCTTGCCGTCGTGCAGGATCATCCCGCCGATCAGCTGGACGTCGAAATGACGCTGGCCGAGCGTTCGCTTGGCGGCTTCCCGCACGGTCGCGAAGGCCGGAACCAGAAGATCATCAAGGGAGGCGCCTTCAGCCGCCCGTTTCTTGAAGTCGACAGTGCGCGCCTTCAGTGCATCGTCGGAGAGGGCTTCCAGTTCCTTTTCGAGGGCATTGATCTCGCCAACCCGGGGCAGATAGCTGCGGATGCGCCGCTCATTGGCGGATCCAAACAGCTTGCGGGCAACGGCGCCGATCATTCGGGGGCTCCTCAATAGGCCGGGCGCTTATATCACGCCGTCTCGGCCGGATTTGCTTCCGGCACTCCGGAATGCGGCACTTTTCGGGCAAATTCGACGTGAATCACGCCGGCCAATGGCAAACGGCCAAAGCTGAGCGAGAGATATGAGGGGGTCGGATTGTTGTCAATTGGCGGCTTGCCAAGGGCGCCAACCGGCAGGTTCACGGAAGCGTCAAAGCCCACGGATACTGTGCCATTGCAAAGCCACGGTTGTTGGGCGAATAGTCCGCGCGCCGCCTGCCCGAACCGGCGGCCATACATCCAAGGACGCCGTCATGACGATTTGTGTTCCCGCCGGCTTTCCGGTCCGATCCGGCCCGGCCAGCTTATTTGCCGCTCTTGTGGCGGTGCTCTTTCTTATGACCGGGCCACTCCATGCCCAGGACAAGGATCCGTTGGTCGCCAAGGTTAATGGCGTTGAAGTTCATCAGAGCGACCTTACCGCCGCCGAGGAGGAAGCCGGACAGATCCCGCCGATGTCGCCCGAGGCCAAACAGGATTACCTGGTGCAGTTTGTGGCCGACATGATCCTCGTGTCGAAAGCAGCAGAGGACAAGAAGTTTGGCGATTCGGCCGACTTCAAACGCAAGCTTGAGTTTGCTCGCAAGAAGCTGCTGATGGAAGGTCTGCTGCAGTCGGTTGGCAAGCAAGGTCTCACCGACGCGGCGATGCATCAGGTTTATGACGAGGCGGTCAAGCAGATCGGCGATGAGAAGGAAGTGCATGCCCGTCACATCCTGTTCCGGGCTCCCACCGGCGACGACAAGGCCGGCAAGGAAGCCGAGGACAAGGTCAAGTCAGTGATTGCCCGTCTGAAGAAGGGCGAGGACTTCGCCAAGGTTGCCGGCGAAGTCACCGAGGACCCGTCAGGAAAGGCCAACGGCGGCGACCTCGGTTATTTCACAAAGGAACAGATGGTACCGGAATTCTCTGACGCCGCCTTCAAATTGGAAGCCGGGCAGATTTCCGAGCCCGTGAAAACGCAGTTCGGCTGGCATGTGATCAAGGTTGAGGAGAAGCGCACAAAGCCGGCGCCCAAGTTCGAAGACGTGAAGCCGCAGATCGAGAATTTCGTGACGCGCAAGGCGCAGGCCGAGCTCGTCACCAAGCTTCGGGCCGATGCCAAGATCGAGCGAATGGACAAGCCGGCAAAGGCCGAAGACAAGCCCGCGCCTGTTGCACCCGCGAAGAAGTAACGTCGATCTTATCCATCAAATGTTTTCGTCATGGCCGGCCTTGTGCCGGCCATTTCGCTTAGGTAGGCACATGGATCCTTGGATCCCTGTTTTCATATGACACGCTCATGAGCACGTCGATTTCCCCCCTCGCCCCGGTCAACGTACCGGACATGCCGGACATCCCCGGCGTCAGGCTCGCGACTGCCGCAGCCGGAATTCGGTATGCCGAGCGTACCGATGTTCTGCTCGCGCTGTTCGAACCGGGGACGGCGGTCGCCGGCGTGTTTACGCGCTCGAAATGTCCGTCGGCGCCGGTCGAATGGTGCCGGGCGCGCCTCAAAACAGCCAAGCCCCGCGCGCTGGTGGTCAATTCCGGCAACGCCAATGCCTTCACCGGCAAGAGCGGACGCGATGCCTGCAGGTTCACGGCGCAAATTGCGGCACGGGCGGCCGGCTGCAAACCGGACGACGTCTTCCTCGCCTCGACCGGCGTGATCGGTGAACCGCTGAAGGCTGAAGCCTTCGACGGCGTCATGGAAGGCATGGTCGCACGTGCGCAGGCTGACGATTTCCCGGCCGCGGCGCGCGCGATCATGACCACCGACACCTTCCCGAAGGTGGCAACGGCAACGGCGAAGATCGGCAAGGCCAAAGTCACGATCAACGGCATCGCCAAGGGGGCGGGCATGATCGCGCCCGATATGGCGACGATGCTGTCCTTTATCTTCACTGACGCAGCGATATCCGCATCCGCGCTGCAGACGCTTTTAAAGGACGCAGTCGCCGATACGTTCAACGCCGTTACGATTGACGGCGACACGTCCACGTCCGACACCTTGATGATGTTCGCTACAGGAAAGGCCACGGGAAGCCCGCGTATCGTCCGCGCTAGCGACCCGCGTCTGAAAAACTTCAGGAAAGCGCTGCACGCCGTGCTTGCCGATCTCTCCGAGCAAATCGCGCGCGACGGCGAAGGCGCACGCAAACTGGTCGAAATCGTCGTGGAAGGCGCCGTGTCGAAAAGCTCGGCGCGCCGTATTGCCATGTCGATTGCCAATTCACCACTGGTGAAAACGGCGATCGCCGGTGAAGATGCGAATTGGGGACGCGTCGTCATGGCCGTCGGCAAGGCGGGCGAGCCCGCCAATCGGGACAAACTTTCGATCTGGTTCGGCGGCATCCGCGTCGCACACAAAGGCGCGCGCGACCCCGGCTATGACGAGGCGAGCGTAAGCGCAGCAATGAAAAAGCCGGAGATCAGTCTGAAAGTGGCGCTCGGGCTGGGCAAGGGCCGCGATCGCGTACTCACGTGCGATCTGACCAAGGAATACATCGCCATCAATGGCGATTACCGGTCCTAGAATCGTCGAGGCGGATGGGCTGTGGTTATCAGGATCGTTCTCGTTGCCGCATGCGCCCTCATCGATGCGGACGGCCGCGTGCTGATCGCACAGCGGCCCCAGGGCAAGCCGATGGCCGGGCTATGGGAGTTTCCCGGCGGCAAGATCGAGAATGGCGAGCGGCCCGAGGAGACCCTCATACGGGAATTGCAGGAGGAACTGGGAATAGTTGTCAGCGAGGCCTGTCTCGCCCCCCTCACCTTCGCGAGCCACACTTACCCAGACTTTCATCTGCTGATGCCGCTGTATATCTGTCGGCGCTGGGACGGAACGATCAACCCGACGGAAGGCCAACGAATTTCCTGGGTGAAACCAAACAAGCTGCGCGACTATGAAATGCCGCCGGCGGATGTGCCGCTGATCGCACACCTCATGGCACTGCTCTAGATGGCGCTGCTCTAACGGAGGCGCTCCGGCTTCTCTCCCGTCGATATTTCACTGGTCCCGAGGACATCGGCCAATCGCTGCCTCGCCGAGCCGGGCCTGAGAGGTTTCTGCTGGCTTTCGTGCGGCGCCCAGCCCGACAGCCAGACGATTTCGAAGCTTGCACGCAGGCGGCCGTCCGCGTCGGAAAAACGCTCTGCATAAATCTCCGTCATTCGGCGCAACGTTGCGCGTCGCAGCGGCTTGCGCCGGCGCTCATTCAACACATTGGTGGCGCCCATGCGGCGCAGATCGCGCATCAACGCGAAAACCGAATCGTAACGCACGACCAGCCGCTCGTTATCGATGACCGGCAATGCGAACCCGGCGCGCTGCAGGAGTGCGCCGAGCTCGCGCACGTCGGCAAACGGCGCAACGCGCGGCGAGATGCCTCCCTCGATCTCGCTTTCAGCCGCGGCGATGGCCTCGCGCAGCTCAGCGAGACTTTCTCCGCCGACCAACGCCGCCAATAGCAGTCCATCCGGCTTCAAGGCGCGACGAATCTGTATCAGCGTGCCCGGCAGGTCGTTGACGAACTGCAGCGTCAGCGCCGACGTAACCAGATCGAGCGAGCCATCGGCAAACGGCAGCGTCTCTTCGTCAGCGCCGACGCGTAAAAATGAACGATCTGACCCGGTCCTGAATTCAGCGGCCACGATGGTTGCAACCTTCCCACTCGCGGCAAGTGCCCGTCGTACCGCATCCGTCGGGGTACCGAGATCGACGGCAATTTCGAAGCGACGCAGCACCGCGGAAAGCCGCTCACCCAGATCATCGGCAACGCGGTCAAGCAGGAACGTTTCGGGGCCCAGTGAGCAAGCACGCTGTTGGCGCACCCGAAGCAAGGACCGGTCAAATATCTGGGGACCTGACGACATTGATTTGTCCTGTCGCGCATCCGCGATTTTGTCACGCCCATCCCTGATTGCTACGGTTGCAGCATGAACGAGCTTGTTTCGGCAAGGCCGGACCAAAGGCCGGACCAAAGGCCGGATCCAAGGCCGGATACAGGGTCATCGCGTGCCGCTCGCCTTCGCGGCGGCATGTTAACGGCGTTGCGCCTTGCGCTCGACTTTGCACTGCCGCCGCTGTGCCCATCCTGCCGCGAGCCGCTTAACGAGCGCATGGGCCTATGCGCGTCCTGCTGGTCGAAGCTGTCGCTCATCGAACCCCCCTATTGCGCGCGGCTCGGCATCCCTTTCGGGTACGATCCCGGCCCCGGCCTGTTGTCGATGGAAGCCATCGCCAATCCACCGGCCTACGATCGGGCACGCGCCGCCGTGCGATACGACGACGTCGCCCGCAAGCTGGTCCAGGGCTTTAAATACAGCGACCGGCTCGATCTTGCTCCCATGATGGGGCAATGGATGGCGCGTGCCGGCCGCGAGCTGTTGGCAGAGGCCGACGTGCTGACCCCGGTCCCGTTGCATTGGCGCAGGCAGTGGGCGCGACGGTTTAATCAATCGGCCGCGCTTGCCGGCGCGATCTCGACCTTCTGTCATGTGCCGGTCGCACACGGATCGCTCAAACGGGTGCGAGCCACACCGCAGCAGGTCGGATTGTCAAAAACCGAGCGGGCTGACAATGTCCAAGGCGCCTTCCGCGTGCCAGCCGAACACGGGGCCAATATCGCGGGACGGCGTGTGGTGTTGATCGACGACGTCCTGACATCCGGCGCCACCGTCGATGCCTGTGCCCGGGCACTATTGCGGGCGGGCGCCGCCCATATCGACGTTCTGGTATTCGCGCGGGTTGTGGCGCCGGCACGCGCTCCCATATAAAAGACGTTTACAAAGTACAGAAAACATATGCCGCCCGTTGACATCTATACGACCCGCGCCTGTCCTTATTGCAATGCCGCCAAAGCTCTGCTGAAGCGGAAAGGCGTGAAATACAGCGAGATCGATGTCAGCAGTGATCTCGATCGCCGCGAGGAAATGATTCAACGCGCAAACGGACGCATGACTGTGCCGCAGATTTTCATCGGGACGATGCATGTCGGGGGCAGCAATGAGCTGCACGCGCTGGAACGCGCCGGCACGCTCGTCACATTGCTCGCGGGCGATGGGGCATCCGCATGAGCGCCGGCACCTTCAAAGCCGCAATGATCCAGATGCGCTCTGGGCTTACGCCCGGCACCAATAGCGATGACGCCGTGCGCATGATCGGCGAGGCGAAATCGGCCGGAGCCGACTACGTGCTCACGCCGGAGATGACCAACATCCTGGCCGCCAAGCGCGAGCAGCTTTTCTCCGAGGTCGTCGAGGAAGAGGCGGACGCCTCGCTTGCAACCTTGCGCGAGGTTGCCCGCAAGCTCGGGATCTACGTCCATATCGGTTCGCTCGCGATCAAGATTTCACCCGACCGCGCTGCCAACCGTTCATTCCTGATCGGCCCGAAGGGCGACATCCTCGCGCGCTACGACAAGATTCATATGTTCGACGTCGATCTTGCAGGCGGCGAAAGTTATCGCGAGTCGCGCAACTACCGGCCCGGCGAATTGGCGGTGCTGGCAGATCTCCCGTGGGGCCGCCTGGGGCTTACCGTTTGCTACGACCTGCGCTTTCCCGCGCTCTATCGCGCATTGGCCGAAGCCGGGGCAACCATGCTGGCGATACCGTCCGCATTCACCAAGCAAACCGGCGAAGCACACTGGCACGTTCTCATGCGGGCGCGGGCCATCGAAAACGGCAGTTTCGTATTTGCCGCCGCACAGGGCGGTAAACATGAAAATGGCAGAGACACTTACGGCCATTCACTGATCGTTGACCCTTGGGGGCGCATCATTGCGGAAGGTGGCACCGAGCCGGGGGTCATCATGGCCGAGATCAATCCCGCGGAAGTGGCTAGCGCACGTGCGCGTATTCCGTCGCTGCAGCACGGCCGGCGTTTTGAAATCGTTGAGCCCCTGGCGGAGCCGGCGCACCTCCACGTCGTGCGGAGGGCGGAATGATTCACTATGCACTCATCTGCAAGCAAGGCCACCAGTTTGAGAGCTGGTTTCAGGATTCGGCCGCCTTCGACAAGCAGGCCAAGCGCGGTCTCGTGACCTGTCCACAATGCGGCTCGGCCAAGGTGGAAAAAGCGATCATGGCGCCGCGGCTGTCCGCCACCGCAAAAAAAGGGCGCACGGCCATCGAGGCGCCTGCGACAACGGCCGAGCCGACGCCTGTACCGGCAGCACCTGCGCCGGTGGCAATGATTTCGCCACAGGAACAGGAGTTCAGGGCCAAGCTCAAGGAACTGCGCGACCATCTCACCAAGAACGCCGACAACGTCGGCCCGAAGTTCCCCGAGGAAGCACGCAAGATGCACTATGGGGAAATCGATCACCGCTCGATCTACGGTGTGGCTACTCCCGAGGAAGCGACAGAGCTCTCCGAGGAGGGCATCGAATTCCATCCGCTCCCGCCGTTGCCGGACGAGAGGAACTGATTGGTCGTCTGCCTCTCGGCTGTTGTCCTCGCAAAGGCGGGACGACGGGTAACGAACTAATACGCCCACACCAGTAACGCGACACCGATGACCACAAACACGATGCCGAGGCCCTCGCGCCGGGTAGTCGGTTGCTTGAATATGAATCGTGTGACGCCTTGCGCGAACAGAACCTCGACCAGCGCCAGCGTGCGCACGTTGGCCGCGGTCGTGATGGCAAAGGCGAGGAACCAGAATTCCGACGCGAAAGCCCCCATAAATCCGGCAAAAAGCGAGGGCCGCCACGCGCGCGCAATGGCGTGCAAAACCTTCGGGTCGCGCAGCACGAGATAGGCCGAGAGCAACGCCGCCTGGATGACGAGGCCAACTGTAACCGTAAACGTTGCTGCCAGCACGAAATCCGCAAGCCCGAGGGACAGGATCGCACCTCGATAGCTGATAGCCGACAGCGCGAACATTGTGCCGCTGCCAAGCCCGATAAGTGTCGACCGCGTGGTCCCAGCATCGCTGGTGCGTGGCTTCAGCGAGATCACAATCACCCCGGCGGTCGCGATCAGGATGGCCGCAGCGGACAGCGGCGTGACCTTGTCGCCGAGAAAAATGAGCCCAAACAGCGCGACCTGCACAGGCTCGGTTTTGATATAGGCGTATGCGACGACGAACGATCGTTCGCCCATCGCGGCGAGCATCAATGCCGTGGCCGCGATCTGTCCGAGCGCACCCGCGAGGACCCAGGGCCAGAAGGCCGGCGGTGGCGTCGGCAAGTGATCGCCGGTGATCGCGATGAGCCCGAACAGAAAAAGCAGCGCGAACGGAAACCCGAACAGAAAACGCACATGAGTTGCGCCGACCGTGCCGAGGGTTGCGGTCAGCTCGCGCTGCATGGCGTTACGCGCGGTCTGTGCCGCCGCAGCGATCAACGTGAAGACGGCCCAGAGCATAATGAAGTGTGATCTCGTCGGAAGGGAAACGTTTGGTTCGTCGTTCGCGGACACCGCGTAGCGGCGGACCCGGAATCCATACTCTGCAGGGCCGGGAAGTCCGGGTCCGCGGCCTGACGGCCGCGCCCCCGAATGACAAGTCAGGCAGCTGCTGACCGGATCTCCGCCGCTTCAGGGAATTCGATGAACTCGCCTTTTTCGTTGTCGATCAGCAGGAACAGATCGAAATAACGGATGGTGGGCGCGCCGCCGGTGCGTTTGATCACCGATTGCCGCCATTCTTCATTGTGCGCCTTTTGCGCCGCTTCGACCGATGGCCAGATATAGACGCCGGCACCGGTTTTACCGTTGAGCTCGAGCAGGAAGTGCTTGCGCAGCAATTCCTTGTTCGCGCGCCATTTCGGAATGACGTTGCGCGCTTCCTCGGCCACTTGCTGACGGCTCCAGCCTTTCGGCGAGTTGAATTCGACCAGTTCGAGAATCATGCAGTCTCTCCTTTTATTTCGGGCGCTGCGCTACCAGCATGTAGTTGACGTCCATATCGGATGACAACTGCCAGCGGTCGGCAAACGGGTTGTAAATCACACCGCGTTCTCCGGTCACTTGCAGAGCATTGCGCTCGATTGCGTTTTCAAGCTCCGCAGGCGTGACAAATTTTTCCCACTGATGCGTGCCGCGCGGCAGCCAGCGCAAGACATATTCGGCGCCGACAATGGCGAGCGCAAAGCTCTTCAGTGTGCGATTCAAGGTGGCGGCGATCATCAAACCACCAGGTCTGACCGTCGTAGCGCAGGTCGCCACGAACGCATCAACGTCAGCGACGTGTTCAACCACTTCCATTGCCAGCACCACGTCGAAGCGCTCGTTCGCGGCGGCCAGATCTTCCGCGGTCGTGGCGCGATAGTCGACGACAACGTCCGCACCTTCGGCATGCGCCCGGGCAGCATTGATATTGTCTTCCGACGGATCGGCGCCGACCATCTCCGCACCCAGCCGCGCCAGCGGCTCCGACAGGATGCCGCCGCCGCAACCGATATCCAGCATGCGCAGGCCTTTCAGACAGTCCAGCTTTTTTGGATCGCGGTTGAACTGCGCCGCGGCCTGGTCGCGGATATAGCCGAGCCGAACCGGATTGAACTTGTGCAGGGCCGCCATGGGGCCGCGCGGATTCCACCAATCGGCGGCATGACGTGAGAAACGTTCGATCTCGGCTTGATCGACCGACGATGCGCGACGCTTGCCTGCCATGCTTGTCTCCGGCCGCCCCGGTTTCAGCGGGCGGTCACCTGGTTGCGAAATTCGAGGGGCGCGTCGACATCGTGCAACGGCTCGATGCCAACGCCGGTCCCGCGAATGGTGATGTCGCCGAAATTGAGCATTCGTCCCAATATCGACTGATCGACATCCACACTTTCAACCTTGTCCATGTTCATCTCAACCGTGTGCCGGCGGATGAAGCCCCGCTTGTAGACGATGCGACGGTCAGTCACGTCAATCTCGGTCGTCCAGCGCCGGAACCAGGCCCTGAAAGCCAGGCCAAGACCGGTCAGTGCGCAGACGAGCGCGACCAGAAGCGCAACTGGCCCCGCAACGCCGCCAATGGTGAGCACAATAAAAGCCAGCAGCCACAGCCCGATCGCCGGCAAATAGACGACCCAGTGCAGGGTCGTCGTATAGGCCACGGTCTCGCCGGGCTGCAGGATGTGCTCGATGTATCGCGTCATCAGACCCGGATTCTTCGAACTATAACCACGTTGTAGCAGCGATGTTGCGGTTGCCGCACCCCGCCGGTATGTATACGCGCGTTTTCGGCCGGCGCTCAGGGCTTTAACGTTTGCGCCGGCCGTTTGTTAGCGCCTTTCGGCGCTTCCGGGAATGTCATGGCTCGTCTGGTGATGAAATTCGGCGGAACGTCGGTCGCCGATCTTGACCGCATCCGCAACGTGGCACGCCACGTCAAGCGCGAAGTCGATGCCGGCCACGACGTGGCGGTCGTCGTCTCCGCCATGGCGGGCGTGACCAATCAGCTGGTCGAGTGGTCTCGGCAGGCGGCCATGCTGCACGATGCCCGCGAGTACGATGCGGTTGTTGCCACCGGGGAACAAGTCACCGCCGGATTGCTTGCAATCGCGCTCGAAGGCATGGGCGTGAACGCGCGATCATGGCAGGGCTGGCAATTGCCAATCCTCACCGACAACGCACATGCCTCCGCCCGTATTCTGGACGTGAACGGCGTGGAGCTTATCAAGCGGTTCAAGGAGCACCGGCAGGTGGCGGTCATCGCCGGCTTCCAGGGCATGAACAAGGAAACCGGCCGCGTCACCACGCTCGGCCGCGGCGGTTCCGACACCTCGGCGGTGGCGATCGCTGCCGCAATCGGCGCGGAACGCTGTGACATCTACACCGACGTGGATGGCGTCTATACCACCGACCCGCGCGTGGTGCCGCAGGCCCACCGTTTGGCCAAGATTGCGTACGAGGAAATGCTCGAGCTGTCCTCGCTCGGCGCGAAAGTCATGCACGTGCGTTCGGTCGAGCTCGGCATGGTGCACAATGTGCGCATCTTCGTGCGCTCGAGCTTTGAAAAGCCGGAGGACATCGACCCCTCCAAACCGCCGTCGGGCACACTCATTTGCGACGAAGGAGACATCGTGGAACAGCAAGTCGTCACCGGCATCGCATTTTCCAAGGACGAGGCGCAGATCTCGATTCGCCGGGTACAGGACAAGCCCGGGGTCGCGGCCGCCATCTTTGGTCCGCTCGCCGACAACAACGTCAACGTGGACATGATTGTGCAAAACGTTTCGTCGGATGGAGCCACGACGGATCTCACCTTCACGGTCCCCTCCGCCGACTATGAGCGCGCCCGTGTTACGCTCGACAAGGCGAAGAGTTCAATCGGCTTCGAACGGCTGGACGGGGCAACCGACGTTGCCAAGGTCTCGGTCATCGGCATTGGCATGCGCAGCCACGCCGGGGTCGCTGCACAGGCTTTCAAGGCTCTTTCCCAGCAGAAGATCAACATTCTTGCCATCACCACGTCCGAGATCAAATTCTCGGTGCTGATCAAGGCCGCTCAAACCGACCTGGCAGTGCGCACGCTGCATACGCTTTACGGACTGGATAAGGCGTAGCTTTCGTCAGTTCCCGCTCCATTTTTTATCATTCCGGGGCGCCGCCCGAGGGCGCGAGCCCGGAATGACTTGCAAAAGGCGGAGGGTTTTGAGGGGCAACGGCCGCTTTGGCTTGCCCCTTGCATGGGCCATTGGCTATAGCCTGAGCCTAGGCGGCCGCCGGTGCGGAATCGCGCAGTCGCCATTCGTACACGATTTGGCCATAGAGAAGCCGCGGGCCCAGGCCGCGGCCAGAGGACCTCAATAATGCGTGGCGCGCTCGGCGGTCCGCGCGTGCTGCTGCGCCGGCTTCGCGAGGTTATGGCGGAGCCGGTCAGCGCACAGGATCGACTCGACAAAGTGGTGGTGTTGATCGCCGCCAACATGGTGGCCGAGGTGTGCTCTGTCTACGTCCTGCGCGTAGACGGAACGCTCGAGCTATACGCCACCGAAGGATTGAAGCGCGAAGCCGTCCACCAGACCGTGCTGAAAGCCGACGAAGGCCTGGTCGGCCTGGTCGCCAGCGAAGCCAATCCGATGAACCTGTCTGACGCGCAGGCGCATCCGGCCTTCTCCTACCGCGCGGAAACCGGCGAAGAAATCTATCACTCGTTCCTCGGCGTGCCGATCCTGCGCGCCGGCAACACGCTTGGCGTGCTGGTGGTGCAGAACCGCGCGCGCCGCACCTACACTGAAGAAGAGGAAGAGGCGCTGCAGACCACGGCGATGGTGCTCGCCGAGATGATCGCATCCGGCGAGCTGTCCTCGCTCGCACGGCCCGGCGCCGAACCGGTCGCGCGCCATCCAATGCACCTGACCGGAAGCTCGCTGTCGGATGGGATCGCGCTCGGTCACGTCGTCCTGCACGAGCCGCGCGTGGTCATTACGGACGTTATTGCCGATGATATTCCACACGAACTCAAGCGGCTCGACGCAGCCATCGCCACCTTGCGCGAGGACCTGGATCGGCTGGTCGAACACCGCGATATTGCGGATGGCGGCGAGCATCGCGACGTGCTCGAGGCCTACCGCATGTTTTCGTATGACCAGGGCTGGCTGCACAAAATCAAGGAAGCGGTCATGACCGGTTTGACCGCCGAGGCCGGAGTGGAACGCGTGCAGTCCGATACCCGCGCGCGAATGCTGCGCGCCTCCGACCACTATTTGCGTGAGCGTTTGCACGACCTCGACGATCTCGCCAACCGGCTGATGCGCGTTTTGATGGGCCAGGACCACGCGCCGACCAAGGAGCAGTTGCCGGAAAATGCGATCGTCGTGGCGCGCTCCATGGGACCCGCAGCGCTGCTTGATTACGATCGCAAGAGGCTGCGCGGCCTCGTGCTGGAGGAAGGCGGACCGACCTCCCACGTCTCGATTGTTGCACGCGCGCTCGGCATTCCAACGGTGGGCGAAATCGACAACGCAACGGGCCTGGTCGAGACGGGCGACGCCATTATCGTCGACGGCTCCACGGGCCACATTCACATGCGGCCGCCGCAGGACATCCAGGCATCTTACGGCGAGCGGGTGAAGTTACGTGCCCGCCGGCAGGCGCAATATCGCGCGCTGCGCGAGCGGCCTTGCATCACCAAGGATGGTCAGAAAATCGCGCTGATGATCAATGCGGGCCTGACCATCGACCTTCCCCATATTGAGGATACTGGCGCCGCAGGCATCGGCCTGTTCCGTACCGAATTGCAGTTCATGGTGGCGGATACGCTGCCGCGTACCGGCGAGCAGCTTGCGCTCTATCGTGCCGTGCTCGACGCTGCCGGAAAAAAACCGGTGACGTTCCGCACCCTCGATATCGGTGGCGACAAGGTGCTGCCGTACATGCGCAATGTCGAAGAAGAGAACCCCGCACTGGGCTGGCGTGCGATCAGGCTGGGTCTGGACCGGCCAGGCCTGTTGCGCAGCCAGGTGCGCGCGCTTTTGCGGGCAGCCGGAGGGCGCAGCCTCAAGCTGATGTTTCCAATGATCGCCGTTGTCGAAGAATTCGACAAGGCAAAGTCGCTCGTCGAAATCGAATTGACCCATCTGCGCCGGCACGGCCACGAGTTGCCTGAACGTGTCGAGATCGGCACCATGCTCGAGGTGCCTTCGCTTCTGTTCCAGCTCAATGAATTGCTGGAGCGCGTCGATTTTCTCTCGGTGGGCTCCAACGATTTGATGCAATTTCTGTACGCCGCCGATCGCGGCAATCCACGCGTGTCAGAGCGGTTCGATCCTCTGTCGGCACCCGTTCTGCGCGCGCTCAAGGACATCGTGGACACCGCAAAGAAGCACAACAAGCCTGTGACGCTGTGCGGCGAGCTCGCGTCCCAGCCGGTCGGCGCACTGGCGCTCACCCTTCTGGGCTATCGCACCCTGTCGCTCACGCCTTCCGCGGTGGGGCCGGTGAAGGCGCTCCTGCTCGAACTCGATTGCCGCAAGGGCGAAGAGATGCTTCTGCCCTGCCTTGCGCAGCCGGTCGGGAGCGTATCGATCCGCCAAAGGCTCGAAGGCTTTGCGGCGACGGAGGGATTGCAGCTTTGACCATCCTGCCGCAGCAGAAACTGGACGCCCTGCTCGCCCGCCATGCGCTGGTGGAAAGCGAGCTTGCCAGCGGTTTGAGTCCCGACGCTTACGTCAAGCTCTCGCGCGAATTCGCCGAGCTCAGCCCGATCGTCGAAACGATCAAATCCTATCGCGCTACCGACAGGGAAATCGCCGACCTCTCGGCGCTCGTCGACGACTCCTCAACCGACGCAGAAATGCGCAAGCTCGCCGACCTCGAGCGGCATGAATTGCAGGACCGCAAGGAAAAGCTGGCGCAGCAGATCAGGCTGGCATTGCTGCCGAAAGACGCGATGGACGATCACAACGCGATCCTTGAAATCCGCGCCGGCACCGGCGGCGACGAAGCCTCGCTTTTTGCCGGCGATCTCTTTCGCATGTACGAGCGCTACGCTGCCAAGCAGGGCTGGAAGACGGAAATCCTCTCCGCCAGCGACGGCACCAAGGGCGGCTTCAAGGAAATCGTTGCATCGGTGCGCGGCCGAGGCGTGTTCGCCAAACTTAAATTTGAATCCGGTGTGCACCGCGTGCAGCGCGTGCCCGATACCGAAGCATCGGGCCGGATTCATACCTCCGCCGCCACCGTCGCCGTGCTTCCCGAGGTCGAAGACGTGGATATCGATATCAACGATGCCGACCTGAAGATCGATACAATGCGTGCGCAGGGCGCCGGCGGTCAGCACGTCAACAAGACCGAATCCGCCATCCGCATCACGCACATCCCCAGTGGAATCGTGGTGTTCGTGCAGGAGGAGCGGTCGCAGCACAAGAATAAGGCCAAGGCGCTGAATTACCTGCGCAGCAAGCTCTACGATGCCGAGCGCAGCAAGCGCGATGCCGAGAGAGCGGCGGATCGGCGCGGGCAGATCGGTTCGGGCGATCGGTCCGAGCGCATCCGCACTTACAATTTTCCGCAGGGCCGCGTCACCGATCACCGCATCAACCTGACGCTGCACAAACTGCCGCAGATCATCGAAGGCGAGGCCCTTAACGACGTCATCGATGCGCTGGTGACGGAACATCAGGCCGAATTGCTGGCGGCCGAAGGCGTGGTGTGAGAACAATTCCGGGGTTGAAGGACGGCGCTTCGGTGTCCGAGGCGCTCAATCTCCTGGCGCAGGCATTCCGTACTGCCGGCATCGAAGACGCGGATGTGGATGCGCGCCTGCTTGTCGGGCACGCGCTTCACCTTGACCGCGCGCGACTGATCGCTCAGTCGGATCGTATTTTGGAGGCCCGTGAAATCAATGTGATAAACGCGCTCGCAGCGCGCAGACTGAAGCGCGAGCCGGTATCGCGAATTCTTGGACAGAAGGAATTCTGGAGCATCCCACTCGCGATCACTCCCGATGTTCTGGTGCCGCGTCCGGAAACGGAAACAGTCGTCGAAGGCGCGCTCGATTTCGTCGTGCGTGGCGGCCTGCGTATGGAAAAGCTGCGAATTCTCGATATTGGCACCGGCTCCGGCGCCTTGTTGCTGGCCCTGCTGCGAGAACTACCTAACGCAATCGGCACAGGCACCGACATCAGTACCGCCGCTTTGAAGGTCGCGCGCGAGAACGCGGCCCGTTGCGGCGTTGAAGGCCGCTGCACCTTTGTCGTCTGCGACATCGCCTCGATCGTTGAGGGCCCGTTTGATCTACTCGTTTCAAACCCGCCCTATATCGCACATGACGAAATCATGTCGCTTGCGCCCGAGGTAAAAAATTATGATCCGACGGTCGCGCTTGACGGCGGCGCTGACGGGCTTGCCGCCTATTGCGCCATCGCAGCTGACGCCAAACGACTCCTGGCGCCCGGCGCCCGGATGTTCGTGGAACTCGGTGCGGGCCAGGAGGCGGCCGTGAGGGATCTGTTTACCAACGTGGGATTAACCGCCGGGATTGCGCGTCCGGATTTGGCCGGAATCCCGCGCGTGCTCGGCGCAGGTTTCGTGCCATGAGTGTGTCGCATTCCCGCCTGATGAAAATCGCAGAGCTCGTTTATCGACGAAAAAACCGCTTGGATTATGGCTCGGAAACGACTAGCTTCCGGTCACGGAATCGACCCGAGACGGTTGCACCGCCGTGAACCCTGGAGCAGCGGCTCTGTGAGGTGCGGCGCAAGGCGGATGACGAAGAGCCGGCATCAAAAGACGGCAGACGAAATCGCCAGATACGGGTCTGAATGCTTTACCGGTTAGGCGCATCATTTTTCGAAAAGCTAGAACGGTGCGCGTAACGAGAGGTTGGCAACGCCGCGGCAAGACCGTGGCTATGGGGTTGCTGCGACTATCGCGATAAAGAGCACAACGGCTCAATCATTGGCGCGGACAAGGAGTGCAGGTCCGCCCGCGCAATGAGGTTTGTTTGGACTTGCAAGTTGGTTGGGCGTTCGGCGAACGCCGGGACAGGCGAAAGGCGATAAACAGGGACATCATGAGAAACGGTCAGAAGCGCATGCGCGGACGCGGTGGCAATAATCACCGCAAAAGCCAAAATCCACTGACGCGCGTTTACGAGTCAAACGGTCCCGACGTCAAAATTCGCGGAACCGCTTCGCATGTAGCGGAAAAATATATCCAGCTTGCGCGCGACGCGCAGAGTTCCGGCGATCCGGTTGCCGCCGAGAACTACTACCAACATGCCGAGCACTATTTTCGCCTGATCGCCGCCGCGCAGGAACAGTTCCGTCAGCAAAATCCATACTACAACCAGCAACCGCAACAGCAGCAGGGCGCGCCCGGCCAGCAAAACGCCGACGAAGGATTTGACGGCGATGATGACGACGCCCAGCCCTTCATGGGCCAGAACGAGCCGAGCTACGGACCGCGTGAACCTCAGCAGCAGCCTTATCTGCCGCGCGATGCCCAGCCCTTCCCGCCGCGCGATCAGCAGGTGCACAACCGCCCGCAACATCAGCCGCAGCCTCATCAACAGCAACCGAATCAGGGTGGCCAAGAAGGTGGACAGGAGGTCGGCGGCTTGCCGGCATTCATCACCGGCGGTGGCCAGCCGCAACAGAACCAGCCGCAACAGAATCCCGGCCAGAACCAGAACGGTCACGACCAGGGCGATCGTGGTCAGGACCGTGGCCAAGATCGTTTCGGCATGCATCGCCGGCGTCGACGTCATCGCGGCGGCGGATATCGTCCTGATCGCCCGGACTTTGGCGGTGGCCAACAGCAAGGCGCAACGCCCCAGCCGGCTCACGACGAAGGCGGTGGCGACGAGCCCCGGCAGCCGGAGTAAGCGCAGGCCTGCGCCCGCGCGCGAACAATCAGCCGCCAGGTGACGGCGCCAATGCCGGTTCGAGCGCGGGTACCAGCCGCCGCTTCTCGCGTCGTGCCGGAATCGCGCGGTAGACCTGCTTGGTGGCTTCCACCAGATGCACGCCGGCGAACGGCGCCGACAACGTCGCTCCGGTACGCTCCCACGCAACCGCCGTCCGCAAGAACCAGCCGCTCACCGGCGGTACGTAAAGGGCCTCGCTCCAGCCGGTCGGCGTGAACCAGGTTTCGCGCAGGAGCTGATTGATCTGGCTGCGCGAATAAGGTCGACCGGAGCCGAACGGCGTCGTGTCCATGCGCGCCCACAGACCGCGCCGGTTTGGCACAACTGCCAACAGGCGCCCGCCGGATGCCAGCACCCGCCAGACTTCACGCAATAGAGCGCCGGGATCGTTCGTCATTTCCAGTGCATGGACCAGGATCACACGGTCGATGGCAGAATCTGCGAGCGGAAGTTCGTTTTCATCGACAAGCGCGGAAAGCGCCGGGCGCGTGGTTGGCCATTTCACCACGCCCTGCCCGGCCGGCATGAGCGCGAGGCACCGTTCGGCCTCTTCACGAAACAGGCCGAGATAGGGCGTCGCATAGCCGATGCCGAGCACACGCTGGCCGGCGGTATTGCCCCACAATGAGCGAATACCGCGTCCAATGAAGCGGCGGGCCACGACGCCAAGCCGCTGGCCGTAGAAATTGCGCAGGTCCACGACATCAATCGACATGGCGCCAAAGTACCATGAAACGCCGCAGCAAACCGCTAACGCGCGGAGGTGCATGACCATTCCCCCGCGTGATACGGTTAACTTGTTCCAGAATGCCAAAAGGACCAAAAGGACCAAGAGGACCAAGAGGACCCAAGACCATGCCCGCGGAAACTCGTCTGTTTCTCTGCCGATCCGACAACTACGGGGTGCTGCTGCGTGACCCCGACAGCGGCGCTACCGCCGCGATCGACGCGCCCGAGGTGGCACCAATCGAGGCGGCGCTTAAAGCGACCGGCTGGAAACTGACGGACATCCTGGTCACTCACCACCATGCCGACCATACCGACGGTATCCAGGCGCTGAAGGACAAATACAAATGCCGCGTGGTGGCGCCCGCCGCTGAAGCCTCGAAGATTCCGGCGGTCGACGAGACCGTGCGCGAAGGCGACAAGGTCAAGGTCGGCAGGCTTTCGGCCGATGTGATCGAGACGCCGGGCCACACGCTTGGCCACATCGCGTACTGGTTTCCCGACGACAGGCTGGCGTTTGTCGGCGACACACTATTTTCCATCGGCTGCGGCCGCGTGATTGAAGGCACGCCCGAACAAATGTGGCGATCGCTGATGAAGCTGCGTGACTTGCCGGACGATACCGATTTCTATTGCGGGCACGAATACACTGCCGCCAACATCAAATTCGCGCGCACTGTCGAGCCCGACAACAAGGCGCTTGCCGCGCGTGAGGCGGAAGCCAGGCAGGAGATCGCCGCAGGCAGGCCCACCATCCCGGTAACGATCGGCGAGGAGAAACTGGCCAATCCGTTCCTGCGTGCCGATGTCCCGGAAGTGGCGTCCGGCATCGGCATGAAGGGCAAGCCGGCTGCAGAAGTGTTCGCCGAAATCCGTGCGCGCAAGAACAAGTTCTAGCCTGCCCGCATGCATACACCGACCGCCGCCGAGATGATCCGCGCGTTGGACCTCAAGCCGCATCCGGAGGGCGGCCACTATCGGGAAACCTTTCGCGATCCAAGGTTGGTTGAAGGCCGTCCCGCCTCGACCGCGATCCTGTTCCTGCTGGCGCGCGGTGAACGCTCGCACTGGCACCGCATCGATGCGGTGGAGATCTGGCATTACTACGCGGGCGCACCGCTGAAGTTGTCGCTGGTCGACGGCTCCAAGGAGGAAATCTTTCGGCTGGGGGCTGACATCAAAGCTGATGAGGTCCCGCAAGTGACGGTGCCGGCCCGTGCCTGGCAGGCCGCGGAAAGCCTCGGGCCGTGGACACTCACAGGCTGTACTGTCGCGCCCGGCTTCTCCTTCGACGGTTTCGAGCTGGCACCCAAAGACTGGTCGCCGCGATGATGCGGTCATGGCCGGACTTGTTCCGGCCATCCACATCTTGTTTCATTGTGTGACGACGTGGATGGCCGGCACATAGGTGTGCGAAAGCACGCCGTCCTTCGAACGGCTAGGGCCGGGCCTGACGAACTGAAGGGAAATCCCGTGACCATGAAGCTCGATCACGCACGCAACGTCCTCGCGCGCGCAAACCGAATGATTGCGCATGAAGGCGTTCTCGACGCTTTCGGCCATGTCACAATGCGTCATCCAACCGACCCCGGGCGCTATCTGATGTCACGATCGCGCGCGCCGGAACTGGTGCAGCCGGACGACATTCTCGAATTTACACTCGACTCGCAGCCGGTGAAACCGACGGACGTGCGCCTCTACGGTGAGCGGGTGATACACGGTACAATTTATCAGACGCGGCCCGATGTGAATGCGGTGTGCCACCATCACGCCCCGTCGATCTTGCCGTTCTGCATTTCCGGCGCAGAGCTCAAGCCGGTCTATCATCTCGGCGCCACGCTGGGCGAAAAAGTGCCGTTCTGGGATGCGCGCGACGATTTTGGTGACACCACTCTGATCGTGGCCAAGCCGGAGGAAGGCGCTTCGCTTGCGCGCGCCCTCGGGGCCAACTGGATCGTGCTGATGCGCCGTCACGGAGCGACGGTCGCGGGCAAGACGCTGGAAGAGCTCACATTTCGTACCATTTACACGGCGCGCAATGCAGCGCTGCAAATTCAGGCCCATACACTCGGCCATGTCTCGCCGCTCAATCCAGCGGAGACAGAACTTGCCGGCGAATATAATTTGCGGCCGGGTCCGGTCGCGCGTGCCTGGGAATACTGGAACGTGCGGCTGGACAAGGCGGAAGGCGACTGGCGCCCGAAAAGGGCAAATCCTCGCGCGAAGAAAAAATCACCGCCGAAGCGAGGGACGAAACGTCGCCGCTGAGGGCGAACCCGATTTCGCGCTACTTGCGGCCATTGTGGCGCATGCACGCCAAATAGCCCTCCAGCGCACGGCTTTTGTGCACCTTGAGACCGTCTCTCCTGAAATATTTCGGAAAAGCGACGCGCCCGCCATCAAGCGTTTGGGTCGCTTCCTGTCCTTCGCGCGGGCTTAATTTCATACCTTCCCGCTTGACGCCGGTGGGAGGGGGAAGGATGCGGCCGCCGTTCTCCACGGCGCATTCGCAGGCAACCTTGTCGTAAACGTCCGTGCATTGCGGATTGGTGTCCTGCGCCGACACAGATCGGACGATCAACGGCAGCAAAAGGCCAGCAATTGCTGTTCCAACCAGAAATGCCTTCATCGGATGCAATGACTTCTAGACAAAAAATTGCCCGCCATTGGCGGAAAGCGTCGCGCCAGTAATCAGCCCGGCTTCGTCCGAGGCGAGGAACGCGACGCAGCGTGCGATTTCCTCGGGCTCGCCGAGGCGGCCGATCGGGATCAGCGGAAGAATCGATTTCTCCAGGACATCCTTCGGCACTGCTTGCACCATTTCGGTGTTGATGTAGCCCGGGCAAATTGCATTGACTGTAATCCCGGAGCGGGCGCCTTCCTGCGCGAGTGCCTTCGTAAACCCGAGTTCACCGGCCTTGGCGGCGGAATAATTCGTCTGTCCCGCCTGACCCTTCTGTCCGTTGATCGACGAGATGTTGATGATGCGGCCGAACTTGCGTTCGCGCATGCCCTCGATCACCGGCCGGCACATGTTGAACAGCGAGCCGAGATTTGTATTGATGACGGCCGACCACTGGTCCGGCTTCATGCGATGGAACATGGCATCGCGGGTGATGCCGGCGTTGTTGACGAGCACCTCCACCGGACCGGCCTCGGCTTCGACTTTTTTGATGCCATCTGCGCAGGCCTCGTAGGACGAGACGTCCCACTTGAACACCGGGATGCCGGTTTCCGCTTTGAACTTCTGCGCGGCCTCGTCGTTGCCGCCGTAATTGGCCGCAACCTTGTAGCCGCCGGCTTTCAGGGCTCTGGAAATTGCCGCCCCGATTCCGCGGGTCCCACCTGTTACCAATGCAACGCGTGCCATGCTCGATCCCTCCGCGCCATCTTCTTAAAACATCATGGCCGGGACAAGCCCGGCCATGATGCGAATTCATTGCCGAACGGGTTACCGTTCGTGCGGCTAGCCACGCTCCACGCACATGGCAATGCCCATTCCGCCGCCGATGCAGAGGGTGGCGAGGCCTTTCTTGGAATTGCGCTTCTGCATCTCGTAAAGCAGCGTCGTCAGCACGCGGGCACCCGAAGCGCCGATCGGATGGCCGATGGCAATCGCCCCGCCGTTGACGTTGACCTTAGCGGTGTCCCAACCGAGATCCTTGTTGACCGCACAGGCCTGCGCGGCGAAGGCCTCATTGGCTTCCACCAGATCGAGATCCTCTTTCTTCCAGCCGGCCTTCTTGAGCGCGGCGCGCGAGGCGGGAATCGGACCCGTTCCCATGATGGAAGGGTCGACGCCGGCCTGCGCCCACGACACGATGCGTGCAAGCGGTGTCTTGCCAAGCTTGGCGGCCTCGCTCGCCGTCATCAACACGAGTGCAGCTGCACCGTCATTGATGCCAGAGGCGTTGGCGGCCGTCACGGTGCCTTCCTTGTCGAAGGCCGGGCGCAGCTTGGCAATCGAATCGATCGTCACGCCGGCTTTCGGATATTCGTCGGTGTCGACGACCACATCGCCTTTGCGTGATTTGATGGTGACCGGGATGATCTCGTCCTTGAACTTGCCGGCTTTCTGCGCGGCTTCGGCCTTGTTTTGCGAGCCGACCGCGAATTCATCCTGCTGTTGACGGGTGATCTGCCATTGCTTGGCGACATTCTCCGCAGTGGTGCCCATGTGGTAGCCGTTGAAGGCATCCCACAAACCATCCTTGATCATGGTGTCAATCATTTCAAACGAGCCCATCTTCACGCCCGAACGCAGATGCTGGCAGTGGGGCGCCATGCTCATTGACTCCTGACCACCGGCAACCACGATGTCGCTATCTCCGTTGAGGATCGCCTGATAGCCAAGCGCAACCGCGCGCAAGCCGGAACCGCATAGCTGGTTTACTCCCCATGCAGGCGTCTCAACCGGAATGGCCGCCGCAATCGACGCCTGCCGCGCCGGGTTCTGGCCCTGGCCGGCTGTCAATATCTGGCCCATGATCACTTCGCTCACTCGCGCGCCTTCGACGCCCGCCCGGTCCAGCGCAGCCTTGATTGCGACCCTGCCAAGCTCGTGGGCCGGCAGATTGGCAAATGCCCCGTTGAAAGCGCCGACCGGTGTCCGGACAGCGCTCACAATGACGATATCGTCTTTCATTATATGCTCCTGTTACGGCCGCGGGCGGGTGGGGCGTGCCGTTTTGGCACTGCCGCATCCTCGGCAGACCATGTGGGTCTGTCAACAAGACGTGCCGCGCTGATATCCGCGACAATTGGCGCTTTTTCGGCCGTTCCGCAAGGGACGCCGCCTCCGCTCCGGTGCTGCCGCGGTGCCACAAAACGGTGGCCCATCGAAGCGGAAATTGGCTATGCTCAAAGCCTTGGCAGGGGAAACGTAGTCGACATGTCAGAGGAAAAAAAAGAGCCGGTAACAATTAAAAAATACGCCAATCGGCGGCTCTATAATACCGGAACCAGTACTTACGTTACGCTCGAGGATCTCGCCGCCATGGTCAAAACCGGCGAGGACTTCATCGTCTTCGACGCCAAGACCGGCGAGGAGATCACGCGCTCGGTGCTGGCCCAGATCATATTCGAACAGGAAAACAAGGAAGGCCAAAGTCTGCTGCCCATCGCTTTCCTGCGGCAGCTGATCCGTTTTTACGGCGACAGCATGCAGATGCTGGTGCCTCGTTTCCTGGAAGCTTCGATCGATTCGCTTACGAAAGAACAGGGTAAATTTCGCGAACAGATAACGCAGGCCTTCGGTGTCGGGGCTTTTGGTCCCCTCGAGGACCAGGTGCGGCGGAATATGGAAATGTTCGAAAAAACATTCGCCATGTTTGCACCGTTTGCGCGCGGGCAATCGAAACCAGCAGAAAAACCGCAGGGCTCCGGCGGTGAAATGGACGACCTCAAGCGTCAGCTCGACGAAATGCAGAAACGCCTGGATAAGCTCGGCAAGGAATAATTGCAGTCACCGGCTGCGCGAAACGCGAGTCCCGGTGATAACCTTGTTGATCGACGCGGTTCACGATCACCCCTTTTGCGACGCCACAGGTGAATTTGCCTGCCGCAATGCGCGCGCCCGTCAACGTTAACGACGCATGGCACACGCCGTGCGCATCGGATGAGGTAGAAGGAACGGCTGCTCAGCGTTGAGACATTGCGATGCCGCCGGAGGAATTCGACCCACTCTCAACCCAGCACGATCCGCCGGAGCTTGACCACTGCGGCTCCGAAGGCCGTGCATTGGTCACGCTTTCGTCGGTCGACCAGCCTCAGCGGGCGGGCGGCTATTGCAGCGCGCCGTTCCTTGCTCACCTCGTCGCGACAAAAAACCAGCACCCGCAGACCCGCGAACGCCGCCGCGTCGAACCAGAAATGGCATCGGCCGCCTATCGGGCCGCCGCCGCGCTGACCGCAGGCTAGTATCCGAGGGCGCAGCCGTCCTTGCGCGGCTCCGAGCCGCCGATCAGTACGCCGCGATCCCAGTCGATCTTGATTGTCTGCGCGCCGCCCCAGGGCGAACTCGCCATGACAACATCGTGCCCCCGTGCCTTGAGCCCCGCGATCGTCGCGGCCGGCGTTCCGTGCTCGACGTCGGTCTTTTCTCCCTCAAAGAAGAAGCGCGGAGCATCGATGGCCTGCTGAACGTCCATGCCATAGTCGAGCATATTGAGGATGATCTGCGCGTGGCCCATCGGCTGATAGTGCGCACCCATGACGCCGAAGCTCATGTCGCAGCGGCCGTTGCGCATGGCGAGAGCCGGGATGATGGTGTGCATCGGCCGCTTGTTGGGGCCGAACGCATTCGGATGACCCGGTTCAAGCGTAAAGCAGGCACCGCGATTGGTGAGCATGATTCCGGTCTTCTCGGTGCAGATACCGAGGCCGAAACCGGAATACAGCGAATTGATGAAGGACACCGCCCTGCGGTCGCGGTCGACGATCGTGAGATAGACCGTATCGTTGCCGGGCGCCGGCGCGCTGGGCAGTTTTGTCCTTTTTTTCATGTCGATGAGTGATGCCAGGGTCTTGGCAAACTTTTTGTCGAGCAGATCCGCCACAGCCGTGCGCATATGGGCCTCATCGGCAATGTGCGTGTCACGCACGGCAAAGCTCAGACGCGCGGCCTCCAGCACCAGATGGAAGCGGTCGGCGCCAAGCGGATCGAGCGAGGCGACGTCGAAGTTCTCCAGAATATTGAGCATCACCAGTGCGGTGAGCCCCTGCGCGTTCGGAGGAATCTCGACAAGGTCCAGTCCCCTGTAATTCGTCGAAATCGGCTCAACCTCTTCGCCACGATGCTGGAAGAAATCCTCCGCAGTCAGGAAAGACCCACGCGCGTGCAGCGTCCTGGCCATGTCGTCGGCGATTTCGCCTTCGTAGAAGGCACGCGCTCCTTTGTCCGCGATCGTTTTCAGGGTGGCGGCAAGCGCAGGAAAGCGAATGACATCGCCCTCCCTGGGAGCGTTGCCATTGAACAGATAGTGCCTGGCGGCGCCCGGATCGGCTTTGAGTTTGCCGACATGGCGTTGCCAGTCCCACGCCACGCGCGCGGCCACGGGGAAACCCCCTTCGGCGTACTTGATCGCAGGCGCAAGCGCGCGATCGAGACCAAAACGGCCGTGCGCTTTCAGAATCGCGCCCCAGGCATCGATTGCGCCCGGCACGGTGACCGCATGGATCGAATTGCCGATCTCGGTCAGTCCCTTTGCGCGCAATGCCTGATCGGATGCCGTGGCGCCCGCGCGGCCAGAACCGTTATAGCCCCAGACCGGCTTGCCCGGCTCGGACACCAGACAGAAGCAGTCGCCGCCGATTCCGGTCATGTGCGGCTCGACCACACACAGTGTCGCAACCGCGGCAACTGCCGCATCGGCAGCTGTGCCGCCGGCGCGCAAGGTATCGACCGCGGCGAGCGTCGCCAGTGGATGCGAAGTTGCCGCCATACCTTCACAGGCAATCACGGGCGAGCGGCCGGGCAACTGAAAATCACGGCTCATGACAAAACCAGGAATGATAGATCGATCAGGACGAAACGCGCTCGACACCCTCGACCGTAAGGTCTCGCTGGGCTGAGCGCAAAGTCACCGCAAAACCGCCGAGCACATCGATAAAGCTCACCACGAGCAGGAGGAAGAAGGTCGCGGTGGCAGCCTGTTTGACCAACAGGAATTCGATGAGCATGCCGAGGAACAGGATAAGCGACAGTGCGTGATCGATGACGGTGCGGATTCCGATGCGCGTTGATTTGATGATCTCGCCGCACAGCAGCACGATCGCAGATGCGACGAGGATATCGCCCGCCGACATGGTCCAGTCGGCGTCCGATACCATGCGTACGGTGGCGATCGTGCCGGTCCAGCTCACGCCCGGCATCAGAAACGCGATGATGTTGTAAATCGCGAACGGAATCAGGAGCAGCGGAAAGCCAAGCATGAACATGGCGCAGCTTGCCTTCGGCCTGGAGGGTCCTGCTAGACTTCGGTCTTCGCCTTCAGAACCTGGCGGCCTCGATACATGCCGGTCTTGAGGTCGATGTGGTGCGGACGGCGCAGTTCGCCCGAATCCTTGTCCTCGACGTAGGCCGGCCGCTTGAGCGCGTCCGCGGAACGGCGCATGCCGCGGCGCGACGGCGAGGTTTTTCTTTTCGGCACAGCCATGGGACGAAACTCCTGAAAAGCACGATATATCGATTTGAAGCCGGGCTTATAGAGGAAGGGGCGCGGCAAGGCTAGTGCTTTGGCTAGTTCCAACTAGTGCCTTGCCCGCACGCAATCAGCGGCCGCCGGGGCACGCGACGCACGGGCCACATAAAGTCCCGCCAGGCGACGCACGCCCGGGCCAGGCTGGCGCGCATTGCGGATGGCCGGATTGGGCAGGACGGCCGCCAGCACGGCCGCGTCGTAGCGGGAAAGGTCGCGGGCGGATTTACCAAACGCGCGCCGGGCTCCGGCCTCGGCGCCGAATTCGCCGTTGGGACCCCATTCGGCAATATTGAGGTAAATTTCGAGAATGCGCCGCTTCGGAAGAATGAGGTCTATCCATAGGGCCAGAGGAAATTCCAGCGCCTTGCGCACGAAACTGCGGCCCTGCCAAAGGAAAAGGTTCTTGGCCACTTGCTGCGTGATGGTCGAACCGCCGCGCACCTCGTCGATGTCGTCGGACTCAGCAAGGGCCTCGCGGATTTCCGCGAAATCCACTCCGTGATGACTGCAGAAGCGGCCATCCTCGGCAATGATCACCGTAAGCGGGAGCGCCGGAGACATGCGCGAGATCGGTACATATTGCCGCTCCACTCTTGCTCCGCTTAAACGCCGCCAGAGCATGCCCGTCGAAACGGGATCGATCACAGCATAAAGCGGCGTCAGCAGGTATGGCAGCAGAAACACGGCCAGTATGGCGATTGCGATGAGGCGCAATGACCGCGGCAGGATACTGGCGAAACGTCGTTTTGCGGCCATCTGATGCACGGGGTGAAGATTATCCTGTTCGATCCGCTATCCGGCCCCACTTTGCGTGGAACACGTGCAACGGCTAACAATGCCACAATGAACAAGGGTATCACTGACTTTCCCGCCCGGCTTACTTCGGTTGCTGCAGAGACCGAGATCCTGCTCAAGCAGCTCCTCGGCGATGCGCCGGTCGATGGAGAAATCGCGCGGCCGCCGCGGCTCGTCGCAGCCATGCGGCATTCCGCCCTCGACGGCGGCAAGCGCTTGCGACCGTTTTTGCTGGTCGAGACAGCCGCGGTGTTTGGCGTTGCGCGCGCGGGCGCATTGATCGCAGGCGCCGCACTCGAGCTCGTGCACTGCTACTCACTGGTTCACGATGATCTCCCGGCCATGGACAATGACGATTTGCGGCGCGGACGGCCGACCGTCCACAAGGCCTTCGATGAAGCCACCGCTATCCTCGTCGGCGATGCCCTCCTGACGCTTGCCTTCGACGTCATGGCGCGAAACGAAGTCCATGCCGACGCGAAGGTTCGCGTCGCGCTGGTATCCGAACTTGCCCGCGCTTCCGGCCTCGGCGGAATGGCCGGCGGGCAAATGCTTGACCTTGCGGCCGAAGGCCGCTTCGAGCAGAAGCGTTCCTTGACCGAAAAAGAAATCGCAACTCTGCAAGCGATGAAAACCGGTGCATTGATCCGCTTCGCCTGCCGTGCAGGGGCGATCCTCGGACAAGCCGACGCTGCCGCGCTCGGCAGCATGGACCGTTATGGCACGGCAGTCGGCAAGGCCTTCCAGATTGCCGACGACCTGCTCGATGTCGAGGGAGACGCCAAGACGCTCGGCAAAGCCGCCGGCAAGGATGCTGCCGCAGGCAAGGCGACGCTGGTAAGCGCGCTTGGAGTCGATGGAGCGCGTGCACGTCTCAAAGATCTTGTTGCGCAAGCCGATGCCGCGCTGGCGCCCTTCGGTGCGAACGCCGATACTTTGCGGGCCGCGGCCCGTTTCGTTGCCGAGCGAACGACTTAACGACGAAAGAAGGAACCAACCGTGGCGAACAAGATTGCCACACGACCCATCATGCCGGTCCGCCTCGCGCGATTGCACGCGCGGTTGCTGATCTCCATCGCCTTCGGCGTGGCGGTGACTCTCGGACTGGCAATGACCGACTGGCGCATCGCGACCAGGCTTTTGCTCGGTTGGGATATGGGCGTCGTGCTGTATCTCGTGTTGGTCTACCAATTGATGGTCACCTGTGGCGTCGACGAGATTCGCCGTCGCGCCGCCGAGGACGATGAGGGCGCGCTCGCACTGCTGATTTTGACCGGATTCTCCGCGCTTGCGATCATGGGCGCGATCATCGCCGAGCTTGGAATTGCCAAGGTCGCCGCGCAGCCGCGCAGCGGATTTGGGGTTATGCTTGCGATGAGTACCATTCTGCTATCTTGGGCCTTCGTGCATACAATCTTTGCGCTTCACTATGCCCACGAATATTACGGGGAGCGTGGCGATCACGCGATCGGTGGCCTCACGTTTCCCGGCCGGCAATCTCCTGACTATTGGGACTTTCTCTACTTTTCGCTGGTCATCGCGATGACCTCCCAGGTCTCGGACGTCGTGATCACCAGCAAGGTCATCCGCCGCATCGTGACGCTGCATGGCGCGCTGGCATTCTTTTTCAACGTCGCGGTATTCGCCCTGACCGTAAACATCGTCTCCAACCTGATCTGATGCGCGTGAGCTTGTAAGCCAGTGACAGCAGAGACAATACAGACGCTACTGTTCATGTTGGCGCTGCTTGCGGCGGTCGCGGCTGCCGCCAAGCGACTGGAAACTGAGCCGTCGATCCTGCTCGTTATTGCCGGAATTGGAATCGCCTTCGTTCCCGGTCTGCCGAAAGTCGAGCTCGCACCGGAAATCGTGCTGCTGGTGATCTTGCCGCCGTTGATTTATTCCGCCGGGGTCGCCATGAGCTGGCGCGAATTCAAATTCAATCTGCGGCCGATCATTCTGCTCGCCGTTGGCTCCGTGCTGTTCACGACCTGTGCAATCGCCGCGGCTGCGCACTATTTGTTGCAATTCGATTGGGGCGTCGGATTTTTGCTCGGCGCGATCATTTCACCGACCGACATCGTGGCGCCGCTCGCCATCGCGCGGAAGCTCGGCTTGCCGCGCCGGATCGTCGTGGTCCTTGAGGGCGAGGGTCTCGCCAATGACGCCACAGCGCTGGTGCTCTACCGCTTCGCCGTTGTCGCGGTCAGCACAGGGACTTTTTCGCTTCAGCAGGCCTCCGGGACTTTCGTTCTCATCATCATTGGCGAAACCATTTATGGGCTCGCGATTGGCTGGCTTAGCCTGCATTTGAGGAAATGGGCGCGCGAACCCCGCGTGGAAATAACATTGTCACTGATGACGCCCTATCTCGCCTTCTGGGTGCCATCGCATCTCGGAGGTTCGGGCGTGCTCGCAACAGTCGCGTGCGGCCTCTATGTGAGCTGGAACGGCCCCCGCCTGATCCCGTTTGCTACCCGGCTGCAGGGAATTTTTTTCTGGGACCTGATCGTCTATGTGATCGAAGGTCTGGTGTTTCTGGTCACCGGTTTAGAGACACGCGTGTTGATCGAGCAGACGCATCCCTTCTCGATCCGTGAACTGCTGATTGCGACCGCATTGACGACGGCGATTGCAATCGTTGCCCGATTTCTGTGGGTGTTTCCGGCCATCTACGTGCCGCGTTGGGTGAGCCCTTCGCTTGCCAAACGCGATCCATCACCGCGCTGGCAGGCGCCGTTCTTCCTGGCATTCGCCGGCTTGCGCGGCGTGGATTCGCTCGCGGTGGCGCTGGCGATCCCTTACACGATACTTAGTGGGGAGCCGTTTCCGCATCGCGATCTGATCCTGTTTGTTACGTTCGGCGTGATCATCATTACGTTGGTCGGCCAAGGCGCAATGTTGCCAATGGTCGTGCGATGGCTTGGGTTGAACAAGCTCGCGCGGCACGAGCGCGAACATGAAATTCAGGCTGAGCTCAAGGCGCGGGGCTCGGCACTCGATGAAGTCGAAAAAAGGTTGGAAAAACTGATCAACGAGCGTGAATTGCCGGACGAAGTCATCGAACTGCTGCGTACGCGCAACCAGAGCCGCTCGCAAATATTGCCGGACAATTTGCAGGATAGCCTGGAGCAAATCCGATTAACTGCGTCGGTTAAAAAAGAGCTGATCGATGCCGAGCGTGAATTCATCTATCAGCTTCTGCGCGACGGCAAGATCACCGACGAAGCGCGGCGACGTATCGAATACGAGCTGGATCTCGAAGAAGCGAGCGTGGCCAATCGCGGCCAGGCCAGCGGCGGCTGGATTTAAGCCGCGTCAGAACGGACGCTCGCCTTTCACCGTGACGCGATTGCCGGATCGCGTATGCGGCCAGTAGTCCCACATGGCGCGATGCTGGGCACAGCGGTTGTCCCAGAACGCAATTGCATTCTCGGTCCAGCGGAAGCGACATTGGAAGAGCGGATTCTCGGCATGCTGGAAGAGATAAGACAGCACGGCGTCGCTTTCGTCTCGCGGAACACCGACGATGTGATGCGTGAAGCCGCGGTTCACATAAAGCGCCTTTTTTCCGGTCACCGGATGCGTCCGTACGACAGGATGCTCGGCGCGCGGATAAGCCGGTTTGTCGGCAACGCCGGCGTTCGCATAAAGACCGCGGTAGACCGGTTCTCCATCGTGCACCGCAGTGAGCCCGTTGAGATAAGTCTTCATGCGATCCGATAGCGCGTCGTACGCTGCATACATGCTGGCAAACAAAGTATCGCCGCCGTGCGGCGGACACTGTTTGATGTAGAGAATGCTGCCCATCGGCGGTTCGAGATCGCACGACACGTCGGTGTGCCAGCCTTCGCCGTTCGCACGTGGGCTGTTTCTGTCCGCATGGATTTTCATCAGCGCCGGTTCGCCGGTCTCGTGCGGCGCAGCAGGATGGACGTGCAGCTCACCGAACAACCGGCCAAAGGCGAGATGCTGCTGCGGCGTGATGTGCTGATCGCGGAAGAAGATCACGATGTTTTCCGCCAGCGCTCGATGGATCTCGTCCACTGTGCGGTTGGACAGCGGTTTTGCGAGGTCGACACCGCCGATCTCGGCGCCGATGATCGGCGTGAGCTTGTCGATGCTGATCGTCTCGTAGGGCATCGAGTCGCCGGCCACGTGTCGGTAGCGCGGACCGTCCTTGCCGCTGAGCGAACTCATGAGGCACCTTCGGCGAAATAATGGTGTCGAGATCGTAGCGCAGGTGCGGGCTGGCGCAACCCGCCCGCTCTACTCTGCCGCGCGTGCCGTTGTGCCCCAGCGCCGCTCGATATAATCGATCACCATCTGCTTGAAGTCGGTGGTCAGCGTCGCCCCGCGCAGGGTGGCGGCCTTCTTGCCGTCGATGAACACCGGTGCGGTCGGCTGCTCGCCGGT
>DATAPP010000206.1:0-13599 GCA_036265125.1 Pseudolabrys sp. | reverse complement strand
AGTCTTCAAGCATCTCAACGACTGGTGGGAGGAATTCCGCCTCTACCACCGCAAGGACGGCAAGGTGGTGAAAGAGGGTGACGATCTCATGTCGGCCAGTCGCTACGCGATCATGATGCTGCGTCACGCATCCACCAAAGCTGCTTACGACAAATTCAGACGCACCATTGAATACCCAAACATCACCTTCGTATGACACCCAAACTTATTGTGGCCACCATTTCCCGGCCTTCGGACTCCTAGGTCAATCGCACCTGCGCCGCTTTGCGTTCTGAAGGCCTTGCAACATTTAGCCAATGAACCGTGACAATTCATGATTAGGACAGACTGCAGCACATCGCCGAGTTCAATCCAGAATATCTTCATTTACAGGCGAAAAGCGCATTGCTGCCGAAGCGAACTAATATGTGGGAACGCAAAACTCTTCTGCAAGAAACGTATGTCCCCAAAGCGGACATTGGTCTGGAAAGACCCAACGGCAGGCGCTGTTGGCGGCGGACAGCGGCGTTCGTCCACTTACGTTTTTTTAACCGGAGCGGTTGCACCATATTTGCTCATTGTAACGGTGAGCAACACCCCATGTATACCATCGCTACAGCCGCTGCGGCGGTCGGCCGGAATAAGACTGCAATTCTGCGAGCAATCAAAGCTGGAAAGATTTCAGTTGCTGAGGACGAGAACTGCGAGTGGCGGATCGACCCCGCCGAACTGCACCGCATTTATCCCCCATTGCGGAGCGCGTCCATGAAAAGCAACGATATGCAACCGCACCTGTATCAGTCGCCGTTGCTAACGCCAGTATGAGGATCGTGACGCGCTCCCAAGCCGGAGTGGTAAAGCGGACATGGTTTGGATATGACGATGTTTTTCAACCAAAGCGGACCTTCAAAATGATTGGTGCGTGTCGCCAATTGTCGAGCAGCGACGATGAATACCAAAAACGCCGATAAGACCTTCAGTGGATCCTGCAAAAAGTGCGGTGGTCGTTCGGTGCGCGCGGCGACAATTCCGAGGAAATCCACAATTTAATCGCGACACGCTGCCACAAGCGTTAGCCGAATTTCAGATCGATTATGAGCACGTTTCTGCTTTGGGGGGATTGCGAGGACATGGGCGCGACGTCCCGCCAGGCGTGAATGCCTTCTGGCAAAACCAGAGCTTCCACAACTACGCTGACTACGCTCTAGGCCACGATTTTCGAGTGGCCTTCAGGCGGCTGCTTGATCTCGGGCATCAGGTGCCAACCGCCCTCATGTGCGCGGAGGCTTTGTGGTGGCGGTGTCATCGACGGATCATCGCTGACTACTTGATTGCAGCCGGCGAAACGGTCTTTCACGTAATGCGGCCAGACCGGATTGAGCGCGCCAGTATCACTCCAGCCGCAAAACTTGAACGCGAGAACGTCATAACGTATCCGGCTGCAGCTTAAGACGTTTCGTCAGCGAGAGGCGGACATGTCACATTGAGCCGCATGTCCGCATATGGCGCCTTAGCGGACATGCCAACTCCATTGACGAATTTCGGTCCACAGCTTTCGCAGCCATGTCGCGTTGGAACTTCGTAGATGTATGGACGTTCGACCTCGATGGTGCTGGGTGAATGCGGGATTATTTCTCTAATGGCCAAGATTCTTATTGGCACGTCGGGATGGAGTTACCCCTCTTGGCGCGGACCGTTTTTTCCGAAAACTGTCACAGCGACCAACCATCTCGAATTTTATGCCCGGCAGTTTGTCACCACAGAATTGAACGGCGTTTTTTATAGAATGCCCTCACTGAAAGCGGTGCGCTCATGGAGAAAGCGAACGCCTAAGGATTTCGTGTTCGCCTGGAAAGCGTCGCGTTTTATTACGCATTGGAAGCGCCTTGGACCCTCTTCGCGAAGCAGTCTTGCTTTGCTTGAAACTCGTCTACGCGCGCTTGAGGGGAGAGTCGGCCCCATCCTGTTCCAGTTGCCATCGCGATTTGTTGCCGACAAAGAAAGGCTCAACCGGTTCATCCGTCTGCTGAAACCCAACCGGCGGTATGCATTTGAGTTTCGCCATTCCAGCTGGTTCGAGCCGCCGATCTTGGACTTGCTTCATGACCATAACGTTGCGCTGTGTCTCTCCGACCACCATGAGGCGCCGACGCCGTGGGAGGTGACTGCTTCCTTTGTATATTTGCGCGGCCATGGGCCTGGCGGAGCATACAAGGGTCACTATTCCGAGCAATCCCTGCGCACATGGGCAAAATCGATCAAGGAATGGAAACGCCGGCGACGTGATGTCTACGTTTACTTTGACAATGATCAGAAAGCCGCAGCGCCAGCGGACGCCAGACGCCTTATGAAAATGGTCAACGTCGATAGGTAATGCTGCGTAATAACCGACCCTCGGATCAAATCTTTACCGTTCTGAAGTTCGCGGTTCCCTCTAGCCCTCTTGGATCCACTCTCGTAGCGTAGTGTGGCCCGCAAATGAGCTGAGAAAGACCTTGGCGGCAGTAGGCGGGGGCAGGTGAATTAATGTTCGGCAGCGATCGCCTTGGAGACGACTTGCAATAGAGACCCAAGGCCGGCCACCGCCAAAATCAGCATGGCAAGCCGCCCCCAAAATCCCAGCAAATAGACTGTCACGACGATTAGGGCGGACCAGAGGCCCGCACACCAGAGGCACTGCATCAACTCGCAGACCACCCGGCGCCAGCCGCGCTCGGCCGCCTTGAGTTGTCCGCCGTCGCTGTCCATCACGGTCACACGGGCGAAGTCGAGAATTCGGTCGTAGGTGATCAGGTGAATAAGCCGAAACGTGGCCAGCCCCAGTAGCGACAGGTCGAAAAACTGCAGACTCTCAACTTCGGCGCGCCGGTGGGAATAGATAAGAGCGGCTGAGATCGCGCAGAGAGCTAAAAATAATAAGATAGCGGCGGCGTTCCAGAACTGATGTTCTTTTTCTTTTTGCCGCGCGACCATAACGATTACCTCGCGAACCAACACATGGAGCAGCTATTTGTTGCACCGGTTTGCCCACCTTGATTGGACCTCAGGCCGTCAGCGGAGACGTGGGACCCGACCTCGGCTTTCCGAGGAAGAAAACCGACGAAACATTGTCCAAACTGGCGGAGACTGAATTCAATCAGCAGCAGAGGCGGCCTAAATTGTCCATTGCGATAGAACGGTCACGGCATCCGTCGTCTCGATCTGTTCGCTGTAGCGCGTGTGATAAAGACGCATAAGCATATCGTGCCCCTCATCGGAGGAACTACATATCGCATCGCGTACGACGACAACGCGATAGCCCAGATCGACTGCATCTAAGATGGTCGCCAGCACGCAAACGTCTGTCTCAGAGCCAGAAATGATCAGAGCATCGGCTTGCCGCTCTTGCAGATGGGCAGCGAGCATGGGCTCCGCGAAGGCGGAATAGCGTGTTTTGTCGATCACTCTGGCTGGAGGACAAAGTGCCGGGAGGGGCGGCATCAATTCAAGCAACCGCAGATCAAGGTATTCGCGGGTCGCTTGCCGCCAACGCATGTAATACCGTTGCCACATCCCTGGCATCTGGTCCGAACGTTCCGGTGGAATGAAACGGGTAAATATTGTGCGCTCGGGATGACGCTCGGCGAGTGTGGCGACGAGCGGTAACACGCGGTCCATCCACGGCGTGGGCCAGGGGCCTTCGGCAGAAAAGATACGTTGCATGTCAATGCAGAGGTGGACGCTTCTTTCGGTCAACGGAAAGGGGAGTAGTTCATCGCCCATGGAAAATCGCTATCTCTCGCCGTGCACTAACAGCTGTGGATATTCAAGATCACCGCAGTGCGGCCGGATAGATCAATCGAATCCCCTGGCGCGTGGCCATTTGCCGCCCGAGCCAGCGGAGACACATAGGAAATGGTTCCGCGAGCTGGGTCGGCCTCATCCTCTCCAACGATCGTGAAGGTTTGCTCACGGCCATCCTCCCGGCGCAACGTAACTGTCGTCGCGAATCCTACACGATCTGGTGCGGAGGGTGGTTTGACGACTTCTGCATTTGCTTGGCGAGCACTCCAGTAGCGAACTTCCCTCAGTGCCGCGGCGACTGCCCGTTTGTCATCTTTATCTATCGCAGATCTGTGGGCCGCCCCGAACCGACTGAGATTGGCTTCAATCGCCGCCATTCCTCGGGCAGTCACAAAGTTGCGGTGAGGCGAGATCGGACGATCGGGCAACGGCACCGTTTCATCATCCAACTCCTTCACAAAGGCGCGGCTCATCACATGGTACTCTAGCCTGAACGTTGCTGCTGCGCGATGGAGAAGCGTTTCATTTGTTTGCCCGCCAAAAGCATTTGCGAGGCCGAAGGGCGCTCGACAAGAAATAGATAGCGTTCAGAGCGCAGTGCGGGGCAAGCGGCTGTGTCATTTTGCCACAGCCTTTTGTGATGGGTGCTTGACCGGAATAAGAATGTTGATCTGATCTTTTTCACAGCAAAGCTCTGCTATCTGTTTGGCTTCGCGATTGCTGTGGGCTTCGTCGTCGAGACGGTTGGCGACATCTTCCCAGCTCAATTCGATGACTTTACCTTGCCGCACTGTGACTGGCGCGGGCCCATGGTGTGGAGCGTCGAGCCACTTTTCTAGTTCACGACGACGGTCCACTTCAAAGCAAACCACATCAAGAAGTCCATCACTTACCTTCGCTTTGGTGGCGAGTGGCAGGCCCGGACCGGTGAAGGGCACATTCATAATTTCAACGCCAAGAAATTCGCCTTTGAGTGATTTCCCATCCACATTGATCGATAGGTCCGCGGGCTTTGCCGTTTTAAGGTGCTTTTCGAGCAATTCGCGCCCTTTGCGAAGATTTTCCGCACCCTTTGCCTTTTCGCGCTTGTCCGCATCTCTGAGAAATTCAGCAAATAATCCGACGCCGAAGCCCTCGAGAAAACGGGAGGTGCCCCACGACGACTTGACCAGCCCGACATCAAGGGCGTGAACGCGATCGATTTTCCACGTTTCGACGAGCTCTTGAGGCGTTCCGGCAATCCCCAGTGACCGGGCAACGTTATTGGCGGTCCCAAGCGGCAGTAACGCCACCGGGATGGATCGATCCGGCACTTGTGTCAAAACTTCCGTGATCGTCCCATCGCCCCCGGCAATCACGATTAGATCGGTTTTTTTCTCGAATGCATGGTCGATATCGTCACTTTTTACCGACACGTAACGAACATCAAAATTGGCCAATTTCATCGCGGCCAGAATATGCTCTTTGTCGGCCTGGTGACCGGCTGAGGGGTTGTGAAACAGGGTTGCGCGCATGCGGCATTAACATCTTTCACGGTTCGTTGTTCCAAATTCATCCGCGAACGTCATTTGACGATTCGTTTGAGGCCCTTGCGCACATTTTCCATTGTACGCGTCACCCGACCTGATCTCATGTCTTTGTCGGTCTTGCCTTGTAGGTAACGGATCACACCATTTGCGATCTCTGGCGTCAGCCCCGTCGATGTCGACGGCTGAAAGAGCGGCAAATCATCTAGTTCGTCGTCATCGTCATCAATGACGGCGTAGCGTTTCGCTTCCGGATGCTTGCCGAGCCAAATGAGAATCTGTTCGCCGCGTGATCGCTTCGGAAGAAATGGGACGACGTCGGCATAGCGTACCCCCCAGTAACGGGCACTGAATAGACCGGCAGGATCATGTCTCCAATCTGAGATTAATACGATCTTCGCCTTTGTCCGGGCAACAACACGGCGCAAGACACGCAACAGCCTTTTGTCGACAACATAGGGCAAGTCGCGAGGATTGCGCGTTTTGCTGCAATTGAGCACCCCATCAATATCAAGAAACACAACTCGCACGATTTCAAAGCCTCACTAAAAGAATCCAAGAGGCTTGGGCGGCCATGGACTCACGCGTGTGCACAGCGGCCTATTAATCTGCGAGTAGTTGGTTGCGAAGATATGAGCTGGGGCCATTCAAGGGATGTAGGCACGGCTGCCTTGAACTCCATTATCAAATGATACAGCTTTGACGAAACCGCGGGCAATTTTTGCCGCAGGAAAAGGAAAGAAGGGAGTTCGGTGACGTCTTTAATGACCGCCCATTGTGAGGTCTTTGTTCTCCAGATGTTGGTGACAATGGCCAACCTCTCGGAAACAGAAAAACAAAGCTCTCCACAGCGGAGAAGCACAGGCTGCAACTCTTAGCCTCATAGCGAGGTCGTCCGCGCGATTCCGCGAGAAACCTCCGCCCAGGCGCAATCTTGATTGAGGCGTCGCAGATATTTCATTTGGGGTGTCGGCGCCGATGATCCCGGGAGGCGTCGAGTGCGCGCCCGTTGGCCGCGCAGACAATATCGCTTTGCGCGGAACCTAAGCTTAAGGAGCGAGTTTTGTTGCTGGTTCGAAAAAACCGATAACAATCTCACACGGGACGGCAGTTGCTGTCGTCCCAAAACCTCCGAGAAAAACATGCCTGCCATCGAAAATTTATTGGCTCCGGGATCCACAGGGCTGCCGGATTGTAAATGCGGAGCCGAACTGCGCCTATTCGCGGTTAAGCCATGCGGCGATACGGAAGTTCGTATTTTTAAATGCGATGCTTGCGATCATGAATTCCAGTTGATGGTGTGGGCAGCGCCTGCACCTGCGTCCCACGATGATGACCGGACGCGCTGTTCACTTTGACCTTCTTTCTCCTACAGCGTCTGCGAAATGTCCGTTTCTCCAAAATCAGTCGTCCGGTGCAGAAAACAACCTCTCATTGGTTCCATCCAGGCGGACTTCTTTTAAGTCCAAAATGCCGCGTGTGGTCGAGCGGTATTAACTACCATCTATCCATCTGAGCTGCTCAATGTTGAGCCCCTGAGCTATGGCATCGCTGACGATGCCCATGTAGCAACGCTCAATGATGAAGGCAGGACCGTTGACTTTGTCCGCGAAGGGGATTGCGTCTTTGGGAATATGGTCTTCGATCCAAAAGCGGCCCATCGCGCTCCTTGGGCGCAGAAGCAGGACAGAGCCGTGATTTTCGACCTGTAGGTCAATCATGATGGCCGAAACTGGCGTCCTCACAGCTTCAATCATGCTTTTGAAATCCGACCATTACTTGCTTGGGGGAAGGAGTCGGACAGTCACTTGGATTTTAACTCGAACACTTAATACGTAGGCCAGAGCCAGCGCCGGGTGATGTTTGGAAAAAGAGAGTTTGTCATCCACATCGCGACAAAAAATGCGATGACGGCCGCAGCGATCATCTGATCCCGATAAAAACCGCCGCTAGCGTAGGCGGCACCTATAATGGCGAAACCCGCAGACACCAGACCAAGCAGCAGGTCGGCGATAAGTTCAAAACGCCACTCAATGATTTGTATCCGTCTTTCTAGGTCAGCCAATTGGCGGCCATCTTCGTAATGAGGTCGCCTGATTGCCCTGCCGTGACCAACGACGCTCAACCGTTTTGATATGTCCATCCGACGTCGCGCCCATGGGAGCAGTCTCCATGTATTCAACCGGCAAAAATTTCTACCCGACAAGGGTGTCAGCCACGATTGCATTTGACATAAACTTGCAGGGGAGTTGGGGATAAAAGGCACACAGACATTCCGCCAGCGGGTAGCATCATCGCACCATTGAACAGACTCGAACCTACTTCGGCATTCAACAGGATGCCGAAATGGAAACAAAAACTCGAAGCGTATTAGTCGCACTGGTCATGCTCAGCGCTTTCTTCATCGGCATAGAACTTCTCTATGCCCATCAAGAGTTTTTACGACCATTCGCGAATGCGCTCATTGGGTCTGACTGACGGCAAGACGCCGCTATGCATCTGGGAAAAATAATGGCCCGTTCGGATTGCGGCCCTTGCGTCGACGTTCGCGCTCGCTGCGAAGCATTCTACTTGACCTGTCACGCTTTTAAAAAAGACATATCCAGTCGGCAATTCTGGAAACTGAGAGAGGCATGGCTAGCCGTTATCCAGAACAAGGATTGTGGCGCAAGGAGACCAATCGCGACAGATTCGGTGCTAGCAAATAGAAAGAGCCGCAGCGCGTGCTTTTCACTGCGGCTCCTCCGGCGGTCGTCATGGGAGTAGGGGCGTTGGCGACAACCGCGAACTGATTTTACTTTGAAAAAGATTTCTGTCAGCGCGAAAGCGACGCTCGAGCCGCGTTTTGGAAAATAAACGTGACATCCTAACCACATATATCAAATGACATCCCTCATAGAGAACGGGCCACAAATCGCTCCGGCGACTCTAACGGCCGCCCTGGGGGGAGTCCGGCAGTCGCGAGAATAGCAATGCCGGAAAATCAACGCGCTTTGAACTTCGGTTAGACGCGGGCCTCACCCGGCACTTTTCATGTTACCTGAACCTTTTAGAGACGACACGCATTAGTTGGGCAGCCGTCGGGAGACAGACGCCCGATTACTTCAAAAGATATAAAATGAAGGAGAAGATCATGGCACGAGACATGACGAATTTCGCGCAGCAAAGCAGTGAGCGTGCAACGCAAGCGGCAAACTTCGGAATAATCTGGAGTTCGGAATTCGTGGAGGGAAGTTTCAACCGGAGCCGGCAAGCTATTGATGGTTTTATGCGTATATCGCGCAAGATGACCGAGGAATTCGACAGCCAGGTCGGCATCATCCGCGAGGAAATGATCTCCCTAACCCAGATGACGCTGTCGAACACGATGGAGTTTGGGGAGAAACTGGCGCGTGCCAAGGAACCGTGCGAGTTCGCGGAAGTGCAAAGCGAATTCCTGGCCCGGCAGGTGCAGACACTTGCCGATCACACGAAGGATTTCGGCGACAAGATGCAGCAGGCGACGCAGGCCTTCGCCGACCATGGGTCTGCTGCGATGGCCGAATCCAGCCGCTGGTCTGGAAACGAGGCCAAGAACGTCGTCTCTCGAGCGGAACAGGCCGGCAAGCTGGCCCGGACGGAAGCGCCATCATACGTGCCATCGTAAGGCGTATAGACTCTCGGGTACGCGGGGCGCCGTGGCAGGAACCCTGCAACGAGACGTACATCATTTGACGTGAGCTTCGTACGTCACTGGCAGATCGTATCGGATGACAATAAACACAGCCCGCGCGCATCGCTCGCGTGGAAATATCTTGAAACAATGTGCGGCACGCCGAGTTGGTCCACGAACCCCCCACTTAGGAAGCTTACCATGCCAAAACCAATCAAGAAGCTCGACGAACTGTTTCACGATGGGCTCAAGGACCTCTATTTTGCCGAAAAGAAAATCCTTGTGGCCCTTCCCAAAATGGCAAAGGCCGCTGAGTCTGAAGAATTGGCAAATGCCTTTAGGGAACACGAGAAGCAGACAGAGGAACAGGTTACCCGGCTGGAAAAGATTTTCCAACTGATCGATGAAAGCCCACGTGGCAAAAATTGCCCTGCCATCACTGGCATTATTGATGAAGGCGAGGAGATCATTGACGAATATGAAGGTTCGCCAGCTCTTGATGCCGGCCTGATCGGCGCCGCTCAAGCTGTCGAGCATTATGAGATCGCGCGCTACGGCACCTTAAAGGCCTGGGCCGAGCAACTTGGTCTCGATGAAGCGGCATCGCTGCTGGAGGCGACACTTGGCGAAGAAGAAAACACCGATGAAAAGCTGTCAGAGCTTGCCGAAAGCGCCATCAATCAAAGGGCCGAAGCTGCCGAGTAACGAATAATAAGAGAAACGTAAGCAGGCGCCGTGGCGATACCCCACGGCGCGGCAATTCGCGGCATGCAATTCGCGGCATGAGCCGCATGTATCGACCATGGCATGGAGCCTTGCGTGATATGAGTACTGAGTTATCTTTTATTCTGCTGCTCGCGGCCGTCGTGCTCCTCGCCATCGTGCTCGGAAACATTGCGCTGGAGTTTATCGCGCCCCGGCGTAATCCGCCGATAGGCGAGTTCCTCGACGTCGACGGGGTGCGGCTGCATTACATTGTGCGCGGGAATCCGCATGCACCGCCGCTGGTGATGTTCCATGGCAACGGAACCTCCCTGCGGGATTTTACCATCAGCGGGCTGGCGGAGGCGGCGGCAAAGGAATTTCGCGTCATCTGTTTTGATCGTCCGGGTTTCGGCCACAGCAGCCGGCCTCGCGGCCGCATCTGGGGCCCGGAGCGCCAGGCCGAGCTCTTTTGCGCGGCGCTGACCCGGCTCGGCATCCAGCGCACGCTCGTGCTCGGCCACTCCTGGGGAACGTTGGTTGCACTGGCAATGGCAGCGCGCAACGGTGAGCGCGTCAACGGGCTCGTTCTGATATCCGGCTACTACTTTCCGACCCTGCGTTTTGATGTCTGGTTCGCAAGCATCGCCGCTATCCCTGTCCTCGGCGATGCTTTGCGCTACACTATCTCTCCAATTTCAAGTTGGCTTGCCCTGCTGCCTTTCGCAAAGAGATCCTTCGCGCCCAGACCGGTGCCGGAAATCGTCAAAACTGAATATCCGCGGCTGATGCTGATCCGTCCCAGCCAACTGCGCGCAGTGGCCGAGGACTCAGCCTTTATGCTGCCGTCAGCCGCGACACTGACTATGTCATACCACCGCCTCAAATGCCCCACCGCGATCATCGCCGGGCGCGACGACAAGATCGTCGATAGCGAGCAAGCGATCCGGCTGCAGAAGGCAATTCCGCACGCTGACGTAATCCTCGTTCCCGAGGCCGGGCATATGGTGCACTATGTTGCAGTGGACGAAATTGTGAAGACAGCCAACCTGGCGCACATGGGGGCCGCTGCATAATTCCGCAGACTGTTGACGCTGGCTTGGGCTCACAGATTTCTGTTCTGGGCAATGAGCGCGCCAGTGGCACGCTCCACGTAACCGAATTGTCGACCTGAGATAAGTTGGCCACGCCCTTTGCCACCCGAACGCGGCCAGCCGAGGGAGAAGTTTGATGGCGTCGGCTAAGGTTCGCGCGTAGAGGCGAATTTTGTAGCAGGTCGGCAGCATTTTACCGCGACCAAAATTTACTAGGCGCGATCAGGCCGACGAGATGCATGCCAAGGGCCATTTCGTAAAAAACATGGTCGCGACTGCCGGTGAGCAAAATCCACCGTAAAGCGATCAGTCCACCAGTGCAGCTACTTGAGCATCCGCATCGGAAATAAAAACTTATGTCAAAAGACATACGCCGAACGAGTGCCGACCTGACCGAGTGGCAGCGGCTACCAAATCCTTGTCGCAAAAAGACAAGACGGGGACGGTCTCGGTGCGCCATCTAATGGCCCGTCATGACTGATTACAAAAAGCCCAAAGACACTCAACCGCACGATCCCAATAGATCGACCCGGCGCGCCGTCCTTAGCCGGTGCTGTTGCGTTTCCTGCACTGGGAATCCAGGCGATCGCCACGGAACTTGATCCAGTATTTCCTTCAATCGAGAGAGCGCGAAAAGCCAATGTGGCAGCGCAGGCGCTGGGCTCATGTGACGAAGAGGAAATTAATGCTGTGATACGTGGTGGGATGCCCACCGTGCCGCATTCAGAACCAACAACAGCAGCCGGGGCCGTTGCTCTAGTCGGATACGCGGCTGAGGTTTTGTGTACCCCCGGCCATGGCAGTGCCCTGGTGGGCGACGACTCCGCGTGGAGCTGATCGGTGATGACGGCAAACCCGCAGGAACCAGTACTGTTGATCTCTTCCAAATACTTAAGGAGTTTTTGCGTGGCGTGCTGAGTAAGTGGCCATCTCGAGATATCTATACGACGTCGCAAACTGTCAGGAACCACGGGCGCAGTCTCCATGTCACCTGCGATTTGGTTCCTAACTGACGAGACGCATGTCTGCTATTGCATTTGATGTAAAAAAACGCTGACGGGGTCGTGACATTTGGGCGACTGGATTCAGTTCTTGCGTTCCTGCACACGTGAGTTAGCGACGATGTAATTAATCGCAGAGAAACGCAGAGAAACGCTCAGACGTTAAATCGGCAGCACGTCATTTGATATATATCCTTCTGAATTGGGGAACATTGACACTTACTTTGTTTGCTTCTCACATCGGCCCTTGAGGTTCGATGGCTGGTGTGAACAGTACAGCGTTTACCGTTTTCGTTGTCGATGACGACGAAGGCGTCTTGCGTGGCTTGAGTCGACTTCTGCAAGCTCATGGCTACAGCAACAAGACGTACTCCTCGGCACAGGCTTTTCTCGATGAACACGATGCATCTGTGCCCGGGTGCGTCGTGCTTGATCTATCAATGCCTGGCATGAACGGGCTGGATGTCCAGCATGAACTAATCAAGCGGGGGACCCAGCGGACCATTATTTTTCTTACCGGCGTTGGCACAGTTGACGCGAGCGTACGGGCATTGAAGGCGGGGGCACTAGATTTCCTGCTCAAGCCGTTTAAAGACGGCGAACTGTTGAACTTGATCAAACTCGCGGAACAGCGAGACAGTATCAGGTTCCAAAGAGACGCAGAACGGAAAGCCATCATCAAGCTAATTGCTACGCTTTCGCCGCGCGAGAGAGAGTGCATGGATTTGGTCGTTCGCGGCGCGCTAAACAAGAACATTGCTGCCGAGATGGGTACGGGCATGAAAACGGCCAAGGTACACCGCGGGCGCGTGATGAAAAAAATGGGGGTAAGAAGCGTGGCGGAACTGGTCTGGATGCTGAACAAGCTGTCTTAGCAATCAGCCTGGAATGGAACGTTGTGACCTGGATCAAGTTGGAGTTGTGCCGCTTCGATTCCCGTCCCGACGCGTTCCCCGAGAAGCGAGCGGCAACTAGAGTCTAAGGGCTGCTTGCTTCCCCGCCGGCAGCCCTTCTTCTCGAGAGGCTAGCTTAGCCACTGCGCTTTGAAATCAGCCATCGCTAACTCGCGTGTCGAGCAGTAGCCCTTGTTGTGAATCGAAGGTGGAAATTCAACCGCGGTGATTGTCCAGAACCAGGGACGACCCTCGGGGGCCTGCGGGTTGAAGCATGATGCGGCCAATGACGCGGCCACCGTCCAACCCAACGTCTAAATCTCGAAATAACGCGAAGTGGGCGCGAGAGTGAGCATGATTCAATTCATGGCATTCTCGACCTGCTAGTGCTAGTCGTCTATCGGTGTCGGTGCATCCAGCCCGAGGATCCTTTCTACAAATTCCTGCGCGACTGTGCCAAGGCTGCATCGCTCCCTCCGCGCGCGGTGGCTGACCGCCCAGGCAATGTCCTCGGTAACATCGCGTGACCAGCCTGCGACGGTGTTAAAGGCCACAACGCGCAGCGCGCAGGAATACTCTCCGACAGTGATCCTGGTGACGATGCTGCTTTCGTCGGCCTTGGTCTCATCGGTTTCCACGTAAGCGCGACCAAGATGCCAAAGTCGTTGAGGACGATGTGAACAGTCTCATCGAAAGGACGGTGGTCCGGGACCAGCGGGGCTCGGTTAGGCATGGCACGCACTCCAGAACTGTTGCCGTCTCAATGCGGCAGCCATCGACGGAACGATTAGCCCCTAGTCAGTCGCCTGCGATTTGCGCGAATTCGCTTCCTATAAACGCGTGTGACTTTTTTTGCGATCTGGCGGGGACTGCGGCCTGTCACAGACCCAACCGCCGCAACCGCTTGAGCTTCCCCAAGGGCCTGCGCCTTTTCCGTCACCATGCGAGTCACCTCGGATCGGGCCGAAG
>DATAPP010000205.1:0-2140 GCA_036265125.1 Pseudolabrys sp. | reverse complement strand
GCTGACGCCCGCGCCGTGCAGCACCGCGGCCTTCAACAGGATCACGGCCCCAAGGGTGACGTAGAGGTAGGCGGTGAGGATCGCGAGTTCCTTGAACTCGTGGACGGCCCTGTGGCCCAGCGTCGCTTTCTCAGTTGCTTCTGTTGCCATTGCGCTCTCCTTTGGTGTCGTGCGCGCGCAGTTGGGTGACCCGGGGGTTACTGGTGTGTCCCCTCCTGCAGCCTGCGGAGCACGTCGTCGAGGTTGAAGCTGGCGGCCTTCTGGCGTTGCGGGTACTCCCTGAACGTCGCCAGGAATTCACCGATGTAGGCCTGCGCCGGCACCAGCAGGTAGACGTGATCCATCAGCCAATCGTAGTAGGTGTTCGACGTGATGTCCGCGCGCTCGAAAGGATCGGTGCGCAGATTAAAAATCTTTGGCACGCGCAGGGTGGTGAACGGCTCGGCCCAGATCCGCAACGTCCCGGGCGTCCGCTGTTCCTCGAATACTATCTTCCAATTATCGTACCGCAATGCCACGACCTGCTGGTCGTCGTTGCAGTAGATGAACGAGACCCGCGGGGTCTTCTCAGCTTCACCGGTCAAATACGGCACCAAATTATACCCGTCGAGGTGGACCTTATAGGTCATGTCCCCGATCGTGTAGCCCTTCAGAAGCTTGTCTTTGACCTCCGTATCGCCCGCCATCGCGAGGATCGTCGGCAGCCAATCGTGATGGGCGACGATCTCGTTCGACACGATGCCCGGCTTGATCTTGCCGGGCCAGCGGACGAGGCACGGCACCCGATAGGCGCCCTCCCAGTTGGTGTTCTTCTCGTTCCGGAAGGGCGTCATGGCTCCATCGGGCCAGGAGTTCATGTGCGGGCCGTTGTCGGTGCTGTACATGACAAAGGTATTGTCGGCGATGCCCGCATCGTCGAGCGCCTTGAGCACGGCGCCGACGTTCTTGTCGTGATCGATCATCACGTCATGGTATTCGCTCTGCCAGCGCCCCGACTGACCCCTGCTCTCCGGCTTCACATGGGTGCGCAGGTGCATGTGCGTGAAGTTCACCCAGAGAAAGAAAGGTTTGCCGGCCTGGGCCTGTCGCTTGATGTAGTCGGCAGCACGGTCGGCAATGTCGTCGTCGATCGTTTCCATCCGCTTCTTGGTCAGCGGGCCAGTGTCGTGGACGGTCTGCTTGCCCACCCTGCCGAACCGCGGATCGACCGTCGGGTCGTCAGTGTCGGCGGCTTTGCACTCCAGGACGCCGCGCGGGCCGAATCTCTCACGAAAGTGCGGGAAATCCGCCCCCTTCGGGTAATCGGGCAGCTCGGGCTCTTCCTCCGCATTCAGGTGGTATAAATTGCCGTAGAACTCGTCAAAGCCATGCACGGTCGGCAGATATTCGTTGCGGTCGCCGAGATGGTTCTTGCCGATCTGCGCAGTGGCATAGCCCAATGGCTTGAGCAGCCCGGCGATAGTCGGATCTTCCTTGTGCAGACCGACAGTGGCGGCCGGCAGGCCGACCTTGGTCAACCCGGTGCGCAATCCATGCTGACCGGTGATGAAAGACGACCTTCCGGCCGTGCAGCTCTGCTCGGCGTATAAGTCGGTGAACCGCATCCCTTCCTGGGCGATGCGGTCGATATTGGGCGTGCGGTAGCCCATCAACCCCTCGCTGTAGCAGCTCAGGTTGGTCATGCCGATATCATCGCCCCAGATGACGACGATATTTGGTTTGGCTGCTCTAGATCTAGCCATTCCGATCTCCTTTCATTGGTCGGGTGGTTTCGAAAGTGCTCTTGGTTCGGACGTTCGGCCGTGTCTGGCTACGTGAGGCGCAACAGGACCGCAAAGAAGGCGAACAGGCCGACAAATATGAGGAGGATGGCGACCGCCATGACTGGCGATTGCATCCCCTCACCGGTAACGCCGGCGATCGGTGCGAACGGTTCACCCAACAGATAGCGAATGGACCACCGGTACTGCCAAATCGAAATCACCAGCGCCGTGATGCCGCACAAAATCAGCGCGAGCCCCAAAAATTCCGGCGCGCTTGGAAGATAGGCGGGGCGGGCTCCGCGGATCTGTTGCAAGTGGTTGATGTATTGGACGATCGCGAACCCAAAGCCGATCAGCGCCACCGCGGTGCGCAGCCA
>DATAPP010000204.1:0-7113 GCA_036265125.1 Pseudolabrys sp. | reverse complement strand
TGGGAATCGGATTCCCCTCACCGTGACTCATCGCCCTTCGGCGACCGATTTGCAGTTGGTTTTAAGGGCCCACTTGCCGCAGATGTTCGGCGACAAGCGCGAAATTTCGCTGAATCATTCTGGCGGTGTGCTCGTCATCGGACGCTCGGCTCCGGCCGCGATAGCACCGGCACCGCTCGCGCAAATCGCGCAGGAAGCAGTGGAGGAAGTTATGAGCGCACCCGAGGACGTGATCGACGCCGAGGTCGTCGAGATCGAGGCCGTCGAGCCCGTCGAGCACGCCGCGCCAGAGATGGTCGCGGAGCCGCAGCCGGTGCCGCGCACGCTGCCCGACTCGCCGTTGGTGCGCGACCTCATGGCACGAGCACAGGCCGGGCCGAGGAACCCGCGTCCGAGCGCCCCGGTTGCCATGATGACTGGCAGCGACGAGGACTAGCGCAATGCGGGTTTTAACGCTGATTGGACCCCCGAGGCTGGACCCCGGAATGGTGACGTGCAAGTTAGCGAACTGCCGCAGGCACTTCTCGCACGCAACCCCCATGAGTACGATCTTCGTGAGGTCGCTATCTGTTAACGGGTGGTGGGATTCCGGGGCGGGCCGTTAATCCGCTGATAACCATGATTCAAAAATTTCGCGGGGCGGGGTTTTGTTAACGGAAAATTGGGGTCTCAACCGAGCTACGGGGACCTCTAAAATTTTACTTAATTTGTCCGAATCGTTACGTGCTCTGCTCCGCAATCGCGCTCAGCGCCCAAAGGTAAAAATTTTTTAGAAAAAAGCCCGGACAAGTTGAAAAGGTCCCTGCACGATCAGCCGCTCGGCCGCGCAACGCCGGGCCCGTTGTTTTTTTACCCTATTCGCCGACAACGGGCTCACCGTGATCGATTGCGCTTGATCGAGGCCCGGGTGCTCGCGTAGAGATGCGGTCGATACCGGTGTTGCCGCAAGGCAATCGACAGCTCAGATCCCCACTCTGCAACAAGGGCCAAAAGGCCCTTCGGGGAGCACCCCAAACCGCCCGGCTGGTCGGAACCCTTTCCTCGACTTGCCCGGAGTAAAGCACGAGACACAGCTCCGCCCCGTACCCCTTACTTAATGGTTGGACGGGCCGACAGCATGACAAAGGGCCAACACCGCAACTCGCGGAGGGCCACATCATGCGCGCTGCTCGATCTCATTCTGGTTCCCGTCGTGATCCCGCTCCGGCACCTAAGCCGGTGCCAGCGGTCGCGACCTTCAACATCACCGACGCCCCCGAGACGTGGCTGAGCATGCCGCAGGTCTGCGCCATGTTCGGCGGCGTCTCGCGCATGTGGATTCATCGCCGACAACTCGACGCCGGATTCCCGCGAGGCATCCATCTCGGCGGCGGCAAGCTCGTCTTCTTCAAATTGTCCGAAGTGCAAGCGTGGGCGCTGGCGTCACAGCACCCGGCCCCGGTCTGCAACGCGCCGGGCAGCACGTCCTGACGATCCACCACCATCATCATCAAACCAGAAGGAGGAAACCAATGAATACAGAGACCGAGACTGAGAAAGTTGTTTTCAAATACGACGGCCAGATGGTCACTGGCACGCCCACTGATCGCGACTGGCTGATTGACCAACAGCGGGCTTGCCGTAGAATCAAACGCAATCTCCGGCGCAATCGAGATCGCGCACTGGCGCGGCACCTTGATGACCCGCGCTGCCCGGTCATACAGAAACGGCTCATCCAACACGTAACGTCGGCCGCGATGACCGCCGGCAGCCACCATCGCACACCGGAACTGATCCATGTGCTCGAACTGTGCGACAGCGAGGTCTTCTGGCCGCTGTTCCTCGATATGTGGCCGGTGATGGAGAATGCCGGGGCCTATAACGCTTGGCTGTGCGACATGCTGCGGGCACGGCACGAGATAGATCACTTCTCCAATTACGCCGAGCCGGAGGATCGGGCTTTTTACGACAGCCTGCCGAACGAGTTCGAGGTCTTTCGCGGCTCCGGTGACTTCAACGTCAAGGCGTTCTCGTGGACGCTCGACCGCAAGACGGCGGAGTTCTTTGCCTGCTATCACCGCTTCGCCGGTTACAAGACCCGGCTCGTCTCGACGGCGCGCATTCGCAAGCGCGATGTGTTCTTCGTGTTCGACGGCACCGAGAAAGAGATCGGCCTCGACCCGAAGAAACTGCGCGGGCTCAAGTCGGAAGAAGTCACACCCGACTGGGACCGCTGCGCGCCGAGCGCCCATATTGCGCAACTCGCGATGAACGAGACGGTGTCGTGAGCCGCCGCACTGACATGATCGAGTCCGTCAAAGATGCCGCCGCCAAGTTCGGCGTCGGCATCCTGATCGAGGTGGCTGGCACCAATCACCACCGCCCGATGTCCGACTAGTCGCGCCGCGCCAACTTGAACGCTTAGTAACCAGCGTCAGCGGTCACTTGGCATCGTGAAAGATAATGCCAAGCGTATGACGCATTCCGCTCCGAACGCGGCTAACACCATGCCGAAGATTTACCCGATAATTCCCTTTCGTTCCTTTGACAGGCCGGTTGTGCACAGCAAACGCTACCGCGTCACCTTGTCTTAGCGGCACGACCTCGGCCCGGCTTTGCATGCGTGGCCGCTGTTCGGTAAGAACAAATTCACCACCCGCGAAATCGCGATCAGGTTCGGAGAGTAGGATCGCAACTTGAAGCGGAAATGCGAGGTTGCCATAAAGGTCTTGATGTAGGCAGTTGAAGTCACCCTGCACATATTGCAGAAGCAAAGGTGTCGGCCGCGTCTGCCCTTGCTGATGACATTCTTTTATAAATTCGTCGTGCTGCCCCGGATATCGCTGATTGACGCCCATTCGTTCATTCCATCCATTCGCGATAATTGAAAGGTGCGGGTACAGCGCAGTGCGCAATCCGCCAATTAAATTGGGCAGCGGATACTTAAAATAGCGATATTCACCTTTGCCAAAGCCATGACGCGCCATATGGACATGACTGCGAAACCGCTCCTCGTGCACATATAGCCCAACAATGTCCCGGCATTCTTCTGGCGAGATCAACTGTTGGATAACCGCGCAGCCGAAACCACTCAGCTCGTCCGAAATTTTGGTCCAATCGTATTGAGATACACGTCGCTCGGCGGTACGCGTCGCGGACATCGCCTGCACAACAGCTGCAAAATTCATATCTTCACCTCCTGCGACTTTGGAGGTTGGTTTAGCTAGTACGAGGGCAACGCTCACTCCGCTGCTTGCTTTTGAATTTGGATAATTTGGCGGTATTGCTTATCGCAAACGTCAGCCGACTCGGATAACCGACGTCGGGCCGAGATGAAAAATCTCGCCAGATGGCAAGGTAAGCTCGATGTCACCATTGCCGAGCGTCGCCCATTGAGCGAAACCCGCCTTAACGGCCAGTCCGAGACACGCCATGACCTCAGTCCTGGCCGGATCGGCGCAGACGCGCCCCGCAAGCGAATGGACCATGTAATCGCTCCTGCCTCGTCTTTTCATCTGTTGCCTTGAAATCGTTACAGCGCACCGCGAAAAGTGAGATTGATCCGCCTGCGTCCAAGTTTTTCATGCTCGCCGTCTTTGAGCGCCAAAACGCCATGATAAGAAAGTCGCGACGGGCCTCCCCACACGGCGACATCGCCATGCCGTAATGCATATTTTCGAACGGGATCGGTGCGGTTGTTACCACCGAATTGGAATATGGCAGAAAGCCCGAGCGACACTGAGACGATTGGTTTGCTCATGTCTCGCTCATTTTTATCTTGGTGAAGCGACAGGCGCGCGCCCGCCTCGTAGAGATTGATGAGGCATGCATCGGGTACGAAATCGGGATAGCCGGCTTCGAAAGCGGCTGAAGTCGCAGCGGCGCGAAATGCTTCTGGCATTGGCGGCCAAGGCAGCCCGCTTTCGGGGTCGTGTCGGTCGTAACGGTAGCCGCTTCGGTCGGTGACCCAACCGGCTGCACCACAGTTTGTCATAGCCACCGACATAACAAAACCACCCGGGGTCACCATACGTCTGAAAGGCGCTTGCGCTATGATGGTCCGGAGCCCCGTCAGGAGACCTTTTTCAAAGGGTAGCGCATGCCCGTGTAATAAGGCCGCTCCTTCCGCGATCTTCTGAGACCCCAAGACAGCATCGATAGCGGCGAAGAGATCGCTCATTGTCTAATTGCCGGGCTCATGTGATCAGCCCGCGCTTTGTTGTTTTTCGCGATCAAGTAGGCGGCGCTTACGCTCAACCCCCCACGCATATCCCGATAACGACCCATCGGTGCGTACGACGCGATGACAGGGAATGGCTACCGCGATGTTATTCGCCGCGCAGGCGCCAGCAACCGCCCGCACCGATTTGGGCGAACCGATCTTCTTTGCAATCTCAGCATAAGGCACGCTCGTTCCGACCGGGATATCTTGCAAGGCCCGCCAAACTCGCTGCTGGAAGGCCGTACCGCGAATGTCGAGCGGAAGGTCAAGACCCTGGCCGGGAGCTTCGATGAAACCTACGACGCGGGCGATTAGTGTTTCATATTCCTTGTTGGCGCCAACCAGCGTGGCTTTCGGAAAGCGGTCCTGCAACTGGCGCACCAGCTTGTCCGGATCGTCGCCGAGAAGGATCGCGGCAATGCCCTTTTTGCTCGACGCGACAAGTATTGCGCCGAGCGTTGATTGACCAACTGCAAAATTGATCTCCTCGTTCGCGCCGCCGGCACGATATTGCGTCGGCGTCATGCCGAGAAGTTCGTTCGACTTCGCATAGAAACGGCCGCTTGAATTGAAGCCGGCATCGTAAATTGCTTCGGTCACGCTTGTATTCTTCATGAGTCCCTCTCTGATTCGTTTGGCGCGGCCTGCATCCGCATATTCCTTCGGTGTAAGACCTGTGGTTGCCTTAAACTGACGGTGAAAGTGGCTTGGGCTGCGCCCGACGGAGGACGCTATTGCGTCGAGCGAAAGCTCCTCCTCACTGTTTTCGATGATGCGGCACGCTTTAGCGACTAGAGTTACGGTTTCTTCGTCCGCAGAGCGCCCGTCCGGATTGCACCGTTTACATGGCCGGAATCCAGTCGCCTGCGCTTCCGCAAGCGTGGCGTGCAACTGCACATTCTTCGGATTAGCCGTCCGAGACGGACAGGAGGGCCTGCAATAGATCCCCGTCGTCGTAACCGAGTACCAGAAGACTCCATCCGCGGCGCTATCACGTGCCACTATTTGCGCCCAGCGTGGATCATTGGCAGCCGTTGCGCCGAGACCTTTGCCCTTCGTTATTGTCGTCATAGTCGCCATCCAATCTAGCTATTGTCCCCACCATATTGCCCACGATTCGCAATGCGATCACTCCGACCCTTGCTTTCAAATCGAATTGAATCATTTCGACCCGAATATTTGACTCTGATATTGTCCGTCAACCTGCGAGTGACAACCCGAATCCTGGCTAGGCGCTCGTCTACCGTCAGTCTCAAGTGTGCGACTTCGGATGCCTTGGCTGGTCCAGGCGTAATAAACTACGATCAAAATAAAAATTAAGATCGCGATGCCCGGGTGCACAAACCATCCGAGTAGTGCGGCGGTGATATAGAGCAAAACGCCTAAGGCGGGCCGCAAGACCTGTGGGGCAAATGTTCCGGAGGGAACGTCCGGTTTGACGAGTTCCTTGTGGCGATGCAGATGCAGAAATACCGGAAGCCAGGCGAGTGACATTAATCCCGCGATGAGTGCGTAGAGCAGCACAGCGGCCTTCTGATCGTTGAAGTCGCCGTCACGAAAGGCGTTCGCGAGGACACCGGTCGGAAATGGAATCAGCGCCGCTGTGCCTAGAATGCCCAGATTGATCCAGTTTAGCGCCATATCCATTTTTTGGATGCGCTCAAACAGGTAGTGATGGTTCAGCCAGATGACGCCCACGTATACAAATGCCACCGCGTAAGCGACATACGACGGCCACTCCTTCAACAACTCGTGGGCTAGGCGACCGGATGCAGCGTCCGGTCGGCGTATTTCGAGCACGAGTAGCGTGATGATGATGGCGAAAGTGCCATCGCTGAGCGCTTGCACGCGTGACGTCTCAACGAGCTTGGCGTTCGACACGAAGTCGCCTCCAAAAAAAGCGGCTAAGGCCCGCGCGATACGCGCGGGCCTATTTGGTAAAATGAGGGCTTGCCGCTTACGCCTTCTTGAGGAGGCCCAGCTGCGTGAGCGCGGTGACACCATCGTCGAGACCTATCTCTTCGACGATCTTGCTATCCTTCAGGCGAAGCACCGTCGTTCCGGTGAAGTGCATCTTGCGACCCGAATTTGCCGGCAGCGATCCAATTAAGAAGTCACTGAATGCAGGTCCAGTATGTGTGCCGCCGCCCGCCCACTGACCAACGACAAAGTCACCTTCCGCGATCAAGTCCGCCGTTCCCCAGAAATTCAAATCGGGGAACGCGGCGCGGAAATCGGTCATGAACGCCTTAATATCGGCATGGCCACGCCGCGGCTCATGTAGCGAGTACTTTAGCAGCATGTCCGGCGCAGCAATCTCGTCCACAATCTGGAGATTGCAGGTCTTTCCCCAGAATTGGGTGAACCAGGCTCCGACAACGTCTTTATTGTCTTCCTGCTTGTTGCGCGAGTAGCCCGGGCCTTTGAACAGTTTCTCTTTATCTTCGGTCGTCATGCTCTTGTCCTTTGTAGTTTTGCACGAGTGTCACGCCATTCACGGTGACGACCGGAGGAATATATTTCGCAATATCGGCATGAACTCCGATTCTTGTTCTCGCATCGAAATAGCTGAGAGGATTTTTTCGATTTGATCGCAAGAAACGGACTGCGACCGCTCGAATTACCGGTTATGCACGCGTATGCCGATCAAAAATAAATTTCAAGCACCGCGGCTTCGATCATTTCATGCAATCGCCGCCCTACGTGGTGACGGTCTGCATCCTGAACTCCTTAAGCTTTTCGAGCGTTTGACAAAAGGCGCCGATACAAACCTTTCACAGTCTGTTGAAGGGCTTCTGACCGACTTCGCCTCAAAAGACTCACGCCCGATTCGAGAGACGCTTAAGAAGGTCTAAAACTACAAGGAGAATAACCATTCTGTCCGCTTTGGGCCAATAGCGGACATCGCTGAC
>DATAPP010000203.1:0-2478 GCA_036265125.1 Pseudolabrys sp. | reverse complement strand
TCGCCGCATCTTCGGCTAAGCAGATGCCAGTCGGCTAACATTGGGGGGCATTCATGAATCGTTCCGTTTCGATCGACGCCGCCACAACCTTAGTCGGGCGATCAGTGAGCAAAGACGAGAAACACCGGATTGGGCTTTGGTCCCCGATCCTCATCGTGATAATGCTCGCGACCATCGCCTTCGTCACACTGATGTCTGTTGCTTCATTGACGCCGGAGCAACGGATCTCGCTGTATTCACAATCCGGCACGTTCCCTTGAGCAAGCAGCCTCGGAGCGAAGGAGATCGTGATGATGCACAATCAGCTTGGTAACAACCTTGACGTTGAGCAACTGATTAAGGACGCAAGATACGCTCGAATGAAATTCGTGCGCAAAAATTTTAGATTTTTCGTCTTCGGGTCCGGTTTGCTCGGAGTAATCTGTGCTTTTGCTATAACGCTTTTGTCAGTAGGTAGCGTAAATCGCCACCAGGAAACGAATCGTCAATTCGAGAGCGCACAGCATGCAACTGCCAAGATGGAACGCCGAACACTGCAAGAGAGATTGCACAACTAACGCGGCAGCCTCAGTACGATTGTGATCAGGTCGCTTGCGACGCCTCTCTTCGCGCGAGACTAAAAGCGTTCCTCGCCAGCGCGACACTGATGAAAACACAATGAGTGCCACCGTTCGACCGAAATGACCGGACCCAAAATATCATCGCGCAATTAGGGCGCGGCTTTGCAGCGAAGTTCCGGCGCTCGATCAGCAGCTATCGCCAGTTCCTCGGCACTCCCAGATAAAGCTCGTTCGCTCTATCTGCTTTGCGGCCTGCAAAGCCTCGGCAGCGCGCTGCTTGGACACCCAGGACGCCATCATGATTCCATAATTGGTATTGGCGCCGTAAGGCTCATACAGTTCGAAATCATATTATGGGTGCGACACTTTCAGTGCCTGCATCCGTTGCCGACCTTCCGCCTCGGTTGCAGCAGAGCCGACGATGACAAAGGACTTGTTCATGTCGGTGATCCAGAGGGGTACCGGATTCAAATAAATGTCGGCCCAGGAAATCTTTCCAGTCTTAATTCGGACCATGGGCGTGTCATCCATGGCGACGCGCAACACCGGAACGCCGTTGAGCATCCAATCGGACCGTTTGTCGTTGCTGCGCGGCTTGTTGGGCGCGGCACCGTCTTTTTTGTCCACTGTGGTCGCTATCGCTTGAGGTCCAACGGCCGCCATAAGCCAGGTGGTCTGATACGCGGCGAGCTTTTCAAGCTTCTGTTCATCGGTCAGTGTTTTGACCGTTTCGAGCTGCGTGCAGTACTGATAGATAGCAACCAGCGCCACCACCATCTGATTGGCATTGGGGAACTGCGTGAAGATTGATTTTCTTTCGACCTCGATATCGGCCTTCAAACTGATGCCGACAAATTTTAATACTTTGCCAACGGCACCCTCGGTATCGACCTTTGTGGTCACATCTGCGAGTGGCGGCGGCGGCACACATTCGGCATAGGCACTAACGCCCGACGCAATGAGCAGAATTACCGCCAGGCCGAACAAACGCCGTCGCATTTGTTTCTCCTATGCAAGTGAATCACAACCGGCGCACGTTCTGCCTCCAGAGACGACGCCATTTATAGTTGTAGGATAGCAGATCGCTAAACAACAGTAAGGCGCTGTGGCCGGGGGTAGGTCCGCTTTGGGTCATAAGCGGACATTTGCACTGCAATAGGCCATGTCCGCTTTTACCCCGAAAGCGGACATGTGCGGTGCAAGAGTGGATCTCCGCTGTGGGCCAATAGCGGACATTGCCTCGCGTTGTTTCTCCCTTGACCTCTTGCCGCTCATGACAAAAATATAGCCATGCTAACCGCTGATCGGCTGCGCAAATTGCTAAGCTTCAACCCGACAAGCGGAAAATTCCGGTGGCGGGTTAGTAAGGGCGGCGTCAAGGTTGGTGGCGTCGCCGGCTTCACCGGGCGCAAAGGGTATCATCAGATTCATATCGACGGGACGTCTTACCAAGCGGGCCGCTTGGCTTGGCTCTATACGATCGGCAGGTGGCCGAAGCTCGATATCGACTACATTAATCGCAACAGGTCGGATATCCGATGGTCCAACCTCCGGGAAATAACAGCTTCCCAGAGACGCGCGAAAGCCCGTACGAACAATAAGCTCGGCGTAAAGGGCGTGTGGATTACAAGAGAGGGCAGATATGCCGTCCGCATCAGAGTGGCAAACAAGAGAACGTATCTCGGATCGTTCGGCACACTCGAGAAAGCCAGCGCGGCTTACCTCAAAGCAGCCAAAGAAGCATTCGGGGAATTTGCGAGGGCGCGGTAATGCCCTAGGCGCGAGAATTTGCGGCTTGGTTTCGTGATCCATTGGCCAAGGGGTTTGTCCGCTTTGGGCCATAGCGGACATGCGTCATTGATCATCTTGGCCGGGCAACGAGAGGGGCCGCCGCGTTGCTCAGAACGTGGCGGCCCCC
>DATAPP010000202.1:0-3593 GCA_036265125.1 Pseudolabrys sp. | reverse complement strand
GTCTGGCGCGGCACTTCGATCCGGGAACAAGCATCAGAGCCGACCGTTGTCATTCACAGCGTGACAATGGAGGCATCTAATGGGTCGAGGCATACTTCTTTGGCTGCTTGGCATTCCAATCCCGATTATCATTTTGCTCCTTCTCTTCTGGCATTGAGTCATACCACGAACATTGTTTGGGCCGCACAAGGGTGACAAACGCTACGTACGAAGAAAAGCGGGCGAGTTCACCAGACGTTGGACGTTCGCTCGTGACTGATCGGCGCAAGCGTGCCAAGACCAAGTGAAAACCGGTGAAGGCGACAGAGGCGATCGAGCGCTCAATTCGGCTGGGACATTAGCGGACATTTCTTGACGTCCGCTTTTCCGAAATGATGTCCGTTACCGCGAAAACGGACATCAGAGGCCATGATTCCTGTCCAAGACAGTCGCCCCGCGCAAGCCGATCCTTTCGGTGTTCTCATCCATCAAACGGCGCAGACCTTTGTCAAGCTGTCTCCGCACACGATGGCGTGAGAAGATATTTGCGGAGGAACCCGAACATGGATAGTGAGTTTAAAATATCGGTCGGAATTGAACGAAATGCGCATTGCCCAAATAGCCCCGTTGGCGGAGAGCGTCCCGCCCAAGCTCTATGGGGGCACCGAACGTGTCGTTGCTTGGTTGGTCGACGCGCTCGTTGGATTGGGACATCAAGTCACCCTGTTTGCGAGCGGTGACTCGCATACGAAGGCCGAGCTTGTCCCTGTTTGCCAGCGCGCATTGAGGCTCGCTCGGCCACGTCCGGATCCGACGGCGGCGCAGACCGCCTTGCTCGAAGCGGTAGCGCAAAGAGCAAACGAATTCGACGTCATTCACGCTCACATTGATTGGCTTCACCTGCCCATCTTGAACCGCGCCGGCGCGCCGTTCCTGACAACATTACATGGGCGGCTCGATCTCCCCGGTCTTTCGAACATGATCGAGCTTTTTCCCGCCGCGCCGTATGTATCAATTTCCGACAATCAGCGTGGTCCTCTTGCTGCAGCAAAATGGCTCGGCACCGTCCATCACGGAATGCCAGAAACATTACTCAGACCTTCATTGGGCTCGGGCCAATACTTGGCTTTTCTCGGTCGGCTGACGCATGAAAAAGGTGCCCATGTCGCTATTCGCATTGCGCAAGCCGCGGGGATGCCCCTGCGTATAGCGGCGAAGGTGCCGCGGGATCATCGGAGCTATTTCAAGGAGCACCTCGAGCCGCTCATCGATGGCCAGAACATCCAGCTTGTCGGCGAAGTTGATGACAGACGGAAGCAAGGTTTTCTTGACGGGGCCGCCGCACTTCTTTTTCCGATCGATTGGCCTGAGCCTTTTGGTTTGGTGATGATTGAAGCGATGGCCTGCGGTACGCCGGTGATCGCTTTTCGCGCCGGATCTGTGCCAGAAGTCATCGACGATGGCGTGACCGGTTTTATCGTTGACTCTGAAGAAGAGGCGGTTCGCGCGGTCAGCCTTGTCCAAAAACTGAAGCGACGCGAGATTCGCAGAACCTTTGAGCGACGATTTACGGCGCACCGCATGGCTGAGGATTATGTGCAGCTTTATCGTCGGCTCACGAGCAAGTCGGTTTTGACCAACAAACCGCTCGCGCCCATGGATATTGACGCTGGGCTGAATGGACCTGGGGTCAATCGTCCATCGCAAGTTTTGGAAATCCATACAAATGAAAAGAGCGCGGTCAATGACCCTCGCAGCGGAAAACGACCCGCGCCCGAGGACGTCACGGGCGCGAAGTAACCCGTCGGAACGAAGGAAAAGCCTTCGGGTCAAAAGCAGACATCTTCGGCTCCGCTGAGTTGTCCGCTTTGTTCACGGGTCAGGTGCCGAAGTTTTCTGCAGTTACCGCGATGAAAGCACCCCGACCCTCGCCCCACGCGGCGTGCGCTCGTAGAGGTCGATGACGTCTTAGTTGATCATGCGGATGCAGCCGGAGGAGACACTCCTTCCGATGGTCCAAATGGCGCGAGAACCGAGCGGATTGCGGCCGGCTTTGCGCCCTAATATGCGACCCATGAAACGAGATTTTCGCTCAGGCCAGCGGCTATTTACAGCCGCTTAACCTCAATGCCTGCATGCTGTCTGCTTCATCAACTGTCGGGAGGCGGCTGACAGGATCAGATTCCGCATCTTTCAAGCGATGAAGCCGGTCGAAGCGCTTCAACCCTCGCGAACGGCAATGACGTCAATGTAAGCAATCCCAGTTTGAGCAGCGTACACTATGACGGATGCGACCACGACGTTATATGACGTCACTTCGTTCAACAGTCATGTTTTCCCAATTGGCGATTATCGCCGGGTAATTCGCGGTGTCGTTATCGGCGTCGGAGCCGCGGCCGCCGCGTGCGCGCTGGTCATCTCTGTCACGGTGGCTGCCACATGGATCGTTTCCGCCACGCTCTCCACCAAGCCTACCCGTGGGGTGGTGCCGATTGGGCCGTGGACGCTTGCCCTTGCGAAATACGACCTAGCCGGTACCGCGGATGTATCCGGGTCGGCCCAAGTTTCGACCAGTCCCGTCAATGCTCAGGAAGTGACCTTTGAAGCCAGATGGGCTCGCGCCTCAGCTTCTACGCCAGCGAGCGTCGTGCTGCTTGTGCCGCAGCGCCCCGTTGAGCGCGCGCAACGTGTCTTCGCCGCCGCATCCATCGGAGGTTCCGCCTAGTCAGGCGAGGCCCGAAATCGCCCACGCCCCCGAATTAACGCGTGTCGCCAAACTCACTCCCGCTGCGGCTCCAGTTTCTTCGGCCCCCGGCACCCTGCCTCTACCGCCGAAACTCATCGACAAATTGGCGAATAGCTTACCGCTCCCGCGGCCACATCCGGCAAAGCATGAATTAGCCCCTTCCGCGGCCGCTCCGCAGGTCGCAGCGGCTGCGCCGTCGGCGGCGTCCATCTCTGAGAAGAGTGTTACGCCGCAGCAAGCTCACAACAAATCATTACCGCTGCCCGAACTCGGTACCCGGACGGCGGTTTATGACATCTCCGCACGCACCGTCTATTTACCCAACGGAGACAGGCTGGAGGCGCATTCGGGCTTGGGCAACAAGTTAGACGATCCTCGCTACGTCCACGTCAGGATGCGCGGTCCGACACCGCCGAATGTCTATGGCCTTACATTGCGAGCGCAGCCTTTCCACGGCGTTCGGGCCATTCGCCTTAATCCGATCGATGACGATAAGATGTTCGGTCGAGGTGGTATGCTTGCGCATACCTACATGCTGGGCCCTAACGGCCAGTCGAATGGATGCGTGTCCTTCAGGGATTATCAAAAGTTCTTGAACGCCTATTTGAGGGGCGACATCGACCGCCTTGTCGTTGTGCCTAAACTTGGCACCAGCCCTTCGCGGATCGCTCGCGCTCGTAGGGTGCATGTCAGTCAGTATGTCTCTAATAATCGATAACCGCCGCATTGCACCGGTCCACAGTAAACAACGACCGAGAGTTGAGATTTGGCACTTAGCGGACAATCGGACCACGTCCGCGTTTGTTCACTAGTGCATAGGACAGCGATTGTCCGGCGATCTGAACGACTGCACGATTGAACGAGACAG
>DATAPP010000201.1:0-108249 GCA_036265125.1 Pseudolabrys sp. | reverse complement strand
ATCGTGGCCGGTGCGTTACGCGCGACCAAGTAAATACCGCCATCGAACAGGCCGACCGCGATCAAAACCCAGAAGTACGGTTTAATGACAAAGTCCTGCACATGCGGAGCAGCAACCAGAATCGCACCAGCCGCAGCGCCGGCCAGTGCCATATAGACAAAAAAGATCTTGTTGAGAGCCATTACACGCGCGGTCGTTTGATACAGAATTCTAGCAGAAATCCGGCGCGAGATACGACCTAGAGATAAAGAGAAAGTGCAGTCTATTTCTTTTCCAGCATCAGTTGGCCCTTTTGGCCTATCACGCGTTGCGCCGCGTGAGCAAAGCGCGCGAGCAGCCATGGCAGCGTAACCTCAAGGCGCACGGCCGCCTCATAGACATCGATGATTCCCGACGCGCGCTGGCCCAGCGCCGAAACGCCGAAAGTCAGACGGTCGCCGGTCCAGACCGCTTCCTCCAGTGACAGGAGCCAGGCGAATTCGGTTTTGGCGCGGCCAAGCCCCTCTTTGATACGGCGCAGCGCCTCGTCCTTACCGAGGCGATGGGGAATGACAACGATGAGCGGTTCCGACATTACGGTGCTATCTCCTGATGCTGGCAGGCATGTGGGGATGACCGATACGCGGCGAAAGGCCTCGTGAATGGCAGCCGTTCTCGGCCCATGGCCGGGACATGGCTGGGGCATGGCTGAGACATGGCCGGGGTCCGGCCATTTATACAAAGCCGTGAATTTTTCGCTCAGACCTTCTGCAGCTTCCCGTTAGGGCTCGCCTGATCAACGGCGGTCGGAAGATGCTGTGCCAGCAGCTTCAACGCTTCATCGATCGGGACTCCGAAATGTTGCGCGATCTGCTTAACCTGATCACTTCCGAGTGCGGCGCGGAGTTGCTCGGGCGTTATCTTCGCATTGGGACCATTGCTCCGCCAGGATTTGACCTGGTCACCCAGCCCGGCCTGCTGAAGCTGATCGACAATGCCTTGCAGGTCACCAAGGTTGGTTTTAGCCAATAGCGCCGAAATCAATGCCGGTGCCTGGGCAGCCACTGCCGAACTCAACGCGTCCTTCAGCGAACCGCCGAACTGATCCCAAAGTCCCATAAAGAACTCCCTTGCGGCCGCCACGGGGTGGCGGTCCGCCAATACATCACCGCTCAAAAAGTGTCAGGGATGTTTCTCATTCTTGGACGCGCGCATTCCCTGGCCTGCCGCATCTGTCTCGCACATATACGCGCCGGTTTTCGTGTTGCCGTAATCCTTGTAGCCGGTGAAGTGATAGATCTTTGAATTCGTATTGGCCCAGACGACGGTGCCGGTCAGGCATCGCATTCTGGCCTGGCCTTCCGTCGTATATTGGTTCGCACCCGTCGGTGTCGTCGTGGCCGGTCGAGCAGCTGTGGTCGCCGGCGGCGGTGCAGACGGAGCCGGTGCAGGTGCCGTCGTTCTTGTCGGTGCAGGTGCGGGTGCAGGTGCGGGAGCCTGAGCAGGCGCCGCAACCGTACCGCCGGTACGGCACTGCGCGACGTAAGCTTTTTCCGTTATGCCCCTCGCCTGATTGGCGTCCTTGTTGGCGCGCCATTCCGCCTGGCAAGCCCTGACTGTCTTTTGTCCGCCGGCCGCCGGTGGCGGCGCCGTCGGGGCCATCGTGGTTGTTGTTGGCGCGGCAGCACGGCACTGCGTGACGTAGGCTTTTTCCGTTATGCCCTTCGCCTGATTGGCGTCCTTGTTGGCGCGCCATTCTGCCTGGCACGCCCTGACCGTCTTTTGCTGAGCAACTGCAGGCAAAGACAGAAGAAATACGCCAACAATGGCCGAACTCGCGACTACGATGCTACGCATCTTCAGCTCCTGCCCGTTGAAGTGATTAGGCGTCCTTTTCGCACTTGGTCATGAAGCTGTTTTTCGCAGCGCCAGCGAGCGGCTTGCCGTCCTTGCCGACGGCTTTGGTCTCACAAGCGTCCATCTTGCATTTCTTGACGAAGCTGGTTTTGGCAGCGCCTGACAGCGCCTTGCCATCCTTGGCTACTGCCTTGGTTTCGCATGACTGGGCAAACGCCGAGCCCACAGCAAACGAGGAAATCAGAGCAACAAGGAGAATTCGCTTCATTCGTTCCCTCCAATTGAGAGTGACGTCGAAATGGGATTAGGACGTCAACTGGTATCGAATTCTTGTCCTCATGCGACACGTGGTCAATTGAAATCTTGCGCTCGAGGCTGAGGGAGTTCGACTTCAAGGTTATTTTCCGGGCGCTTCGAAAATCGCCGAGCACGCTTTCCGAGCACCCTTTTCAAAGTCATCGATTGCGCAGGCCAAACATGTGGAATTTATTGTTGCGGTGTCAGAACACCTCCCGTCGAATCGAGCCTCCGGAAACGACTTCTAGCCGCCGAAAGCCAGGTCGCCGCCCTTTCCGTCGCGAAAATGACCGGCGCACAACGCGCGCACGTTGCTACACTCGACGCCATGCGGTCGCGCTTAAGACGACCGTCACGCAAGGGAGATGTCATTCATGTCGCTCTTAAAATTTGCTGCCGCTGCAACCGTCTTCGCCGGAACTCTTGCTCAACCCGCTGGCGCCCAGGTTCTTGAGCACAAGGACATTTCGGCCGAGATGGCCGTTGCCATTGCGACGACCGCGATCGCCACATGCAAGGCGAATGGCTATGCGGTGTCTTCGACCGTCGTCGGACGCAACGGCGAGATCATTGTCCAGATCCGGGGCGACAATACCGGTCCGCACACCGTCGAGAACAGCTTCCGCAAAGCCTATACCGCCCGCACCTTCCGCGTACCGTCAGGCGAGATCGTCACCCGCTTGAAGAACGACCCGTCGCTCGGCCTCATCCATCTTTCCAATGTGATTGCCAACCAGGGCGCACTGCCAATCAAGATCGGCGATCAGGTGATCGGCGCTGCTGGTGCTTCGGGCGCGCCGGGTGGCGAGAAAGATGAAGCGTGCGTGAAAGCCGGTATCGACAAGGTTGCCGATCAACTGAAATAGCCGCAACGGCCTCGTTCTGGTCAGCCGCATGAAATCAACCGAAGCCGGGACCCTCCGGCTTCGGCGGGGTCGGAACTGAAATTCGTCAACCGCGTTGGTTGCCGCAGGGCGGCATCCGAAACCATTCAAGGTTCGCGCAAGCACTGTGGTATCCTTTGGTACCTTCTCGCCTTCATGAATATTGCGTGATCCACCCTATTCGATCGACACGAGCGTGTTAGGCTGATCGGCAGGGTCGGGCTGGAGTAAGTCGTATGCGTCTCCACGGGCTTGCACTCTTCCCTATCGTTGCATTCGCTGCACTTGCGCTCGCTCAGCCGGCACGCGCAAACATCATGATCATCATCGACAAGTCCGCGCAGAAGATGACCGTCTCTGTCAACGGCCAGGACCGTTACGCATGGCCGGTGTCGACCGGCCGCTCGGGCTACGACACTCCGTCGGGCGAATTCCAGCCTTTCCGGATGGAAAAGGATCACTTCTCGCGGGAGTGGGATGATGCGCCGATGCCGAACTCGATCTTCTTCACCAAGATCGGCCACGCGATCCATGGCACGTTCGAGGCGCGCAATCTGGGCCGGCCGGTGTCGCACGGCTGTGTCCGGCTGTCGACGCAGAACGCGGCCACACTGTACGCTCTTGTCAAGCAGGAAGGCGTGTTCAACACGCGCGTGAAGCTTACGGGCCATGCCCCGAAATTTGATAGAGACGACGACGCGGTGGCACGCCGGGGCAATAGCGACGGCCTGGCCGCGGCCCGCAACGGCGGCTACGAGCGCACGCCCGATGACGACGATGCGAATGACGCACAAGCACAGCAGCGCGCTTATCAGACGCGCGGGCGTGACGATCAATACAACACGCGTCAGTACTATTATCAGGAACGACCGTACTACGGCCGCAGCCTCTTTTTTCCGAACGGTTGGTGAGGCGGCCACCTCGGGGGTGAGACGGAGCACAGTCATGATTCGCAAACTCGCCGGCGGAAAATATCGACTCTATTCGCGCAGGAAAAATCCGCGCACCGGCAAGCGCCGCAATCTTGGCACCTTCTCCACCAAAAAAGGCGCGCAGCAGCACGAGCGCGAGGTCCAGTATTTCAAGCGCCATTAAAAGACGGCGCTACTCCCCGTGATGCGCGACGCCGAGCGCTTCCTCTCCGCGATCGAGGATAAGCGGCACAATCAGATCCTCTTCGTCATCAAGGTGCCGGATCAGCCCCCTCAGCAGCACACCGCTCGCGTCCGCGTATCCGTCGCTGCAATGGCGCAGTCTATCGGCATCCCCTTGCAACGCCTGTAACAGCGCGTTCGCCGTTTCTGCCGAGCGAGCCATGTCGCCATGGATGTGGTGATGATCGCCCTCCAGCACGTCGAATCCGCGAGCCAGACGCGCATCGGCGGCCTGAAAGATCGGGAAATAGTGCAGGTCCTCGATCTGATGATGAACGTTGAGCTGATCCAACATGAACTGAAGTCGTGGCACGAACTGACGCGCGAACTCGACAGGTGGAAGCTGCCCTGCCCGGAAGTTCATCGTGATGCCTTCAATCGCCGCAGACAGCTCCCGGAACATCGCATGGCGCGACAGCCAGAAGCGCGCCATCCCGCCCAGATTCGGATGGGCGTCCCATTGCTCGCGCGGATAACGGGTGAGCATAACGCGCAGATCCTCCGGCCAGCCGCTTCGGCGGGCCAGCGCGAGCGCTTCAATTTCGGTGGAATGCGGCCTTTCGATCGTCACGGGCGCCTACATAGCCATTGCGCACACGAATGCGAAGGGCAAACTTGCGGCACATGAATGCGCCCACAACTGTCGCTCGCCTCGCCTGCCCCGAACCGACTGCCCGCCGGGTCGCGACCTTTCTCGGCGAAAGCCTCAGCGCCGAGGACACCATTTGTGCAGCGTTTGAAGGTGAGGACGGGCGATGGCAGGTCGCGATCCATTTCCGCACCGCCCCCGACGAGGCCGGACTGCGCGGACTCGTCAAGCTTGTAGCCGGCGAAACGGCGGCGGAAGCGCTCAGTATCGAACCGGTCGCCGCAGCCAACTGGGTTGCGCAGAGCCTTGCCGGCCTGAAACCGGTGCGCGCGGGCCGCTTTATTGTTCACGGCGCGCACGATCGCACGCGCGTGCGGGCCAACGATATCGGCATCGAAATTGAGGCGGCCCTCGCCTTTGGGACCGGTCACCATGGCACGACCCACGGCTGCCTCCTCGCGCTCGCCGATCTGGCCAAGGGATGGCGCGCACAGCGCGTGCTTGACGTCGGCACCGGGACCGGCGTGCTGGCAATAGCAGCGGCTCGACTGATGCGGACGCGCGTCGTCGCTGGCGATGTTGACGCGGTTGCGGTGGAGGCGGCGCGAAGCAATGCGAGGCTTAACCGCGTTGCATCGCTGATCACCTTCGCGGTCGCTGCCGGCACCCGGGCACCGGCAATCGCCGCGGGTGCCCGCTACGATCTGATCTTCGCCAATATCCTGCTCGGTCCGTTGACGCGCCTGGCAGTGCCGCTGCGCAAGCTCGCAGGCCCGCGCGCATGCATCGTGCTCTCTGGGCTTCTTCCCAGCCATGCCAATGCTGTTGTCGCGATCTATCGCAATCAGGGTTTTGTGCTCGAACGGCGTATCCAGCTGGAGGACTGGGTTACATTGGTCATGCGCCGCCAAAACAAAACCGCCCCGGGCGGGGAGCCGGGGCGGTCTCGCTGGTGAAGCGGCTGCTTCCAGCCGCCAGCGCGCAACTACTTGATGTCTGTGTTGGCTAACCGATTGCCATGTTCATCGAACTGGCGCGGCAGCAAATGTGCGTGGCGCGCAATCTCACGATGAACGGCCTGGAGACGCGACTCCACGAGGGCGTCCATGAATCGGACAAAAAAGCTTTTGCGGGGTGCGGCAAGCACGCGCTCGGTGGCCTTAACGGCCTTGACGGCGGGCTTGGCGGCAGGAACGCCGGTAACACCATAAGTAACAGCAACCATTGTATGTCTCCTTCTCAAAATCAAAGCATCGGCAAACGTCACAAGACTTTCGCTCCGATTGTTGCAATGCAATATAGACTGATGAACCTTCGGGAACTATTCGCAACAATGCATAGATGCCAAGTAAATCAGGCATAAGCCTATTGATCACTCGTTGCGATCGATCACATTATTGCGATCGATTGGTGCGATGCACAAAGCCGAGCAAACACGTGGTTTTTTAGCACCGTCGCGGCAAAATTTTTTACCAGCTCACGCAATCTTGCTTAACGCATGCGTCGCGCCTTTGTGCATGCCTGCATTGCTACACCAGTGTGGAGCGCTAGAGTGGCGCCCATGTTCGAGGCCCGCTTTCAGTCATTCGATGATTCGAGCGAACGTGCGCAAAGCGCCGCGCGGGTTGCCGAATTGCGAGCCGAACTTGGGCGGCGCGGACTCGACGGTTTTATGGTGCCGCGCGCCGACCGCCACCAGAATGAATACCTGCCGGCGAGCGAAGAAAGACTGGCCTGGCTCACCGGCTTCACCGGTTCAGCCGGCGCGGCGGCGGTCCTGAGTGATCGTGCGGCACTTTTTGTCGACGGCCGCTACACGGTGCAGGCCAGCAGCCAGGTCGACAGCAATATTTTTTCGCTGGAGCACATGGTGGAGCATCCAGCCGAACAATGGCTTGAGCAGAATCTCAAAAATGGCACCAAGCTCGGCTATGACCCCTGGCTGCACACCAGCGAACAGACAGAGAAGCTGAAAAAAGCCTGCGCCAGCGCGGGTGCCGAATTGGTGGCGGTCGACAGCAATCCCATTGACGCACTCTGGCGCGATCGCCCGCAGCCACCATCGGGGGTCGTCAGCCTGCGAGAGCCCAAGCTTGCCGGTGAACCCGCGCCCGACAAGCTCAAGCGCATCCGCGCCGAACTAAAAAAACTCCGCGCCGACGCACTTCTGGTCTCCGATCCCCAAAATGTCGCCTGGGCGTTCAACATCCGCGGGGCAGACATCGCACATACGCCCCTGGTGCTTGCCTTTGCATTGATCCCCGGTGAAGGCCGGCCGTCGCTGTATGTCAGCGCTGCCAAGCTTACGAACAATGTGCACCACGCCCTGGAGGAATTCGCCGACATCCGCGCGGCGGACGACCTCACAGGCGATCTCGGCAAGCTCGGAGAAAAGACCGTACGCCTTGATCAGGCGAGCGCGGCAGATGCATTTACTCGCATGCTTGCCGGCGCCGGCAGCAAGCCGCAACGCGGTGCCGATCCGATAACATTGTTGAAGGCGACGAAGAATCACGCCGAGATCGTCGGCAGTCGTGCCGCCCACAAGCGCGATGGCGCGGCGGTCGTGCATTTTCTCGCCTGGTTCGACAGGGAAGCACCGTCCGGCAAACTCACCGAAATCGGCGCAGTAGAAGCACTTGAAACCTTCCGCCGCGAGACCGGGGCGCTCAAGGATATATCTTTCCCGACGATCGCCGGGGCGGGACCGAATGGCGCGATCGTGCACTATCGCGTCTCGCGTACGTCCAACCGGCACATCGGCAGGAACGAATTATTTCTGGTCGATTCCGGCGCGCAATACGAGGACGGTACCACCGATATCACCCGGACCATCATCGTCGGCGAACCAAGCGAGGAAATGCGCGACCGCTTCACCCGCGTGCTCAGGGGCCATATTGCGATCGCCACGGCCGTCTTTCCCGAAAACACCAGCGGTGCCCAGCTCGACCCGCTTGCGCGCACGGCGCTTTGGCAGGCTGGTCTCGATTTCGACCACGGGACGGGGCACGGTGTCGGGAGCTATCTGTCAGTTCATGAAGGACCCGCCCGCATATCGAAACTTGGTACCGTGGCCCTGCGTCGCGGCATGATTCTCTCGAATGAGCCCGGTTACTACAAAACAGCTTCCTACGGGATCCGCATCGAAAATCTGGTGCTGGTGATTGCCGCGCCGGAACCGGTCGGTGCCGAAAAACCACTCAACGCGTTCGAAACCCTGACGCTCGCGCCGATTGACCGGCGGCTGATCGACAGCCAGATGCTGACATCCAAAGAGCGCGCGTGGCTTGATAGCTACCACAAACGCGTGCACGAAATAATCGGTCCGCTCGTCGATGGTCCGACCCGCAAGTGGCTGGAACAGGCGACAAAGCCGCTCTAATGGCCGATTGTGAGGGCGCTCTACTGGATGAGTTTTAACCACTCATCTTCGGTCAACACCTTCACGCCAAGCTTTTTCGCATCGGCAAGCTTCGAGCCGGCCCCGGGGCCAGCGACCACATAGTCGGTTTTCTTCGATACCGAGCCCGCCGTTTTCGCGCCCAGGCGCTCGGCTTGCGCCTTGGCCTCCTCACGAGTCATCTTCTCAAGCGCGCCGGTGAAGACCACGGTTTTGCCAGCAACAGCTGTGTCTTTCTTTGGCTTTTCGGCGTCGAGAATTTCCACTTGCTTGGTCAGCCGCTCGACGATGCCTCGGTTATGGCTTTCGCCGAAATAGGCAGCCACGGCCTTGATCACCGTATCGCCGATCTGATCGAGCGCATCCATCTCGGCGATCGTCTCTTCGTCGCCCTTGGCGACCTTCAAGCCCGCATCATGGAACGCCTTCCATGAGCCGTAGCCGCGGGCAAGCGCCAGCGCCGTCGTTTCACCCACATGCCGGATGCCGAGGGCGTAGATGAATCGGTCGAGCGAAATCTCGCGCCGCTGTTCGATTGCTTCAAACAAATTTCGAACCGATGTTTCGCCGTAGCCTTCTTCGTTCTCCAGCTTGATCTTCTTGTTGCGCGCCTGGAGCGTAAAAATGTCGGCCGGCTCCTTGATCCATTCCTTCCCGAAGAACAGCTCGATCTGCTTTTCGCCCAGACCTTCGATATCGAATGCACGACGCGAGCTGAACAGCTTCAGATGCTCGATCTTCTGGAACGGGCAAGCAAACTCTCCGGTGCAGCGGGCCCGCGCGCCCTCCTCGCCGGTCGCCGTCTCCTCGCGCACAATGTCGGTGTGCAGATAACATGGGCATTTCTTCGGGAAATGGTACGGCCTGGCATCCTTCGGACGCTTGTCGATGACCACATCGACGACTTGCGGAATAACGTCGCCCGCACGCTGAACAATGACGGTATCGCCGATGCGGATGTCGCGGCCGTCGCGCAATTGCTCGCCGTCGCCACCGATGCCTTTGATATAATCCTCGTTGTGCAGCGTGACATTCTGCACGATGACGCCGCCCACGCCGACGGGGTCGAGTTTGCCAACCGGCGTAAGCGCGCCGGTACGCCCGACCTGGATCTCAATGTCCTTGAGCACGGTAATGGCGCGTTCGGCCGGAAATTTATGCGCAATTGCCCAGCGCGGCGTTCGGGAGATGAAGCCAAGCCGCTCCTGCCAGTCAATGCGATCGACCTTGTAGACGACGCCGTCGATGTCATAGTCAAGTTTGGCCCGCTTCTCCTCGATCTCGCGATGAAAGGCGATGAGCTCCTCGGTCGAACGACACAGTCTGGTGAGCGGATTGGTCTTGAAGCCACACGATTCGAACCACTTGATCATGGCGGATTGCGTCTCGGCCGGCATTTCACTCATCTCACCCCAGGCGTAAGCGAAAAAACCGAGCGGGCGCGAAGCGGTGATCGCCGGATCTTTTTGGCGCAGCGAACCGGCGGCGGAATTGCGCGGATTCGCGAAGATGGTATCGCCCGCCGCTTTCTGCCGCTCATTGAGTGCGAGGAAGGCGGGCTTGGTCATATAGATCTCGCCGCGCACCTCACACACTGCCGGCACGCCCTTCCCCTTCAACTTATGCGGCACATCCTTGAGCGTGCGTATATTGGCCGTGACGTCTTCACCTTCGGCGCCGTCACCGCGGGTGGCAGCAGTGACGAGTTCTCCGTCCTGATAGCGCAACGACATCGAGAGGCCGTCGATCTTTGGTTCGGCGCTGAAGGCGAGCTTTTCATCTTCGCCCAGTTTCAGAAAGCGGCGGATACGGGCGGTGAAATCGACGACATCGCTCTCGGCGAACGCATTGTCGAGAGAAAGCATCGGCACCGCATGCCGGACCTTCTTGAACTTTCCCGTCGGTGCCGCTCCAACACGTCGCGACGGTGAATCGGACCGGATCAGTTCAGGGAAGCGCGCCTCGATCGCGGCATTGCGGCGGCGCAAGGCGTCGTATTCGGCATCCGTTACTGTCGGGGCGTCTTGTTGATAGTAGCGCTTGTCGTGCGCCGCAATTTCAGAGGCCAGCCGTCTCAGCTCGGCCTTGGCCTGCGTTTCGCTGAGGTCGACGGGTTTGATCTTCGACGCGTCGTGACTTGCCATGCATGCACTATATCAACTCGCTGCCTTGATCAGCCGTTCGGCCGCGGCGCGGGCTTCGTTGGTGATTTCTGCGCCGGCCAGCATGCGGGCGATTTCCTCACGTCGGCGCTCTGATGCCAGCTCGGTGACGCGCGTGGCCACCCGTTTTCCCTTTTCGAGCGTGTCTTTCGCAATGAGATAATGGCGGTCGGCGCGCGCCGCCACCTGGGGCGCATGTGTCACGGCCAGCACCTGTGCGCCGTTCGCCAGTTTTGCAAGACGCATGCCGATGGCATCTGCGACGGCGCCGCCAACGCCCGTGTCGATCTCGTCGAAAACGAGCGTCGGTGCCGAGCCGCGATCGGCCAGCACGACCTTCAATGCGAGCAGGAAACGCGCCAGTTCACCGCCCGAAGCGACTCTCATCATCGCGCCCGGCCGCGTGCCAGGATTGGTCTGGACCCAGAATTCCGCCCGATCGATGCCGTCCGGTCCTGCGGTGGCCATATCGCTGTCGATTTGCGTCGAAAACTTCGCTCGCTCCAGCTTGAGCGGCTTGAGTTCGCCGTTGACCGCCTTATCGAGAGCCGCGGCGGCCTTGTGGCGCGCCCGCGACAGAGTCTGCGCCGCATCGCGATAGCTTGCCTCTGCCTGCTCGGCAGTCGCCTCAAGTGCCTTGAGTTTGCCCTCGCCGGCATCGATCAGCGCGATGTCGCCATTGTACTTGCGTGCCAGCGCCGCAAGTTCATCGACCGGAACATTGTATTTGCGGCCGGCAGCGCGCAGGGCGAACAGGCGTTCCTCGATGCGCCCCAGATCAGCCGGGTCAAAATCGGCTGTGCGCAATGCTGTTTCCAGATGGCCCCGGACCTCATCCAGCGCCGTCAGCGCGGTGTCCAGCGCCTTCACCGTTGGCTCGACCAGACCCGGTGCCTGGGCCGCCCGCCGTTCGAGCCGGCGGATGACTCCCGACAGCGCGGGCACGCTGGAACTGGCCCCGGCGACCACCTCGTGAGCCTCACGCAAGTCCTCTGCCACCTTTTCCGCCTGCATCATTGCGGTGCGGCGTTCGGCAAGCGCGGTTTCTTCGGCGGCCTGCGGCGACAGCTTGTTGAGCTCTTCCACGGCGTGGCGCAGCCAATCGCCTTCGCGCTTGGCCCGCTCCACCTCGGCGCGGTGGGCGTCGGCCGCAGCCCGTGCCTCGCGCCGCGCTTCCCATAGCATCCCCACCTTTGCCGTCTGATCCTCGAGACCTCCGAAGGCATCAAGCAGCCGGCGATGAGTGGCTGCATCGACCAATGCACGCTCATCGTGCTGGCCATGGATCTCGACCAGAGCACCGCCAACCTGTTTGAGCACCTGCACGCTGACCGGCTGATCGTTGACAAAAGCCCGTGTGCGACCATCGGCGAGCTGCACACGGCGCAGGATCAGTTCGTCCTCCACGGGAATATCATCAGCCGCCAGAAGCGCGCGGGCGGGGTGATCGCGCGCGACGTCGAACACAGCCGTCACCTGGCCCTGTTCCATGCCATGCCGGACCAGCGCTTGGTCGCCGCGTCCGCCTAAAGCCAGCGCGAAAGCGTCAAGCAGAATTGACTTGCCCGCACCTGTCTCGCCCGTGAGCACGGCGAGCCCCTCGGCGAAATCAATGTCGAGCCGGTCGATCAGGACGATATCGCGAATCGAAAGTCGGGAGAGCATGGCACGCCAAATCCCCATGACCGTCATGCCCGGCCTTGTGCCGGGCATCCACGTCTTGCCGAATCTACATAATCAAAGACGTGGATGGCCGGGACAAGCCCGGCCATGATGATGTGGGTAACTCGACGTTCGAAACTAAAGAACTCGGCTGACCCAATCGTGTCAGCCCAGGCCGATGCCTTTGAACGCCTTGCTGATCCAGGAGCCCTGGTTTTCCTTTGGCTCAACGCCGCCGGTCTTCACCAGTGCATAAGCGTGCTTGTACCAGGTGCTGTCGGGGAAGTTGTGCCCCAGAACGGCCGCCGCTGTCTGCGCCTCGTCAACGATGCCGAGCGCCATGTAGGACTCAGTCAGCCGCATCAGGGCCTCTTCGACATGGCGCGTCGTCTGATACTTCGTAATGACAACTTTGAAGCGGTTGATCGCGCCCGTGTAATCCTTCTTTTTCAAATAGTAGCGGGCGATTTCCATTTCCTTGCCAGCAAGCTGGTCGCGGGCAACTTCGATCTTCTGCTTGGCACTGGTGGCGTACTCGCTGCCCGGATATTTCCGGATGACTTCGTCAAGCGCGGCAAGAGCCTTCTCGGTGCGCGCCTGGTCGCGCGTGATGTCGGGGATTTCGTCGAAATATGACGAACCGATCAGAAATTGGGCGTACGCAGCATCGGCGCCACCGGGGTGCAGCGTGATGTAGCGCTTGGCCGAGTTTACGCAGTCATCGTACTCGCCAGCCTGATAATAGGCGTATGAGGTCATAATAAGGGATTTGCGCGCCCACTCCGAGTACGGATGTTGACGGTCGACTTCCTCGAATTTCTTGACCGCTTCCTTGGGGTCCTTCTTTTGGTTGAGGAGATAGAGTCCCTCATTGTAGAGCCGGTCGGGGGGCTCATCCGGAGGCGTGTCATCTTTCTTGCTGAAAAAATCGAAGCTACTGCAGGCGCCGAGGGTACCCGCTAACAGCACGATCGTCAGAGTGCGCGTCATGCGCATCCATGGTCCCGGTTTTGACCGCACAGTCATGTCTTTGAACACATCCACGCGAAGTTGCTTCCCCGAAGGCGGCTTCGCAAAGGCCACTAAACTGCGCAAACTATCAGCGTCGGTCTATCGGAAAATTGCCAATTTCGCTATGCGACTAGGCCGACATTCGGCCCGGATTAAGGCGAAGGTTAAGGCAAAATCCCGAGATTTTCAGGATACTTCGGGGCCGTAAGCCGGGGCCACCAGACCGGTGACAACATCGGCATGACCGCGCGCGCGCCGCGCCGGCTCGATGGCCTCAACCACCCGCCAGGCCTTCGGATCGGCCATCAGCGCGGACAGAACGGCATGATTGAGCTTGTGACCGCCGCGGACGGTTTTGTACGCGGCGAGCAGTGGCTGGCCCGCGAGAGCGAGATCGCCAATGGCGTCCAGCACCTTGTGGCGGACGAATTCGTCGGCAAAGCGCAAGCCTTCCGGATTGAGTACGCGATCTTCACTTACGACGAGCGTGTTTTCGAATGAGGCGCCGAGTGCATAGCCCGCGCTCCACAACTTGGCGACGTCGCGCATGAAACCAAAAGTACGGGCGCGCGCGATCTCGCGGCGGAACGTCTCCGGTCCGACGTCGAGTGACAGGGCCTGCCGGCCGATCAGCGGATGATCGAAGTCGATTTCGGCCTCGACCCGGAAGCCATGCTGGTATGGCCGTAGTTCGCCATAGGCGCCGTCCTTGACCACAGATACCGTTTTGAGCACCTCGATGTAGCGCCGCGGCAACGCGCGCGTTGTGAGGCCAGCCTGATCGATCGCATCAACGAAAGCGGCGGCGCTTCCGTCCATGATCGGAACTTCCGGGCCATCAATTTCGACGACGGCGTTGTCGACGTAAAGGCCACGCAGGGCGGCCAACAGATGTTCAGCGGTCGAACACAGCGGACCCTTGGCGTCGCCGAGAACAGTGGCAAATTCGGTCGCGGTAACCGCGCGCACATCGGCGCGGATTTCGCGTTCGACAGAGCCATCCCTCGCGATACGTTGAAAGACGATGCCGCTGTCGTCGTCAGCCGGATGAAGTGTGAGCGTGACCGGCAGGCCCGAATGCACGCCGATGCCGGAAACGGCGACCTGGTGGCGTAGCGTTGTTTGCTTTGCGCCCTTCATCTACCCCAACTTCCGCCGGCCAGCCCAAGCGCCGTGCGGCCCCGTCCCCTGGCCCATCGCAGGGCCACATTTTTGCCTTTAGTCCAGACCGCTCGTGCAGCTTGAGCGGCAATCCCCAGAGACTCGAAATGTCGCTTTCGTTTGGGAAACTTAGGCCATTACGCAGGCACCCTCCAACTCACGCTTTCTTACCGACTGTTACCCTTTTTTGCCGCATTTGCCGGTCGCGGTTTAGTTCCCCGTGCCACAATTCGCCCGCCAGGGATCTCGCCGCCGGCTGGACCTGCTTACCCCGTTCCTGGCCCAGATCCGAAAACGCCAAAAAATCATAATATATTTCAATACGTTATGTCGCGGCAACCAGACAGCAGAGGGCCCCGCCTCCGCGTGCTGGAGGCGGGGCCACTCGCTTTGGATCGGTTGTTCAGTTCGCCTGGCGGCGGAGGAACGCAGGGATATCGAGCTGATCCTCCTCAGCCGAATTATGCACAGGCGCCGAGCGGCCGTGGGGGTCGAGACCCTGGGGAGCCGCTCGCCGTGCGTATTCCGACACAGGATCGCTCGGCCGGCCTTCCGGATTACGAGCGGTCGGGCGCTGCTGCGGACGCTCGAATTGCGGCGCAGGCCTTGCAGGACGTGGCACTGGGGCCATCGCTGGCGGTTCGCCCTCCGCTCGCCGGCCAAGGCCAACCGAGGCCAGCCTTTGCATCAGCGTCATGCGTCGCTTTTCGGGATGATCGTCATCGAGTTCACCGCGCTGCGCCCGAATTTCGTTTTGCGCCGGCAACGGCAATTCGTCGATTCGCGGCATGCGCGGGGTACGCGCGTAGCGTTCCGGCGCCGGTGGAATATACGCCGCCGGCATTTGCGGCTCCGCGATTGGCGCTTCGGCTTGTGACGGCTCGAACAGTGACGGCTTGATCGGCATTGGCCGAATCGAAACGTCTTCAATCGAGGTCGGCGGCAGAATGGCCGCAGCAACCGCGGCGTGGGCGGCTGATTCAACCGAAGGCGGAGCATGCGCCGTCACCGGTGTACGTTCGATCCGGTCGGCGATCCGGCGGCTGTCGTTGCGTATCTTGCCGGCGAGTTCTCTCAGCGCACTCTCGGCGGGCTGGGCGTGGCGCGCCAAACCGGTGTTGTCGATGCCGGTCGCCACCACCGAAACGCGGATGATGCCTTCCAGGGTCTCGTCAAAGGTCGCGCCGACGATAATGTTGGCATCCTGGTCAACCTCCTCGCGGATGCGAGTAGCGGCTTCATCGACCTCGTAAAGCGTGAGGTCCTTGCCGCCTGTGATCGAGATGAGGAGGCCTCTGGCGCCCTTCATCGAAGCATCGTCGATCAGCGGATTGGAGATCGCAGCCTCGGCAGCGGTGAGCGCCCTCTTTTCACCCGACGCTTCGCCGGTGCCCATCATTGCTTTGCCCATCTCGCGCATCACGGCGCGAACGTCGGCAAAGTCGAGATTGATCAGGCCTTCCTTGACCATCAGATCGGTGATGCAGGCCACGCCCGAATAAAGCACCTGGTCGGCCATGGCAAAGGCATCGGCGAACGTAGTTTTCTCGTTGGCCACCCGGAACAGGTTTTGATTCGGGATAATCAGCAGCGTATCGACGACCTTTTGCAGTTCGACGATGCCGGCTTCGGCAAAGCGCATGCGACGCTGGCCCTCGAACTGAAATGGCTTGGTGATCACGCCGACCGTGAGGATGCCGAGCTCCCGCGCGGTTTTGGCGATGATCGGCGCTGCGCCGGTGCCGGTGCCACCGCCCATGCCGGCGGTGACGAACACCATATGTGCGCCAGTCAAGTGATCGCGGATTTCATCGATCACCTCTTCGGCCGCGGCACGCCCCACCTCGGGTTGCGAGCCGGCGCCAAGACCCTCAGTCACCTGAGTGCCCATCTGGATGATGCGCTCGGCCTTGGACATTGTGAGCGCCTGCGCGTCTGTATTGGCGACGACGAAGTCGACGCCCTGCAGGCCCGCGGTGATCATGTTGTTGACCGCATTGCCACCGGCGCCGCCTACGCCGAATACGGTAATGCGAGGTTTCATTTCCCGAATGTCGGGGATCGTCAGGTTGATGGTCATGTTTGCCTCATGAGTGCACGGGCAGCAGGCCTGCGTCGCGCCGAAGGCGCCAACGCAATTTGCACGCCGCCGAACTGGGCCGATCCGCCACCGGCCGATCCGTGGTTTCGTTGATGAAGGGTCAGAAACTTTCGCGCAGCCATCGTCCGACCCGTGCCATGTAACCGCCCGTTCCTGTCATCAATTGCCGCGTTCGCCGCGGTTCGAAGTGTTCGAGATGGGCCGCCTGTGGATAGACAAGCAGACCCGCCGCAACCGCAAAGGCCGGCCCCTTTGCCGCGTCCGGCAAGCCGGCAAAGCCAAGCGGGCGGCCAATTCGTACGGGGCGCCGCGTGATGCGGGCGGCGAGATCGGCGAGCCCGGCGAGCTGGCTCGCGCCGCCGGTCAACACCACCCGCCCGCGCGGTTCTGCCGAAAACGGCGAAGCCGCCAGGCGATCGCGCACCATTTCCAGGATCTCCTCGACGCGTGGCTTGATGATCCGCACGAGCGAAGCGCGCGAAACGAACTGCGGCGGCTCTCGCTCGTCATCATCGACCGGCGGTACCGTGATCATGTCGCGCTCATCCGATCCCCCGCCCAAAACACTGCCATAAATCGCTTTGATTCGCTCAGCGTCGGCGACTCGGGTGTTCAGACCGCGAGCCAAATCCATGGTCACGTGGTTACCGCCAAGGGCGAACCCGTCGGCGTGGATGAATTTGCCCCCGGAAAAGACCGCCAAACTCGTGGTTCCGGCGCCCATATCGACGGTGGCCGCCCCCAGGTCCGCCTCATCGTCGGCGAGGGCCGCGAGCCCGGCCACATAGGGGGATGACACCATCGCCTCTACGGACAAGTGGCTGCGTTCGACGGTCAGCATCAGATTCCGCACCGTCGCCACGTCCGAGGTCACCATGTGCATATCCACACCCAGTCGGTGACCGAGCATGCCGCGCGGTTCGCGAATGCCCGTCGCCGCATCAACGGCGAAACCGGTCGGAAGGGAATGCAGGACGGCACGCCCATCGCGTACCGAATGCCGACTCGCCGCCGCCAGCACCCGACCGATATCGGCTTCCGTAACAGCGCGACCGGCGAGATCGATATTCGCGACGAAGCTTTCACTGCCCAGACGGCCGCCGGACATTGATACGACGACCGATTCGAGCTGTACCCCCGCCATGCTCTCGGCAATGTCGATTGCCTGACGCACCACGTGTTCCGCTTCGACCAGATCGACCACGGAGCCGGCTTTCATGCCGCTCGCTGCGGTGTGAGCAAAGGCAAGCAGGCGCACACCGTGGCTGCGGCGACGGAGAACGTCTTGCGGCGCTTGCGGCTCGAGCCGCGCGATCAGGCAAACGATTTTGCTGGTGCCGATGTCGAGGCCAGCGACGACGGCTGCGCGCCGGGGCGAAACCGGTCGCATCTTTGGAGTAAGACCGAAGCGCAGCACGGTCATGCTTCGCCTCCTTTACTCGTCTTGCCCTTCTTCGCTTTCTCGGCATCCTTGAAAATCTGCTCGCGGGCGGCAGCAGCATTGTCAGACTGGCGCACGCTGACGCGGTCGGACAGCCTGAGATCGATCGCAACGATATCCCGCGACAGGAGTTTGTTGCTGTGTTCGAGATCGAGGAGCGTTCGCAGCGCCTTCTCGGGTTCGCGTTCCGGCAGAAGAATTTCAAGGCCGCCTTTAAGATGCAAATTCCAGCGACGCTCGGCCACCAGAACCGAGGCATCCGTCGCATCTGCTATCGCCGGATAGCGCGCGACAATTGCGAGGAAACCCTGCGCGCTCTGTTCGGCACCATTGCCTACGACAAGCGGCAAATTGCCGAAGCGCGGTGGCGCGGCGGTTTCGAGCACGGTGCCATCGGCGGCGATCAGCGCGACACGGCCATCCTTTTGCCAAAGCGCAAACGGTAGGCGTTCCTTGATCTCGATGCGCAGGCGATCGGGATATAATTTGAGAACAGCCGCTTCCGCGATCCAGGGATTCGTTAACAGGCGCGTGCGCGCGCGCGCGGCATCAAGAAACAAGAGTGACGAGCGATCGGTGATGCCAGCAAGCGAGAGAATTTCGCCCCGATCAACTTCGTGTTCGCCGGCGAGAGCGACCTCGGAGATATGGAAGCCAAATCTGTTGGCGGTCGCGTCGCAGAGATCCTGCACATTCTCGATGATTTGCGGGACGTGGCCGCCCCTGACCGCGCCGTAGCTGGTACTGACGAGAAGGAGAATGGCCGCAGCCGATGAACCGGCGCCACGCGGCACCTTCAAGTTAACGAGCACTCCACCCCAACGACGCGCAGTTCTCATCCACCGCCATTCGTACGACCGCGACCATGACGCGAACGATGGGCGTCCTCTCGTCTTCAGCGATTGCGCAACGCGACTTCGACCTTCCATCACGTTCTACTTACCTGTTGTGCCCAACATGGGCCGCAAGCTGGCCGCGCACGCGCGACATCGCGGCAGCCAGGCGCGCGGCACACCGCCAATGCCTAGTCTTCAGGCTTATTGGTAAATGATTAGTAAAATTTGAATGATTTCAGCGTTTGTCGTTGATCCGGGTGACCTTCAGCGGTCCAGCGAAGCGTCTTCGACCATCCAGCGGACCAGTTCATCGAACGCAATCCCGGCGTGCTGCGCCATTTCTGGGACCAGGGAGGTTTCCGTCATGCCCGGCTGGGTGTTTACCTCCAGGCAGCTCAGTCCTTCGATTCCAGAGCGGGTATCGTCGTAGCGAAAATCCGAGCGGGTAACGCCACGGCAGCCAAGTGCCCGATGGGCGGCGAGCGCCAGGCGCTGAACTTCACCGTAGACGGCGGGGGCGATCGGCGCGGGCAACAGGTGCCTCGAACCACCGGGCGCGTATTTGGCTTCATAGTCGTAGAATTTCACGGTGGGGACGATCTCGATGACGCCCAGCACTTTCTCTCCCATCACCGCGCAGGTGAGCTCCTTGCCGGGAATATAGGGCTCGACCACCACCCGCTCGCCGAATGCCCAGTCGGGACGAGTCAATTCCTGCGGCGGATGCTTGTGATCCTCTCGCACGAGGAAAACGCCGACGCTGGAGCCCTCTGCCACAGGCTTGATAACGTAAGGCGGCGGAAGCAAGTGGCGTTTGGCCGCCTCCTGACGCGTCGCGATCATGCCGCCCGGCACCGGCACCTGCGCCGCCTTGAGCACGATCTTGGCGATGTCCTTTTGCATTGCCAGCGCGGAGGCAAGTACGCCCGAATGACTGTACGGAATGCCGAGAACCTCAAGCATACCCTGCAGCGTGCCGTCCTCACCCGGACGGCCGTGCAATACGTTAAGGGCTGCATCAGGCTTGAGTGTGCGCAGCGCCGCAGCAACCTCGCGGTCGACGTCAACGCGGGTGACGCGATAACCGGTCCGCTCCAGCGCATCGGCGCACGCCTTGCCCGAACGCAAGGACACTTCGCGTTCGGCCGACCATCCGCCCATGAGGACCGCGACGTGCTTCATGATTTCAGCGTTCCAGCCCGACCCGTTTGATCTCCCACTCCAGATCGACGCCGGAATGGGACTTCACCCGTTGCCGCACAGTTTCGCCCAACGTCTCGATGTCGGCCGCGCGGGCACCGCCAAGGTTGATAAGGAAATTGCTGTGGAGTTCGGACACCTGCGCACCACCGATGGTGAGCCCGCGACAGCCGGCTTCGTCCACCAGCTTCCAGGCGCTATGGCCCGGCGGATTTTTAAAAGTAGAGCCCCCGGTCCGATTACGCGGCTGGCTCGCCTCGCGCTTTTTCTTGATGTCGGCCATTTCGGCGGCAATTTCGTCCGCCTCGCCGGCACGCCCCTGCAAGGTCGCGCTCGTGAAAATCACATCGTCCGGTGCGCTGCAATGGCGATACGAAAAGCCCATCTCGCTATTGCTGAAGTTACGCATGTTACCTTGCCGATCCACGCCGCGCGCCTCGACCAGAACGTCCTTGGTTTCGCCGCCATATGCGCCGCCGTTCATGCGCAAGGCGCCGCCGATCGTTCCGGGAATGCCGCTCAGAAACGCCAACCCGGCTACGCCGGCCGTCTGCGCCGCGCGCGCGACCATGACGTCAAGCATCGCCGTGCCGACGGTGGCGCGGTGATCTTCGATCTTCACGTCATTGAAGCCGCGCCCGAGCCGGACCACGACGCCCGCCACGCCGCCGTCGCGAACGATCAGATTTGAGCCGGCGCCGATGACCGTGACGGAAATTTCCGAAGGCAAGTTGCGCAAGAAATAAGCAAGGTCGTTTTCGTCTTCAGGCATGTAGAAAGATTGCGCCGGCCCGCCGACCCGAAACCAGGTGAATTCACCAAGGGACTGATTGGCCAGCAGCCGCCCACGCAATTCGGGCATCTTGGCTTTCAGATCGGGCACAATGTCGGGGAAGCTCATAGCGCTTTTAATTCCGCCGGGAGAGCGTATGCCCACTGAGTGATGGAGCCTGCACCAAGGCAGACCACATAGTCGCCAGGCCTGGCCAGCTTTTTGATGAGTGGCGCGAGCTGCTCCGGTCCCTCCAGCGGGATCGCCTGCTTGTGCCCATGTGCGCGCAGACCGGTCACCAGCGCATCCCTGTCGGCACCTGGAATGGGCAGCTCGCCGGCTGGATAGACGGGCGCTACGATCACCGTATCGGCATCGTTGAAGCAGGTGCAGAACTGCTCGAACAGGTCATGCAACCGCGTATAGCGATGCGGCTGCATCACAGCGATCACCTGGCCCTTGGCGCTCTCACGCGCCGCAAGCAGGACGGCCGCGATCTCGACCGGGTGGTGGGCATAGTCGTCAATGATCATCGCACCGTTCCATACATCGACGCGCGTAAAGCGTCGCTTGACGCCACCGAACCCGGCAAGCGCTTTGCGGATGGCATCGCTCTTGAGTCCCAGAGTGTGTGCGACTGCGACCGCCGCCGTGGCGTTCAGTGCGTTGTGCCGGCCGGGCATCGGTAGAGCGAGCTTGTCGATCGTATGCGAAGTTTTGCCCTCGCGGTCACGAAAGAGAACGGAAAAACACGATTCGCCATTCAGATGATCCAGATCAGTGAGACGCACATCGGCTTGCGGATTTTCGCCGTAAGTGATGATGCGCCGATCCTCCATTTTGCCGACCAGTGTCTGGACGACAGGATGATCCGTACACATGACCGCGAAGCCGTAGAATGGCACGTTCTCAACAAAGGCGCGGAATGCGTCCTGCACGGCCTCAAAGGTCTGGAAATGGTCCAGATGCTCCGGATCGATGTTGGTAACAATCGCAATGTCGGCCGGCAGCTTCAGGAATGTACCATCCGATTCATCAGCCTCGACGACCATCCAGTCTCCTGCCCCGAGCCGCGCATTGGTTCCGTAGGCGTTGATGATGCCGCCATTGATCACGGTCGGATCGAGGCCACCGGCGTCGAGCAGCGATGCAACCAGAGAGGTCGTGGTGGTTTTGCCGTGTGTACCCGCGATTGCCACGCAGCTTTTCAGCCGCATCAATTCGGCGAGCATTTCGGCGCGTCGCACGACTGGCAGGCGCCTGGCGCGCGCCGCGACGAGCTCCGGGTTGTCACGTTTGATCGCGGATGAGACGACCACCACGTCCGCGCCGTCGATATTGTCTGCCTTGTGACCGATGGCGACCTTGACCCCTTTGTCACGCAGGCGCTTGACGTTGGCGCTTTCGGCAACGTCCGAGCCGGTCACGCTATAGCCGAGATTTGCCAGCACCTCGGCGATGCCGCTCATGCCAATCCCGCCGATGCCGACAAAATGCACGGGACCGATGTCGCGCGGCAGCTTCATGGATTGCGCCCCTGGCCTCCAGGCCGTCATGCCCGGGCCTGTCCCGGGCATCCACGCTTTTCTTGACTAATGCAAGACGTGGATGACCGGGACAAGCCCAGCCATGACGAAAACCTAAATTGCGGCAACTTTAATGACGAGGTCGGCCAGCCGTTCGGCGGCGTCAATAATGCCGACGGATTTGGCCCCCTGTGCCATCTGTGCCAGCTGCGCTGGATCGCCCGAAAGCGTGGTGATCGCCATGGCCAGGTGTCGGGGCGTGAAGTCGGTTTGCGCGATGCGAATCGCTCCCCCCGCGGCCTCCAGAACGCCGGCATTCTCAAACTGGTCCTGGTCCAGCGCATGCGGCAGCGGCACCAATATGGCAGGCCGGCCGATGGCTGAAAGCTCTGCGACCGTGGAGGCGCCGGAACGGGAAATGATCAGCTGTGCCGCCGCCATGCGCGCCGGCAGATCTGAAAAAAATGGCGCGATCTCGGCTGAAACTCCGACGCGGGAATAGGATGCGCGCACGGCATCCATGTCCTCGGCCCGCGCCTGCTGTACAACGCTCAGGTGGGCACCGATGCTCGCGTCGAGCAGGCCGATTGCCGCCGGCACGACTTCGGCCATCACGCGCGCACCCTGGCTGCCCCCGAAAACAAGCACACGAAGTTTGCCATCAGTCGGCGTCGCGTACGGCACGCTGGCAGCCGCGATAACCGGCGGGCGCAACGGGTTGCCCGTGAATGTTATTTTGTTCAGCCAGTCGCGATTGAGATTCTTGAGCGCATGGAAGCCGGTTGCAATGGCAGTCACGCGAGGCGCCAGAAACCTGTTGGCGCGCCCCATGACACTGTTCTGCTCGTGCAGGATCGTCGGAACCTGACGCCAGCTTGCCGCCAGAAGCGGCGGCACCGTCGGGTAGCCGCCAAATCCAACGACCACCTTCGGCCTGACGCGGCCGAGTATCGTCCAGGCTTTGGCCGTGCCGAACGAGAGCAAGGTTGCGGTGCGCGCCAGCGATATCGGATCACGTCCACGCACAGTGGCGCTGGGGATGCGATGCACGACGCGTGCAGGAAATTTGAAATGCGCGGCGCGATGGTCGGTGGCGAGATCAACGTCGATTCCGCGCTTCTCGAGCACGGTGGCCAGCGCTTCTGCCGGAAACAAATGACCGCCGGTGCCGCCGGCTGCGAGCAGGACGAGCGGCGCGCCGCTCGCCGCCATCAGATCGCGCTCCCGGCCGCCGCGAGATCAGGCGCAATCATCGCCGCGCGTGGCTGCTCGCGGGTCAATGCGAGCAACATGCCCATTGCGTAAGCGATCGAGATCATCGACGAACCGCCGTAGGAGATGAACGGCAGTGTCATGCCCTTGGCCGGGATAAGATGCAAGTTCACCGCCATGTTGATCGCCGACTGGGTGGCAAAGAGAATGGTAAGCCCGGCCGCAGCAAAGCGCGTGAAAGGATCATCGTTGCGCATCGCGCGGATCAGCATGCGGATGACAATGAAGGCGAATAAGGCAACCAGCGCGAGACAGAGTGCAACTCCGAATTCCTCGGCTGCTACGGCGAACACAAAATCGGTGTGACTTTCGGGGAGAAGGCGCTTCACGGTGCCCTCGCCGGGTCCCTTGCCGAACCAGCCGCCGCGCATGAAGCTTTCGGTTGCGACGTCGATATTGAATGTGTCGCCCGAAGCAGGATCCACGAAGCGCTGAATACGGCGTGCCACATGCGGCACCGTGTAGTACGCGCTCAACAGCCCGATCCCGGCGAGGCCGGCGATCCCCGCGACCCAGACCACCCGCATGCCGGCCATGAAGAACAGCGCGCTCCACACCAGCGCGATCAGCATGGTCTGGCCGAAGTCGGGCTGCACCACCAGCAGCGCGATCACCATAAGCAGCAATGCCAGCGAGAGCGTGTTCGCCGGCATGTCCGGCCGTTTCGCCGATTCACCGAACAGCCACGCCACGATGATGACGAAAGCGGGTTTAAGGAACTCCGACGGCTGGACGTTGATACCGAGCAGCACAAGCCAGCGGCGCGCCCCCTTGATCTCGGGACCGAAATACGGCGTCGCCGCCACCATGATCAGGCTCACCAGGAAGATCACCAGCGACAACCGGCGGATCTGGCGCGGACTCAGGAACGAAACGCCCAGCATCACGGCGACGGCGGGCAACAGATAAAGAACATGCCGGTTGACGAAAAAGAAGGGGTCAAGGCCGAGGCGTGCCGCGACCGGCGGGCTGGCGGCGAGCGAAAGGACGACGCCTGCCAGCATCAACGCGCCGATGGCAGCAAGCGCGAGCCGATCGACTGTCCACCACCATTCGCCGAAAGGCGTGCGTTGCGCGCGCGAGAGCATCTCGAGTCCCCGTCGGGCCCAAGCTGACGCTTCGCGGTTTAGGAAACATTAACGGTCGCGGTCACACCGGGAAGCGCCAGCACGGTGTCCGTGAAGGCCTTACCGCGCACCTCGAAGTTCGGGTACTGGTCGAAGGAGGCGCAGGCCGGCGACAGCAATACCACAGGTTCCTGCAAGCCTGAGGCGGCGGCGTCACGGGTTGCCGCATTGATTGCGGCCGGCAAGGCGCCGTTGACCTCGTAGGGCACCTTGCCGTCTAACGTCTCGGCAAACTCCCTGGCGGCTTCACCAATCAGGTAGGCCTTGCGGATCCGCGGAAAGAACCGGGCCAGGCTGGTAATTCCACCGGTTTTCGGCTTGCCGCCCGCAATCCAGAAAATGTCGTGGAAGCTCGCCAGCGCCTTGGCCGCCGAATCCGCGTTGGTCGCTTTCGAGTCGTTGACGAACAGCACGTTGCCCTTGCGTCCAACCGCTTGCATACGGTGCGCAAGGCCGGGAAAGCTTGCAAGCCCTTTCTGAATCGTACCCAGATCGATGCCAAGGGTAACGCAGGCTGCTATGGCACACGCGGCATTCTGCGCATTGTGTGTACCGCGCAACGAGCCGATGCCGGCGAGGTCCGCCACCGCATGCCCCTTGCCGCCGGCAGCGTGAAAGATGCGACTGCCTTGCGCATAGTAGCCATCGTGCACGCGTGACTCGACAGAAACGCGTATGACATTCTTCCTGGCGCGCTCGATACGTTCAGCCGCGGCACGTGTGTAGTCATCGTCGACGTCAACCACAGCCGCACCACCTTGCTCGATGTTTGCAGGCAGGCGCTCTTTGATGGCGGCATAGTTCTCCATGCTGCCGTGCCGATCGAGATGATCTTCCGAGACATTCAGCAGAATGCCGACCGTCGGCCTGAGTGAAGGCGCCAGATCGATCTGATACGAGGAAATTTCGAGGACATAGGCCCGGCCGGACCCGAACGGTTCGAGCGCCAGCGCGGGCACGCCAATGTTGCCGCCCATCTGTGCGTCGATGCCCGCGCGCCTGAGCAGGTGCGCTGTGAGCGCCGTGGTTGTTGACTTGCCGTTGGTACCGGTGATGGCGACCAGAGGACACCGGGCACCCGATTTCTCGCGTTCGCGGCAGAACAGTTCAATGTCGCCGATCACATCGACGTTGGCCTTGCGCGCAAGGCCCGCCGCCCAGTGAGGCTGCGGGTGCGTGAGCGGCACGCCCGGCGCCAGAACCAGGGCTGCCACTCTCGACCAGTCGATTTCGCGCAGATTTTGCGTCTTCAGCCCGGCCGCTTGCGCTTCCGTGATTTTCTTCTCGTCATCGTCCCAGGCGATGACGTCGGCCTTGCCCGCTGCAAGCGCGCGTGCCGCCAGCAGGCCGGAACTGCCGAGGCCGAAGATCCCGATCCGCTTGCCTGCGAACGTGGTGACCGGGATCAAGGCTCATCTCAACTTCAGCGTCGCCAGACCGGCGAGCGCCAGCACCACCGCCACGATCCAGAAGCGGATCACGATCTGGGCCTCGGTCCACCCCAGCTCTTCATAGTGGTGGTGGATCGGGGCCATTTTGAACACGCGTTTGCCGGTCAGCTTGAATGACACCACCTGGATAACCACCGACACTGCCTCAAGCACAAACAGGCCACCGATGATGGCGAGCACAATTTCATGTTTGATGGCGACGGCGATCGTTCCCAGCATTCCGCCGAGCGACAGCGAACCGGTATCGCCCATGAAGATCGAAGCCGGCGGCGCGTTGAACCATAGAAAGCCAAGGCTCGCGCCGATCACCGCCCCACACAGAACCGCCAGCTCGCCGGTACCGGGGACATAATGAATCTGCAGATATTCGGCAAAGACAGCATTGCCCGCGAGATAGGAGATGAGGCCGAAACTCGCGGCGGCAATCATCACGGGGACAATCGCCAGACCGTCGAGCCCGTCTGTCAGGTTGACGGCATTCCCGGCGCCGACGATGACGAAGGCCCCGACCAGCACGAAAGCCCACCCAAGGTTGAACACCAGTTCCTTGAAGAAGGGAAACACCAGCGACGTCGCGATCGGGCCACGGCCAAGTTGCGCAAGCGCCGTACACGCTGCAACCGCAATCACCGCTTCCGCGATCAGGCGTGTGCGGCCAGAAAACCCGGCGTGGGTTTGTCTGCTGATCTTGAGGTAGTCGTCATAGAACCCGATCAGCCCGAACGAGAGCGTCACGCCGAGCACAACCCAGACGTAAGGACTCTTCGGGTTTGCCCACAGAAGAGTCGACACCAGCAGGCCGGATAAAATCATCAGCCCGCCCATCGTCGGCGTGCCCTTTTTTGTCACCAGATGCGACTGCGGGCCGTCGCTGCGAATCGGTTGGCCCTTGCCCTGCTTGATGCGCAGCAGATCAATGATCGGACCCCCGAACAGAAAGGCGAACACCAGGGCGGTGACGATGGCTCCGCCGGTGCGAAACGTGATGTAGCGAAACACATTGAAGAACGAGACTTTGTCGGACAGTTCGGTCAGCCAGTAGAACATTGGGTCGGACCCTGAATATTCACCCCTGCGCAGGCGCCTGATCGAGCGTGGACTGCGTAGGAAATTGCCGTTCCAGGGCCCTGACGATTGGACCCATTCTGGAACCGAGCGAGCCCTTCACCATAACCGCGTCGCCCGCCTGGATGGCGGCCAATACGGTTGATTCCAGCCCCGCCGCGGTCTCGGCATACCCGCCCCGGGCTCGCGAGGGAAGAGCCTCCCACAGGGCGCGCATCAGCGGTCCAGAACAAAAAACGAGGTCGATTTCGGCAGTCTCGATTGTGGCAGCAAGCGCACGGTGCAGTTCGGCGCCCGTCTGTCCCAATTCCAGCATGTCACCCAGCACGGCGATGCGGCGGCCGCGCTTGCCGACCGGTGCTCCACCCAGCAAGGCGATGGCGGCGCGCATGGAGGCAGGATTGGCATTGTAACTCTCGTCGATCAGCAATGCCTTCCCGCCAGGGACGGATAACATCGTCCGCGCGCCACGTCCGCTTGCGGGTTTAAGCTTGTCGAGAGCGAGCGCGGCCAATGCGAGATCCGCGCCAACGAGCGAGACGGCTGCAAGGACGGCGAGTGAATTGAGGACGAGATGCCGGCCGGGTGCGCCGAGCTTGTAGGTGACGGTTTGCCCCAGAATGTGCGCCTCGACAGTGGAACCGTCCGCCTGCAGCGAAAATTTTTTCAAGCGTGCGTCGGCCGCCGCGTGCTCACCAAAGGAAACGATGCGCTCAATGTGAGCCGCCCTGGCGGCGGTGGCCAGACGCTCATATTGCGCATTGTCGCGGTTAAGGACGACAGCACCTCCCGGTTCGACCCCGGAAAAAATTTCCGCCTTGGCGTCGGCGATCTTCTCCAGCGAACCAAAGTATTCAAGGTGCACCGGTTCAATACCGGTGATAATGCCGACGTGCGGACGTACGAGCTGTGTCAGCGGCGTGATCTCACCGGCATGGTTCATGCCAATCTCGAAGACGGCATACTTCGCAGCCGCCGGACAACGCGCGAGCGATAGCGGAACGCCCCAATGATTGTTGTAGGACGCGATCGAAGCATGGGTTTCTCCCTCGGCCGAGAGAGCAAGACGCAATGCCTCCTTGGTGCTGGTCTTGCCGACCGAGCCAGTGACGGCGATGACCTTCGCGCTCATACGTGCGCGTGACGCGCGCGCCAGATCCCGCAAAGCTTCAAGCACATCGGGAACGATCAGCAACGGCGCGCCGGTAAAGCGGTCACGCTGTTCACGTTCGAGAACCGCCAGACCCGCCCCGGCTTTCAGCGCACCTTCGACGAAATCGTGGCCGTCACGATTCTCGCCCTTGATGGCGAAAAACGCGTCGCCTTTCACCAGCGTGCGGCTGTCGATGGAAATTCCATTCACATCTGCCGGCAGAGCACCGGCGCCTTCGGCGCGCATTGCCGCAGTCATTGCGTCGAGTGCCCAGAGGCGGCTCATGCCACTTTACCCTGCAACGCGTCGGCGACCGCCTTGTGGTCCGAAAACGGTACAATACGGTCGCCAATGATCTGGCCGGTTTCGTGTCCTTTGCCCGCAATCAACAGTACGTCGCCGGGTTTGAGATCGGCGATCGTTTTCCGGATTGCCTCGGCGCGGTCACCGATTTCCGTGGCATTCGGCGCATTGGCCAGAATAGCGGCACGGATCGCCGCCGGATTTTCCCCGCGCGGGTTGTCGTCTGTAACGACAACGCGATCTGCATTTTCGGCTGCTATCCGGCCCATGATCGGACGCTTACCAGCATCGCGGTCGCCGCCCGCGCCGAATACCACAACAAGTTTGCCGCTTGCATAAGGCCGCAGGCTTTCGAGCGCCTTCTTGAGCGCGTCCGGCTTGTGGGCATAGTCGATGAAAATGGGCGCATCATTGTGCGTACCGGCGAGCTCCAACCTGCCTTTGGCTCCCGTCAGCTTTTCCAATGCTGCGAACACGCGCGCCGGCTCGGCCCCGGTTGCTATCGCCAGGCCCGCGGCAAGGCCGGCATTCTGCACCTGGAAGGCGCCAACAAGCGGCAACCTGACCCTGTATGTTCGTCCGGCGTGGGCAATTGCAATGATTTGCCCGAAGCCATCGATGGAGCCGTCGACGAACCTGATGTCTTCGCCGCGCACGCCAACCGAGATGATCTTCAGATCCCGCTTCTTCGCCGCTTCAGCCACCTGACCGGCATAGCAATCGTCGATGCCAATCACCGCCGTCCCACCCGGCGCGATCAAATCGTCGAACAGGCGAAGCTTGGCAGCAAGGTAGGCTTCGATCGTGGGATGATAGTCGAGATGGTCACGCGTGAGGTTGGTGAAGGCACCGGCTGCGACCCGCACGCCGTCGAGGCGGTGCTGGTCGAGACCGTGCGAGGACGCTTCGAGGGCGAGATGGGTGACACCTTCCCGCGCCAATTGGTCAAGCGTGCGGTGCAGATCGACCGGATCCGGCGTCGTCAAAGAACCGTATTGCTCACCCTTGGGCGAGACGACGCCGACGGTGCCGATGCTCGCGGCCTGAAATCCGAGAACGCTCCATATCTGCCGCGTGAATGCAGCGACCGATGTTTTCCCGCTGGTGCCAGTTACGGCTGCGATTGTCTGCGGCTGATGCGGAAAAAATTTTGCAGCCGTCAGGGCAAGCGTGCGGCGCGGGTTTTTCGCGCGGATAAATGCGATGGCATCAGGCAGCCCTTCGGGCCTCTGCTCGGCCGCGACGGCAACCGCGCCTGCATCAGCGGCCTGCCTGGCGAAATGCGCGCCGTCGGCCTTGGCGCCCGCGATGGCGACGAACAGAAAACCTGGCTTGACCTTGCGGCTGTCGGCAGTGACGCCGGAAATATCGATCGCGCCGTGGCGCGCATCGGTCGCCGCCTCTGGCAAAAGGTCGCGCAGCTTCACCGCGGTTCCTTCGCACTCACCAGCAGCATTTGGTCGGCCTTGGGCAGATCGAAACGGGGCGGAACGTCGAGCAACGGGGCCACGCGTTCGATCACTTGAGCGCCGACGGGCACCGCATTCCAGCCCGATGTGGTGAAGCCATGGGTTTCGGGCAGACCCTGCGGTTCGTCGAGCATGATCAACAAAAGATAACGCGGCTTGTCGGAGGGCAATATGGCCGTGAAACTGGTCAAGACTTTGGTCTTGGAGTATCGCCCGCCAACGACTTTGTCCGAAGTGCCGGTTTTTCCGCCGACATAATAGCCTGCGACATTGGCTCTCGTCGCCGTGCCTTTTTCGACGTTCAGGCGCATCAAATACCGCATTTTTTCAGCCGTTTCGGGCTTGATAACCCGCTGCGCCAGTTGCTCGGCCTCCGCCTGATTGCGCTTGAGGAATGTCGGCGGGATCATCTTCCCGCCATTGACCAGCGCGGAAATGCCCATCACCGCCTGCAGCGGGGCCACCGAAAGGCCGTGCCCGAAGGCAATGGTGACCGTGTTGAGCTCGCCCCAATGCTTGGGAACCAGCGGCTCGGCGCTTTCCGGCAATTCGGTACGCAGGCGGTCAAGCTGCCCGAGCTTTTTAAGAAACGCCTTGTGGTATTCGACGCCAAGCGAGAGCGCCATGCGCGCTGTGCCGATGTTCGACGAGTATGTGAAAATTTCCGGCACCGACAGGACACGTTTTTGTGCGTGGAAGTCATGGATCTCGAATTTTCCGTAGCGGAGCGGCATGCGCGCATCAAATGACGACGACAATGAAACGCGGCCACTGTCGAGTGCCATCGCCAGCGTCAGCGCCTTGAACGTCGAGCCCATCTCGTAGACGCCGGTGGTCAGACGATTGAGCCGGTTTGGGTCCGTCGCCTCGCGCGGATTGTTTGGATCAAAGTCGGGCTCCGAGACCATGGCGATGATTTCGCCGGTGTTGACGTCGGCAATGACACCGGCCGAGGCCTTGGCCTTGTACTTGTCACGCGCAGCGATCAGTTCATCGCGCAGCGCGTATTGCACGCGCAGATCGAGCGCAAGGTTGACCGGTCGCTGCAGCTGATCGGTAGCGAGCCCCGCCATATGCAGTGCGGCGAGTCCCTGACCATCCAGCCACTTTTCGATGCCCGCGATGCCCTGGTTGTCGATGTTGACATGACCAATCTCGTGCGAGACGACCGCCCCGTTGGGGTAGATGCGCTTATTCTCGGTCAGGAAGCCAACTCCGGGAATGCCGAGGCGGTGAATCTCCTGCTGCTGGCTTGGCGTGATCTCGCGCTTGAGCCAGACGAAGCCGCGTTTCGAGGACAGGCGCTCGCGGACTTCGTTCGTGTCGAGATCAGGCAACACCGCTGTGAGCAGTTCGACCGCTTCGTCGACGTCGATGATCTTGCGCGGCTCAGCGAATAAAGAGGGCGTCTTCACATCGGTTGCGAGGATCTCGCCATTGCGATCCAGGATGTCGGGGCGCGCGGTAGCGACCGCGTCCTGCGTGACACTGCGGCGGCCGCCGTGGCCTTCGCTGGTGGTCGCGAACATCACCAGCCGCAGCGCAATGATCGAAAAGATTCCGGCGAACGCCACAATAGCCAGACCGAGCCGCGCCTTCGCCTTCACGTTGCGGTCAACATCGTGGCCATAGAGGAGCGAACGCAGGAGGCGTTGCCAGCGGTTTTCCGTATGTCTCTTCGGTTCGTTCATTGCGGTCGCCGTCGCGGTGGCGACACACTGCCGGTCGTGTCGGGGGCGGGCGCAAGCATGGCCCCGATGGGATCGGCGCCGGGCGACGGAACAACCACCGCCGGGCGCTCGGGCAACCGGTCAAGCTTGTCGATTTGAGTCGATCTGACCGGCTGCAGGGCCAGATGGCGGTCGGCCAGCCCCTGTATGCGGCCAGGCGTATCGAGCTTCGCCCATTCAGCGCGCAACACGGCGATAGCGTTGCGCTCGCGGCGCAATTCGCCGCGCAGCTTGGCTACGCGTTCCGCCTGGAGGGTGGAGTCGAACTTGATCTTGTACACAAAGGAAGCTGCCAGGATCAGCGCTCCGATAACCAGAATATTGAGAAGGCGCATGACTCACCGGCCTTTCAATGCGTCGGCCAGCGACGGTGCGCGGGGCAACAGATCCGGCAACACGCTGGCGCGAGCGGGCGCTTCAGTGCGCTCGGCAGCACGCAACTTGGCGGAACGGGCGCGCGGGTTGCGCGCGATTTCATCCTCATCGGCTGCGACGGGTCGCTTGGTGAGCGTACGAAACGTCGGCGGCGGACGTTTGACTTCCGGCGCGTGTCGCGAGCCACCGCGGCTCTGGCTGCGATCGGCGAAAAATGACTTCGCGATGCGATCTTCGAGCGAGTGAAACGACACCACCACCAGCCGGCCTTCTGCTTTGAGGATTCGTTCCGCGGCCTGAAGCGCTCTGACAAGTTCACCGAGTTCATCGTTCACGAAGATGCGAAGCGCCTGAAATGTGCGCGTTGCCGGATGGATATCGCCGGGACGTGACCGAACGACGGAGACGACGATATCCGCGAGCGCGCGGGTTGTTTCGATCGGCGCGCTGGCGCGCGCCTTGAGAATGGCGCGCGCCACCGCGCGTGAATGCCGCTCCTCGCCGAGGGTAAAGATGATGTCCGCAAGATCCCTTTCGCTGGCCGTATTGACTACGTCGGCGGCGCTGGCGCCCTCGCCGCTCATGCGCATGTCGAGCGGTCCGTCGAGACGGAACGAAAAGCCGCGTCCCGCGGTATCGAGCTGCATGGACGAGACGCCCAGATCGAGCACGACGCCATCGACCGCGTCATACCCGGCCTCACGGGCGATGGTGTCGAGATTGGAGAACCGGTCTTCGATCAGGGTCAGGCGGCCTTTAGCCTCCTCAACCAGATCGGCGCCGCGCGCGACGGCACTCTGGTCGCGATCGATGGCGACAAGTTTGCAGTTAGCGGCCGCGAGAATTGCGCGTGTATAGCCGCCGGCACCGAAGGTGCTATCGATATAGACGCCGCCGTCACGCACATTGAGAAAATCCACCACGGGGCGGCCGAGCACGGGAATGTGGAGGGCCGATCCGCCAGCGACAGCTGAGCCGCCGCCACCCGCCATCATTCCCGTGCTCCACGCGCGTTGCGCGCCGCCACCGGGGAACTCAGCTCTTCCTTGAGCGCGCGCACCTTGTCGGTGGCCTCCGCGAGCTCTCTTTGGAAACGGCCAGGCTCCCAGATCTGAAACTTGTGGCCGAGACCGACGAACGCCACCGTCTCGGTAATTCCCGCATGACGCTTGAGGTTCTCGCTCAGCACGACGCGCCCCTCGCCATCGATCCTGGGCGTCTCGCTGGTCCCGTACAGCGCCAGCGCCAGCTGTTCGCGCTGATCCGAAAACGGCGCATAGCGCCCGATCAAGGCCTCGATTTCCACCATCAGCGCACTTCCGCCGGCATCGATCGCCGGGCGATCCAACGCCGGATAGCAAAAAAGGCTCTCCAGACCGTCGCGGCCGAGCACCGAACGAAACGAACCAGGGATTGAGACGCGCCCCTTGGAATCGAGCCGCAGCGTGAAGCTCGCCACGAAGCGGTTCATACCCCCCACTCCACTCCGACTCGACGCAACTTGGGACACCTGGATCACACACGCCGGAGACGGGCAGAGAGCCTCGGCGCCGGTGCCGGCTCGCGCCTGACAGGCCTGTGTCCCAATTTGGGAAAACGTGGGATATCATGGGATTATATGGCCGTCAAGAAAGCGGCCCAATCCTCCCGAAGCGCCGTTGAAGCAGGTCAACGCCATTAACGGCGGTTAAACTTAAAGAAACGTTGCCGAATTCCGGCCCCGCCCGGGACCCCGTGACCTCATGTGGATCGGACTTTTCAGCGACATTCACGCCAACCGCGAAGCGCTCGACGCGAGTCTCGATCACGCCCGCCGTGCCGGCATCAGCCGCTTCATTTTTCTCGGCGACTATGTCGGCTATGGCGCGGACCCTGCGTTCGCAGTGGACACGGTGATGCGCGAGGTCGAGGCCGGCGCGGTGGCGCTGCTCGGCAATCACGACGCTGCGATCAGCACCGGCACCGGCGGCATGAACCACATTGCTGCGGAGGCCATCGATTGGACGCGGCCCAGACTCGATCGGACCCAGTCCGAGTTCCTGACCCGATTGCCCCTGACGTTCGAAGACGGCAACTACCTGTTCGTGCACGCCAGCGCTAGTGCCCCGCGGCACTGGGAGTACATCACCGGTGTTGAGAGCGCCGCGCGCAGCTTCCTGGCGACGCGCGCGCAAGCGACATTTTGCGGGCACGTGCACGTGCCGCAGCTTTACGATCTGTCGCCGGCCGGAAAGCTCACCGAATTCCAGCCGGTGCAAGCCGTGGAAATCCCGCTACTCGCGCAGCGGCGCTGGCTCGCGGTGATTGGCGCGGTCGGGCAGCCGCGCGATTACAATCCGGCCGCCTGCTACGGCGCGCTCGATACCGAACGCAACGTCCTGATCTATGTGCGTGTGGCGTACGACAACGAAACCGCAGCGCGGAAAATACGCGAAGCCGGTTTGCCGGAATTCTTAAGTCAACGTTTGGTCACGGGTGTTTGAACTCCGCACACGAAATATCAGATGTTGCAGCGCAATCTCATAGTGAACGCGCGCGCACCGGAGTTCCGTTTTCGAATTGCAGCCAGGTGTCTCAAGGGAACGGCGCTCTTCGCCACGCGTTGACGTTTCTGAACTCACACGTAATGGAGAGGAAACCCCTATGCTCAAAAAAATATTGTTATCGACAGCGCTGAGCGTGGCCGTGGCGGGCGGCGCGTTTGCGCAATCGCCGAGTACGTCCGATAACGCACCGGCCGTAAAGTCGGATTCGATGAAATCGGAAAGTTCCGGCAAGACGAACTTTGTGTCGTCTCAGAAATCTGATCAATGGCTGGCGTCCAAGTTCAAGGGTACCGATGTTGTCGGATCCGAGAATGAGAAGATCGGCGATGTCAGCGATATCCTCTTCGACAAGAGGGGGAAGGTTGAAGCCTTCGTGATCAGCGTTGGCGGTGTCCTGGGCGTGGGTGCGAAGGAAGTAGCCCTTGCGCCGAGCTCTTTCGATGTCGTTCCGGGCCAAAACGGCTCTTTCGACAAGCTGAAGCTGGCCGCAACAAAGGACGAACTCAAGAACGCGCAGACGTTCGCGCGCTATGAGCCGCCGAAGCCGACAAGCACCACCGGTTCAGGCACTCCGATGGGCAACGGTGGCATGCGACCGTCGGGTACGACGACGCCTCCGGCCAGCAGCCGTTAGTTCATCGGCCGGAAATAAATCGCGTGCGGCCCGGGTGGCAGCGCCTGGGCCGCATTGCTTTTCAAGCCTTGCTTTTTTGATCGGGCACGGTGAATGATGCCCCGCGTCCCCGTCCACCACCGGTTCTGTCCGGCCCATGTCTTCTGTCCGGCCCATGTCCGCATTTTCGCCGGATTCCTTTATCGTCGCCGACGTTTCGCCCTCGCCCAATTTTGACGAGCGCAAGAACGGCCGCCCGCCGGATATGATCTTGCTGCACTACACCGGCATGCAGACCGGAGAAGCGGCCCTGCAACAGCTGACCAAGGCTGCAAGCAAGGTTTCCTCCCACTACGTGGTATTCGAGAATGGCCGCATCGTTCAATGCGTGCCGGAGGACAAACGCGCCTGGCATGCCGGGGAATCGTCGTGGGCGGGGGAAACCGATATCAATTCGCGCTCGATCGGCATCGAGATCGTCAATCCCGGGCATGAGTTCGGATATCCCGACTTTCCGCTGCGCCAGATTGCGGCGGTCATCTCGCTTTGCAAATCAATCATCACTCGTCGCGGACCGATCAGCGCTGACCGCGTTCTCGCGCATTCCGATGTCGCGCCCGCCCGGAAACAGGATCCCGGCGAAAAATTTCCATGGGGCCTGTTGAGTGAATCCGGTGTTGGTCATTGGGTTCGCGCTGCGCCGCTTGACCTCGAAGGGAGCGGAATCCGGCTCGGCGACCGTGGTGATGCGGTCACGCGTCTCCAACGGACCTTACGTTCCTACGGCTACGGCCTCGCGGAAAGCGGGACCTATGACGCGCCAACCCAGCAGGTCATCACCGCCTTTCAGCGCCATTTCCGGCAGGCGCGCGTCGACGGTGTGGCCGATCCGTCCACGCTGCTGACCCTGCGCGCATTGATTGAAACGCGCCCGCCGCCACTCGCGTGATCGTGCTGCTGACGGACAGTGTTTCTTAAGCCTGCCCCCCGACGAGCCTTGACGCCCCGGCGCACAATCTTCATTGGTATCCCGTCAGTCGGCCGGACGGCCGCTCCGCGCCAATGCCGAAAGGCGGCCGGGGAGGAAAGTCCGGGCTCCATGGACGAACGGTGCCGGATAACGTCCGGCGGGGGAAACCCCAGGGACAGTGCCACAGAGAACAGACCGCCTCGGCGCGTTGCGTTTAGCCGCGGCAAGGGTGAAACGGTGCGGTAAGAGCGCACCGCGTTTCCGGCAACGGAAACGGCACGGCAAACCCCACCGGGAGCAAGACCGAATAGGAACGGCGCGGGAGCAATCCCGGATCAGTCCGGATCAGCCGTTCGGGTAGGTTGCTTGAAGCGCCGGGCAACCGGCGTGCAAGAGGAATGGCCGTCACGTCTGCGGCTCGTGCCGCAGGCCATACAGAACCCGGCTTACAGGCCGGCTGATACATTGTAAGGGGGCTCGGCGGCAAAACCGCCGGGCCCCCGCCAATTTGGGTCGACTGCACTGGCGCCGCATCCGGCAGGGAGCTAGCGTCCGCCGCCCGCATGACGACTTCCCGCGAAAAACTCGGTCTCACACTTGGCCTTGCTGGAGTACTCTTGTTCGGCGGCACGCTGCCGGCAACAAGACTTGCAGTTGCCGCGTTCGACCCGTTGTTTCTTTCGGCCGCACGTGCGGCGATCGCCGGGTGCATCGGCATGCTGTTGCTGCTCGTGTTGCGCCGGCCGGTGCCACCGCGCCACTTGTGGCACGAATTCCTCCTCGCGGGTCTGTGCACGATCGTTGGCTTCCCGGTCTTCATGGCGCTGGCTATGGCGCATGTGCCGGCCGCGCACGGCGGCGTCGTGCTGGGCATCCTTCCGCTCGCAACCGCCGCCGCTGCAGCGCTCCTCGCTCACGAGCGCCCGAGTCTCGGTTTCTGGCTTGCGAGCATGGCGGGCGCAATCATAGTCCTTGTCTTCATGGTGCAGCAGAGCGGTGCGAATACCGTTCAAATCGGCGATTTATATTTGCTCGGCACCGTCATTTCCGGCGCGTTCGGCTACACGCTTTCCGGCCGCCTGAGCCGGAAACTGCCCGGATGGGAAGTCATTTCCTGGCAAGTTGCATTGTTCCTGCCGCTGTCCCTATGTGCGGCTCTCGCGCTGTGGCAAGCCAACCTTGGTGACGTCCCGCGCTCAGCCTGGGCCGGACTCGCTTATGTCAGCTTGATCAGTCAATTCTTAGCGTTTTTCGTATTCAATGCAGCGATGGCAATGGGTGGAGTGGCCCGAGTCGGTCAGCTGATGTTGCTGCAGCCTTTCGTGATTGTCGCGCTGTCGGTGCCTGTGAACGGTGAGCGCTTCGATGCATCGACGCTGCTCTATGCGACCGCTGTCGTCATTGCCGTCCTCGTCGGACAACGCATGGGTGTCGCGAGACGTTAGGCTGACGAAAGACCCGCACTTATTTTCTATAGGCGGCCAGCATCGCTTCGCCATCAGGACCGGCGGACGCAACCCACTCATTGGCGATGGTTGATCCCATTCTGGCCAGGCCGGACTGAAGTGCCGGGCTTGGCGGGAGAACGATGATTCCGGCGTCCTTGAGCGCCTTGGTCTTTGCAGTCATTTCCTCGATCGACAATTTCCAGCCACGGGCCTCGGCTGCTTTCGCTGCATCGATCAGCGCGACCTTTTCTTCCGCGGAAAGCCGGTCGAATGCTTCCTTGTTTGCGACCACCATGTTTCGCGGCAGCCAGGCCTGCGTATCCATGTAGTTCGTGAGATACTCCTCGGCTTTCGACTGCACGCCGCTTGACGCCGAAGTGATCATGATGTCGACGCGACCCGACGCGAAAGCAGCGGGAAGATCCGGAACTTCGATCTGCGTGGGTTGAGCGGCGGCGAGCTCCGCGATCCGCTTGGTCATTGCGTTGTAGGTCCGGAATTTCAGTCCTTTGAGGTCGTCGACCGAACCGATTTCACGCCTGGCGTATATTCCCTGTGGCGGCCACGGCACCGAAAACAGAAGGATCAGTCCTTCCTTCGCAAGTTGCTTTTCGAGATAGGGCCTTTGCGCAGCATAAAGTTTACGTGCGCCCTCGTAGCCGGTTGCAAGAAACGGAATCGAATCGACGCCGTAGACTGGCGCCTCGTCTGCGGCGAGCGAAATCAGGATCTCTCCGGCCGCCGCCTTGCCATCACTGACAGCGCGCTTGATCTCCGCGTGTTTGATCATCGTGCCGCCCGGATGGACAGCAATCTTCAATGACCCGCCGGTTGCCTTGTCCACATCCACGGCAAATTGCGCGATGTTTCTGGTATGAAACGCGCTTGCCGCGTAATTGGTCGGCAAATCCCATTGGCTTTCGGCGGCCGCGCTGCTGGCGAGCGCACACGCAAGCCCGAGGACCGCTACAGTCCCTTTCATTGAGGTATTCCCTCAATCAGTCGATTCACTTCTTGTAAGCCGCGATCACCGCTTCGCCGTCCGTGCCTGCCTTCTTCAGCCAATCGGCGGTGAGCTGGTCGCCAACTTTCTTCAGGCCGGACTGCAACGTCGGACTCGGCGGCAACACTTTCATGCCGTGCGACTTGAGCTGGTCGAGATACCAGCCACTCTTGTCCTGCCACATTTTCCAACCGCGCTTTTCCGCCGTGGCGGCCGCCTTGAGCACCGCGTCCTGTGTCGGTTTGTCGAGCGCATCGAACGCTGCCTTGTTCATCATGGTCACGTTCTTCGGTATCCACGCCTGCGTGTCGTAAAAATGATCCATCGACTCCCAGGCCTTGCTGTCGTAGCCGGTCGCGGCCGAGGTGATGAAGGAATTGACCACGCCGGTCGCGAGCGCCTGCGGCAATTCAGCCGCCTGCACGGTCAAAACCTGCGCGCCGACCAGTTCGCCAATCCTTGCGGTGCCGACATTGTAGGCGCGCCATTTGAGACCCTTCATGTCATCAATCGATTCGAGATCCTTCTTGGCGTAAATGCCCTGCGGCGCCCATGGCACCGCGAACAGCAGGATGATGCCCTGCGAGGCGAGCTTCTTTTCGATGGCGGGCTTCGACGCTTCCCAGAGCTTCAGCGAATCCGAATAGCTGGTGGCGAGGAATGGAATGACGTCGATGCCGTAGATCGGGTCTTCGTTCTCGTGCAGAGAGATCAATACCTCGCCAACCTGCGCTTGCCCGGTCTGCACCGCGCGCTTGATTTCGGGCGCCTTGAACAGCGAGGCGCCGGGGTGAACGGTGATTTGCAGTTTGCCGCCGGTCGCGTCGGCGACATCCTTGGCGAACAGCGCAAGATTTTCGCTGTGCGGATTGTCCGGAGGATAGGCGGCCGGCAAATTCCATTTGGTCTGTGCCGAGGCGGGCAAAGCTGCCAGCGAGGCCCCCACGCAGGCCGCGGCGAGAATTGCGGTTCGAAACGAATTCATGGTTGCGCCCTCTGGTTGACTACTCGGGAAAAGCCCATCGCGGCAGAACCATCACAATATCAGGAAATACCGTGATGATGGCAACCGCGACGACGAGCAGAAAGAAGAACGGCAGCGACGCCCGCGCCACCGTGTTGGAATCGCGCCCGCTCATGGTTTGCAACACGAACAGATTGAACCCGACAGGTGGCGATACCTCTGCCATCTCCACCACCAGCACAACGAATATTCCGAACCAGACCAGGTCGAAGCCCGCCTGTTTGATCATCGGAATGACGATCGCGGTCGTCAGCACGATCATCGAAATGCCGTCAAGCGCGGTGCCGAGAACGATGTACATGACGGTCAGCGCGGAAATCAGCGCGTAAGGGCTCAGGTGGAAGCTGTCGACCCAGCCCGCCAGCGCCGCCGGAATACCCGTGTAGGCCATCGAAGTGGACATATAGGACGCACCGGCCAGGATCAGCATGATCATGCAATTGACCCGCACGGTTCCCATGACGCTCGCCCAGAATGCGTCCCAGGTGAGTGCGCTGTGCCACCACGCAATCGCCAGTGAACCCATGACGCCCCAGGCCGCACATTCAGTCGCGGTTGCCCAGCCCAGCATCAGCGAAAGGAACACAAGCACGATCAACAGCGTCAAAGGGATAAGCTGCTTGGATTCGTGGAGCTTCTCGCGAAACGACATCTCCGGTTCGGCCGGCGGTGTTTTTTCCGGATGCAACAGCGACCAGCCTGCGATGTAGCCGGAATAAAGCACCATCACGAGAAGTCCGGGCAGAAAGCCGGCGAGAAATATCTGGATGATCGAAACATTCGCCGCCACCGCATAGACCACCATGGTGATGGACGGCGGGATCAGAATGCCGAGCGTACCGGCCCCGGCGAGTGAGCCGAGCGAGACCATCTCGTCGTAGCCGCGCTTCTTCAACTCCGGCAGCGCAATCTTGGCGACGGTGGCGCAGGTCGCGGCCGACGACCCCGACACCGATCCGAAGATGCCGCAGGCTAGCACATTGACGTGCATCAGACGGCCGGGAATGCGGTTGAGCCAGGGCGCAAGCCCACGAAACATCTCCTCCGACAATTTGGTGCGGAACAGGATTTCGCCCATCCAGATGAACAACGGCAGCGCGGCCAGCGTCCATGAATTGCTGTTGCCCCAGATGGTGGTGGCCAGCACCGGACCGGAGGGAATGCCGCCACCGATGAATTGCATGCCGACATAGCCGGTCGCCAGCAGCGCCACGGCGATCCACACACCGCCAGCCAGCAGAATGGTCAGGAAGATAAGCAGCAGTGCGGAAATGCCGACGAGCTCCACCATAATCAGACACCGCTCTGAATGGCTTGCTCGACAACCTCTTCCGCTGTCTTCGGCGTCGGCTTTTCGTAGCGCGGGATATTGCCGCGAATGACGTGGATGAATTCATCGACGAATGCGACCAGAAGAATGAGCAGACCGCCGCTGTAACCGAGTTGCGGAATCCACAACGGCACCGGCAGAACCCCCTGCGCCATGTCGTGGAAGCGCCAGGAGTCGAAGGTCAGCAGCACGGCGTAATAGGCGAAAAACGCGACGAAAAACCCGCCGACCAAAAGCGAACAGACTTCGAGGACGTGGCGGGTGCGGCCTTCGAAGCGGTCGATCAAAAGCCCGACGCGAATCATCTCACCGTGGCGGAACGTGTGTGCGAGGCCGAGGAACGACGTCGCCACCATGCACCACGACACCAGGTCGTCGCCGGCCGGAATGTTGAGACCGAGCGGCCGACCAGCCGAGAGCAACATCATCAGGATGAAAATCGCGAGCAGAAATACGCCCGCCGCGTAACCCGCAAATTGATAAAGCCGGTCGAGAAAAACGCGTACCATGCCCAATCCCCAACGCATGATGGCGTTGTCGGCGGGCCGCAAGCAATAGACATTTCGGCCAGATCGCACTGGCGGCGCAAGAGCGGGCCAAAGGCCCGACTCCCGCGACGCCATCGAGCGTATTTCAGGCTTCGGCGGTCAAAACGCGCCCCTTCGTTTCGGGCAGAAGAAGCGCGGCGACGATCAGGAGTCCATAGGCAATAAGCGCGAACACCCCAATGGACTGTCCGAGCGACAGGGTGGCGCTGAGCATTCCCACGAACAGCGGATTCATTGCGGCGATGCCGCGTCCGAAGTTGTAGGCGAAGCCCTGCCCCGATCCGCGCATGCGCGTGGGAAAAAGCTCGGTAAGAAACGGCCCCATGCCGGAGAAGATGCCGGATGCGAAGAAGCCAAGGGGGAAGCCGAGGAACAGCATCGACGTGTTGTCTACGGGAAGCTGCGTGTAGACGAACACAGTGACGATCGAGCAGGCAGCATAGAGGATGAAGTTTGCGCGGCGACCAATGCGGTCGGAAAGCCATGCGCTCACGAGGTAGCCGATAAACGAGCCGATGATGATAACGGCAAGATACCCGCCGGTGCCGAGCACCGTGAGCTTGCGCTCGGTGCGCAGGAAGGTCGGCAGCCATGTCGTGATCGCGTAGTAGCCACCCTGCGCCCCGGTCGTGAGAATGCAGGTCAATATTGTCGTTCGAAGCATGGTTGGCGAGAAAATCTCTAGGAAATTCGGCCTGCGGCCCGCGGCATCGAGCTTCTTCTGGGTTTGGGTATAAACGGGCGGCTCGTCCACCATGCGCCGCACGAAGAAGACGAGAATTGCAGGGCTCAGTCCCACCCAGAACAGTGCGCGCCAAGCGGTTTCCTGCGGCAGGACGCTGAACAGAATCGTCGCAAGGATCGCCGCGATGCCCCAGCCGATAGCCCAACCACTCTGCATCGCGCCAACCGCCTTGCCGCGATGCTCGGACCGGATGACCTCGCCGATGAGAACAGCTGCCGCAGCCCATTCGCCGCCGAAACCGAAGCCCATGCTGGCGCGGAAGATCAAAAGCTGCGTCGGATTCTGCGCGAAGCCGCAGAGAAAGGTGAAAAAAGCGAACCATGCGATGGTGATTTGTAGCGTGCGCACACGGCCGAAGCGGTCCGACAGCGCGCCGGCAAACCAGCCGCCAAACGCCGATGCCAGGAGCGTCGACGTGCCGATCAACCCCGCCTGGGCATTGGTCATTGCAAATGTCGCAATGATCGCCGGGATGGCGAAGCTGTAGATCTGCACATCCATCGCATCCAGGATCCAGCCGCCGGTGCAGGCCCAGAAGGTACTCTTTTCCTTGCCGCTCATCTCCGAGTACCAGGCGGTCGGATGATGCTCGCTCGCGGCGGTCGTTGCCTGTATCGCCATCTTAGCCTCCCCAATTCAGGGCTTCGTTGCCCTTTCGTAGACGATTCAAAAACTATCCGGCTGGATCAACGCCTTTCGCTTTGAGCGTCGGCGCGGCGGCGGGCGCACTCAAAAACCGGATCAAGGCCTTGGCTGCGTCGGGCTCCTTGGCCGCCGCGCCCAGTCCGGCGGCAAAGCCGATTTTCGTCTGCAACTCTTCCGGGATTGGACCGACAGCCTCAACGCCAGGAACGTCAAATATGCGCGTGGCGACGACGACCACCATATCCGCCTCGCCACGCGCGACCACTTCGACAGTATCTTCAGCCTCCATCGGCTTGAGCTTGCCCTGCATCTCCGCCTTGATGCCCATGCGATCGAGCAGGCTGACGAAATACAGCCCGCTGGCCCCTTTCCCCGGATAGGCCACGGCCTTTGCTGCAAGCAATGTACGCTTAAAGGCCTCGACCGAGGAGATGTCGGGCCTGGGTGCGCCCTGACGCACTGCCACACCCAGCCCGGCGCGGCCGAAATCGGTGCGTGGCCCAACAACCAAGCTGTCCTTGATCAACGCGTCGATGATCGGCGGATTCCCCACGACAACATCGAAACTTTCGCCGGCATCGATCTTCTTCTTGACCTCGGGATTCACCCCAAAGCGCAGGTCGATCTTGTTGCCGGTGGCGCGCTCGAACTGGGTGCACAGCTCGCGGACCGCGGCCCTGGGACCATTGCCGCTGAGAACCTTAAGCTCAACCGCGTGTGCGGCCGAAGCAACAACCAGCAGCGGGACCGCGAGCGCAAACAAACTGTTCATGGGTTCACCAGTTATTTTTTCCGGTACCCGAGCCTAGCAGGCTTGTTTTGCCCCCGACAGGCCGGACATAGTGCAGCCCTCGTCCAGCATTCAGCACCATGCCAATAAAAACGACACATCAGCTCTGGGACTTCTGGATTGACCGCGGCGGCACGTTTACCGACATCGTCGGCCGGGGCCCGGATGGCACGTTGGTGGCGCACAAGCTCCTGTCGGAAAACCCCGAGGCCTATGCGGACGCCGCCGTTCAAGGCATTCGCGATTTGCTCGGACTGCGGGCTGGCGACGAAATCCCGCCCGGCCGTGTCGGCGCTGTGAAGATGGGCACGACAGTCGCAACCAACGCCCTGCTCGAGCGCAAGGGCGAACGAACGCTCCTGTTGATCACCAAGGGCTTCCGTGACGCGCTCAAGATCGGTTACCAGGCGCGCCCAAAAATATTTGCCCGTCACATCATCAAACCCGAGATGCTCTATGAGCGTGTGGCGGAAGTTGACGAGCGCGTGCGCGCTGACGGCACGGTGGAGCGGGAGCCAGATCTCGCGGCGGTACGCTCCGATCTGGAGGCTGCCAAGGCTGGCGGGATCAAAGCCGTCGCGATCATATTCATGCATGCCTACCGTTTTCCCGAGCACGAAAAGCGTGTTGCGGCGGTCGCACGCGAAATGGGCTTTGCCCAGGTTTCGGTGAGCCATGAAGTGTCGCCGCTGATCAAACTGGTTGGCCGCGGCGACACCACGGTGGTGGATGCCTATTTGTCCCCGATCCTGCGCAGGTATGTGGCGCAGGTGGACAGGGATCTCGATGCAAAAAGATCCGCTGCGCGCCTGATGTTCATGATGTCGTCCGGCGGACTGACCGATGCCGCGCTGTTCCAGGGTAAGGATGCAATCTTGTCCGGTCCCGCCGGCGGCGTGGTCGGAATGGCGGAAACCGGACGGCAAGCGGGTCTCGATCGCCTCATCGGGTTCGACATGGGCGGAACATCGACCGATGTGTCGCATTTCGACGGCGAATATGAGCGCGCGTTCGAGACGGAAGTTGCCGGCGTACGAATGCGCGCGCCTATGATGCTGATCCATACTGTCGCAGCCGGCGGCGGCTCAATCCTGCATTTCGACGGGGCACGCTTCCGCGTCGGTCCCGATTCTGCGGGCGCCAATCCCGGCCCGAAATGCTACCGGCGCGACGGGCCGTTGGCCGTCACCGACGCCAATGTGATGGTCGGCAAGCTTATTCCGGACTTCTTCCCGAAGATCTTCGGCGCCTCGCGGAATCTTCCGCTCGACGCGCATGCTGTACGCAATGCCTTTTCTGACCTGGCGCAGCAGGTCGGCGATCGTAAAGGCGAGGAAGTCGCCGATGGTTTCATCAAGATCGCGGTCGAAAACATGGCGAACGCGATCAAGAAAATTTCAGTGCAGCGGGGTTATGACGTCACCCGCTACGCACTAAATTGCTTCGGCGGCGCAGGCGGCCAGCACGCATGTCTGGTCGCCGACGCGCTTGGCATGACGCGCGTGCTCATTCACCCTTTCTCTTCGCTGCTCTCTGCCTACGGTATGGGCCTGGCCGACATACGCGCCACGCGTGAGCAGGCAATTGAACTTGCTTTCGGTGACAAGGCGCTCACGGCGATAGCCCGCATCGGCGCAGCGCTTGGCAAGGCGACAAAGGCCGAGGTCGCCGGCCAGGGCGTCTCGCCGGGCAAGATCAAAATATTTACACGCGCACACATTCGCTATGCGGGCACCGATACGGCGCTGGTCGTCGCAGCCGGCAGTGCTCCCACCATGAAGCGCGCATTCGAAAAGGCGCATAAGGCTCGTTTCGGTTTCATCGACCGCACAAAACAAATGGTGGTCGAAGCGGTATCCGTGGAAGCCGTCGGCGGCGGTGCAAAGTTTTCCGAAAAGTCGGTGAAACGCTCGCGAGGCGCCCTGCCGAAACCCGCCTTGCGCACACAGTTCTTTTCAGCCGGCCAATGGCACAAGGCGAATGTCTACACCCGCGATCAGCTCAAACCGGGCTCGCGTGTGAAAGGCGCAGCTATCATCATCGAACCGCATCAAACCATCGTTGTCGAGCCTGGCTGGCAGGCTGAATTGACCGCTAAAAATCATTTGCTCCTCACGCGCGCCAAGAAGTTGAAGCGTACGTACGCCATCGGCACCCATGCCGACCCGGTGATGCTGGAGGTGTTCAACAATCTCTTCATGTCGATCGCGGAGCAGATGGGCGTGTCCCTGCAAAACACGGCCTATTCGGTCAACATCAAGGAACGGCTCGATTTCTCCTGCGCGGTGTTCGCGCATGACGGCACGCTGGTCGCCAATGCGCCGCACATGCCGGTTCATCTTGGTTCCATGGATCGTTCGGTGGAAACGATCATTCGGGACAATGTTGGGCGGATCAAACCCGGCGACATCTACGCCATCAACGCGCCCTATAACGGCGGCACCCATCTCCCCGACATCACTGTCTGCACGCCGGTGTTCGACGACAGGAAGAAATCGATCCTGTTCTGGGTGGCGTCGCGCGGCCACCACGCCGATGTTGGCGGCATTTCGCCCGGTTCGATGTCGCCGAATGCAACCACCATCGAGCAGGAAGGCGTGCTGTTCGACAATTTCAAGCTTGTCGACCGCGGCCGTTTTCGTGAAAAAGAACTGATGGCGGCGCTAACCGGAGCGAAGTATCCGGCGCGCAATCCGGTGCAGAATATCAACGACATCAAGGCACAGATTGCCGCTAACGAAAAAGGCGTTGCCGAGCTGCGCAAGATGGTCGTGCACTTTACGCTGCCTGTCGTGAAAGCCTACATGCAACATGTGCAGGACAACGCAGCCGAAAGCGTGCGGCGCGTGATCGACCGGCTGCACGATTCGGAATTCAGCTACGAAATGGATCAGAGCACCGTGATCAAGGTGAAGATCACCGTGGACAAGAAAAAGCGCGAAGCAACTGTCGACTTTACCGGCACGAGCGGGCAGCAGCCGACGAATTTCAATGCGCCAGAGCCAGTGACGCGTGCAGCGGTACTCTATGTGTTCCGGGTGATGGTCGATGATGCCATTCCGATGAACGCCGGTTGCCTGAGGCCAATAAATATTGTGATCCCCGAGCGTTCGATGCTGTCGCCGGAGTATCCCGCAGCCGTAGTCGCTGGCAACGTGGAAACATCACAGGCGGTGACGAACTGCCTTTTCGGCGCGCTTGGCGCCCTCGCGGCCGCTCAAGGCACCATGAACAACCTCAATTTCGGCAATGCGCGCTATCAGTACTACGAGACGATCTGCTCAGGCTCCCCCGCAGGCCCCGGCTTCAACGGCACCGATGCGGTTCACACTCACATGACGAACACGCGCCTCACCGACCCGGAGGTGCTGGAGTTCCGTTACCCCGTCGTGCTTGAAGATTTCCATATCCGGACCGGTTCCGGCGGGCGCGGCAAATGGCACGCCGGCGACGGCATCCGGCGCACCATCCGATTCCTGGAAAAGATGGAATGTACGATTCTCTCCGGACACCGCCGGGTGCGCCCGTTTGGTCTTGCGGGCGGCGAAGCCGGCCAGGTTGGCGAAAACGCGGTGCGGCGGAGAGACGGAAATATCGAGCGGCTGCAAGGGTGCGACGCCACGATGATCGATCAAAACGAGGCGATTATCTTACAAACGCCCACCGCGGGCGGGTATGGAACGCCGGAAACACATTAGTTGAAGCAACCATGCGCATAACCATTCTCTCCGCCGCGTTGTTGAGCGTCCTCACCATGTCGGCACAGGCGCAGGTTTATCCAGTGCAAGGCAAATGGGGCCAAAGCGCGAGCAGCGAAAAAGGCGCGATCGACTGCACGAATAACAAGCGCATAATCGAGTTTATCGGCGACCAGCGCACCGACAGCGATGGCGGCGTGCCATCTTATCGAAATCAGTCGGTTCAATCAGAGGGGCCGTCGACGTACCGCGTGGTCGATGAGTTTTCCACCGGGCAGATCAGCGCGGGCCACACCACTTACGGGCTTCGCAAGATCGATGCGGATCACATCGAGATGAACATGCAGGACGGCAGTTCGCTGAAGCTGCAGCGGTGCAGGTAAGTTTTCATCCTTAGCATGTAAATGGTCGGGCCGTCTTCGTGCTAATCGCGCGCGATGATCTCGCGCTCGTCACGATGCACCGGTGCTGTCCTGGTGACCTTGCCGCAAGCGCGCCGAAGAAGAATTGTCGGACGGCGTGCTTTGAGTGCACTCCGGCGGCGGCGGCGCGGACGCGGACGTTCCACATGCAGTTCACCCAGCTGCGCACCAGCGATCAGCGAAGATGCACCATGCTCAGCCAGCAAAAGGCGCACGCCGAGCACCTCGCTCCAGGCCCGCCATTCCGCCACTGCTTCGCCGGCATGCGATGTCATGAAGAGCGGCAGCGTGAGGGCAGGATCATTGTGCTTGAGCACAATCGCCAGCACGTCTTGTGCGCCGTCTTCAGCCGGCAGCAAACATAGTGAAATGCCGTCGTAAGCTGCGACCGGCATGTTGAGCGCCATGCGCATGCCGTGCAGTGAGCGCCGCAGCACAACGCGCTCGCGATGGAGTTCTATATCGCGCACCCGCCCATCGGCGGCGGCATCGCTCGCGGAAAACCGTACGGGCAAGCCAAAAGGGTCGAGCCGCAAGTCGCGGCCCGACCCGGCGCATCCGCCACATCGCATTTGACGCCTCAAACTCTCCCGCGCCGGCTTATGTGCCTGGTCGCGCACGAAACATGGCAGAAAGGCGTCCTTATCTGCTTAAAGTTCTGGGTTAACCGGCCGTAGCCGAAGGCGTTTCGCGATGGGATGATTGACGCCACGTTGCGAACCATGATTGACGATGTGTTGCCGTCACCACCCAAATTGTCCCGGTTCGGCGGTTGAACAGCACCGCGACTATGTGAAAGTCACTCAATGACCACTCCTGCCGCCTCGCTCCTCGACCTCTCTCCACTGACCGACCGCGCTGAACGGCTGGTAAAAGCCGCGCGTGCCGCAGGAGCGGACTCCGCCGATGCGGTGGCGCTGCGAACAATGTCATTGGGCATTGAAGTGCGCGACGGTCGGACCGAGGAATCGGAGCGTGCCGAAGGCGATGATCTTGGCCTGCGTGTGCTGGTCGGGCACCGGCAGGCCATGGTGTCCACAAATGACGTAACCGGCGACGGCGCAGCCGCTTTGGCCGAACGGGCCGTCGCCATGGCGCGGGTGACGCCGGAAGACAAGTTCGCCGGTCTCGCCGACGCAAGCCTGCTGGCGCATGATTTTCCCAATCTCGATCTGATTGATCCGAACCTGCCAACGGTCGGCGAACTCGAAACGCAGGCGCGCGCCGCCGAACAAGCGGCACTTGCCGTCAAGGGGGTCAGCAAATCGGGGGGCGCTTCCGCGTCGGCCGGAATCGGCGGAATGGTGCTGGTCACCAGCCACGGATTTCGTGGCGCCTATGTCGGGTCGAACCATGGTCTGGCGGTGACCGCAATCGCAGGTGACGGCACCGCCATGGAACGCGACTATGACTACTCGTCGATGCGGCACGCGGCGGATCTCGAAAGTCCTGAAAAGATAGGCCGCAGCGCGGGCGAGCGTGCCCTCGCGCGGCTCAATCCGCGCAAGGTCTCGACTCGCAAGGTGCCCGTAGTGTTCGACTCACGTGCGGCGGGCTCCCTGGTTTCGCATCTCGCCGGTGCGGTCAATGGCAGCTCGGTCGCACGCAAGACCAGCTTTCTGCGGGACCAGATGGGCACGAAGCTGTTTGCCGGCGGCATTCACATCATCGACGATCCCCTGCGCAAACGAGGGCTCCGCTCTCATCCTTTTGACGGCGAAGGGGTCGCCTGCAGGAAGCTCGCGCTGGTCGAGGACGGGGTGCTTCGCTCCTGGCTATTGGATAGCGCGACCGCCCGCGAGCTTGGCCTCGTTACCACCGGCAACGCGCAGCGCGGCAGCTCGTCGGTGACTTCGCCCGGGCCCAGCAATCTCCATTTGCAGCCCGGCCAACTCAGCCCCGAGGAACTTATCGCGGATATTGCCGACGGTTTTTACGTCACCGATTTGATCGGCGTGGGCGCGAACATGGTGACAGGCGACTACAGCCGTGGTGCATCGGGATTCTGGATCCAGAATGGCAAACGCACCTATCCCGTGAGCGAAGTAACCATCGCTGGCCACCTGCTTGATATGTTCCGTACACTTACCCCGGCTAACGACCTCGCATTCCGCTACAGCACCAACGCACCAACATTGCGCGTGGAGGGCCTGACCGTTGCCGGGCAATGAGACAGGCGACCTGCGCGAGCCGCTCGAAGCCATCATGCGCGAGGCTGGAGAGCTTGCGCGCGCGACCGCACGCCGTCCGTTCAAACGCTGGACCAAAGGCCCCGATCATTCGCCGGTCACCGAGGCAGACATCGTAGTCAACGAGTTTCTGCACGGTCAGCTCAGCACACTCTTACGCGGTGCCGGGTGGCTGTCGGAGGAATCGCAAGACCAGTTGCCCGACCGCGCTTTACCACTCGCCTGGATAGTCGACCCGATCGACGGTACGCGCGCCTATATCTCCGGCCGTGCCGACTGGAGCATTTCAGTCGCACTCGCCGAATATGGCCGCCCGCTAACCGCGGCGCTCTACGCGCCGGTAACCGATGAGATGTTCCTTGTTTCGCGTGGTGGCGGCGCCACGGTCAATGGCGTGCCGATCAGGACGACGTCGGGGGAAACTCTCAACGGGGCCAGGCTCGCCGGCCCCAAGCGCTATCTCGATCGGCTCTCTGCACTGACGCCCGGAATACTGGTCCAGCCCAAAGTGCATTCGCTGGCATTGCGAATTGCGCGTGTTGCGCAGGGCACGCTCGATGCCGCAATCGCCTCGGGCGGCAGTCATGACTGGGACCTTGCGGCGGCCGATCTTTTGGTGCACGAAGCCGGCGGTGCGCTCACCGACTTCGTCGGCCGGCCGCTGAAGTACAATAAACCGCAATCCGCGCACGGCGCACTGATAGCCGCCGGGTATCCCCGCCACACTGCGTTGATCGGGCTTGTGCGCGACCGCGAAACCGAATTCGCGTAAATTTGCTAACCTCCGAATCCGCCGCCGCCGGGGCTTTGACCAGGGATCGACTCATGTCCGCAGAATCGCCCACCGCAAAAAAGCAGTTACTGCATCTCGTATTGGGAGGCGAACTCACCGAACTCGGCGGCAACGAATTCAGGGATCTCGAAAAAATCGACGTTGTCGGCGTCTTTCCGAACTATGCGACCGCCTACGTCGCCTGGAAGGCCAAAGCGCAGCAGACGGTCGACAACGCCCATATGCGCTATTTCATCGTCCACCTGCATCGCTTGCTCGACCCCGACGCTGCGAGCCGACCAGCCCGTTGAGTGCATATGCCACCGTTAAAGCGTATCGTCACCTCACCCACATTCCAGGAAGCCGTCGGCACGGTGGCGGCCGCTTATCTGCGACTTGCCTGGCGGACGAGCAGGGTCACCCTCGAGCCTTCGGACATCTACGACTCGGTGGAGATGCCGGCGATCATCGCGATGTGGCATGGCCAACATTTCATGGCGCCGTTCATCAAGCGCCAGGACCCGCAGCACCGGACCAAGGTGTTGATATCGCGCCACCGCGACGGCGAGATCAATGCGCGTGCTGCCGAGCGGCTGAACATCGGCACCATCCGCGGGTCCGGCGCCCATAACGGTGAGTTTTACCGCAAAGGCGGGGCCGCCGCCTTTACGGAGATGCTCAAGGCCCTGAATGAAGGCTACAATATTGCCATGACTGCCGATGTGCCAAAGGTCGCACGCGTCGCAGGCTTTGGCGTGGTGAAGCTTGCGCAGCACTCCGGGCGACCGATCTACGCCGTGGCGATGGCCTCGAGCCGACGCATCGAGCTCGACAATTGGGACCGATCCGCCATCAACTTGCCTTTCAGCCGCATGGGATTGGTCGCCGGCGGTCCGATCCGTGTGCCGCCCGACGCTGACGATGCAGCGTTGGAGGCGGCGAGACAACAGGTCGAGAGCGAACTCAATCGCGTTACAACACGCGCATATGAGATAGCCGACCGAACCGGGAGCGACAGATCTTGAGCGGCAGGCTTCCGGCCGGTTTGCGGATGTACCGGCTGTTGTCCGCGGCGGCGGGGCCATTCGTCCCCATTCTGCTGGCCCGGCGCGCCAAGCGCGGCAAGGAGCACCATCAGCGTCTGCCCGAGCGCCGGGGCGAAAATCATATCGCACGGCCGGACGATCCTCTTGTCTGGCTGCATGGCGCGAGTGTCGGAGAACTGGCGAGCGTTCTGCCTTTGATCGACCGCATCTGCGCCCGCGGCATCAACATGCTCGTGACGACCGGCACGGTCACATCGGGCGGGCTCGCTGAACAGCGCCTTCCGCCCAGGGCGGTCCATCAATTCGTTCCGTTCGATATCCCGCGCTTCGTACGTCGCTTCCTCGATCATTGGCGCCCCGATCTCGCATTGTTCGTAGAATCTGATTTGTGGCCGAACATGATGATCGAAGCATCGGCGCGCGGCATTCCGATGGCGCTGATCAACGCCCGTCTGTCGAAAAATTCCTTCGAGCGTTGGCGTCGCCTGCCAAATTCGATTGCTGCCTTGCTTCAGCGTCTTGATCTTTGTCTGGCCGGCACCTCGCCAGACGCGGGACGGTTGAGCGAGCTGGGCGCGGAAAATGTCGTCGTCACCGGCAATCTCAAGATTGATGTACCGCCGCCGCCCGCCGACCCAACAGCGCTTGCAACATTGCAACGTGCAATCGCAGGGCGGCCGGTGATTGCAGCCGCTTCCACCCATGCGGGCGAGGAGGACGTGGTCATTGAGGCGCATGCCCGCCTGCGTACGAGTTTTCCAGATCTCCTGACATTGATCGCGCCGCGCCATCCCGAGCGCGGGCCCAGCGTCGCCGAGCTCGCCGCATCGCAAGGCTTGAACGCGGTACTACGCTCGCGCGGGGAATTGCCCAAACGCACGACCCAGGTTTATGTGGCGGACACAGTTGGCGAGCTTGGCCTGTTCTATCGGCTGACGCCCGCGGTGTTCATTGGCGGCTCGCTGATCAGACACGGCGGGCAAAATCCAATCGAGGCTGCCAAGCTGCGCTGCGCAATTATGCACGGCCCGCATGTCTGGAATTTCGCAGAAATATACAGCGCGCTCGACAGTGTGCATGGGGCCGAGCTGATTGACGATGCCGATCGCCTGACGGCGCATTTTGCCGCATGGCTTAACGACCCCGATGCCTGTGCTCGCGTGGCCGAAGCAGGCCACAGGATTGTGGAGACCCTGGGTGGCGGGCTCGACCGAACCCTCGCGTCCCTCGACCCTTATCTGATGCAACTCCAATTGCGCCAACGGGCCCGCCATGCGTGAGCCGGCCTTCTGGTGGCGCAAGGCCGGCTTCGCCGCGGCCCTGCTTGCCCCATTTGGCTTCGTCTACGGCGCCGTCGCTGGAAGACGCATGACGATGAAAGGCGTCTCCGTCGGCGTGCCGGTTCTGTGCGTGGGGAATTTCACGCTCGGCGGCGCGGGCAAAACCCCGACAGCGATGATGCTTGCGCGAATGCTCTCGGATGCGGGCGAGCGGCCGTTTTGTCTCAGCCGCGGCTATGGCGGAGATGTCGCAGGGCCGAAGCTGGTGGATACCAGCACCGATGTCGCCGCTCGAGTCGGTGACGAGCCGCTGCTGCTCGCCCGTACCGCACCGACGGTCGTCGCAACTGATCGCACCGGCGGAGCAGAGTTTGCCCGCGCACAAGGTGCGGGCCTCATCATTATGGATGACGGATTACAGAATTCCTCGTTGAGGAAGGACTTCACGCTGGCCGTGGTCGATGCGCAGCGTGGCATCGGCAATAGATGCATATTTCCTGCCGGCCCCTTACGTGCACCACTGGCCGCGCAAATCGCGCAAATTGATGCGCTGCTGGTGGTTGGTGAAGGCGCAGGTGCCGAGGATGTCATCGAACAAGCTCGTGCCCGTGCCCTTCGTATATTCCGCGGCCATCTCGCGCCCGATCCAGCCGGGCCCGCAGCCTTGAAGGGAAAGAAAGTATTGGCCTTTGCAGGCATCGGTGATCCGGAAAAGTTTTTCGCAACCGCCGTTGAAGCTGGCATCGCCGTGACGGAGCGCCACGCCTTCGGCGATCATCACCGGTATACTGCAGAGGAGGCGGCAGAACTCATCATGCAGGCCGAACACAGCGGTCTCGCGCTCCTCACCACTGAAAAGGATCGCGCCCGCATGACAGGCGAGCGACTGCTCGAGGCGCTCGCTGCGCGAGCGCACACCTTGCAGGTCACCATGGTGGTCGAAGAAGCCGATGAATTGCGCCGGCTTGTGGTGTCGAAGCTCAGGCGCTGATGCCTATTTCTTTGGCGCGTGTGGACTTTGGTATCGTTGCAGCACGGCTTCCGGCGCCGCATAGGCCTCTTGCAGCTCAACGCTCCAGTATTTGAGTTCCTCCAGCGGAATCGGCACGCCGGTCACTGCGCATCGTACGAACGCACCCGGACGAACGACGCGAAAATCGCCGTCGAGATATTTCACTTCCGCTTCGCCGCTCATCGGCGTGGAACGATCATATCGATTAAGCAAAAGCGGCCTCCATTCCCGGCTTGGGCATCCAGACAAACATAGTCGTTCGGCCCGGCAAGTAAAACCCTCGGATTATGCGCCGAACAGGCTCCCCTGCCCTCCCGGGCCCTCGCCACTGCCGCGCGCGCGCGGTTTGGGCTTGGCGACAGGCTGCGCGGCACCATCTCCGTCGGCCGTCGCGGCCACACGGCCATCGGCAAACTCGACGTCGAGCCGCATTCCGGCGTCGACGGCAGCGGCCGAACGCAGAGGGCGCCCGTCGCCATCGCGGACAAGGGCAAACCCCCGCTCGAGCACGCCGCGATAGGAATATGCCGTCAGCAATTGTCCCGCACTGAGCAAGCGTTGCGCGCGGCGATCCTGAAAAATCCGGAAGGCGCGCCGCGTACGGTCTCCGAAAGCAACCGTCTGTTCGTTACAGCGCTCAATGCGATGCGACAACAACCGCGGCGACAGGCGCGACGCCACCCGAGTGAGACGCGTGTGGTGTAATTGCGCATTGGCGCGAAGTGCGCGGGGCAACCGCCCAGCGCAGGAGTCAAGCCGCTGGCGCGGAATCGCCAGCACGTCATCGATGGCCGGCAGCGCGCGACTAAGCAGAAATAGTTCCTTGCGATGCCGGTCGACGTTTCGTCGCCAACACGCGAACTTGCGCGCGCCAAGATCGGCCAGCGTGCTCATGAGTTCGGCGCGCACCGGCACGGCCATCTCCGCAGCAGCTGTTGGCGTAGGCGCCCGTCGGTCGGCGGCAAAATCGATCAACGTCACGTCAGTTTCGTGGCCGACCGCGGAAATGAGCGGGATCATGCTCGCAGCTGCCGCCCGCACGACGATTTCCTCGTTGAACGACCAAAGATCCTCCAGGGAGCCGCCGCCGCGGGCAACGATGATCAGCTCGGGTCGCGGTATCGGGCCGCGCTCAGGCAGCGCATTGAAGCCATGGATGGCTCTCGCGACTTCCGCCGCTGATGTGTCACCCTGCACCCGCACCGGCCACACCAGCACGCGGCGAGGAAAGCGATCCTGCAGACGATGCAGAATATCGCGGATCACCGCGCCGGTCGGTGACGTCACGACGCCGACCACTTCCGGCAGGTACGGCAAGAGCTGCTTGCGCGCTTCATCGAACAGGCCTTCGGCGGCAAGTTTTTTCTTGCGCTCCTCCAGGAGCTTCATCAACGCGCCAATGCCGGCGGGCTCCAGGCTGTCGATGACGATCTGGTAGCTCGAGCGCCCCGGATATGTCGTCAACCTGCCGGTGACGATGACCTCGAGCCCCTCCTCGGGCTTGACGCGCATCCGGCCGAAGGTGGTCCGCCAGATCACGGCTTCGAGGCGGGCGCCTTCGTCCTTGAGAGCGAAATAGCAGTGGCCCGACGAATGCGGGCCCTTGAAGCCCGAAATTTCGCCGCGCACGCGGACATAGCCGTACTCGTCCTCGACTGTGCGCTTGAGCGCCGCCGAGAGCTCGGTGACGGTCCATTCCACAACGTTATTGAGGGCGGGCTCTGCCATACGGGCCGAATCTCTTGCAGGGGTGAAGTGGCATGCTACACCAAATATTGATCGCCCACTAAAGGCCGCCCGCGCCCTATGAACATTCTCATCCTTGGTTCCGGCGGACGCGAGCACGCGCTGGCCTGGAAGATGGCGGACAGTCCGCTCACCGGCAGGCTTTATTGCGCTCCCGGCAATGCCGGCATTGCGCAGCAGGCCGAATGCGTGGCGCTCGATCCTGGCGACCACAAGGGCGTCGTGGCGTTTGCCAAGGACAAGAAAATAGGTCTCGTTGTCGTGGGGCCAGAGGTGCCGCTTTGCGCAGGCATCGTCGATGACCTCGAGGCGGCCGGCATCAAGGCTTTCGGCCCGACCAAATGGGCCGCGCGGCTCGAGGGCTCCAAGGGTTTTACCAAGGACCTGTGCAAGGCCAACAATATCCCGACGGCGGCATATGAACGGTTCAAGGGCGCGACCGCCGCCAAAGAATATGTACGAAAAAAAGGCGCGCCCATTGTCGTGAAGGCGGACGGGCTCGCAGCCGGTAAAGGCGTGGTGGTGGCCGAGACCACGCAAGAGGCCGAGGCCGCGATCGACATGATGTTCGGCGGCGGTCTTGGCACGCCAGCATGGGAAATCGTCATCGAAGATTGCCTCGTCGGCGAGGAAGCTTCGTTCTTTGCGCTTTGCGACGGCGAGACGGCGATCGCACTGGCCTCGGCACAGGACCACAAACGCGTCGGCGACGGCGACAAGGGACCAAATACCGGCGGCATGGGTGCTTACTCGCCAGCGCCAATTATGACCGAAGAAATGAATCGGCGCGTGATGAACGAGATCATTCATCCCACGGTGCGCGCCCTCGCGCGTGCGGGAGCGCCTTACAAGGGGGTTCTGTTCGCCGGATTGATGATCACAAAGGACGGTCCGCAGCTGATCGAATACAATGTCCGGTTCGGAGATCCGGAATGCCAGGTGCTGATGCTGCGCATGATGTCGGATCTCGTCCCGGCTTTATTGGCTGCACGCGACGGACAGCTCAAGAATTTCGATTTGCGTTGGTACCCGGACGCGGCACTTACGGTCGTGATGGCGGCGAAAGGGTATCCCGGAAATTACAGCAAAGGGTCCGTCATCGAGGGCCTTGAGGCGGCGGCAGAGATCGAAGGCGTGGAAATCTTCCATGCCGGCACCAGGGCCGAAGGCGGCAAAATTCTCGCGAATGGCGGGCGCGTTCTCAATATCTGCGCGCGCGGAAAGACCGTGCGCGAGGCCCAGAAGCGCGCCTATGCGGCAGTCGACCGCATCCGCTGGCCGGAAGGGTTTTGCCGGCGCGATATCGGCTGGCGCGCGATAGAGCGGGAGAAGTAGGCTGTCATTCTAACCGTCTATCACCGTACCGAGTAGACAATGCCCGACCTCGCCGATCTCTTTTCCGGATTTGCTTCCCATTGGATCGATACATCCGTCGGGAGAATCTTTGCGCGCGCAGGCGGCAGCGGGCCGCCATTGCTGCTGTTGCACGGCTACACGCAGACCAACGTGATGTGGCACCGCGTTGTGCCAACCCTTGCGGAGCATTTTTCGCTCATTGTACCGGACCTGCCCGGCTACGGCTGGTCCGACGTGCCGCGAGCCGACCAGAGACACGCGCCCTACGACAAACGATCAATGGCGAAGGTGATGGTCGAGGCGATGGAGAAACTCGGTCACGTGCGCTTCCGGCTCGCGGGGCACGACCGTGGCGGCCGCGTGGCATATCGGCTGGCACTCGATCACCCGGGCCGTGTCGAGCGCATGGCGACACTCGACATCGTACCAACGTACGATATGTGGCACGGCATGGACCGCAACATGGCGATGAAGGTATGGCATTGGCCATTTCTGGCACAGCCGGAGCCACTACCGGAAATGCTGATCACGAAAGCGCCTGTCGACTACCTCGAATGGAAGATGGCGAGCTGGACCAAGAACAGAAGCCTGTCAGCCTTTGATCCCCGCGCTCTCGATCACTATCGGGCGGCGTTTGCGGACCCCTTGCGCATTCACGCACACTGCGAGGACTACCGCGCCGGCCGTTACGCCGACCTCGAAAATGACGAAGCCGATCGTGCTGCCGGCAAAACAATCGGCTGCCCGCTTTTGGCTTTGTGGGGTGACATCGGCATTGCCAATGAATCAGGTCGCCCACTCAAAATCTGGCAACAGTGGGCGCCTGGCGCCACCGGCAAGCCGGTAGACTCCGGCCATTTCCTCACCGAGGAAAACCCGGACGTCACGGCCGCAGCCCTTCTGGAATTTTTTACTGCTGTCTGATTGTCAGGAGTTTTGAATGCATCCGGTGCTTCGGCTTTACGAAGACGTTCTGTCCAGCGCAGAGAACGTCACTTTCCAGTTGCCGCCGTTATCCCGTTTCATTTTCGTCGTGCACGGCTCCGCCAGGATCGGCGACAAAATGCTGAATGAAGGTGAAGCCTGGCAGGGCGAGGCCGCCATTACTGTGAAGCCGGGCCCAGGCGGCGTGACGTGCTGGCGCTGGGAACTCGCGCGCGGAGATCAGGGAAGCACCACGGCCAACGCACCGGGCATGATGACCCACCAAAAGCTGACAGCCTTCCTCGAGACGCTGCCGAAAGGAGAACTGCTGATGCGCGGCGACAGCGTCGCCTTTCCGCCAGGCGGATGCGCCTACCTGCATCGTCACCAGGGGCCCGGCATCCGGTGCCTGATTGACGGCGGGATCCGTATCGATACCCATGGCCGTTCGACGTCGTTTGGGCCGGGCGGCGCATGGTACGAGTCCGGACCTGAGGCTGTCTTCGCGCAAGCCGCGTCTGACAGGAATAGCCGCTTTATCCGCGTGATGATTCTGCCGCGCGAACTCGCCGGCAAAAGCTCGATCCAGTACGTCAACGAAGAGGACAAGGCGAAGCCGAAATCGCAGCAATACAAGATCTACGCCGACGCACCGATTTCCTTCGCGGCACGAAAGTGAGTTTATTGCGGCGATGACATCGATCGACCGTCAGCAGGCATTTTCCGGCATCAAGGATGCAGCCCCAACGCTGCGTCTCGACGTTGCGCAGCTCGAGCAGTATCTCGCCGCGCACGTCACGGGCTTTGCCGGTCCGTTGACGGTCAAGCAATTCAAGGGCGGGCAGTCGAACCCGACCTATCTGCTGGGAACGCCGGCGCGGCGCTACGTTCTGCGCCGCAAGCCACCTGGCAAACTCCTCCCGTCTGCGCACGCGGTTGACCGCGAATACCGCGTGATCCGGGGGTTGCACGCCGAAGGCTTCCCCGTCGCCGAAGCCCTCGCCTATTGCCCCGATGAATCCGTCGTCGGAACCCCTTTTTACGTGATGGGGTTCGTCGACGGCCGCGTGTTCTGGGAGCCGCAGATGCCGGACTCCAACCCGGCGGAGCGGGAGGCGGTCTACGATTCCATGAACGCGACGATCGCGCGGCTGCACGGCCTTGATCCCGCGCGGATTGGTCTTGGCGATTTCGGCAAAGGCGAAAACTACGTCGCGCGTCAGGTCGAACGCTGGTCAAAGCAATACCGCGCGTCCGAAACTGAACAGATCGACGCCATGGAGCGGCTGATCGACTGGTTGCCGAAGCATATTCCGGCCGGCGGGCCGGCGCGGCTGGTGCACGGCGACTACCGCCTCGACAATCTTATCGTCGCGCGCGATCGGCCTGAGATTGTCGCCGTACTTGATTGGGAATTGTCGACGCTCGGCGATCCGCTCGCCGATTTCAGCTATCATCTGATGACCTGGCATATGCCGCATTCCGAAAGCGCTGCCGGCACGGCAACGCTCGTCGGACATGATCTGCGTGCGCTCGGCATTCCATCGATGAGCGACTATGTCGATGCCTACGTGGCGCGCACCGGCCTCGACCCTCGACCCGCGCTGCCGGTCTATCTGGCATATAATTTTTTCCGGATCGCCGCGATCTTGCAGGGGATTATCGGCCGCGTCCGTGACGGCACAGCGACGAGTGAGTTTGCGCCGGCCAAGGCCGAGATGATCCGCCCGCTGGCCGACAAAGGCTGGGAATTCGCGCGTCAGGCCTGACCTGACTCGAGACGGTCAATGAACCCTTTCCTGAGACGATCGGATTTGGCCGGTTGCCGACCGACAAAATTGAGACTTGCGCCCTAGGTTGCCGCCGCAATCGGCACGTTATGGCCGCTCGTGACATTGGCGCCTGGGTCGCATGCAAAAGACCGGAACACCTCCGAAGTCGACGCCCCAACAGCAGGCCAGCAATGGTGAGGCTGCGACTTCTGTCGCCAGGCCCGCCTCTCCTCCGCCCGGCATGGGCAAACTGGTCGACAAGACCGCCTGAGAACGCGCCATCGGTTTCTAGATCGACCGTCGCGTCTGGAAGAAGTCTTTCAGCAGTGCGGCGCATTCGCTTTCATTGATACCGCCATAAACTTCGGGCCTGTGATGGCAGGTGGGCGCAGCAAAGAAGCGCACGCCGTGTTCGACGGCACCGCCTTTAGGGTCGGCAGCGCCGAAATAAAGCCGGCGGATGCGCGCAAATGACATCGCCGCCGCACACATGGCGCAAGGCTCCAACGTCACGTAAAGATCGCAATCGGCGAGCCGTTCGCTGCCAAGCGCCGCCGACGCTGCCCGAATGGCAACGAGCTCCGCATGCGCGGTTGGATCGCGATCGGCAATGGTCCGATTGCCAGCCCGGGCGATCACGGTGCCGCTGCGCACGATCGCGCAGCCAACCGGCACCTCGTCGCGCGCGGCCGCCGCACGGGCTTCCTCCATGGCAATCTGCATGAATGAGGGTACGGCCATTGCTTCTCCGTCATGCCCGGCTTTATGCAGGGCATCCACGTCTTTATACACAGTCTGAGAAGAAGACGTGGAGGGCCGCGGCTTCAGGCGCGACGACGGCGCTTTGCCTTTTGCCCGGCCACGACCAAGAGGATGCCCCATGTCTGACAAGAGCCCTTCGCAAACAGCCGGCGACCGCATCGCCAAGGTGATCGCACGCGCAGGGCTTGCCTCCCGGCGCGAGGCTGAAACCTGGATTGCGGCAGGACGCGTGTCGGTCAACGGAACCATTATTTCGTCGCCCGCACTCAACGTCACGCCCTCCGATCAAATCGCGGTCGATGGTGCGCCGTTGCGGGCGCACGAACGCACTCGGCTTTTCCTCTATCACAAGCCGCGCGGGCTGATGACGACTCATTCCGATCCGGAGGGGCGCGATACGGTTTTCCGGGCGCTGCCGAAAGGTCTGCCGCGGCTGATCAGCGTCGGCAGGCTCGACATCAATACCGAAGGACTGCTGCTGCTCACCAATGATGGCGGGCTTGCGCGGATGTTGGAATTGCCGGCAACCGGCTGGTTGCGTCGTTACCGCGTGCGGGCGCTCGGGCGCGTGCAACAGGAGGCGCTCGACCGGCTGCGCGGTGGCATCACCATCGACGGCGTCCGCTACGGGCCCATCGAGGCGACTCTCGATCGTGAGCAGGGGGCCAATGTCTGGCTGACATTCGGAATTCGCGAAGGAAAGCACCGCGAGGTGCGCAAGGTTCTTGAATCGCTGGGGCTCAAGGTGAACCGGCTTATCCGCGTCGCGTTTGGGCCATTCGACCTCGGCGACCTCGACGACGGCGCAGTGAAGGAAGTCGAGACGTCTGAAATTCGCGCAAAGCTGGACGATAAGATCGTTGCCGACGCTGGCGTTGATTTTGACACGCCACTCGTGAGCGAGGAAGCCGGCGAAGCGCGCGCTGCACGAAAGGCAGCGAGCGGGCACAAAAGCCGGTCGTCTTTCGAAGTGCGTCGGAACCGCGCGCCGCAAGACGGCGCATCAAGGCAGGACCCGGGGCGAGGCAAAAGAAAACCACACCGCCGAGACCGTTCCAGCGGGCCGCGTCCGTCACGGCCGAGGCCAAAATAATGCGGGTCGTTGGAGGCAAACTTCGTTCGCGCCCGCTCGCCGGTCCGAAGACCGACGCGGTTCGGCCGACCACCGACCGTCTGCGCGAAGCCTTGTTCAACATTCTCACCCATTCCTACGGCGACCCTGTCACCGGCGCCCGGGTGCTGGACCTGTTCGCCGGCACCGGCGCGCTCGGCGTCGAGGCAATATCGCGCGGCGCGGCCTACGCGCTGTTTGTCGATGAAGGGGTGGAAGCGCGCGCGTTGCTGCGCGATAACATCGAGGCACTCGGCCTCGGCGGCGTCACGCGAATTTTCCGGCGCGATGCGACCAAGCTCGGTCCGGCGCACCCCCTTGAGCCATTTTCACTCGTGTTCCTCGATCCGCCTTACGGCAAGGGTTTTGCGGAGAAGGCACTGAGGTCTGCGCGCGATGGCGGCTGGCTCAGACCCGAAGCGCTGGTGGTGGTCGAAGAGGCCGCCAGTGCAAAATTCATGGCGCCGGAAGGATTCCAGGAACTGGAGCGGCGCACATATGACGACACGGAGTTTGTGTTCATCCGGCAGGCGTGACGACCTACCGCCGTCCGAACAGCCGCTCGATGTCCGTGAGTTTCAGCTCCACATAGGTCGGCCGGCCGTGATTGCACTGACCGGAATTCGGGACCCCTTCCATCTCGCGCAGAAGCGCGTTCATTTCGGCGGGCTTGAGCCTGCGGCCTGCGCGTACCGAGCCGTGGCAGGCCATGGTTGCCGAGACGTGCAGAAGGCGGCGCTCCAGCGGCAGGGAATCGTCCCATTCCGCCATGTGCTCGGCAAGGTCGCCGATCAATCCCCTTACATCGACCTCGCCCAGCAATGACGGGGTTTCGCGTACCGCGACGGCGCCCGGTCCAAACGTTTCGACAACCAGGCCAAAGCGCGCGAGTTCTTCGGCGCGCGCAGCGAGCCGCGCAGCATCGCCCTCGTCGAGTTCCACAATCTCCGGAATGAGCAGGATCTGCCGTGCGACGCCGGATTTCTCGATCGCGGCCTTCATGCGCTCATAGACAATCCGCTCGTGCGCGGCGTGTTGATCGACAATGACGAGTCCGTCGCGGGTTTGTGCCACGATATAGGTCTCATGCACCTGCGCGCGTGCGGCGCCAAGCGGCCGGTCGATCTGGTCGGCGGCAGGCTCAAAACTCGCAACCGCCGCATCCGCGGCCGGCTCGCCGACATCGAAGGCAGCCTGCGCAGCTTCTGCGAAACCGACAGCCGCGCCGGTGCGTATCGGCGCAAAGCCCGCCGGCCGTGCCGGCGATCGCCGCCAGTCATAGTTGCCACGTCGCGGCGCTGCAGCCGGGCGAAACGTTGCGATGGTGGCGCTGCCACCGGTTGTCGCCGCGCGCTGGCCTTCACGCGCCAGGGCGTCTTTCAGCGCGTGCACGATGAGCCCGCGCACCAGACTGCCATCACGGAAACGTACTTCCGTCTTGGCCGGATGCACATTCACATCCACTTCCCGTGCATCAAGTGTGACAAAAAGGGCGAGCAATGGATGCCGGTCGCGTGGCAGATAGTCGGCATAGGATGCACGCACCGCGCCATAAAGCAGCTTGTCACGGACCGGACGTCCATTGACGAACAGATATTGACCGAGCGAATTGGCGCGAGAGAGTGTCGGTAAGCCGGCAAAGCCGGTCACGCGCACGCCTTCGCGTTCGGCGTCAATGGCAACGGCGTTGGCGCGGAAGTCCGCGCCGAGCACGTCGCCGAGCCGCGCGAGCTGGCCACCGTCGGTCGCCGGGCCCCATGTCACCGGTGCCCGCTCCTCGCCGGCAAGCGTGAAAGAAACGTCGGGCCGGCTCATCGCCAGCCGCCGCACGACTTCGCGCACGGCTTCGGCCTCACTGCGATCGGCCTTCAAGAACTTCAATCGCGCGGGCGTCGCATAGAACAGGTCACGCACCTCGACGGTCGTCCCCTGTCCGAGCGCGGCTGGTTTTATCGCCGACTTCTCGCTGGCATCGACGGCAATGCTCCAGGCATGAGGCTCGCTTGCGTGGCGCGTGGTGATGGTCAGCCGGGCGGCAGCGCCAATGGACGGTAACGCCTCGCCGCGAAAGCCGAGGCTGCGGATCGACAGCAGATCATCACCGTCGAGTTTCGACGTCGCATGGCGTTCGACACTCAGTTCGAGGTCGGCGCGGGTCATGCCCTCGCCGTCGTCGCTGACGCGGATCAGCCGCCGGCCGCCCCCGTCCGTCAGAACATCGATACGCCGCGCACCTGCGTCGAGCGCGTTCTCGACCAGTTCCTTGACGACGCTGGCCGGCCGCTCGACCACCTCGCCGGCGGCGATACGATTGACGACGGCCTCGGATAACTGGCGAACGGGCATGGTTGAGCGATTCGATCCGGTTGCGACTTTACCGGCCAAAACCGGTACCTGCGAGACAAGATCCGGGGCTTTGCCCGATATCCTCGTCCTGCCGTTCGCGCATCAGTCCCAGGTTTTGCCGCTGCGCAGCCGCTTGATGGACGAGCGATGCTTTTTCCCCTCCAGCCGCTCCCGGCGCTGCGCCTTGGGCACCTTCGTTGGGCGGCGCGGGGTGGGTTTCACCGCCGCCTGGCGGATCATCGCGATCAGCCGGTCGCGCGCGTCGTCGCGGTTGCGCTCCTGGGTGCGATGCTGCTGGGCGATGATGACGATGACGCCCTCTTTGGTCAGTCGCTTGCCCGCAAGACGCATCAGCCGCAGAGCGACATCGTTCGGCAACGAGGGCGACTGGCGCACATCAAAGCGAAGCTGCACAGCCGACGACACCTTGTTGACGTTCTGGCCCCCCGGCCCGGACGCCCGCACAAAGGTTTCCGACAGCTCGGATTCGTCGATGGAGATCGTGTCGGTGATGCGGATCATTTCTTTCAGTCATCCACGTCGTCGATTCGCAGCATAGAGGCGTGGATGACCGGCATAAAGCCGCCCGAGAAAATCAGGCGCCCGTCAAATACTTCTTGGCAAGCACTTTTCCTTCTTCCACCGCGGGCTGGTCGAAGGCGTCAATGCCGAGAAGATGTGCGGCGATGATCGTCTCCAGCATAAAATGCATCATCAATTCGCCGAGGCTCTCTTCATCGAGCTTGCTGATGCGGATTGTGCGAACGGGGCAGCCATTCTTCGCCAGAGTCTCGGTGGTGGCGCGGCCTTCAGCCGCTACCAGATCGCCGATGGTCTTGCCTGCAAAACCGGGCTCACCCGCAAGTCTGGCGAGTTCGCCGTCGATCCGCGGTCCATTCCCCGCACCATCGACCGTAATGACGGTGAATAGCTTGTCGCGCGGCCCTCCGATAAACAGCTGCAGCTGGCTGTGCTGGTCGACCGGCCCGAGCGTGGCGACCGGCGTTGTGCCGTTCCCGCCTTTACCCAGACTTTCGGCCCAGAGCTGCACATACCAATGCGTGAAGCGCTGCAGCCGATCGCAATAAGCCATCAGCACGCTGATCGATTTGCTTTCTGAAAGAGCGACCGACAACGCCGCGCCAACGGCTGCCGGCACCTGCGCCGCCGGTTTCTTTGCCAGCACCGGCGCCAGGGCGAGACCCGCGCCCTCGCGCACCGCCGCAACGTCGAGGCCCAATATCGCCGCCGGCAGCAGACCAACATTGGTAAGCGCCGAATAGCGTCCGCCAACACCGGTATCGTGGTCGAGCATCGGCACGCGATATTTGCCGAGCAGATCACGCAAACCATTCGCCTTGCCGGATTTGGCCGGCTCGGTGATCCCGAGGAAGATGTCGGGAATGCGCGTTTGCAGTCCCTGACTCTGAATCGCCGACAAGGCGGCGATCGTCTGCATCAAGGTTTCCGCGGTGCCGCCGGATTTGGAGATCGCTATAAAGCGCGTCGTCGCGTGCGGAAGCCTGGCAAGCAGAATACCAAAGCTGTCCGGGTCAAGATTGTCGATGAAGTGCAGTTGCGGCGGCGCGCGCAATGCACCTACGCCCGCTACGGCGAAACCTGCAAGTTGCGCCAGGGTCTGCCCGCCCAGGCTGGATCCGCCGGTGCCAAGAATAACGATATCGGTTGCCCGGTCTGCGAGCTGGCGCGCAGTGTCCCGGATCGTCTCCAGATCGCTTCGCGTCTCAGGCAGGCGCAGCAGCGGCAGACGACCGTCGGCATGGCGGGCGCGAAGCCAATCAAGCGCGCTTTCTGCCCGTGCCAGAGCGGATTTCAGCGCATCCGCATCGACCCCATGCGGCCCGACATGCCCCTGGCGTGCGCTCTCGATCGATTGAACGATGCTCATGCCGGTATTTGCCTAGAATTGCGCGGAAGGCGCAACGGCGGAAAACACCCTGGCCGCTATTCCGGGGATTCGCTTGAGGTCAGCCCCTTGGGCCGGCCTGCGACGGTCACCAGCATGCCGCCGCCATAGAGCCGGCGCGCAACCCGCTTGGCGTCGTCCAGGGTCACGGCATCGATCAAGGCGCCGCGGCGCTGAATGTAGTCGATGCCAAGATTGTCGATCTGGATTTGGGTGAGCTGCACTGCAATCTTGCCGGACGTGTCGAGCGACAGCGCGTAGGAACCTTTGAGAAATGATTTCGCGGCCTCAAGCTCCTCGGCGGTCGGACCTTCAGCGGCCATACGCTTGGTGTCCTGCTCGATCACCGCGAGGGCGTCGGCTGTCCGATCGGCCCGTGTCGCAGTTCCACCGATTACCACCGCGGCGTGCCGGAACCAGACAAGGCTGCTGTTCACACCATAGGCCAAACCGCGCTTTTCGCGCACTTCCCGGTAAAGGCGCGACGAGAAGCTGCCGCCCCCCAGAATATGATTGACGATATACGCGGCCATGAAATCCGGGTCGTTGCGCGCGATGCCCTGCCCGCCGAACGTGACCACCGCCTGCGGCACGTCGACATCGATCACGATACGGCGGCCAAGCCCCTTCGGTGTCACGTCGGCTACCAGCTTGAGATCGTTTTTCTGCGGCAGCGCACCGAACGCACGATCAATGAGCGTGCCGGCCGTCTGGGCATCGACGTCCCCGACGATTGAAACCTTCAACTCATTGCGCGCAAATACGCGACGCACATAACCGCGCAGATCGCCGGCAGTGATCCGCGGAACCGTTTCGAGTGTCCCCTTGGTTTCGCGGCCGTACGGATGGCCCGGGAACGCCGTCTGCCACCAACGGCGACCGGCGAGATCATTGGGATTGGTGGTGTCACGCTGCAGCGTAGCCAGCTCTTGCCCCCGCACACGTTCGATTGCATCGGCGTCGAAACGCGGGCTCGACAGCGCCAGACGCAATAAGCCGAAGGCCTCATCGCGGTATTCGTTCAGGACGCGCAGCGAGCCGTGGACATAGTCGCGGCCCACCTGAAAACCCATTTCGATAGCGTGGTTTTCGAGACGCTCATGAAAAACCCTGGCGTCGAGATCGCCGGCACCCTCGTCGAGCAGATCCGCGGCGAGATTGGCGGTGCCGGACTTGTCCGGCTCGTCCTGGCTGGAGCCGCCAGGAAACGCATAGTTGAGCGTGATCAGCGGCACGGCCTTTTCGCGGACCAGCCAGGCTTCGATACCCGCCGGGCTTACAATCTTTTCAATTGTCATCGCCGAGGCAGCACTCGCGCCTGCGATCAGCGCAATTGCTGCGCAGAGAATCGATGCAACGAGTCGGTTCATGAACGCTTCTCCGCCTGCGGGCTGACATCCTTGATCAGATAACCGGTGACCGAGCGCCGCTTGTCGAGCCATTGACGGGCAGCATCTCGCACCTGATCCGCGGTGACGGCACGGATCCGGTCCGGCCAATGCCGGACATCGTTGACGGATCCGCCGGTGGTCAACGCCGCGCCGTACCAGCGAGCCATGCTGGCCTGGTTATCCTGGGCATAGACAGCGTCCGCGATCAGGCGGGTCTTGGCGCGCTCCAGCTCCTCGCTGGTGACACCCTTGTCGATGATCTGGTTGATCACGGCGTCGATTTCCGACTCAAGCTGGGGGAGCGTCACACCCGGACGCGGCGATCCGCTCACGGTAAATTTGGACATGTCCAGCGCGCCTGAGTCGTACCAGGCGTCGGCCGAGACCGCGACCTGCTTGTCGACAGCGAGTGACCGATAGAGGCGGCTGTTTGAACCATTCCCGAGAATATGGGCGAGCACTTCGAGCGCTTCGGATTCGCCACGCTTGCCCGTCGCGAACGAGGGCGTCAGATACTCCCGTTGCAGGGCCGGCATCTCGACGCGCGCATCGGCGAGTGTGAGTGAGCGTACCGCCACAGGAGGCGGCTCCTGTGGCCGGGCCCGCGGCGCCATGGCGCCATGCTGCGGGATCTTCCCGTACGTTTCTTCTGCGAGCGCCCGCGCCTGCGCAGGATCGATGTCCCCGGCAATCACCACCACCGCATTGTTAGGCGCGTAGAAGCGACGGTAGAAGCCAATGGCGTCGTCGCGCGAGAGCTGCTCCATTTCGTGCCGCCAGCCGATGACCGGTTTCCCGTAGGGGCTGTTGAGGTAAAGCGCGGCATCGATCTGTTCGCCCAGGCGGGCGCGTGGATTGTTTCCGATGCGCTGGTTCTGCTCCTCGAGAATCACATTGCGCTCTGGCAAAACGACATCATCGGTGAGCTGCAGGCCGGTCATGCGGTCGGCTTCAAACTCCATGACCGTCTTGAGCTGCTCGCTGGCCACGCGCTGGTAATAGCCGGTGTAGTCCTGCGCGGTGAAGGCGTTTTCCTGGCCGCCGATGCGCGCGACCACTTGCGAGAACTTTCCGGCCGGATTTTTAGCGGTGCCCTTGAACATGAGGTGTTCAAGGAAATGGGCCAAGCCCGATTTGCCCGGCGTTTCATCGGCCGCACCGACCTTGTACCAGATCATGTGCGTGACCACCGGGGCACGATGGTCAGGGATGACCACGAACTCCAATCCGTTGGCGAGCGTGAAGTTGGTGATTTCAGGGCCCGCTTGCTGAGCCGCAAGCGGAGAAGCGGCGAGCGTGGCGACAAGCGCGATGGTCGCGAAGTTTATCTTGGCAAGCACGATGTTGACCTTGGGTATGTTGCGCTCGTGCGGCAGCACAAGCTGGATGACGTCACCAGAGCACGCATAAAGCGAGATCCGGCGGCCGTCACATTTTACCGGGGCAGCTCACTGCGTGTGGTGTAGCTATCCGTCGGCTTCGGGGGTGCTGCTTTGCCGAGGCCATAGGGATGATCCGGGGACGGGGTCTGGTAGCCCGGCGGAGGATCGGTCAGCGAAGCGCGAGGCGGTTCGCCTGTGAACTTTGCAGTTTCTTCCTTTTTCCCGCCAAACATCGAGTTCCACACGGTGCTCGAGCTGGCGCCAAGTTGAGACGGGAGCAATTGATTGCCGAAACCGGAGGCCGGCGGCTCATAACCGTCGTCGGTGCGCACCTGCTTTTTCTTTGGGCGTCCGCCGGGAGTCAATTGATCCTGGCGCAGTGGATTCTGCTCACGTTCGCGCTCGTCGCTGACGTTGCGGTTTTTCTCCATGGCTGCTTCGGCCTTACGGCGAGCCACGTCCGGGTCCTTCGGCCATGCCGGATTATTGGCAGTGGCAGCATCGGCCTGCTCGGGCGGCGGAAGCTCGCGGTTCGGTGGAAGCACAAGGGGGGCGCGTTCCTGGTAGTTGATCGTTGCCTCGCCGTCGCGCTTGAAACCAAGCCCCTCCATGATGCCACGCATGACCTTCTGATCGATCGTAGCTTCATCGTCGGCCGCACGCGCAGCGCCGGGCAGCAACAGCGCGGCCGCGCCGAGCGTCAGCCCAAAGGCGGCGCTTGCGCAGAAGACATTCGTCAGACGCATCGTTTTCATCCGGAACCGGACCTGGAACTCTTGAATTGTTGCGACTCTTGCGGGGGATCAGGGCGCTTTTGCGGCGTGCCCCGCCATCAGGGATTCATACAACAGCCCAATAACCCCGGCAACGATGGCTACATCGGCCAGGTTAAAAACGTACCAGTTGAACCGCCAATTGGGCGTAGAAATGTGAAAAAAGACGAAATCGGCGACCCAACCGTAGGCTAAACGGTCGATGGCGTTACCGATCGCCCCTCCGATGATCAATCCCAAAGACAGCGCGGTGAGTCGGTCTTTCGCGTGAGAAAGCCAAATCCAGAGCAACAATACGGCCGCGGCTTTGAAACCCAACAGCACCCATTGACCTGCCGGACTTTGGGTTTGGAACAAACCGTAGCTGATGCCTGTATTGCGGGCGAGGACGATATCGATGAATGGACCCAGCCGCACCGGCCCGTTGGCGGCGAGATCGAACACAAACAAGAGGTAAACCTTGCTGGCCTGGTCAAGCAGGCAGACGATCGCGGCAACGGCAAGCCCGAATCGCGTTTGCGGACCAGCGAAATGCGACACGGTTACTCCGCCGCCTTGCGCATGGCTTCCCATTCGCGCAGCGCCTGCGCGTCGCGCGGCGAAACATCCGGATATTGAGGATCAGCGCCGATGGTGGTGAGGATTTTCCACGAGCGCGCGCATTTCTTGCCTTCGGCAAGATTGGGAACAACCGCGACGCCGGAAACGTCCGGAAGACGAAACGCGCCGCTGGGCCCTTCGTCCTGCACGAGTGTTGCTGCCGATGTGATGCACACCTCGGCGAGATCGCAATCGACCACCGCTTCATAAAGCTCCGGATTCGAAACGTGCACGATCGGATGCGCTTCAAGTGACGATCCGATGCGCTTTTGCGCGCGCTCGATTTCGAGTGCGCCGGTTACCACACGGCGAACGGTACGAATGTTGCGCCATTTCTCGGCCAGCCTGTCGTCGCGCCAGGCAGCCGGCACTTCGGGAAAGACTTCGAGGTGTACGGATTTGGCGGCATCGCCGTACCGCGAAAGCCACGATTCTTCGGTTGTAAAGCACAGCATCGGCGCAAGCCACGTTACCGTGCAGCGGAACAAATGGTCGATCACCGTCAAGCACGACTTGCGTGTCTTCGACGAATAAGGATCGCAGTAGAGTGCATCCTTGCGGACATCGAAATAAAACGCCGAGAGATCCGACGTCATGAATGCGGACAGGGTGGCGAAGATTCGCTTGTAGTCGAAATCGGCATAGCTTTGGCGCACCACCGCATCAAGTTCGAACAGCCGATGCAACATCAGCCGCTCGAGCTCCGGCATGTTGTCGAGCTTGACGCGATCCTCCTCGCGAAAATGCGCGAGACTGCCGAGCATCCAGCGCACTGTATTGCGCAGCTTACGGTAGGTGTCGGCCGTGGTCTTCAGGATCTCCGGACCGATGCGCAGATCATCGGCATAGTCGGAAGCGCACACCCACATGCGCAGGATATCTGCCCCCGACTGCTTGATCACGTCCTGCGGGGCCGTGACGTTGCCGAGTGACTTCGACATCTTGCGCCCCTCTTCGTCGAGGACGAAGCCGTGGGTCAGCACGATGTCATAAGGTGCGCGACCGCGTGTACCGCAGCTTTCCAGCAGCGACGAGTGGAACCAGCCGCGGTGCTGGTCGGAACCTTCGAGGTACATGACGGTGTCTTTGCCGCCGCCCATCTTGCGTTTGATGCCCGCAAGCGTCGGGAAATGTTTCGGGTCTTCAAGCACGAAGGCGTGCGTGCAGCCCGAGTCAAACCAGACGTCGAGAATATCGTCGACTTTCTTCCAGGAATCGTTGGCGAGTTTGCCGAGGAAACGCTCGCGTGCGCCCGGCTTGTACCAGGCATCGGCGCCCTCTTTCTCGAAAGCCTCGACGATGCGCAACTCCACGTCCGGGTCTTGCAGGATGTCGACAGAGCCATCCGGCTTTTCCTTGACGAAAACAGCGATCGGCACGCCCCAGGCCCTCTGGCGCGAGATCACCCAGTCGGGGCGGCTCTCGATCATCCCGGTGATGCGGTTCTCGCCCTGCACCGGCACCCAGCGCGTAACCTTGATGGCCGACAGCGCGCGATGACGCAGCGTGTCGCCCCTTGTCGCGATGTCTTTGTCCATCGCGATAAACCACTGGGGTGTATTGCGGAAAATGATGGGCTTTTTCGATCGCCAGCTGTGCGGGTATTGATGCTTCAAGCGGCTCCGCGCAAGGATCATGCCGGTTTCGGCCAGCGCTTTGATCACGGCCTCGTTGGCATCGCCCTTTTCACCCTTGTCGTTGATGACGCGCTTGCCGGTAAAGCCGGGGGCTGCCCCGGTGAACGCGCCGTTTTCGTCGACGGTATAGGGGATCGCCGGATTGATGCCGCGCGCTTCCAGGACCGCGCGGTTTGCCGTCCAAACCTCGAAATCCTCGCGGCCATGGCCGGGCGCCGTATGCACGAAGCCGGTGCCGGCGTCGTCGGTGACGTGCTCGCCGGCAAGCAGCGGGACAACAAAGTCGTAGCCCTTGAGCGAAAGCGGGTGAGCGCAGGCCATCCCCGCAAGAACCTGGGTGGGCAGATTCTGGATTTTTTCATATCCCGCAACGCGCGCCTGTTTGAACACATCGGCAGCGAGCTTGTCGGCGAGGATCAGAACGTCACCGACTTTCGTCCAGTTGTCGGCCGGCGCGTCGGTCACGCGATAGACGCCATATTCGATCTTCGGCGAGAAGCTGATGGCGCGATTGCCGGGAAGCGTCCAGGGCGTGGTCGTCCAGATGACAACGGAGGCGCCCCAGTCAATCAAGTTGACTGCCAAGGCCGTTGCCTCCGGGTCAGCCGATGATTCCAGATCGACGGTAGCCACCGGAAACTTCACCCAGACCTGATCGCTGGTGTAGTCCTCGTACTCCACCTCCGCCTCGGCGAGCGCGGTTTTCTCCACGACGCTCCACATCACCGGCTTCGAGCCACGATAGAGCGTGCCGTTGGCGGCGAACTTCATCAGTTCACGCGCGATCTGGGCCTCGGCGAAAAAATCCATCGTCGTGTAAGGATGGGCCCAGTCACCCTCGACACCCAGGCGCTTGAATTCCTCGCGCTGCACGTTGAGCCAATGCTCGGCATAGGCGCGGCACTCCTGCCGGAATGCCACCATCGCGGCCGGGTCTGATAAATTTGGCTTCGTCTTGTTCTTCGAGCGGTAATTCTCTTCCTCGATCTTCCATTCGATCGGCAGGCCGTGACAGTCCCAGCCCGGCACGTAGTTCGAGTCGAAGCCGAGCATCTGCTGGCTGCGCGTCACCACGTCCTTGAGAATTTTGTTAAGCGCGTGACCAATGTGGATGTTGCCGTTCGCATAAGGCGGGCCGTCGTGCAGAATGAATTTATCGCGGCCCGTGGCGGTATCACGAAGCTGCCGATACAGATCCGCCTTTTCCCAGCGCGCCAGAATTTCCGGCTCGCGCTGTGGCAGCCCGGCGCGCATCGGAAACTCCGTCTGCGGCAGGAACAGCGTCTCCGAATAGTCGCGCTCGGGCTTTGACATGGCGGGTATGTAGCAGGCCAATCGGCTAAATGTCACCCAGCAGCGGAAACGCATTGCCGGCGCGCTGAAGCGCGTCGCGGGCCTGGGCAACGTCCGCCGCCATGTGGCGCTTGAGCGCCTCAATCGATTCGAATGTCTGTTCGTGACGGATCCAGCCTATGAAGGCGACATCGATTGTCTGCCCGTAGAGGTCAGCGCCGAAATCGAACAGGAACACTTCGAGCAGCGGTGCACCGTCATCAAACATCGGCCGGCGGCCGAAGCTCGCCACGCCATCATGTCGTCTGCCCGCAACGTCAACGCGCACAGCATAGATTCCGTGCTTGAGGCCGCAGGAAGGGTCGAGCCTGAGATTGGCCGTCGGAAATCCAAGCTCGCGCCCACGCTTGTCGCCGTGGATGACTTCGCCGGAAATGAACCACGGCGCGCCCAGCAACTCCGTCGCCTCCACCACCCTGCCGGCCGCAAGAGCCGCGCGCACCGCGCCGGACGATACCGGCCGGCCCTCGTCCTCCAGCGGCGGAGCGACATCGACCGAGAACCCGAGCCGCGCGCCCTGCTCTGTCAGAAAACTCGGCGAGCCTGCGCGGTCCTTTCCGAAATGAAAATCGAAGCCGATCGCGGCGCCGCCGATGCCGAGCGCGCCTGCGAGAATTTTGCTGACGAAATCCTCCGCCGACGTCGCCGCCAGCGCGGCGTCGAATTTCATGACGATGGCGCCGTCGAGTCCGGTCGCCGCCAGCAGGCGCAGTTTGTTGCGTTCGCTGGATAACTGGAACAACGAGTCCTGCGGCCGCAGGAACAGCCGCGGATGCGGCGTGAAGGTGAGCGCCGCGGCTTTGCGCCCCAGCGCACGGGCACGCCCGAGTGCAGCGCCAATCACGACGCGGTGCCCACGATGCACACCGTCGAAATTGCCGACCGCCACCACGGCGCCGGCCAGCGGACCGCCATCGATGCCCTGAGCACCACCGCGCACAACATGGAATTGCTTTGCCGGCACAGGCGTGCTCATCGGATATCCGGGCGTTTACAGGAAATTGCGGTCATGGACCTGCCCATGTTTTCCATCTGGAGCGCATTCGGAACGCGGCTACGGTTAGCGCGCCGTTAACAAACTTTCAAATTAACGGGTTATTCAAGGCCCACTGCTATTTATCGCCACCTTTTGGGGAGAGCCCTTTTGCGGGCGGACGCGCCATGGCTGTCGATCTGACCAAGCCTGTACTGGTCGTGGACGACTACAACACGATGATTCGCATCATGCACAACCTGCTCAAGCAGCTCGGCTTTGAGCAAGTCGACGACGCCAATGACGGCTCGGCTGCGCTCGCCAAATTACGCAAAGGCGACTACGGCCTGGTCATTTCGGACTGGAATATGGAGCCGATGACCGGCTTTGCCCTGTTGCAGGAAATGCGCTCCGACCCTTCGCTCGCCGAAATTCCGTTTATCATGGTCACGGCAGAGTCGAAGACCGAAAACGTGATCGCGGCGAAAAAGGCGGGCGTGTCGAACTATATCGTCAAGCCGTTCAACGCGCAGACACTCAAGAACAAGATCGACGCAGTATTCGGCGACGTCGAAGTCCCTGCTCCGGCGGCCTGAACGCTACCATCTCAATTCCCGTATCACTGCTTTCGGTGCACCGCCCGCCGCGGTGAATGTTGCCGTCAAGGCGGCGTTGTCCGGCTGCTCGCGGCTGCCCAATTCTTCAGCGTGGATGCCCGACGTCACAAAAAGAAAATCGACGCCGAGCGTCCGGGCACCCATCAGATCCGTGCGCACGGAGTCGCCGACCGCCAGCACCCGGCTGAGCGGAATCTTGCGGCCTGCAGCAGGCTCCGCCTTTGCCAGGGCCATGTCATAGATCGGCCGGTAGGGCTTGCCGGCGTACAGCACTTCCCCGCCCATGGAGGCGTAGAGATCAGCGATCGCGCCGGCGCAATAGACCAGCGTCGACCCGCGTTCGACCACCACGTCCGGATTGCCGCAGACCATGAACAGTTTTCGCGCCAGCATGGCTTCGAGCCGCGGCCGATAATCGTCCGGTGTCTCGGCTTCATCGTCTTCCAGACCCGAGCAAACGACATAGTCGGCCGTCTCGAGCGGGGCAAACTGCACGTCGAGCCCGTTGAATATCGAACGGTCGCGCTCAGGGCCGAGATGATACAGGGTCTGGCCACACCGTTTCTCAATCACGCTGCGCGTTACGTCACCCGAGGAAACGATCGCATCATATGTCTCGCGCGGAACATGCAGTCGATCGAGTTGACGCGATACAGCCTCGCTCGGGCGCGGCGCGTTGGTGACCAGAACAACGATGCCGCCACGGGCACGCATGCGCATCAGCGCGTCGCAAGCCTGCGGAGAGGCGACAAGGCCGTTGTGAACTACGCCCCAAACGTCGGACAACACCACGTCATAGCCGGCTGCGATGGATGAGAATTGCGTGATTAAAGGCGGCAAAGTGGCGTTCATCGGTGACCGAAACTAAGGTGTCAGCTGGCCGCCAGCAATGCGCCCGGGTTCTCGCCCACACCCGGTTTAATAGGCTCGGCCGCCGTCCCATGGAGTGCTTCGGCCCGCACCGGTCGCGGTGGCGAGAACAGGAAGCCTTGTCCGAAGCGGACGTCGTAGTCGAGCAGATCGACCACCGTCGTTTCGGTCTCTATCCGCTCTGCAATCAGGTCGATGCCGGAACGCGCCAGGAGATCGGCGAGATCTTCCGGATCAATATCGCTATGTGTGGCGGTAACCTTGTTGAGGAGCAGTTTGGCCGGCACTTTCAGGAAGCGGAATGACCGGTCTGCCAGCTCGTTCGGCTCCACATGCAGATCGGCAACGTGATCCATCGAGAAGCGGAACCCGCGCTCGGAGAGTGCAGCGAGGCTTTCGTGCTCGATTGGGCCAAAGGAGCGATAGGCTTCCTGCGTGAATTCGAACATCAGCGAGGACGCGAGCGCCCGATTGGCGTCCATGAAGTCGAGGAATTGCCGGAACATCAGCGCGTCGGTAAGGGTCTCAGCGCTCAAGTTGCAAAACAGGCCGACGTCGCGGCTTTTCATCAGCAGACGTCGCGTGACTTGGACGCAGCGGAAAACCGCGAGGTTGTCGATCTTCGGCATCAGCCCGACGCTTTCGGCGACATCGATGAAGTCGATAGCGGGAATTATGTCGCCTTCCTCCGTGCGCAGGCGCGACATTGCCTCGTAGTAGCGCACCTTGCGCTGCGGAAGCGTGACGATGGGCTGCAGGTAAAGGTCTATGCGGTTCGCGTCGACGGCTTTGGAGATCAAATCGGCTATGCTCTCACGCGACAGCCCGCGAAACCGCTCCACACCTGCAACAACGTCGTTCTCGCTGGTCGCGAGCGTTCCTTCAACCGGCCGTATGGCCTCGGCTTTCGGCGGACTGGTTGCGGCCCGCGCCGAGATGGCACCCTGCTTTTGCAACGCAGCCGCATGCGACGCGACTGTCTGGGCGATCTGTTTCACCAGGGTTCCGAGTTCCCCGATTTCGGTCGCCAGTGGATCGGTGGCCGCGCGTGCCCGATGGGCCGGGGAGGCGATCTTGATCTCCGCCGCATTGAGCCGGCGGGAAATCTCCGCCACCTGCCGGGCGAGATCAGCAGTGCCCCGCGAGAGATCGGCGATTTGGTCGCCGAGATCGCTGCGATCACGGAGACGGTTGTTGACCGAATTGAATAGTGCCATGGCGGTCAGCGCGGTCAGCGCCACAATCGCCGACGTGCTGGCATCGACATTGAAGCCAAGATAGAGCACCGCCCCGATTGACCCGGCAATCAGTACGACACAGACCGCAATGAAAATGGCGCTGATGCGACGCATGAGGTTTATCCTGTGCCATCTGCGGGGATCGGCGCAACACCGTGACGTTGGGCTGATTCGCTTGGCCGGATACCAATGTTCATGAGGCCGCGGCTCCGCGCAACTCGAAGTCCTGCTATGGTAGCGCGATTTCGCCTGTTATTCGCAGGAACTTAAGACCATTGTCGACCGCTCATCCGATGCCGGCCTCCCGCCGCCTGTCCATCCTGAGCCGGATTGCTGCGGCTCCGGTGCAGGCTTTGGGCGCCATCTTGTTGCTGCACGCCGTGGTGTGGACGGCCCTTCCAACCCTGCTTTACGCAAATCTGCCGCTTGATCTGATCGAGGCGCTGACCTACGGCCGGGAATGGCAGCTCGGCTACGACAAGCTGCCGCCGTTGCCATGGTGGCTGGTCGAAATCGCATACCGACTGGTCGGTCACGATTTTGCATACTATTTGCTGGCGCAAGTCGCCGTTGTTGCCGGGTTGTGGCTGGTCTGGCTAATGGCCCGGCCCATCGTCGGCCCGCCAGGAGCGCTGGCAGCGGTGCTAATTGTCGATGGCCTGCACTATTTCAATTACACGGCCGCGAAGTTCAACCACGACGTCGTTCAGCTGCCGTTCTGGGCGCTCGCCGGATTTGCCTTCCATCGTGCTTTGCGGGGCGGATGGATCGGGCACTGGCTGGTACTTGGCCTCGCAGTTGGCATGGCTTTATGGGCCAAATACTTCGTCCTGGTGCTGGCCGTGCCGCTCGCCGTGTTTATCGTGTTCGACGACCGAGCCCGCAAGACCCTGGCAACGCCGGGACCTTACGTGGCTGTGGCGGTGGCCGTGATTACAATGGCGCCGCACCTCGTGTGGCTCGTGCAGAACGATTTCCTGCCCTTCGCTTATGCCGAACATCGCGCCCTGCCGTCACGCGGGCTGATCGACCATGTCTGGCATCCGCTTCAGTTTGGCATCAACCAGGCTTTCTTCCTTGTCCCGTCGCTGCTGATTGCTCTGCCGCTGTTCTTGCCGCGGCAGCGCGGCAATGAAATCAGGCTTGGTGCCGATGCATTCGATCGCCGTATCGTTGCGTGGCTCGCCTTCGGACCAATGGCGACCGTGCTGGTGCTGTCGGCCCTCAGCGGCCGCGGCACCGTTGCGATGTGGGGTTATCCCCTTTGGCTTTTCTTCGGGCTCTGGCTTGTGCTGATCGCACGGGGGCTCAATCAATTGCGCCTTGGGCGCATGCTGCTGATCTGGGCAGCTGTTTTCGGATGTCTCGCACTCGCTTTCATCGTCAATTACGCCGTGCTTCCATACTACGACCACCGCTACCGGGCCGTGTTCTTTCCCGGCAGCGAGCTCGCGCAGGAACTGTCGCAGCGTTATCGCACCGCGACCGGGCGTCCGATCAGCTACGTGATTGGCAGCATGTGGGACGGCGGCAATGTTGCGCATTATGCGCCTGAGCATCCACGGGTGCTGATCGATGGCAGCCCCGGGCGGGCGCCGTGGATCGATCTCGCCGATCTCAGGACGAAAGGCGCGGTGGTCGTGTGGACCGCGGGCGATTTGACCGTTGTACCGCCCGCATTGCGCTCAGTTGCCGCAGATGCCGCCGTACAGCCGCCGTTCCTGCTGCACGACCGGCGCGGCGACTCAAGCGTGAACGTCGGTTGGGCGATCCTCCATCCAAGACCGTCCTACGCCCGTGCAACGATCAAGCCACCGCCTTGATGATGCGGGCGAGCTTGTCGAAGATTTCGCCAATCTGACTTTCACTCACGATCAGCGGCGGGCTGAGCGCCAGCGTGTCGCCGACGGCGCGAAACATCACATCGTGCTCGAAGAAGCCGAGGTCGAGCGCGTCCATGCCGCGTTTGCCGACGCCGTCGGGCTTGCTGGCGAGATCAATGCCGACGGTCAAACCCACCGGCCGGATGTCGAGCACATTCGGCAGGCCCTTGAGTCCCATCGCCGCCTTGGCCCAGGGCGCCTCCAGCTTGCGCGCCCGTTCGAACAGGCCCTCCTCGCGGTAGAGATCGAGCGTCGCAAGCCCCGCCGCGCAGGCCAGCGGATGGGCCGAATACGTGTAGCCATGGAACAGTTCGATGACGTGCTCGGGCCCCTTCATGAAGGCGTCGTAGATGCCTTTGCGAACCACGACGCCGCCCATCGGCACCGCGCCTGACGTGATGCCCTTGGCGAAAGTGATCATGTCGGGGACCACACCATACCGTTCGGCAGCAAACGCATAGCCAAGACGGCCGTAGCCGGTGATCACCTCGTCGAAGATCAGGAGAATTCCGTGCTTGTCGCAGATCGCACGCAGCCGTTCGAGATAGCCCTTGGGCGGGGGCAGCACGCCGGTCGACGCCGCCACCGGTTCGACAATCACCGCCGCAATCGTTGACGCGTCGTGCAGCGCAACGAGACGGTCGAGTTCATCGGCGAGATGAGCGCCCCATTCCGGCTCACCAACGGTGAAAGCCTGCTTCTCACGATTGTATGTTGTCGGCAGATGGTCGACACCGGCAACCAGCGCACCGAATTGTTTGCGGTTGTTGACGATGCCGCCCACCGCAATGCCGCCGAAACCGACGCCATGATAGCCACGTTCGCGGCCGATCAGCCTGACGCGCGAGGCGTTGCCCCGCACATTATGATAGGCGAGCGCGATCTTGAGCGCGGTATCAACTGCTTCAGAGCCGGAATTGCAGAAGAAAACATGGTCGAGATCGCCGGGAGCCAGTGCGGCGACACGGCTCGCCAGCTCGAAGGCCTTGGGGTGCGCGAACTGGAACGCCGGCGCGTAGTCGAGCGTCGCCGCTTCGCGCTGGATGGCGATAATGATCTGCTCGCGGTTGTGCCCGGCATTGGTGCACCAGAGGCCCGCCGAGCCATCGATGAGCTTGCGCCCGTCGCTGGTGCGGTAATGCATATCCTTGGCGCCGACAACGAGCCGCGGCCGTTTCTTGAATGCGCGATTGGCCGTGAACGGCATCCAGTAGGGTTCGAGGTCATTGGGGATAACGATTTTTGCCTGTGCCTGTGTCATGGCCTGTCACCACTCATTCGCCGTCATGCCCGGCCTTGTGCCGGGCATCCACGTCTACCTTACTCGTAAAGACGTGGATGGCACACACAACTCGAGCCTGCGCGAGTTGCGCAATATTATGCCCCGGAAGTCGGCTATACCCGACTTCCGGTGACAAGCCCGGCCATGACAGTTTACAGCGTTGCTGGAATGCGCGTGTCTGGTATGTAGACCAGCGATGGCCGATAAATCGAACAAGCCAACCAAGCTCAAAGCCCGCCTGCCACGCGGCCTTGCCGACCGTGGACCGGCCGAAATCGCCGCGACCCGGAACATGGTCGAGGCGATCCGGGTCGTGTTCGAGCGCTATGGCTTTGACCCGGTCGAGACGCCGGCGATCGAATACACCGATGCGCTCGGCAAGTTCCTGCCGGACCAGGACCGGCCGAACGAAGGGGTGTTCTCGTTCCAGGACGATGACGAGCAGTGGCTCTCGCTGCGTTACGACCTGACGGCGCCCCTCGCGCGCTACGTGGCGGAAAATTTTCAGAATCTCGCGCTGCCCTATCGCTCGTACCGTTTCGGCTGGGTGTTCCGCAATGAAAAGCCGGGCCCGGGACGCTTCCGTCAATTCATGCAGTTCGATGCCGACACCGTCGGAGCAGCTTCGATGGCCGCCGACGCCGAGATGTGCATGCTCGCCGCGGACACGATGGAAGCGCTCGGCATCCCGCGCGGCAGTTATGTGGTGAAGGTGAACAACCGGAAGATTTTGGACGGCACGATGGATGCCCTTCAAATTCCTGCAGACAGACACCTCACGACAATGCGCGCTATCGACAAGCTTGACCGGCTTGGAATCGATGGCGTCAAGATGCTGCTTGGCCGAGGCCGCAAAGACGAAAGCGGGGACTTCACCAAGGGCGCTGAACTCTCAGATTCGCAAATTGCCGGGATTGTCGCGGCTATCACCGGAAAGGCTGAATCGACGGCGGCAAGCGCGGGTGACCAGGAGCTTTCGGAAATTGCTGCCCTGGTGAAGGCAGCCGGATACGACGATCGCGTTCGTATCGACAAAACGGTCGTGCGCGGCCTCGAGTATTACACGGGGCCGGTCTACGAAGTTGAGCTCACCTTCGAAGTCAAAGACGAAAAGGGCCGTCCGGTTCGCTTTGGCTCGGTCGGCGGCGGCGGCCGTTACGACGGGCTGGTGTCGCGTTTCCGCGGCGAGTTGGTGCCGGCGACCGGATTTTCCATCGGCGTCTCGCGCCTGCAAGCCGCGCTCGCTGCCCTCGGCAAGGTCGGTGAAAAACCAGCGTCCGGTCCTGTTGTGGTGACCGTGTTCGACCGCGACCGTGTCGCCGACTATCAGCGCATGGTGTCGGCGTTGCGCGCCGCCAACATCCGCGCCGAGCTCTATCTTGGAAATCCAAAGAACAATATCGGCGCGCAGCTCAAATATGCCGACAAACGCGGCTCGCCTTGCGCCGTCATCCAGGGCGGCGACGAGAAGACGCGCGGTGAGGTCCAGATCAAGGATCTGATCCTCGGTGCCACATTGGCTGACACCAAGGATCGCGACGAATATCTGAAAAAACAGGCCGAGGCGCAGTTTGCCGTCAAGGAAGACGCGATGGTCGAAGCCGTACGGAAGCTGCTGGCGCGTCACAGACTTGCGTAAGGCACTAACAATGGCGGTAAGTTACGGTGTGGAAGGTATCTACAACCGTGGCGGCCGGCACAGGCAGTTCATACCGTGACTATGTTTCCGTCGACCCGATAGCCGTCATATGCGTCGAGGCTGTAACCGAGCATTTGCTCGGCGGCATCGAAACTATCGATGATCGAAACATAGTCGATAACTTTCTCATCACGAAATTGAATGAAATGCGCGATGCGATAGCTGATGGCGCGACCGCCATCACGCTTGGTCGCGGTCAGTTTGCCGAGCACCGCGGCGCGATCGGCGTCCACCAGCATTGTCTTCGCAACGAAGCGCCGTCCTGACAGAAAGGTTGGGACCTCGCGCACGAGCAGGTCCATCACGACATCCTTGCCGACACGCCGGCCGCAGAACGGCAGAATGTCGACCGGACCGCTGATGGTCCACACCACGTCGTCATCGAGAAAGGTCGCGAGGGTGGCCATGTCGCGGTTCGCCAGGGCACCATAAAATGCCTCAACGACAGCGCGCCGGACTGGACCGCTCATTGGCCTCCGCCTCCGGATACCAGTGAACGCCGGTTGTATTGAAATTCCCTTACCCGTCCAACGGCATATAGAGGTCCGCCACAAGCCGGGCGCGCAACGGCGCAGGCCGCCTCGGCGCGGCAAAATTTGTTAACGACGACAAACATTTGGCTGCCCTGACCGTTAAGGCCAGCGGCCAAAGGTCGTCGAATCCTTAAGGCGGCCATGCTAAAGGCCGCCCCAACCCCGGATTTACAATTGTTTTTGCAATGCGAATGGACGCGAGCGTGACAACGCAGAAGCATGAGCCCGACGCGCGGGCGGAAGCGCTGGTCGCCTCTTATGAGCGCGCCGGCTATGCTCGTGTTGCGCCTGCGATGCTGCAACCGGCCGAGCCATTCCTCGACCTCTCGGGCGAGGACATCCGCCGCCGCATGTACCTGACCACCGCACCCGACGGCGATGAATTCTGCCTGCGACCGGATCTCACCATTCCTGTGTCGCGCGACTATCTCGCGTCCGCGGTCGCCGGAAAGCCCGCGGGCTACTGCTATCTCGGTCCGGTCTTTCGCTATCGTCGCGATGCGCCCGCCGAATTTCTGCAAGCCGGCATCGAATCGTTCGGGCGCGCCGACAAGGCCGCCGCCGATGCAGAGATGCTGTCGCTTGGCCTGGATGCGACCGCACATTACGGTGTTGCTGCACCGCACGTTCAAATCGGGGACGTCGCGCTGTTCGCAAGCCTCGTTGCGGGACTTGATCTGCCGCCGGCCTGGAAGCGTCGGCTGATCAAGGATTTCAACCGCAAGACCAATCTGGCGCAGGACCTCGACCGGCTTGTGCTCGGCGGCAACAATGCGCGGCCTGAATATCAGGGCGTGCTGGCGGCGCTCGCCGGCTCCGATCCGAAGGGCGCGCATGCACTCGTCACTGATCTTTTGTCGATTGCCGGCATCAATGCCGTGGGCGGCCGCTCGGTTGGTGAAATCGCGGACCGGTTCCTCGAACAATCCGCACTTGGCGCCAGCGCCAGGTTGCCGCGCGAGGTCCGGGGGCTGATCGAGCGCTTTCTCGCCATTCAGGGCAATCCCGATGAAGCCGCGGGCGCTTTGCGGGCGCTGGCGCATGACTCGAAGCTGATGCCGACGCTGGGTCCTGCCCTCGATCAATTTGAAAGCCGCACTGGATTTCTGGAGGCGCGCGGCATCGACGTGAAGCGCGTGCACTTTTCGACCGCATTCAGCCGCGGCTTCGATTACTACAGCGGCCTGGTCTTTGAATTGACCGATCCCGAACGCACCGGCGATCCGCTCATCGCCGGTGGTCGTTACGACGAGTTGCTCACCCGCCTCGGCGCGGTGGAATCCATTCCCGCCGTCGGTTTCGCGGTCTGGATCGAGCGCCTGGCGATCTACGGGGGCACCTCATGAGCGCGCCTTTGGTGCTCGCCGTCCCGGCCAAGGGCCGCCTGCAGGAGAATGCCGAAGCGTTCTTTGCGCGTGCCGGTCTTGCACTCGTCAAGCCGCGCGGTGCGCGCGACTACCGGGGAGCCCTCGCCGGCCTCGACGACGTTGAAGTCGCCTATCTATCGGCATCGGAAATTACGAGCCAGCTCGCGGCCGGCGCCGTACATCTCGGTGTCACCGGAGAGGACCTGGTTCGCGAGATGATCCCCCACGCGGATAAGCGCGTCGTGTTCATCGAGGGGCTTGGGTTCGGTTTTGCCAATGTCGTTGTCGCGGTGCCGCAAGCGTGGATCGACGTGCGCACGATGGCGGACATTGACGACGTCGCAACGTCCTTCCGTCAACACCACGACCGCAAGATGCGTGTGGCGACGAAGTACATCAATCTGACCCGCGACTTTTTCTCGTCGCACGGCATCATCGACTATCGCATCGTCGAGAGTTCTGGCGCGACCGAAGGCGCGCCCGCCGCCGGTACCGCGGAGATGATTGTCGACATTACTACCACCGGCACGACGCTTGCGGCCAACGGCCTGAAAATCGTGGAGGACGGCACCATCCTGCGCTCCCAGGCAAATCTTGTTGCGGCCCGCACCGCCGCCTGGGGTAAGGACGAACGAGATCTCGCCCGCGTGATTCTCGACCGCGTTGCGGCGCAGGCACGCGCGCGGGCCTTTCGTGAAGTTCGCGCACGTTTTGCCACCGGCACCGATATGTTGGTCGAAAACGCCAGAAGCAAATTCAGCATCGAAACGCCATTCGGCGGCCCGAGCGGATCGGGCATGTTGACGTTGCACTGTCCACCGGACCAGGTCTACGCGCTTACGAATTTTCTGCGCGAGAATGGCGCGGAGGCCGTGGCGGTGGCTGATCTCGGGTACGTGTTTTCGCGCGACAATCCATTGTACGCGAAGCTCGAAGCAGGCCTTGAAGCAGGCCACAAAGCAGGCCCCGGCTGACTTCTATTCGACCTTGATGTTGGCGGCCTTGATCATCGGCCACCATTTCTTCACTTCGGCCTGTTGATACGCGCCGAGCGCTTCCGGCGTCTGCTGCTCGCGCGGCGGAATGTCCAGGCCCGCCTCTTCGAGCCGCTTGCGCACCGCCGGATCAGAAAGCGCATCCGTCACGGCCGCGTTGAGCTTTGCGATAATGTCCCTGGGCGTTCCCTTGGGAACCCAAATTCCCGACCAGAGCTCGACGTAAAATCCGGGAAGTCCCGCTTCATCGACCGTCGGTATCTCGGGGGCGGCAGCAAGACGCTTGTCCGCCATGATGGCATAGGCGCGAATTTTACCGGACTTTACTTGCGCCAACGAATTGGAAGCCTGATCGACAATGATATCAATCTGTCCGGCGACAAGATCGAGCAACGCTGGGCCCGTGCCGCGATAAGGGACGAACTGAAATTTCGCGCCGATCTGCTGGCCGAGATAAACGCCTGAAAAATGCGAGCCGGATCCGACGCCGGCTGTCCCCGCCGTCACCTTGCCATCGTTGGCTTTGAGCCAGGCGATCAGCTCCTTCAGATTTTTTGCCGGGATACTGTTCTTGGAAATGACCATCATCGGGTTGCTTGCGATCTTGGCAACCGGTTCAAGGTCCTTCACCAGATCAAAATTCAGAGGATAAATTGCCCCATTGACCACATGCGTTCCGAGATGGCCGATGCTCAACGTGTAGCCATCCGGTGCGGCATGCACGGCGCGGCCAACGCCGATCGTTCCGCCTGCGCCGGTCACGTTTTCAACCAGGATTGGCTGTCCCAGCGATTGGCGCATGCGTTCCCCCAGGATGCGCGCCAGTGCGTCGGTTGGACCGCCGGCCGAGAAGGGCACAATGAACGTGATGGCTCGCGAGGGGTAATTTTCGGCGCTGGCTGATGTAATTGATGCCAGAGCCGCAACTATTGCGGCAACGATCTGCTTTTTCATTGCGTCCCCCGTGCCTTCTTTGCGCGGCGGAAATCATCCCCTCACAGCGCGGCAAAATCAATCGGCTTATGCCGGTCAAGCGTGCGTCGCGCGGGCGGCAACGGATATTTCAGGCCGCTCGCACAGTTAAACAGCACGACCTGATCCGTGCGTGTCACGCGGCCATCCGCGAGGCTTTGCTTGTAGGCTGCATAAGTTGCCGCACCCTCAGGGCACAACAGGAAACCTTCCTCGCGGGCCATTTCATCGAGCGCCGCACTGATGGCCGCATCGGTCACTGCGATCGCGAAGCCGCGACTCTCGCGCACGGCACGCAGGATCAGAAAGTCGCCGATCGCCTGCGGCACGCGAATGCCCGACGCGATCGTGTGCGCATTCTCCCAGCGTGGCGCGTGCTCTTCGCCCGCCTCGAACGCTTTCACCATCGGCGCACAGCCGGCGGCCTGCACGGCGACCATGCGCGGGCGTTTCTTTCCGATAAAGCCGATGGCTTCCAGCTCGGCAAAGGCCTTCCACATGCCGATCAGCCCCGTGCCCCCACCGGTGGGATAGAAGATCACGTCGGGCATTTGCCAGCCGAACTGCTCGGCCAACTCGAGGCCCATCGTCTTCTTGCCCTCGATCCGGTACGGCTCTTTCAAGGTTGACGTGTCGAACCAGCCAACTTTCGCCTTCCCTTCGCCGACAATCTTTCCGCAGTCGTCGATCAAACCATTGACGCGATAGACGGCCGCCCCCTGCAGCGCGATCTCGCTGACATTCACTTCCGGCGTGTCTTCCGGGCAGAAAACGGTGGTCTTGATGCCGGCACGCGACGCGTAGGCGGCGAGCGCAGCTCCGGCGTTGCCGTTTGTCGGCATCGCCATGTGCCTGATGCCAAGCGCTTTGGCCATCGAGACCGCCATCACCAGTCCGCGCGCCTTGAACGAGCCGGTCGGCAATCGGCCTTCGTCCTTCACGAGGATTTCGCCGCCGCCCAACTTTGCGGAAAGGCGCGACATGCGCACAATCGGAGTCATTGTCTCGCCGAGGCTGATGATGTCCTCCGCTTTGCGAACCGGCAGCAACTCTCGATAGCGCCAGAGATCGGGCGGTCGGGCGGCGAGCGTTTCTTTGCTGAGCGCCTTGCAAACCCCTGCGAGATCGTAACGCACCAAAAGTGGTTTGCCGGCGCGCGACAAATTGTGCACCTGATCGGCTTCATGGCGCTCGCCGGTCATCGCGCATTCGAGATGCGTCACAAAACTCGGAAGGCTGGCTTTCAGATTGTCATCGTGCGGCATAGATCGGGACCTGGTTTGTCATCAGCCGGCGTCATCACCCGGCTGACGTACGCGGAACACCACGAAATGGGAGAGCGAGAAGTTAACCGCAAAGCTCACGACGATCGACACCAACTTCGCAAGCAATATCGGGATAAAAAAGGAAAGCGCAAACAGGATCGCCGTGCTCGAGACCATCCCTGCAACTCCCGAAGTGACGAAGCTCGCGTAGTCGCGCCAGCGCAAAATGCGTCCGGATTCCGGACCGAAGGTAATGATGGAATTCATTGCATAGGAGCAGGTCACGGCCACAAGCCAGGCCAGTACGTTGGCCGGTATCAATGGCCAATGCAGATATGTCGCGGTTGTCCAGAAAATGCCGAAATCAATCGCCGTATTGACGACACCGACCAGTGCAAAACTGATCGCCTTCAGCACTATGGCGCGCTCGTGCCAGGCAACTGTGAGACGGTCGAAGATGTTTCGGAGGGGCGCCGGGGTCATCGTCGGCTTTCGATTAGCACGGTAAATCCTGTCCCGGTAGGCCGGGCGCGACAGCGCCGCTCCGGTGCGGTATAGATCGCCCGGATAACGGGAGCGACAGGTTAACCTAAGATGGCGGTGAAACCGACCAAACCGGGTGCGCGTGCGCGGACGTCTTCTTCTGCATCGATGTTGTCCGTCGTCATTCCCCTGTTCAACGAGGCCACGGGCCTGCCCGACCTGCATGAACGCATTGCTGAAGTCGCGCGATATTTGCAGGTCAAGCGCGGACTGCACCTGGAAGTGATCTATGTCGACGACGGCAGCAGCGATGGCACCAGCGATGTCGCCAGATCGCTGCCCGCCATGCCGCTCGATATCCAGATCGTGACCCTGTCGCGAAACTTCGGCAAGGAGGCCGCCTTGCTCGCCGGCCTGGACCATGCCCGCCCCGGCGCCGTGCTCTTCATGGACGGCGATGGACAGCATTCGCCCGATTTGATCGACACGCTGATCACCCGCTGGCTCGATGATGGATACGACGTGGTCTACACCGCGAAGGCCAATCGCGAGAATGAATCCCTGCTGCGGCGGACCGGTGTTCGCTCGTTCTACGCGTTGCTCAACTGGGGGGCACGCCACAAAATTCCGGAAGACGCCGGCGATTTCCGTCTGTTATCTGCGCGCGCCGCTGCTGCAATGCGACAGATGCCGGAACGCAATCGTTTCTTCAAAGGACTGTCGAGCTGGATCGGCTTTCGCCAGATCCGGGTCGACTACGAGCCGGCCCCGCGCCAGCATGGCGTTACCACGTGGAACGCGTGGACGCTGATCGGATTATCGATCGAGGGGTTGACGTCGTTCTCTGTCGCGCCGCTGCGCGTCGCGAGCCTGCTGGGCATGCTGTTGGCACTGACCGCACTTTTCTTCGGTAGCTGGATCGTGTTGGAAACACTTCTCTACGGCAAGGACGTGCCAGGCTATCCCTCGCTGGTCGTGAGCGTCATGGTGATCGGCGGCGTGCAACTCATCCTGATCGGCGTGCTGGGCGAATATATCGGCAAGCTGCTGTCGGAGATCAAAGGCCGCCCGGTCTATTTCGTTGCCGATCACAGCGAGAAGCGCGCGGAATCGGCCAAGACCCGGCCGGTCACATCGCGCGCCGCTGAGTAGTCCGGCGCGCGCGATGTCCACGGCACGTCGCCACATCTGGCTATGCGCCGACGACTATGGAATTTCCCCAGGCGTCAGCGCCGCCATCCGTGAATTGATCGTGCGCGAACGTATCAATGCGACGTCGGTCATGGTGGCGTCGCCACACTTCAACGGCGAAGAGGCTGCCGCGCTCGACACACTCAATTCGGAGAAAAAACGCGCGGCTATCGGCTTGCACGTCACGCTGACCGCACCGTTCAGTCCGTTGAGCGCGAATTTTTCGCCGCTGCGCAAAGGCCGGTTCCTGTCCCTCAACGACATTTTGCGGGCGGCAATTGCACGCCGCCTGCATCCTGAAGTGCTGGTGATTGAGATCGCCGCACAGCTGCAGGCTTTTATCGACATTTTCGGCCGCCCGCCCGATTTCGTGGACGGCCATCAGCATGTGCATCTGTTTACGCAAATCCGTGACGCTTTTCTCAAGGTGGTTGCACAGGGAGCGCCAAACGCCTGGGTAAGACAGTGCGGTCGCCGGCACACCCGCGGATACACACTGGACCGCAAGGCCCTGGTGCTCGACGTCTTGAGCGTGGCTTTTCGTCGCAAGGCCAGGCGCCTGGGAATTGCCTTCGACCCGGCTTTTGCCGGCACTTACGCTTTTCACGCAAAAACGAAATTTTCCGAGATTTTTCCCCGGTTCCTGCCGGGCCTGCCAGATGGGGCCCTGATCATGTGTCATCCGGGTTTCGTCGATGCCGAGCTGGAAGCGCTCGATTCATTGACGATCCTGCGTGAGCAGGAATTCGCCTACTTCAGTTCCAATGCCTTTCCGCATGTGTTGGCCGAGCAAGGTTTCGCCCTTGCATCACCCTCTGGCGAAAACGCCAGCACCGCCTAGATAGGGCGCCAACAGTCCTGGGAGGACACCATGACCCCGCAAGAACGCCAGATGGTTGACGATCTGTTCGACCGGCTCGCGCACCTGGAAACGGTGCCGCGCGACGCAGCGGCCGAACGCGCGATCGCGGACGGCCTCGCCCGCTCACCGAATGCGATTTATCCGCTTGTCCAGACGGTGCTGGTGCAGGATGAGGCGCTCAAGCGCGCGGACGCCCGCATCCGTGAACTTACCGGCGAGAATACCGGCGAACCTGCAAGCGGCGGCTTTCTCGACAGCATGCGCGAAGCGCTGACGGGCCATGCAACGGCGACATCCGTGCCACGTGTGCGTCCGAATGCGTCAACTGGACCGGACCCGCGCTGGAACAGCGGCGGTGCACTTGCCACAACAGCCGCAGCGCCCTCGCCGGGCGCGCCGGGCGGCTCGTTCCTCGGTACGGCTGCGGCATCTGCTGCCGGCGTGATCGGCGGCGCGTTGCTCCTCAACTCGATAAGTTCGATGTTCGGTCATCACGGCACTAGCAGCGCGTTCGCGGGGGTACCCCAGACGGATTCACCGTGGAGCAACAATGCCTCCGGCAGCGATCTCGCACGTGACGCAGGCTTGAATGATGTCGGACGCGGCGCGCGCAATGACACGCAGCCGGCCGGGCTCTTTGGTGATAACGACTCCAGTGACGAGTCCGACATCGGTGATGACGATCTCGACAGTGACGACAGTGACACTGGCGGAGATTTCGGCGGCGATGACAGCGCTTGAGCCGGCCTACAACACCACGACCTTTGCACCGACCTTCACACGATCGTAAAGATCGATGACATCCGGATTGCGCATGCGGATGCAGCCGGACGATACGTTTTGACCGATCGTCCAGGGCTCGTTCGAGCCGTGGATGCGGTACAGCGTCGAGCCGAGATACATCGCGCGCGCGCCCAGGGGATTGTTCGGGCCGCCGGCCACGAAATGCGGCAGATACGGCTGCCGCCTGACCATCTCATCGGGCGGAGTCCAGTCCGGCCATTCTTTCTTCGCCGACACCGAATGACGGCCTGACCATGTAAAGCCCGGGCGGCCGACACCAATGCCGTAACGGATTGCGCGCCCTTCGGGCTCGACCAGATAAAGAAAGTGGTTCGGCGTATCGATGACGATGGTGCCCGGCGTTTCCCTTCCGTCGTAGACTACTTCCTGGCGGAAGAACCGTGGATCGATCCGTCGGTCCCGGCGGTCCATGGGTTCGTAGTTCGCCTGGCGATCGTCGTCACGGCGATAGTAATTCTGTTCCGGTGGCGGCCCGAACCATTGCTGCGACCTTTGCCGGTACTGCTGGTTCGAATCGCCAAACAGGAATTCGATGAAGCCCCCGCCAAAGTTGCCCTGCATCGGCGGCTGCGACTGGGCCACCACCACCGGCGCATCCTCGACAGGCTCGGGAGGCGCTGAAAATATCGACTGCGCAAATGCGGGATCCGATAGAGAGGCTATTGCGAGACCGAGCAGGAACGAGCACCGCATCGACATACCTTCCAGTTTCATTCGTGTTTTCGAGTAAAAACCGAAAGGCACACCGATTGGTAAATCGGCGTAAACCACGATTCGACATGGTAAACGCCAGGTTTCCACGCGATTTCCAGTCAGCCTCCATTGCCCCTGCAACCCAGCGTTAATGCAGTCTCGCTAAGACCATCGCCGTCATTGCGTGGGGCGTCAGGCGTGCAGCGCAAAGTATTTCGCGTCGAGGAGATGGCCGGAGGCGGTCGCGCTGCGAGTGCCGACGGACTGCACGACCACGGGCTGAGTGGTGATGCGGGCGATCCGCATTCCCGGCCTGCGACCGAATCGATGATGGCGCGCGAGCTCTCAGTCATTCATTCGGCCATAGCGCGCAACATGCAAGAACTTTCAGCGCTCATCAACGACGGGAATGACCAGCGAATGGCACGCGCGGCCGGCGAACTCGGCGCCGCCATCGAGGGCATGGAAAAGGCCACACAGAAAATTCTTGCGTCGGCTGAGGTCATCGACGATTGCGCACGCGCCCTCGCCGCGGCATTGAGCGATGATTACCACCATGGTCTGGCAGAAGATGTGCAGGACCATGTGGTCGGCATCTATGAAGCTTGCAATTTTCAGGATCTCGCCGGCCAGCGGATCGGCAAGGTGATCACGCTGTTGATCATGATCGAGGAGAGACTGGCCGCGATGATCGCACGCAGCAGCGGCACGGGCGCCCAGCCCGGCGAAGCGACCAGGCCCACGGGCCTTCTCAACGGGCCCCGGCTCGATGGCGCTGATGGCCACGCCAGCCAGCGCGATATCGACGCGATGTTTGCCTAGGCCGGCCGACGGATCACGGCAAAACAGATCAGCGCAATCGATGCAAAACCGGCGGTAACCGCCAGCGCCGCCGGATCAGACGCGCGTTCGACGACGAACGCCATCACCAGCGGCGCGGCTGACTGCATCACCAGAAATGGCGCAGCAAGACGGCCCATCAAACGGCCGTAGCCCGACGCACCAAAGAGCGCCAGCGGAACTGCACCGCGCGTGATGGTGACAAGGCCGTTGGCGCCGCCGAACATCAATGCAAACGCGGCCGCGGTGCCTGTCGATACGCCTAGCAGCGCCAACATGACGAAGGCACACAACAGGCTGCTCAAGGCGAAACGGGCGACCCAAAGCGGATGCAGATTGCGGCCAAGGGTGAATTCGATGAGCCGCGCGCCGACCTGGGCCGGCCCAAACAATGCACCAATCCACACCACCGTGCCGGCATCGATGCCACTGCGTCCGAAAATCGCCAGCAGGTGCGCTGAGAGACCGGAGGGAACGAACGCGTACAATGCGAACGCGGACGCCACCAGAATGAACGGCAAGCCTTGCGGCGGCAGCACCTTGGCCGGCTCCTTTTGCCCGTCCTGCACCGGCACATCGGCCTCGAAGCGGCTGCGCGGCAGCGCAAGCGCATGAAGAGGCGCTGCGACACAGGCGAGAAGCGCCGCATAGACGAGATAAGTGCCGGTCCAGCCGACACGCTCGATCAGCAAATGGGTGACTGGCCAGCTCACGGTCGACGCGAAGCCGCCGGCAAGCGTCAGCGCGGTAATCGGCCGGCGCGCACCGAGCCCGAAGATGCGGCCAAGAGTGGCGAACGCAGAATCATAAAGGTTTGCTGCCATGGCGACGCCGAGCACCATCCAGACAGCGTAGTAGGCGGCCGGATGGCTCGCATGCACGATCAGAAACAGGCCAAGCGCGCCAATCAGCGAGCCGATGGCCATAACAACATGCCCACCAAGACGATCGATCGATCGCCCGACGTAAGGCGCGACCAGTCCCGCGACCAGGAGCCCGATAGAAAATCCACCCATGGTAAAGGAGATCGACCAACCGCGTTCGGCAGCGATCAACGGCACGATCAGAACCGGGGTGTAAAAGATGGTGCCCCACGACAGGATCTGGGTGATCCCGAGCACCGGCACCGCGCGCCAGGGACCTTCAATGAAGTCACGGCGAGCGATCATGGCCGAGCCGTTGCAAGTGACGATGCTCGTACCTCTAGCATGCCGGCGCGATTGCGCTCATGCGTGCCGGGACGAGCGAATCGTCATTGCGGCTTTGGTGGCGGCGCCGTTTTCGGCTTGGGTTTTGGCTTGGCCGCAACCGGCCTGGCGCCCTCGCCGCCGCAGCGGACATAGACCATGGTGCCGTAGCGACCCTGAACTTCCGAATCCATCCAGCGCAGGATCAGTATGCGGCCATTGAAGGAAACGACTTCCCGATCCTGAGCACCGCCCGGTTCGCCATCGGCCGGACCGATGAAGGTCTTCCCGCCGGGACCGCCTCTCAGGCGCAGCTCGGTTGGCGTCGCCTCATCGGCAAGATGCATCATGACGCCGCCAGTAGGACCAAGCGTGATTACATAAGGCTGCTTGCACTGCCCGGCGGCTGCAGCCTCCGTGCGCGCACGATCCTCGTCCTTGTGGTAGGCGGCCAGCCCCCAGCGTCCAACGATATCCTGCGGCGGGAAAGCTGGTGGTAGCGCGGGCCCGCCTGACGGCGCGACCGGCTGCTCGAGTGTTGGCCCGGTCGCGCAACCGAAAAGTCCAAGCGCGAAGATCCCGACAATGAAAACAGCTGACAATGAGGGACGATTTGAGTAGCTCATTCCGGCTCCTGAGCGTGGCAGGTTCACGACTTTGGAGTGCAACAACGGACAGCGCAAGCGCACTTTGGGGAAGCCTGTCGGGATTTGGCGGATCCTTGCCTTGACACCCGGACGCAGAGGCAATATTTCCCGGGCAGCGATTGGCACTCTTTTCTTGCGAGTGCTAAAGAACTGAAAAATCGACACTTTTTGTTTCAAAAACGCGCGCTAGCGCACGAGGAAGACCCATGGCCAAGACTAAATTCCGTCCCCTGCACGACCGCGTGGTCGTGCGCCGCATCGGTGCCGAAGAGAAGACCAAAGGCGGCATCATCATTCCCGACACCGCTCAGGAAAAGCCGCAGGAAGGCGAGGTCATCGCTGTTGGACCCGGCGGCCGTGACGAGAGCGGCAAGCTTATTCCCATCGACGTGAAACCCGGTAGCCGCGTGCTGTTCGGCAAGTGGTCGGGCACCGAGGTCAAGCTCGACGGCGAGGAACTCCTGATCATGAAGGAGTCCGACATCATGGGCGTCATCGCCTGACATCTCATCAGAATTCAACGGAGTAGTTTGAAATGGCTGCCAAAGACGTAAAATTTTCCGGCGACGCGCGCGATCGTATGCTCCGCGGCGTCGACATCCTCGCCAATGCGGTGAAAGTGACGCTCGGCCCGAAGGGCCGCAACGTCGTGCTCGATAAATCATTCGGCGCGCCACGCATCACCAAAGACGGTGTGACGGTCGCAAAGGAAATCGAGCTGGAAGACAAGTTCGAGAACATGGGCGCGCAGATGGTTCGTGAAGTTGCCCAGAAGACCAATGATCTGGCTGGCGACGGCACAACAACTGCAACGGTGCTGGCGCAGGCAATCGTGAAGGAAGGCGCCAAGTCGGTTGCCGCCGGCATGAACCCGATGGATCTCAAGCGTGGCATCGATATCGCGGTCACCGCCGTGGTCAAGGACATCGAGAAGCGCGCCAAGAAAGTGAGCTCCTCGGCGGAAGTCGCCCAGGTTGGCACCGTCTCATCGAACGGCGACGCCGCCATCGGCAGCATGATCGCCAAGGCAATGCAAAAGGTCGGCAACGAGGGCGTCATCACCGTCGAGGAAGCCAAGGCGATGGAGACCGAGGTCGAAATCGTCGAGGGCATGCAGTTCGACCGCGGCTATATCTCCCCCTACTTCATCACCAACGCCGACAAGATGCTGGCTGAGCTCGAGGATGCCTACATCCTCCTGCACGAGAAAAAGCTCTCCGGCTTGCAGTCCATGCTTCCTGTGCTGGAAGCGGTGGTGCAATCGGGCAAGCCCCTCGTCATCATCGCCGAGGACGTCGAAGGCGAAGCGATTGCCACACTGGTGGTCAACAAGCTGCGCGGCGGACTAAAGGTCGCGGCGGTAAAGGCTCCGGGCTTCGGCGATCGCCGCAAGGCCATGCTGGAGGACATCGCAATCCTCACGGGTGGTCAGCTGATCTCCGAAGACCTCGGCATCAAGCTTGAGAACGTGACGACCGCCATGCTTGGCCGCGCCAAGAAGGTCATCATCGAGAAGGAAAAGACCACCATCGTCCACGGCGCCGGCAAGAAGCCCGACATCGAGGCCCGCGTCGGCCAGATCAAGGCGCAGATCGAGGAAACCACCTCCGATTACGACCGTGAGAAGCTGCAGGAGCGTCTGGCGAAGCTCGCCGGCGGTGTTGCGGTGATCCGTGTTGGCGGAGCCACCGAGATCGAGGTGAAGGAAAAGAAGGATCGCGTCGAAGACGCGCTCAATGCCACCCGCGCCGCGGTCGAGGAAGGCATCGTACCGGGCGGCGGCGTCGCCTTGCTGCGTGCAAAAAAGGCGGTGGGGCGCATCCACGATGAGAATCCGGACGTCCAGGCCGGCATCAACATCGTGCTCAAGGCCCTTGAGGCACCGATCCGCCAGATCGCCGAGAACGCCGGCGTGGAAGGCTCCATCGTGGTCGGCAGGATTTCCGAAGAGAAGTCGGAAACCTACGGCTTCGATGCCCAGACCGAGAAGTATGTCGACATGGTTGATGCCGGCATCATCGATCCGGCCAAGGTCGTGCGTACGGCCCTGCAGGATGCGGGCTCGGTTGCTGGTTTGCTTGTGACCACTGAAGCGATGGTCGCCGAACTGCCGAGAGAGCCGGGCCCGGCAATGCCGCCCGGCGGCGGCATGGGCGGTGGAATGGGCTTCTAACGTTCGATATCGAACAGGAAGGGCGCGGCACAAGCCGCGCCCTTTTTATTTGCGCTGATCAATGATCGCTGACGCGGAACTTAAGAGTCTTCGGACCTTCCAGCACGATGCCGTCGCCGTCCCGGCGCCAGCCGTTGACCTGGGAAAGCACCGCGAGCAATTCCTCGTCCGCCTGCATGCGCTCGGGCGTGCACTGGCCGGCGCTCATTATCTCGGGCTGGCCTTCGGGCAACGGACCGGCCTCGATCTTCATGGCCGTATCGGACATTTCTATCCGACCCGGCACGGTCCTGCACCACAGATCAATTCGCGCATTGCCGTTCGGCTCGACGGTCAGAAGCGGCATCCGCTTTCCCGGACGCATCGGTGCGGCATCGAGCAAGAGATCCTGATCAAATGGAAACGGCTCGGCCGCAATGCCCGTGCCACACGCCCACAACACAAGAATCGCGGCAACGGCGCCGCACCCAGGAACGCGTCTCGTCATTCTGCCTCGGCGAGTTGCTTCACTAGAGTGCGCGCGGTCCGCAGCAGCCGTTCATCGCGTCCAGGCGCTCCAACGAGCTGAACACCAATCGGAAGACCATCCGTGTTCGCCAAAAGCGGCAGATTGAGGGACGGAAACCCGACAAGAGTCCAGAGCGAGCAAAATACCGGATCGCCGGTCGCCTCGATGCCCAAGGGAGCGACACCCTTGGCCGACAGGGTAATCACCGCGTCCGCAAACTGCTCAAAAATGCCAATCATGCCCTCGGCGTAGCGCTCCGCGTCGCGCAGCGCCGCCAGGTATTCAGTTGCCGTCACTTTGCGGCCTTCCTCGATGAGAGCTCGGAAGGTCGGGCTCACCTCACCGCCTTTGTCGACGAAGGCACCCAGATTGTGGGCCATGTCGACGGCCATGATCGCGCGCAACCCGCTCCAGGCATCGCGATACTGGTCCGGCAGATCGATCTCACGCGCGCGCAGATCCCTTGCGAGATCCTCAAGCGTGGCGCGCGCATCGGCGTCGGCCTTCTCCCACATCGGAGTGCGCACCAGGGCAAAGGCCGGAGAAATCGGCGGTGCCTCGGCCGCACCAGCACGGAAACTCGGCGCAGCGTAGGGCCGCGAGCCGGGATCGGCGGCATCCTGACCCGCGAGGACATCGAGAATCAGTGCGAGGTCGTCAACCGAGCGTGCGAAGGCACCGACGTGATCGAGCTTGCGGGATAACGTCAACACGCCGGCGCGGGAGATCAGGCCATGGCTCGGCTTGATGCCGAACACGCCGCAAAATGCAGCTGGACGGATCATCGAGCCATTGGTCTGCGATCCGATCGCCAACGGCACCATGCCTGCCGCCACTGCCGCAGCCGAACCCGACGACGAGCCGCCGGGCGTCCGCTTCAGGTCGCGTGGATTGCGTGTCTTGCCTGGATGGAAATAGGCAAATTCCGTCGTCACCGTCTTGCCGATGATGACCGCTCCCGCCTCGCGCAGCTTGCGGACAACGGCGCAATCGGCATCTGGCCGGCGCCCCGCAAAAATCGGCGAACCGTATTCGGTCGGATAGTCCGCGGTGTCGAAGATATCCTTGATGCCGACCGGAACGCCGTGCAGCGGCCCGGGGCGCTCGCCACTGGCCTTGCGGTGATCAAGCGCACGCGCCTGCGCCAACGCGTGCTCCGGATCCAGATGGACGAAAGCGTGGACTTCGCTGTCGACAGCCGCAATCCGCTCCAGGCAGGCGCGCGTATAGTCCTCGGCGGAAATCGCGCCGCGCGCGATTTCCGATGCAGCCTCGACCGCTGTCAGTCCGGTTATGTCAGACGCCATAGAGGTAGTTCGGCAGCCACAGCGTCATGCCCGGCCAGAAATACATGATGATCATGCAAACAATCACGATCAGCATGTACGGCATCATGCCCGCGAAAATCTGATTGAGCGTGACGTGCTTGGGAGACACACCCTTCAGATAAAACGCCGACATCGCCACCGGCGGTGACAGGAACGCCGCTTGCAGGTTCACGAACACCAGCGTGCCCCAGAGCACCGGATCAATATTGAAGTGCTTGAGCAGCGGCAGGAAGATCGGAACGAAAATGACGATGATTTCGGTCCATTCCAGCGGCCAGCCGAGCACAAAGATGATCGCCTGGGAGAGGATCATGAACTGAATGGGCGACATATTGAGCGACAGCACCCATTGCTCAACCAGCGCCTGCCCGCCGAGGATCGCGAACACCCCGGAGAACAGAGCCGAACCGACGAACAGCCAGCACACCATGGCGGTGGTCTTCGCCGTCAGAAACACCGCTTCCTTGGTGCGTTTCCAGTCGAGCGTCCGCGCCTGAATGGCAAGCAGGAACGCGCCTGCCGCGCCGACACCCGCCGACTCGGTCGCGGTCGTTATGCCGAAAAGGATGACAGCCAGCACGACGACCGTGAGGATGCCGAGCGGCATGATCGACGTTGACAGCAGCTTGATGACCTCAAGCCGGTCGGCATCCACTCTCCAGTAGTAGCGGAGCTGCCAGAGCGCGCAGATCACTGCGATGATTCCGAAGTAGAGATAGAAGCCCTCCGGCGGTCCGAGCTCGGCGGCGGTCGCGGGCCCTTTGACCAGGTCAGGCGTGCCCAATTGCTGCACGCCCGTGACCACGACTTCAGGTCCGACTTGCTGGTGAATGACGACGTACCACCAGGTCAGCCAGAGCGTGCCGCCGACCAGTAGGAAAGGCACCGATAGCGCGACGAAGTTTGTCAGGAGCATCCCGTAGGAGACACGCCCCTTACCGGTCTCGATCGCCAGAGCCCGCGACGGGGATACAAGCGCTTTCAACGTCCCAACAAATGCATTCTTGCCATACACCGCCGAAAACTTGCGCATCCACTCGGGGACCGGCACTCGCTGCTGCTCTTCCGGCAACGGCGGAGCAATTTTCGGATCAATCATCGCCCAGCCGATGATGTAGACCAGGTAGAGGAATGACAGGAAGAAGCCGGGGAACATGGCGGCCGCGTAAAGCTTCACGACGGACTGCCCGGCAACCGCGGCATAGACGATAATCATCACGGATGGTGGAATGAGAATACCGAGCGTGCCACCCGCGGTGATGACGCCAGAAGCGAGTTTCACGTCGTAGCCCGCCTTGAGCATCGGGTTAAAGGCGATGACGCCCATCAGCACGACCACCGCGCCCACCAACCCCGACGCAATGCCCCAGAAGGTGCACACGATGAGCGTCGCGACGGCAAGTGATGCCGGCACTTTCCGGAACGCGAGCTGGATCGAGTAGAACATCTTGTCGACCAGTGCACCGCGCTCCATCACGTAACCCATCAAGACGAATAACGGGATCGAGATCAGCACGTCGTTGGTCATCGCACCGTAGGTGCGCTGGACCATCAACTCGAAGACCTTGTTGTCGGTGAAGAGATGGGTCGGATCATAGAAGGCGATGAAACCGAAGAACATGCCGAGGCCCATCAACGTGAAGGCCGTCGGAAATCCCATCATGATCACAACCACGATGAGAGCGAGCATCAATAGCCCGAGTGCGGGATCGCTCATGTGTTCAGATCCCCGCCCATGCCGCGCTGACGCGCGGTTTCGTCGATCGCTTTGGCGCGCTCGATGGCGATCTTGCGCGACTCCTCGTCGACATATTCGCTATGCGCGAGCTGCTCTTCGATCACATCGGTTTCGGCGACATCGTGGAGCCGGCTTGGCCATTCACCGGTCTTGAGGCAAACGACAGCGCGGATGATTTCGGCGACGCCTTGCAGCATGACGAGCGCGCCCGCGATGGGGATCACCGTCTTGAAATGGTAGACCGGCGGCCCGTCCGACGTAACGTTGGAATGTTCGGCGATGCGCCAGGAGTCTGCCGCATAGTCGGCGCCGGCGTAAATCAGCGCGGCAATGCCCGGGATGAAGAACACGATATACAGCACGAGATCGAGCCCGGCCTGGGTGCGCGGGCGCATCGAGCTGTAGAGAAAATCGCCGCGGACATGGGCGTTTTGCGCGAGCGTGTAGGCACCGCACAGCATGAACAAAGAGCCGTACATCATGTTGTCGGCGTCGAAGATCCATGCCGTCGGGGCGTTCATAATATAGCGCTTGAACACCTCGACGCAGACGACAGTCATGAGAAGGATGATGAGCCAGGCCGCAGCCTTACCGACCCATGTGCTGATACCGTCGATGGTATGAAGAACGCTTTGCACGTTCATAGATGGCAGTCCCCCGTAGCGAAGCTGATTTTGTAAGAACAAAGCACCACCCCGTTCCCAGCGGAATGGTGCTTTGCAGGTTTAGTGTGCCGTCAGATTGGCGATTTCGCGTTTGCACCAAAGTAGTGGTCGAACGCCATCTTCCGCGGCGTGATGTAGTCCTGTTCCCATTGCGTTGCCCGTTTGGCGAAGGCGAGCTGAGACGCGATGATTTCCTTAAACAGCGGATTGCTCGCGATGTACTTCTTCGCGATCTCGTCATAGAGATCGAGCTGCTTGCGAAGGATCGAATCCGGCGTCCTGTAGAACTTCACCTTGTCCTGCGTTTGCAGGGTGATGTAATCCTGCGAGTTACGATCGATTGCCTTCCACTGCATGTCCTGAGAGCAGGCTTCGACGGCACCCTCGATGATCGCCTGAAGCTTCGGCGGCAATGCCTTGAACTTGGTCTTGTTGAAGGTGATTTCGAGCTGCTCGGAATTCTGATGGTAACTTTGCAACATACAGATCTTGGACACATCGGCGAAGCCGAGGGCGCGATCCGATGAGGCATTGTTAAACTCGGCCGCGTCGAGCAGACCGCGGTCGATGGCCGCGACGATTTCGCCGCCCGGAAGCGCGTTAACTGCTGCGCCCATGGCGGTGAACAGGTCAATCGAAATACCGACGGTGCGATATTTCAGGCCCTTGAAATCGTCCGGATTCTGCATCGGCTTCTTGAACCAGCCGAGCGGCTGCGAGTAGAGCGGCGCGTAGGGGAACGACACGACGTCGGCGCCGATCGTCTCGTAAATCTTCTCAAGGAGTGCCCTGCCGCCACCGTACTTATGCCAGGCGAGCAGCATGTTGGCGTCCATCGCGTAGCCGGGGCCCGAGCCCCACAGAGCCAACGCGGTGTTCTTGCCATAGTGATACACGAGCACGCCGTGGCCACCGTCCAGGACGCCCTTCGACACGGCATCGAGCAGACCGAAGGCCGGCACAACAGCGCCCGCCGGAAGCACCTCGATCTTGAGATCGCCGCCGGTCATATCGTTGACCCTCTTGCCGAAGTCCTGAGCGTATTCGTGGAAAATATCCTTCGACGGCCATGTGCTCTGGAACCGCATGGAAATCGGCCCCTGCGCCTTGACGACGCTTGGCGCGACAACAGCAGCCGCGCCGGCGACGCCCGCGCCGGTCAGAAATTTGCGGCGAGTTGATGCCGCCGACGGTTTATTATCGGGCATTGTGTTTTTCCTCCCTTGGATCACTACCCCGTGAACATTTTTCGCCGGGTCTTATTCCATGACCCGGCCTTGGAACCGGGGATCTGGCAAACCCTTGAAACTTAATCGTACGGGCTGTAGCGACCGGAAGCAATATTGGGCAGCGTCCGGGCTGCCAGCGTGCCCGCACTCGCAGACGCCCTCGATAAGCCCCTTTTTATGCGCAAATCCCGGGAAAAAGATCAATTCCACGCGGCACTAGCCATTAGTAGATAGTGCCGGCCATGTCGCTTCCATCGCTTTTCAGTCCGACAGGAGACCTCCCGTGAGAGGCTTATTCTCGACGCTCGCCATCGTGTGGCGAATTGCCAGCCCGTATTTCTATTCCGAAGACCGCCGTGCCGGCCGCATTTTGCTGGCCGCGGTGATCGTGATCGAGTTGTCGATTGTCGGGATCAATGTGTTGCTCAATTCCTGGAACAACACCTTTTACAACGCCCTGCAGGACAAGGATTGGAACGCGTTCGTCTTTCAGCTCGGCTACTTCTGCGTGCTTGCGACCATCTATATCCTGCTCGCCGTCTATCAGCTCTACCTCAACCAATGGCTTCAGATCCGCTGGCGCCGGTGGCTCACTCAAACTTATCTCGAGCGCTGGCTGGCCAGCGCCAATCACTACCGCATGCAATTGCTTGGCGACGCGGCGGACAACCCCGACCAGCGCATTGCCGAGGACGTCAAGGAATTCATCGATTCCGGCACGACCGGAGTCGGTATCCTGCCGATCGGATTGGGCCTGCTGAACTCAGTCGTAACACTTGGCTCCTTTGCGGTGATCCTGTGGAATCTGTCCGGAACCGCACCGTTGCATCTGTTCGGTACGACCTGGGCAATTCCGGGCTATCTGTTCTGGGCGGCGCTGATTTATGCCGTTATCGGCACGGTGCTCACTCATTTGGTCGGCCGGGCGCTCACCGCACTCAATTTCCAGCAACAGCGCTATGAAGCGGACTTCCGCTTCAATCTGGTGCGGGTGCGTGAGAATTCCGAGCAGATCGCTCTCCTCGATGGCGAGCAGACCGAACGCAACCGGTTGCTCAGCCGGTTCGGCAATATCGTGGCGAATTGGCTCGCCATCATGTCGCGCCAGAAGAAGCTCACCTTTCTGACAGCCGGCTACGGACAGATCTCTTCAGTTTTTCCATTTGTGGTCGTCAGCCCTGCCTATTTCGCCGGCGCCATCCAGCTCGGCGGCTTGATGCAGACGTCGTCGGCCTTTGGCAGCGTACAAGGTGCTCTTTCATTCTTCGTCACGGCCTATCGATCGCTCGCCGAGTGGCGAGCCGTAATCGAGCGGCTCGCGGGCTTCGATGAATCGATCGCCAACGCGAAGGCGGCCGCCACCAACCCGCCTGTCATCACGCTCGCGCCGAGCCAAGCAGGCATCGTGAGTTTCAAGGACCTGTCCGTGCGGCTGCCACAGGGCGCACCGCTGGTTACCGCCAGCGACCTTTCAATCAAGCTCGGCGAACGCGTGTTGGTGAGCGGGCCTTCCGGTGCCGGCAAGTCGACGCTGTTCCGTGCGCTGGCCGGTGTCTGGCCGTTTGGGAGCGGCACAATCACCGTGCCGAAGAATGCGCGCATGATGATCCTTCCGCAGCGGCCATACTTCCCGATTGCACCGCTCGCCTCCGCGGTTGCTTACCCGGCCGAGCCCGGAACCTTCGATGCCGGCAAAGTGGCGGAACTCATCGCTGCTGTCGGCTTGCCTGCGCTTGCCGGCCGAGTTGAAGAGGAAGCCCATTGGAACCGCATGCTGTCGCTCGGCGAACAACAACGGCTCGGCATCGCGCGCGCCCTGCTCTATGCACCGGACTTCCTCTTCCTGGATGAGGCGACTGCCTCGCTCGACGAACCGGCCGAGGCGGCGCTCTATGAGTTGCTGGATCGCAGGCTTGCCAACGCCACCATCGTATCGATTGGTCACCGCGCAACACTGGCGGCGTTCCACAAACGCCGGCTGGCGTTCAACCGCGAAGGTGATCACTACGCCGTGCGGGAGGCCAGCCTCGCGCCGGTCGCGTAAGCGAAAACTCGGACGGCCCGCAAAAAGAGAAAGGGCGGCGACCGATCACGGCCGCCGCCCCTTCCGGGACAGATCGAGTTAACTCGGCTCTTACTTCAGGCTGCCGAGCGTGAGATCAGCCGACAGCTTGGCGACGAAGCGCGCGCCGCACCAGTTGGATCCACCCGCCGCCGTACCAAGGCCTTGGTTTATCGGAGTGACGAAGGACCCGCTAAGCGGCGCCCGCGGATCGCTGGTGAAAGCGTTGCACTCCGCCTTCGACAGGTCGGTGTCGGAGTAACGCAGATCGAGCGTGAATACCTTCCAGGTGAAGCCGAGACCGACGTTCCAGGTGTTGTAGCTCGGCTCCGGGATGCCATTCGGATAGATATTGTTGCCGTAGAAGGCATCACTGGTTCCCAGCCACTGGCGGCCGAATTCACCCGACACGTACCAGCCGAACGGGCCAAGAGCCATCTTCTCAGGCGCCGTATACTTGATCGTGCCGGACAGATATTCGCCGTCCGCGCCGAGATTGAGGAAGTTCGGCGACCAATAGAAGTTGGCGCCGAAGGCCCAATCGGTCCAGGTGTAAGTCAGCTTGCCGTAGACTTCGTAGAAGCTCGCAACCGATTTGGCGACGTTTCCGTTTGGCAAGGCCGCGAGGCACGCCGGATCGGGCGGGCCAAGGACGCCGCCGCCGTAGCAGTTGCCGCCCGGGTAATAGTATTCCCAGATACCGACATCAACGACCAGCGGACCCCACGTCGAACGGACGCCGCCGTAGAAGTCGACTTCGGCAGCCGCGTTGTTGGCGAACTTGATGCTCTCGCCCGAGATGCCGGCATAAAGCTGCCAGTTTGCATTGATGTTGTAACGCGGCTCAAAATAAGCCGCGACCGACGGGTGATGCCCAGACTGCGTCACACCGCGGAAGATGTAATCCGTCATTAGCGCACTGCCGAATGCGATGTCCCATGGGCTCGGTGGCGCGGCGGGCGCCGCCGCTGGAGCCTTGGTTGGCATGTCTGCGGCCAATGCGGCGGGCACAGCAGAAGCCGAAACCGCAAGCGCCGCGACAACCGACAACACAACTTTCTTCATTGAATCTGCCCCTTTATAATTCGATCGGCCGGAGGGTTTGGCCGATCCCCTTCTGCTTGCCTTGCGCGCGGACCCGGAAAAGTCCCCGGTTTCCGACCCCGGTCCGGCGCGTTTTGACGTGCATTACGGTAAATTTAGACCTGTGACCGGCTGTCGCGGAAGCCAAAAAGGACGCCAACTGCTGCCTTTTTAGGCGAATCCGGCCTCTATCGACAGAATGATGCGGGCTGTTGCGTGAATGTCACAAAATCGTCCCGCCAGGCGGTACCTGACCCGCCAAACAGAGCCGCATTGACCACTCGCCGCGGAGTTTTCCACACCCGTTCGGATACCAGCGAGCGATTCTGCAACTTCGCCGAGTCGGATTTCAGGCCGCCGCCGCCTTTTTGCGGTTGGCCTCAAGCCGCGAGTCGACCAGCGCGACAATGCCGTCGATCACCGGGTGGCTGAGCCCCTTTTGCTTGGCGATCAGCTGCACCAGCTTGTCGGCACGTTCGATATTGGGAGCGCCGTTCTGCAGAGCGCGAGCAGCAGACGCGGGGCGCGTCAGGCTTTGCGCCGCGGCAGCATATTTCTCGAAGGGCACCAGGTCGCCTGGCGATGCGCCAAGCTTGACGCAGAGGTCGAACACGAAGTTGTAGACCGAGCGCGACTCCTCGATGTTCGAATGCACCGCTTCCTGCGCGGTGCGCATGCCGTCCTTCGTAATGCAGCGGTAGTTGCCGGCAAGCAGCATCGACCACTTCGCGAGCGGCACGAAAATCGAATCGTGCACGCGCAATTTCACCGGCAATTCGATCTTGCCTTCCGGTGCGTCGAAACGAACGGCATCGATATCCTTTTCGAGCTGTCGCAGAATGCCCGTGTACATGTCGTTGTCGAACTTCGCGACCTTGAAATTGGTCGGCAGCGTCACCTGCAGTACGTTGACTTTTTCGTCGGGCGGACGGATCGCCTGCGGATCGGGACTGCACAACGTCAGCAGGCCCGGATCGAAGTTGTCCCATACGGTCGGGTCGGTATACGCCGGCTTGAGCGCATCATAGTTGAGGCCGGGAACGCGCTTCACGTACGGAAGCGGCGGCATGTTCATGATCGACATGCAGGGCACTTTCGATTTCGCCACTGCATCGAGCAATTCGCGCACGCCTGGCGAACGATATTGCGGTTCCTGCATGGCAAGACCGACGAGGTCGTAATCTTTCGGATTGACGCCTGCGGCGCCGCCGGCGCTGACCTTGCCGGGCAATTTCCGCGAGTCGATCTCGACCTGGTCCTTGCGCCCCTTCACAGGCATCCGCACGCGGAAGCCTTCCGCGTTGATGAGATCCGCTTCCGCCGGCAGGCAGACGAGATGGACCGAATGGCCGCCGTACAGGATTTTGGAGGCAAGCAGCGACCCATAAGACGCGCCCATAATCAGAATTTTGTAAGTTGCCGACATTGCGGCCTCCCTTGTCGTTTGTTCGTAAAAACCTAAAGAGTTTCGGCCCTTAGGGCCGTCAATCGCGTGGCCGGCATGCTATGCGGCCCCTCCTGTCGATGCAATCGGGGGACAGACTCCGCCCAATCCATTGGCCAACGCAGCGCGCCCAGGCGCGATGATCCCTGCATCCCCGCTTACGCGGGATGAGCGGAAGTGGTGCGGCGCCTGGATTCGGTCGGCGCCTGCCCCCGCGCAAAGCGGGGACAGGGTCGAGCGACGCGGAAACGCTACTGATTTTCAGTCTTTTCGTTGCCGAAAATGCCGGCAAACAGTGTCTGAGGCGGAGTGCTCTCGGCCGGCTCGTTCACCGGGGGAGCGGTCACCTCGGGCTTCTTCACCGTTGCTTTCTTTCTGGCCTTGACCTTCTTCGCCTTGGTCTTCCTCGCAGACTTCTTCATTTTCATTTTCTTCTTGCGTGCCGGGCTGGCCCGCTTGGTTCTCTTTGTTTTCTTTGCCTTCGACTTCTTCCGCTTCTTCGCCATGATCGTTCTCCCGATCGGTTCACAAAAACCCAAATCCCATACGGGCCCAGTTCTAACCCGCCGAAGCCTGGCTCCTGGCCAGCGCGGCCAGCGGTTCGGGCGTCGGACCCCCGGTCGCCCAGTCGAGCAATTCGACTGTGTGTACAACCGGGACTGCGGTACCGCCAGCAAGTTGCGTGATGCAGCCGATATTGCCGGCCGCGATCACATCGGGTGTAAGGCGCTCGATGTTGGCAATCTTGCGTGCACGCAATTGCTCCGCCAACGCCGGCTGGAGGATATTGTAGGTGCCGGCCGAACCGCAGCACAGGTGGCCTTCAGGCACGTCCTTGACCACGAAACCGACCTTGCCAAGCAGCTCCTTGGGTTCGCGCAAGACCTTTTGACCGTGCTGCAGGGAGCAAGCGGCGTGATAGGCGATGGTGAGCGGCAATGGAGCCGCCACTTCCCGTATGTCGAGTGTCGCCAGGTATTCGGTGATGTCGCGTGCGCGCGTTGAAACGCGGGCGGCCTTGGCGGCGTAGGCCGGTTCGTTGCGCAGCATGAATCCGTAATCCTTGATGGTTGTGCCGCAACCGGAGACGGTGACGAGGATGGCGTCGAGCCCTGCCCCTTCAAGCTCGCGTGTCCATGCATCAATATTGTTGCGCGCCTGCGACAACGCCTCGTCCTCACGCCCCATGTGATGCACGAGCGAGCCGCAGCAGCCTTCGCCTGCGGCGATCACGACCTCAACCCCGTGACGGTTGAGCAGGCGGATGGCGGCCTCAATGGTTGAAGGCGCGAGCACCGGATTGATGCATCCCGACAACAGCGCCACCCGTCCGCGACGCGTTCCTTCCGCGGGATAAACCTTGCCGATGCGCTCGACCGGTGGCGCCGGTTTTCGGCGCGGGGTGAGCCGGACCATGGCAGCGACCCGGCGAAAGCCCAGGAGATCAAGCACCGGCGCGAAAGGCCGCGCGATCAGCCCGGCCACGACAGCAAGGCGGAAAAGTCCCACGTCGGGCAACACGCGCGCAAGCAGCCCGCGCAACGCGCGATCGACGATGGGACGCTTGTAGGTCTTTTCGATGTGCTCCCGCGCGTGGTCGACCAGATGCATGTAGTGGACACCGGAGGGACACGTGGTCATGCAGGCGAGACATGACAGACAACGATCGACATGCTTAACCACCTCTCGCGTGGCCGGTTTGTCCTGTTCCAGCATCTCCTTGATCAGGTAGATGCGCCCCCGCGGCGAATCGAGCTCGTCGCCGAGCAATACGTAGGTCGGACAGGTTGCGGTGCAGAATCCGCAATGCACGCAGGCGCGCAGGATTTTTTCCGAAACGGCGACCTGCGGATCTTTCAACTGCGCGAGAGTGAACGAAGTTTGCACTATCGACTCATATTTTCTGTCGTCCCCGCCTTCGCAGGGACGACGGCGGCAAGTTGTGCGTCGATGAGTATCATCTCACACACCCGCCCACATGCGACCGGGATTGAGTACGCCCGTTGGATCGAAACTTTCTTTCACGCGCTTGCCCAGGGCGCGCGTGGCGGCATCCTCTGGTGCGAAGACCTCAACCGCGGCTCGCACCGCAGCCGGAGCGCGTACCAGCGTGGCATGACCGCCGAGTGCGGCCACGGCACGGCGGATCGCGGCGGCATCGGGCTCATCTGCCAGGGGCATCGCGACCCATACAAGACCGCCGGCCCAGTCGTAGAACATTTGCGCCGCCGGCGTAATGGCGGCGGCAATTTCGTGGCCTCGGCTGGGCGCAACCGAAATGCGCCAAAGCGGCCGCTCACGCATTCCAGCCATGGCAAACGGCTTGACGTTCCGGATGCTGCGCCAGAGGGCCCGCGATTTCTGTTCATCGAGAAGCTCCACCTGTCCGAACTTTTTCATGAGCGCGGCAAGCGCGTGCCTGCGATGCACAACCGAAGGTGCGAAACCCTCGAGCCGCAACACTGTCGATGCTTCCGCCC
>DATAPP010000200.1:0-2362 GCA_036265125.1 Pseudolabrys sp. | reverse complement strand
CAATCCCCGTTTCAAGATCAGGAGCGGGACCGGCGAGGCGTTCATCATGCCGGGCGGAATGCCGCCGAAGCCAGATCGAGCATAGCCCGCCAGGATGCCCGGCCACGGCCGCCAGGAGCCCCGCTGATGCGACTTCTCAGGTAGCCCTCGGGCGGGGGCGCCGGGCGCGCTCCGGGCGCTCTAGCCCAACTTCCATTTTTTTCTCAGCGATTTTGACGCGAGCACGCTGTCGGCTTTGGCGAACGCATTGAAATTGCTGGAGTGGCGGTGGTATTTTTGCTGAAATTTTCAAAATAGTGACTAAAATAATCCTATTTTACCGTTGCGCTGCAATGATAATTGTGACTCGTAGTGCAACATGTATATCCGCAAATCGATTCGCACTTACAAAGGCAAGACCTACACCAACTATGTGCTGGTGGAGTCCATCGTGACGCCGAACGGGCCGCGCCAGAAGACGATCTGTTGGCTCGGCGACCTCAGCCCGCGGCCGCGCCAACAGTGGCTCGAGCTCGCCCTCAAAATCGAGGACGCACTGGTCGGTCAAGATAATCTCGTCGGTAGCGATGATAACGAAGTCGCCGAAATTGTTAGCCGAGTGCGGGCGCGGCGGACGAAGGAGGCGCACCCTCAGGCCGAACCGTCAGCCTCGCTGCCGCGCACACGCGGCGGCGCACTGATCAAAGTTGATCCATCGCGTGTCACCACCGAGCAGCATCGTGAGGCTGGCCCAGTTCATGTCGGCCATCAGTTCTGGCAACGGCTTGGGCTTGACCAGATTCTGCGAGACTGCGGCCTGTCGGCGGCGGTGTGCCGGCTCGCCTGTGTGATGACGCTTAATCGGTTGATTGCGCCCGCCTCCGAGCACGCAATGCCGGCCTGGATCCGGCGCACGGCGCTCGCCGACATTCTCGGGGTCAGCTTCGATGCGCTGGAGGAAGATCCGCTCTATCAGGTCCTCGACAAGCTGTATCCGCATCGCACCGCCATCGAGGCCGCGCTGATCGAGCGCGAGCGCAGCTTGTTCAATCTCGATCAAACGATCTATCTCTACGATCTGACCTCGACGTATTTTGAGGGCCTGTGCGCAGGCAATCCTAAAGCCCAACGCGGCCACTCGCGCGATAAGCGCTCCGACTGCAAGCAGCTCGTCGTCGGCCTTGTGGTCAATCGTGACGGCTTTCCCCTCGCCCATGAGATCTTCGCCGGCAACACCCGCGATCACCGCACGCTCGGCACCATGATCGATCGTCTCGGCGAGCGCGTCGAGCTCAAGGAAGGCGCAACCGTCGTCGTCGATCGTGGCATGGCATTTGACGACAACCTTGCCGACATCAAGGCCCGCAAGCTTCACTACATCGTTGCCAGCCGCCAGCCTGAACGCAATCGTTGGCTCGCCGAATTCGAGGACACCGACGGCTTCATGCCGGTGTTGCGCGAGCCCTCACCACTCAATCCGGCACAGAAGAAGACCACCATCGAGGTCAAGGTCTGCGCTGACACCGATGACGAGACTTACGTCCTGTGTCGCAGTGAGCAACGCATCGCCAAGGATCGCGCCATCCGCGCCAAACACGAGCAAAAGCTACTCGCCGACATCGAAAAGCTCGCGCAGCGCGTCGCCAAGGGACAGCTCGTCAAGCCGGAAAAGATCAACCAGGCCATCGGCCGATTACGCGAGCGCTATCCGCGCGTGGCGCGCTACCATCCGCTCTCCTACGACGAGAAAACCGCTACGCTCGTTTCCACGCTCGATGCCGACAAACATCGTACCGCCGAAAAGCTCGACGGCTGTTATCTGCTCAAGACCGATCGCAAGGACCTCACCAGCGATGAGATCTGGCGCATCTACACTCTGCTCACGCGCGCCGAGGATGCCTTCCGCGACATGAAATCACCGCTCGTCGTCCGGCCAATCTTCCATCAAAAAGAACACCGCAGTGACGCGCACATCTTTGTTTCCCTGTTGGCCTATCACTTGCTGACCGCGATCGAAAAAACGCTGCTCGACCAGGGCATCCACACCTCGTGGGCGAGCGTGCGGGACACGCTCAAAACGCATCAGGTCTGCACTGTCGTCCTACCCACCGACGACGGCTCCTGTCTGCGCATCCGTAAGGCCGCTACGCCTGAATCCGACGTCCAACAAATCTATCGCAACCTCGCGATCCCCCCGCAGGTCATCGCCCCGAAGCGCACATGGACCCAGTCCGCACATAGTGACTAAAGAGCGACCTAACCCATTGATGTAGAACGACTCTGCTCTCAAAAAAATGGAAGTTGGGCTGGCGCGCATCGCCGAACTCGAGGGCCGAGCCGGCAAGCCGCCGAAGACGCCGACGAACTCATCGCTGCCGCCATC
>DATAPP010000199.1:0-4091 GCA_036265125.1 Pseudolabrys sp. | reverse complement strand
CAATGGTCCATGCTGCGCTTCTCCTTCTGATGCTTGGGGCCCGTAACAACGGTGACCCCGTTTCACCATCAGCCAGAAGCGCAGCACCCAAAATCTTTTAGCTATCCGCAAGCTGCCGGCCGATTACCCCATCTATTGGGGCTAAAGCGGACATCGCCTATTGCAGTGCAAATGTCCGCTTATGACCCAAAGCGGACATTGGATTGGACCGCATTAATTGCCGCCGCCTGCAATTTGTGCCCCGGTCATGGTGAGGAACCCATAAAGCTGCGGCGGAGTTAGCCAGCAATGGAAAAATTTCTTGCTAGCTTACCGGACCGACCCCAGCCGCTCCTTGTGAGGATTAGCTTTACGTTGCTCATTATGGGGCTGAGCGCCCTAGTACAAGTCGGTGTATTCCATCTTACTGGGTTTACCGGTTTCTTTCTGCTCCTCCCCGGAATATTTGCCTGCGGCCTAATCTTTGACCGCGGCTCAGCTTTTCTTGCCACCATAATCGGCCTCGTTCTCGCTTTATACGTGATGCCCTCCTTGGCTCAATCCGCGGAGCAAGTCGTTCCTCTACTTTTGTTTGCCATCATAGGTTTTGCAGTGGCATTCGTGAGTGAAGCGCTGCGCAATGTGATGGAGAGATTGATAAAAGCTGAGCGAACAAAAGATGTGTTGCTGCGCGAACTCGACCATCGCGCCAAGAACAACATGATGAGCATGGCATCGGTACTCCGCCTGCAAGCAAGAGTGGCTTCCAATTCCGAAACAAAGGAGGCACTGCGCAGCTCGGCCAGTCGTATTCAGGTCATGGCAAACGTGCATGACCATCTGGCCCCATCCTCGCCGGATCGATCAGTAAATATGAAACAGTATCTCGAGGAGCTCTGCGAAAATATTGAAGAAATGCGAGCGATGTCTGGCATTACAATCAGGTCGCAAACCGACGAAACCATTCTTCCCGAAAAACAAGCGTTGCCTCTGGCATTCATTGTCAATGAACTTGTGACCAATAGTTTGAAATATGCTTTTCCTGGTAGCCGGAATGGCATCGTAGAGGTGGATTTAAAGACAGACGAAGACGTAGTCCTGAATGTCAGCGATAACGGAATAGGCCGTAGCAACGATACGAAAGCAGGGGTAGGTACTCGCCTCATCAGCGTGATGGTGGACCAGCTGGGCGCCACCATACGATATGAGGATGCAAATCCCGGATGTCGGGTTACGGTGCGGATTCCCTCAACAAGATTAGTCAAGATAGAGGACGCGCCGCCACTCGTCGAAAAGCAGACATGGCGCACTCATTGAGGCCGCGCGCTTGGCGGCCTCTTTCTTTTCAGACCAAGCACGCGATGTCCGCTATTGGCCCAAAGCGGACATGACGACCTCACTGCCGAATGTCCGCTTTGGGGGGCAAAGTGGACATTGACGTCAGGCGATTGGAGCGTGACGCGCCCCTGACCTTCGAGATCAGATCGACGACGATACTCGAAACCCGCTGCTGCTCGGAATCGCCGGCGTGGCGACCGCAACCGCCCTCGGCATCGCGTGCCAGAAAAGTTTTCCGACACGTTCGCGGAAAATCAATAACGGTGGCCACCAACTGCGAGGGCATGACAGACGAGCGCCTGCCGAGCGCCGCTTGCTAAAATGGCTCCCCAGGAGACAGTTGAGTTAAAGTCATACCGGTCGATCCCGGCGTTGGGTGCGCGCTTACGCACCCTCGTTCGCCAAATAATTCGGTGGACAGCTCAAATCGAAAGGAACCCTCTCAACATGGCGCCGTTTCAGGTAGCGGAAGTGGATACTGCCTTGGTCAACCGCAACATTCTCGTTATGGAAGGCGAGCCGCTCGTTGCCATGATGCTCGAGGACGAGCTTGAGGCGATGGGGATTCATGTCGTTGGCCCGGCCAATAATTTGAAATCAGCACTTCAACTTGCGGAATTATCGAATCTCGATGGCGCTCTATTGGATCTAAGTATCAACGGTGAGTACGCGACCAAGGTCGCTGACAAGTTACGTACGCGCGGCGTCCATTTCGTTTTTGTCGCCGGCTATGATCGCCCTCCCGGCCTGCGCTACCGGGACGTTTCTGTCTTGCACAAACCATTTTCAAAAATTGATCTCAGAATGGCGCTCATCTCGCTCTTGGAGAAATCGCCGACGATGGGATGAATAAGCTACCGAGGGCGCCTCGAATGAACTTTTCTGACCGGGGCGGCGGAACGATTTTTCTACGCGCGAAGGGCGAATGTCCGCTTTCGGGGGTAAAGCGGACATTTTTAGCTCCAAAGCGGACATCCAGGTCCCACAGGTCGCAAATTGCCATTTCATGTCCGCTATTTGGGGGGAAAGCGGACATGCAGATCGCACTGCGAAATGTCCGCTTATGACCCAAAGCGGACATGAGGGCGCTTCCTCTTTAATAGGCTATCTTGAATCGATACGATGTCAGCTCTGACCCTCGGAGCCGACAATGAGACGGCGCGACATCGTCACGCTTCTCGGCATTACCGCAGTCTGTTGGCCGCTCGCAGCGCGCGCGCAACCCACGGGGCGCGTAAGGTACGTCGCTGTATTGATACCCTTCCCCGACGACCGCAACCCCTTAGTGAAGGCGTATCTCGCAGCCTTCAGACAGCGTCTTCATGAACTTGGCTGGGACGAGGGCCGCAACATTCGATTTGACTATCGTTTCACGGACCAAGTGCCCGAACGCATGCGGGCCGGCGCCGAGGAGCTAATCGCACTCGCGCCAGACATCATTGTTGTTTGGGCCAATCCGGCGGCTGCGATTGTGCGAAAGGCGACGCAAACGATCCCGATTGTGTTCGTCGTCGTTTCCGATCCGGTGGGGGGCGGCTTCGTCGCGAATTTGGCGCATCCGGGCGGAAATATTACTGGCTTTCACAATTTCGAAACGGCCATCGGCGGAAAATGGCTGCAAGTGCTCAAGGAAATTGCGCCCGATGTCCGCCGCGTGGCATTCGTCCACAGTCCAGACATCGCTGCTCATGTCGCGTTCATGCATACGGCAGAAGCAGCCTCCGCCGGCCTTGGGATGACTGTGACGTCGGCTGGCTTGCGCAGTGCGGCGGAGATCGAACCTGCACTACGAGCATTCGCCAAGGAACCGGATGGCGGCCTCATCGTGGCCCCAAGCCCCTTCAATACAACCAATCAGAACCTGATCATTTCGCTCGCTTCTGAATTGCGTCTGCCAGCGATCTATCCGTTTCGCTATTACCCAGAGAACGGAGGTCTGGCGTCCTATGGCTTTGATACGGTCGAGCAACATCGGGGTGCTGCCTCATATGTTGACCGCATCCTCAAGGGTGAAAAGCCGGGCGACCTGCCCGTGCAGGCACCGACGAAGTATGAGCTTGTGATCAATCTCAAGACAGCGAAGGCGTTGGGACTCAACATCTCGCTGCAACTGCAGCAGCGCGCCGACGGGGTCATCGAATAGCGGTAACGTCCGGTATTGGCCCAAAGCGGACTTTGAGGGTCATTCGCGAATTGGTATCCAAAATTACTAATGGCCACATGTTCGTCGGCGACGCGGGAGAGGTATCATGCGGCTCGAAGGTGGGTGCTATTGCGGTGCTGTGCGGTATGTTGCGGAGGGTGAGCCAGTTTTAAGAGCGCAATGCCACTGCCGCGCGTGTCAGTATTTCTCGGGCGGCGCACCTAATTTGTTCATGCTCGTGCTGGCAGAAGGATTCGCGTACACGAAAGGCGCGCCAAAGACCTATAAGCGGCCCGATAAGGCTGATGCCGTAACGCGAGAGTTCTGCGCGGTGTGCGGTACCCACATGATCTCGCGGCGGCCTGGCCTGCGGCCGGTGGTTCTGAAGATCGGAACGCTGGACGACCCTTCAGTCTACGGCGGCGCGCAAAAGGCGATCTTCACGGCAGAAGGTCAGCCTTTCCATCTCATTGCGGACGGCGTGCCCGCCTTTGAAGGCCTGCCGCCGCGCCAATAGTTCAAATCAACCCGCATGTCCGCTTATGGCCCAAAGCGGACATGCCCACTGCACCGCTGAATGTCCGCTATTGGGGGTAAAGCGGACATTGCGCGGGCTCACAGGATTTCCGCT
>DATAPP010000198.1:0-29573 GCA_036265125.1 Pseudolabrys sp. | reverse complement strand
GTGATGCCGAGACCGACTTTTTCAGGGTCGATGATCGCCACCCGTCGCGTGATGACGCCGTCTGCCTCCAGCCGCTGCAGCCGTTTCCAGCAAGGCGTCGATGACAGGCCGACGCGCTGACCGATCTCGGCTACCGAAAGGGAGGCATCCTCTTGCACCACCGCGAGGATCTTCCGGTCGATGGCGTCCATTCTTTCTTTCTCTCAAAAATGAGACGGGCATTCCAAGATGCCCATACCATATAGAATAAATTGCTTATTTGTCTCCTGCACCTGTCTTTATAGAGAACAATATTCTATTTCAAGGGCAATCTGTCGCCGCCGGGAAGCGGCTTTCCAAATAACGACGTACGCCATGAAAATATTTTTCCGACTCCGTCCTGCCGCTGCCGTCCGGCGCCTCGGTGCGGCAATTCTTTTCAGCGCCGCGCTGGCCGCCTCGGTCGCCGCGGCGCATGCCGAACCGCTCGTGACCACAGAATGGCTGAGCGCTCATCGTGCCGACGCGAACCTTGTCGTCCTCGACATCCGGTCGGCGATTGACGGTGGCGGGGCGCAGGCCTACGCGGCCGCCCACATTCCAGGCAGCGTCCACAGCGACTACGACAAGGCCGGTTGGCGTGTCACTCGAAACAACGTGCCGTTCATGGTCCCGACAGCAGCCGAGCTGGAAAAGCTGATCGGAGATCTCGGGATCGATGAAGACAGCCACGTGGTCGTGGTGCCGGCGGGTGTCAACGTCCTCGATTTCGGCTCGGCCGCCCGTACGTATTGGACGCTGAAATATGCCGGCGTCAAAGACGTCTCCATTCTCGACGGCGGCGTTGCCGCCTGGCGGCAAGCCGGTCTGCCGCTGGAGAGCGGAGTAAGAGCTCCGTCGCCAAAGATTTTCACGGCAACGATCGACAAAAGCATCCTGGCCGAAGCCACTGATGTCGAAACCATCGAAGAGAAGGGCGGCACAACGCTCGTCGATGCGCGGCCCGCGTCGTTCTTCTTCGGCAAGGAAAAGGCGCCGGCTTCGCAGGCCTATGGTCATATTCCGGGCGCGTTGAGTGTCGACAGCGCGGGGTTCTATGATTCGAAAACCAACCGGCTGAAGCCGAAGGCGGAACTCGCGGCAATTGCCAACACTGTGCCCGCAGGGCCCGCGGTAAGTTATTGCAATACCGGCCATTGGGCAGCGACCGACTGGTTCGTTCTGCATGACGTACTCGGCCGGAAGGACACCAGGCTCTACGCCGGCTCAATGGTCGAGTGGACAAGCAATGCAAATCGGCCGATTGAATCCTCGCGCACGAAATGGGACGATCTGAAAAAGGCCCTCGGCCTGGGTTCCTGATCCGCGCTCTGGAGTTTTCATGTCCACGGCAAGCTTGGCTGCGTCCGAGAAGGGCGCGGCCGTTCGCATCGATCTCCTTTTCCTCGGACTCGCGCTTGGCTCTACGGCGATTCTGATTGCGCTGGTGCTGCTCGACCATCAGCCCGCGTCGGCGGCGCTGATCGTCGGCGGCTTCGGTCTGGGCATTGCATTTTTGAAAGCCGAATTCAGCTACACCGCGTCCTGGCGACGTTTTCTCACGCGCGGAGAGGCGGGCGGCCTGCTCGGTGGGTTGATCGTGATCGCGGTCTGTGCGCTCGCGGTAGTGCCGGTCGCCGCGCTGAGTCCAAGATTTGGCGGAGCCATCGCGCCTCTCGGGCCATCTCTGGTTATCGGGGCATTTGTCTTCGGCATCGGCATGCAGCTCGCCAACGGCTGTGGCTCCGGCACGCTCTACACTGTCGGCGGTGGCTCAGGGCGCATGCTGGTCACCCTGTTGTTCTTCGTCGTCGGTAGCGTATTTGGCAGCCTGTCTTTGCCGGCGTTCCTTTCCCTCGGCGGCGTGGATCCGGTGTTGGCGTCGGACTATCTCGGCGCCTGGGGCGGGTTGGCGGCGACGCTTGTCAGTATCGCCTTAGCAGCAGCGCTCATCATTGCGGTTGCGAAACGGCGCGGCGCCAATTTCGTGCCCTCGCGTAATTATCTGGTCGGCGGGGTCGTTATCGGCCTGCTGTGCGTCGGAGTGTTCGCCGCCGGCGGCCATCCTTGGAGCGTCACCTTCGGCTACACGGTATGGGGGGCCAAAGCTGCGACGGCGCTGGGGTTCGACCTGTCGCAATCCGCGTTTTGGCAGTGGCCAGGGCCCAGGCACGCCCTTGCTGAATCAGTCCTGTCCGACACGTCCAGCCTGACAGATTTCGGGATGCTCTTCGGGGCAATGGCCGCGGCCGCGGCCACCAAGCCATTTGCCGCGGCCCCATGGCCGCCGGTGAAATCGCTGTTGGCGGCCGGGGTCGGTGGTTTGCTGATGGGGTGGGGAGCGCGCCTCGGGTTTGGTTGCAATATCGGCGCCTTCGTCGGCGGTGTCGCCTCCGGGTCGCTGCACGGCTGGATCTGGTTCCTGGCCGCGCTGCCCGGTTGCCTGATCGGTATCCGCCTGCGGCCGCTATTCGGCCTGTCGCGAGAGTAACAACGATGCGTTCCGTCTATATCGTCGTTGTCCTTCTCGGCGTTGCAGCCATTCTCGTCGACCATTTATCGAGTCCGTCGAGTGGGCGCGCCGTTTCGCCAGAAGATTTTGCGGGGGCCTGCGCACCGTGCGGCGCGCCGTGTCCTTCAAAGAAGTAAACCGACTAACTGCGCTGTTTCAGGAACGCTTCGACGTCAGCGCGCATCGGAGCGCCCGAGGCGCCGCCGAATTTTGTGCATTTGAGCGCCGCAGTGGCGCTGGCGAAACGCAGAATATCGGGAAGTGCGCGGCCTTCGACCAGTGCCAGCGTAAAACCGCCATGGAAGGCGTCGCCGGCGCCCAGCGAGTCGATCACGTCGACATTGAAGGCCGGCAGGTGGCGTAGCCCGCCGCCTTCGAGCCAGTAAACCCCTTTCGGACCGTCTGTGATCGCGACAAAGCTGGAAAGATGCGTGGAGAGCGCCTTGAGGGCATCCTCGTAGTCGTTTGATCCGGTCATTTCGAATAAAGCTTCCGTCGAGGCCACCACGTGGGTGCCAAGTGCGAGCAAAGGATCGTCCAGCTTCGTTGCCTGGTCGAGATCGATCACGACCGGAATTTTGCGTCGCTGCGCGGCGCGACAGACTGCAGTCACAAATTCCGGGAATCGGTTGTCCACGAGAACGGCGTTGGCATCCGCAACCAGCCTGGCAGGATCCTTCGGCATGGCGCTGTCCAAATTGACGCCGCGGCGGGTCGCTATGGTCTTTTCGCCGGTCGCATCGAGCAGAATCAGCGAGACCGATGCCGTACCGCCATCAACGTGCTCAACCCCGGCACAATCAACGCCCTCCTTTTCCAGATCGGAGAGAACACGATTGCTCACGGAGTCAGCGCTGCCGCCGAGCGGCCCCGCGAAGGCAACGCGCCCATCGAGGCGCGCGATCGTGACCGCCGCATTGGCGGCGCACCCGCCGCCGGTGACGATGAATTCGCTGGCAGCCACTTTGGTGCCGGGAGCAGGAAAGTTCTGCACGCGCATGATGATGTCCTGCACGGCAATGCCGGCGCAAAGAATTTTTGGCTTCGCGCGTTCAGCCAAAATCGACCTCGTCCTCAATCCAGGCGCGGATGATGTGATGCGCGATCGCGACCGGGGGCGGCGTGGTGAGCCCTTGCGGATGTTTGCGCATCAGCATCGCTTCGACCTCGTCTTTGGTAAACCAGCGGGCGTCCTCAAGTTCCTCGCGGTCGACCACAATCTCGTGCGTCACTGCTTCGGCGTGACAGCCGATCATCAACGAGGTCGGAAACGGCCAGGGCTGCGAGGCGAAATAGACCACGCGGCCGCAGATGATGCCGGCCTCCTCGCGCGTTTCCCGATGCACCGCGTCTTCGATCGATTCGCCAGGCTCGACGAAACCCGCGAGGCATGACCACATTGTTGGCACGAAACGCGGCGAGCGTCCCAAGAGGCAGCGGTCGTGGTCGCTCGCCAGCATGATCACGACAGGGTCGGTGCGCGGAAAGTGCTCGGCCTTGCATTGCGGGCAGTCGCGTCGCCACCCTCCGTTTACAGGGCGCGTCCCGGCGCCGCAGTTCGGACAAAAGCGGTGTCGGGCGTGCCAGTGCAGTACGGCCTTTGCCTCAGCGATCGGGGGAAGGTGATCGGGAGCGACGAGCCCCTGCACCGCAATCGAACGCAGATCGGTCACATGAAATTCCTGGCGCGCCTTCAGCGCATCGGCTGATTGCGGCGTCAGGCCATAACCGAATTGCGGCGCCCCATTGAGCAGACCAAGGAAGATTGTTTCTGTTGCAGGACCAATCACTTGCGCTTCGTCTAAGGTGAACAACGGTTCGCTGAGTGGCGAACCTTTCTTCATCACGATCCAGTCGCCGCCGATCACGTAGGCTCCTGCGGCCGGATCGCGCGCCAATGCAGCGATGGCGGCGGCGTCGGAGCGGAGCTCCGCCGCACGCTCGACGCGACTTTCGGAATATCCGAGACGGGGTTTAGGGCCTAGATTCGGGCGAGACGACATGCGCCGCGCAAATTCGCACGACCATTTGATGGGTGCAATGCTTACTCCGCGTCATCATCGCGAACGCGGGTACATGGTCTCCCGCAGTTCCGGCCGCTGCCACTGCGGACCGAGCACGCCCTGCTTTGCGCCATAGTTGAGAGCCGAGGTGACGGAGTCGGTTGTCGACCGCATTTCCCGTGCGCGGTCGAGACTCACATCGACCACAAAAAGACCAGCAGCCGTGCTCTCGAACAGGATTTCCTCCGGTGTTGCCACCATAGCGAGGCCACGCTCCCCATGGCTGAACAGGTTCTGCGTGGTGACGACGATGGCCAGATTTTCGATCGCGCGCGACCAGATCAGATTGCGCCAGCTCGCCCACAGCCGCCGTTTGTCGGTGCCTGCGGGCAAAAAGATCAGTTCGGCGCCGCGCAGCGCCAGTGCGCGCGTGACCTCGGGCATATAGGCCTCGCTGCACATGGCCAGGCCAACCTTGCCCTGGCTGGTTTCAAAAACGGGAAATTCATTGCCCGGCACGTACTGAAATTCCCACCACTGACCGCCGGTGTAGATCCAGGGCCCATTCGGATGCGTGCGCCGGTAACTGACCGGTGGGCGGCCGTCGCCATAGGCCATGCAGATCAGATTGTGCGCCGTGCCTTCATTATGGCTGAGCGGTTCGATGGTGCCGTAGACAACGTTAATGCCATGCTTGGCGGAGGCCTCTGCGATGCTTGGTGTCGGGTCGAAGGTTGCGGGCATGCGCCATGGGCCGGGGTAGGTTTCCGGAAAGCACACAAAATCTGCGCCTTCCGCTTTGGCGCGAGCGATGAAGTTGACCGCATCGGCGATATTTTTTTGCGCCTCCTCAATCGGATTGGCGATCGGCTGCACAACGGCGATGCGGAATGTCATGCGTTACTCCAGACAGGAACCAGTGTCAGTACGAGCTTGAAACGGGCCGATGGTGCGGTCAAGCGAGAGCTTGATCGATGGCCGTCATCACCTGCTCGGGCAAAAGTTCGTCGAGGCACACGCTGCGGCTGCGGATATTGCGCTCACAGCCTTCGAAGGTGCAGGGCATGCACGGCAAAGGATTCTGCACGATCCAGACATTGCCGCGGTTCTGAATTGTACCGCTCGCCGCCCAGGGTGATGTGAGTCCACCCACCGGCCAGGGTCCCCAGACACGCGGATCGGTCGGGCCAAACAAGGCGACGGTCCGGCATCCAGCAGCGGTGGCAAGATGCGTCACCGAAGTGTCCGGCCCGACATAGACCCGGGCCCTCGAAAGCAAATTCATCATTTCGGGCCACTCCACCTGATGAACCGGAGCGACGCCGCGCCAGACGTCCTCGAGATATTGGCGTTCGGCTTCGCCCGGACCCCCAACTGCGACAATAGAAAGACCGCGTGCGGCAAGGCCTGCAGCAACCGCACGCCATCCGTCTCGTGTCCATTCCTTGTAAGCGAACATTGGCGCTGCATGGATCAATGCAAAATTGCCGCCGGCGGCAATATTTGAGGACGATGAGGGAGCGGGGCAGACCAATTCTCCAACACGCGGGATTTCCAGAATGTCGGCGAGGCGCAGCATCTGCTCCACGCGATGGAGTTTGTCGGCGGCCTGGACGCTTCGATGCAGCGCGGCGCGCTTGAGCACACGCCCGATCCTTGGGTCGTCGTCGGTCACCACACCGGCGCGCAGACGGGCAGCGGCAAATGCAAAAACGGTGGGGCGATCACCGCTTTGCGTCGAAATCGCGATATCGTAACGACGCCAGAGTCGCACGAAGAGGCGTGCGCTTTCCGCTGTCGTCGGCCGCTGCGGCATGCTGATGATGCGATCGATGTCAGGATTGCCGGCGAGGATCCCTGCAGTATTGGCGAACACGAGCACGTCGATGTCGGAATCTGGCCAGGCCCGGCGCAGGCTGCGGATCAACGGTGTTGTCAACAGCAGGTCGCCGATGCGACGCAGAGAGATGACCAGGATTCGCGAAGGATTGGCGACCATGATGTTTTTTCGCAGACCCGTTGCTACCGGTCCATCCCGGCCAGTCCGCTGGATTTCAGCTGCTGACGCAATGAACTGAGCAGCGCCGCTTGTTGGTCTTTCACATAGGCGAGCGGCGGCTTCACGCCCCACACGGGCTTGGGCCAGGCGGCGTCGGTTCGCCGGCGCGCAATCACGTGCACGTGCAGCTGCGGTACCTGGTTTCCGAGGGCCGCGATATTGAGCTTGTCGCATGCGGTCAGCGTCTTGAGCGCGCGCGCGGCGGCTGCGACTTCGCCTAGTAGCTGGACCTGTGCATTCTCTTCCAGATCAATGATCTCGACGAGACCGGGCAGCCGCGGGACAAGGATCAGCCACGGATAATTGGCGTCGCTCGCCAGCAGCACGTGGGTAAGAGGCAGGTCGCCGACCGGAACCGTGTCCACAACGAGCTGCGGGTGCAGCGACCAGTCCTTCGTAAGCCCTGAATCCATTGAACAAATCCGCGCGATTCTTTCGGAGGAAAGCTAGCAGAGACGCTGCTCCGCTGCTTGCTTTCCCGCATTATTGGCCCGATATAGACACGGGAGGTTGGCGGTGGACGAGCCACTCGCCAACCGGGTCAGATCCGGAAGGAAGCAGCCCTAACGAGCGCGGTTCGGGTCGCTCGTCAGCCTCCCACCAATTCCTCGATTCGTTCGCAATAAGCCCGTGCTCCGCGCGGCGGCGAAGCGGATGGCACAATGAGCGAGGCTAAAAAATCTGCGGCTTCCGGTTCCGCTCAGGCCGACGTGTCGGCCGAGGGTTATCGTGTGCTCGCACGCAAATACCGGCCGGCGAGCTTCGACGATCTCATTGGCCAGGACGCCATGGTGCGAACGCTTTCGAACGCCTTCGAGAGCGGCCGCATCCCGCAAGCCTGGATCCTCACCGGCGTGCGCGGCGTCGGAAAAACGACGACCGCGCGCATTCTTGCGCGCGCGCTCAATTACGAATTGCCGGACGGGTCGGTGAAGGAGCCGACCATCAAAATGCCGGTGATGGGCGTGCACTGCCAGGCCATCATCGAAAGCCGGCACCCGGACGTGCTGGAAATGGATGCCGCCTCCCACAACAGCGTCGAGGATGTGCGGCAGATCAACGATGCCATTCGCTACGCGCCAATGAGCGCACGCTACAAGGTCTACATCCTTGACGAGGTGCATATGCTCTCCGGCGCGGCCTTCAACGCGCTGCTCAAGACGTTGGAGGAGCCGCCGCCTCACGCCAAATTCATCTTTGCCACGACTGAAATCCGGAAAGTGCCAGTGACAGTGTTGTCACGCTGCCAGCGCTTCGATCTGCGGCGCGTCGATGCCAGCACTCTCGTCACACATCTTGCGAGTATCGCGACGAAAGAAAAGGTCCAGATCGAGCCGGCCGCGCTTGCATTGATTGCGCGCGCGGCTGAAGGCTCGGTGCGTGACGCGCTTTCGCTGTTCGATCAGGCGATCGCGCACGCCGCGGGACCGGTTGGCGCGGAAGACGTGCGCCAGATGCTGGGATTGGCCGATCGTGTGCGCGTGGTCGATCTGTTCGAGGCGCTCATGAAGGGGGACGTCGGCACCGCCCTCAAAGAGCTTCGCGAACAATACGAGATCGGCGCCGATCCAGCGGTTGTCCTGAGTGATCTCGCTGAATTCACGCATTTTGTTACGCGCGTCAAAGTCGTCCCCGCCGTTGCCGATGACGTGTCTCTGTCGGAGGCCGAGCGCATACGCGGCCGTGCCTTCGCTGCCCAGCTGTCCATGCGGGTGCTGTCACGGGCCTGGCAGATGTTGTTGAAAGGTATTTCCGAGGTGCAGGCGTCAGGCCGGCCGGTTGCCGCCGCCGAGATGGTGCTGGTCCGCATCGCCTATGCGGCGGATCTGCCGACACCGGACGAAGTGGTACGCTCGCTGGGTGAAAACGAGTCGAGCCCCGCGCGGCCGCAGGGCAATGGTGGTTCCGGGCAACCGCAAGGCTACGCGCCGCGTTATGAGGCGCCGCGCGGTTCGCCGCGGTCGTCTGCCGCGGTATCGCCACGACCGGCAGACGATCCGGTCGCGCAACTTGATGAGCCCGCAGCTGCGCCGACGCTTTCCGTCGGTTCATTCGAGGAGCTGATCGCGCTCGCTGCGGAAAAACGCGATATCACCGTCAAGATGGCGCTCGAACGTGACGTGCGCCTGGTGCGTTGTGAGGACGGCCAGCTCGAAATTGCGATCGAGCCGAGCGCGCCGAAAACGCTGGTGCACGATCTGCAGCGAAAGCTGACCGGCTGGACGGGCAAGCGCTGGATCGTGGTCGTTTCCAAGGAGCAGGGCGCACCGACGATGCGTGCGCAGGCCGAGGCGCAGCAGGCCGAGATCGAACGCGATGTGCAGAGCGACCCGTTGGTCCAGGCGGTTCTCAACCGTTTTCCGGGCGCCAAGATCGTCGGCGTGACGCAGAATGCACCGGAAGCTGCGGATAGCGCAGCGCCTGGCGATGGTGAGCAAGAGGATTAGACCATGGCGGATTTCCTCGGCTTGATGAAGCAGGCCGCGCAGTTGCAGTCCAAAATGCAGGCTATGCAAGCCGAACTCGATCAGATCGAGGTCGAGGGCTCCGCCGGCGGCGGCATGGTCACCGTGACGCTCACGGCCAAAGGCGACCTCAAGGGCGTCAAGGTCGATGATTCGCTTTTAAAGCCAACGGAAAAGGAAATTCTTGAGGATCTTCTGGTGGCTGCGCATGCCGAGGCGCGGCGCAAGGCGGAAGATGTATTGCAGGAAAAGATGAAAGCGGTCACTGGCGGGTTGCCGCTGCCGCCGGGATTAGGATTGGGATGAAAATGCCTTGCAAGGGCCTCTCATTCGTCATGCCCGGCCATAGCCGTCCGAAAGGACGGCGTGCTCTGCACGCGGATTGATATGCCCACCGCTGTTGCCGGACCTGAAATTGAGCGTCTGATCCAGCTGCTGGCGCGGCTGCCGGGGTTGGGCCCGCGCTCGGCGCGGCGCGCGGCCCTCCATCTTATCAAGAAGCGGGAACTGCTGATGGCCCCGCTCGCCGCCGCGCTTGAGACGGCGATGGAGAAGATCGAGATCTGCAAGGTCTGCGGCAATATCGATACGCAAAATCCGTGCACCGTCTGCACAGACAACAGGCGCGACGCCTCGATCATCACTGTCGTCGCCGATGTCGCCGATCTTTGGGCCCTGGAGCGCGCACACGCAATCAACGGCCGCTACCACGTCCTCGGCGGGACGCTGTCACCGCTCGACGGGATCGGCCCGCGGGATATCTCGATCGAGGCGCTGATCTCACGCGCGCACGAGCCCGTGGTGAAAGAAGTGATCCTGGCGCTCAATGCCACTGTCGACGGCCAAACCACCGCGCACTACATCACCGAGCTATTGCAGGATGCCAACGTGAAGGTGACGCGCCTTGCGCACGGCGTTCCGGTCGGCGGCGAGCTCGACTATCTCGACGAAGGGACGCTCACCGCCGCGATCAAACAGCGGACACTATTCTGAACCGCCGCTTTCCGACCACTCACTCCTGGCCATACATAATCCGACCGCGAGCAATTGGCGTTCGATACACAACCGGCGCTCCGTACATCGGGATCGGCGTGGCTAAGCCGTCTGGACCGACCGCGATTCGCGAGCAGTCGCCGTATTTGTTGAGATAGAGTTGGTTGTCATAGGTATTATGCGAGTAACGGTAGCGGCAGATGCCGTCATCATATGTGACGTTCGTCCAGCTGCCGCTGGTTTCGCGGTAAAGGTAAGGGCTGTGCCAGTCAGCCATCGCAGCTGTGGATGCTGTTATCGCGCCGGCGAGCGCGCAGCCTAATACCGGGACCATCAAGTTCGCACGCATGTGTAAGCCTCCTTCGCGCATTTGAGGCCAAACGTCTGCCGCGGACCATCGTTCCGCACATGTAATGAATCTGAGTTGACGGAACTCTGCGCGTTTATGGCGGCTTCGTGACAAGCGTCGCGAAATGTCCGCGGCGCTGCAGCCAGGCGAGCAACAGCAAGCTCGGAATGCCGGCCAGCATGCAGATCACGAAAAACCATGCCCAGCCGGTCGATTCGGCGATGAAGCCTGCGCCCGATGACAGATAGGTACGTCCGACTGCGGCCAGTGCAGTCAGCAACGCGTATTGCGTCGCTGTATGCAGCGGGTTCCGGCAGAGTGCGGACAGGTAAGCGACAAACATGACCGTGCCGATGGCGCTGGTGAAATTCTCCGCAATAATGGCGACAGCGAGCATTGTCGTGTTGGTGCCGACCACCGCCAAAGCACTGAACGCCAGATTAGCTACGGACTGCAAAATGCCTCCGATCCAGAGACTCGGGGCAAGAGGGAGGGCGCGCGCAATGAAGCCCCCGGCAAAGCCTCCCAGCAGAAGTGCAGCGAGTCCGACGCCCTTTACGATCGCGGCGTACTCATTACGGGAAAAACCGAGATCAATCACGAACGGCGCCGTCATCGCGCCCGACAATGCATCGGTGAACTTGAACAGCACGACGAAGGCGAGCATCACAAAAGCCAGATCGTAGCCAAGGAAATCCCTGAATGCCCCGACGGCCGCTTTACTGACGCGCGCGAAAGGCTTTTGCCCGGCGTGAGTAGCTTCCGCCTGCACGGAGCGTTCAGGTTCGGTCGCGAGCAATGCTGTCGCCGTTCCGATCAGCACCAGCATAGCCATCGCCACGTAGCCCCACTGCCAGGCGGCTTGCTTGTCGAAACCACTGGCTTCGATCGCGCTCACGAGAAACAGCGCGCCGGCAGTGGAAACCAGCATGCCGATCCGGTAGGCGGCGACGTACGAAGCCATTCCGGCCGCCTGTTCGTTCTCCGGCAAGCTTTCGACACGGAAGGCATCGACCACGATGTCCTGTGTTGCGGACGCGGTCGCGACAAGCAGTGCGCCGAAGGCAACCAGTCCGGGCGCGGTGGCCGGGTTGCAGGAACCCAGGAACACGATCGCTGCCATCAGCAAAATTTGCGTGAAAATCAGCCAGCCACGACGGCGCCCGAGAAGGCGCGACAGAAAAGGCACATCGAGGGCATCGGTCATCGGCGCCCAAAGGAACTTCACCGTATAGGGCGTGCCCACCAAAGCGAACAGGCCGATGGTGCCGAGATTGACGCCGGATTCACGCATCCACACCAGCAGCGTTGCGCCTGACAGCGCCAAGGGCAGCCCCGACGAGAAGCCGAGGAACATCACGATGAGAACGCGCGGCTTGAAATAGACGGCCATCGCCTCGAACCACGACGGCCGCCTTCGCGCGTCGGGGGAAGCGGTCATTTGCTATTCGCCGGCTTCGAGCCTGCGCGCGCCGGGGCCCGGAAGCACCTCTGCACTCGGAGGCTCGTCTGCGAACTCGACGTCCCGGATCCTTTCACCGCGGCTCACGACCTTGTCCGCGGAAATCACGATCTGTTTGATATCAGTGTTGGCCTGACCGAAATGCTTGTCCAGATTCTCGACCCGATCTCTCAGGCGACCGACATCCGCCACCAGCAGCCCCACTTCGGTCAGAATCTTGCCGGCGGCCTCGCGCATGCGGGCGTCCCTGCGGATCTGCTGGATCACCTGGATTGCCAGCATCAACAACGAGGGTGAAACGATAATCACCTTGGCGCGATAGGCCTTCTGGAAGATGTCGTCGAACCCGTCATAGAGCTCGGCGTAAATCGATTCGGACGGGACGAACATCAACGCCATGTCCTGGGTTTCACCCGGGATCAGGTATTTCGAGGCAATGTCGACGACATGCTTGGCGATATCCGAGCGTACGCGGGCGGTGGCAAGTTTGCGCTCGTCTTCACTCTTCGCTTCGCGAAAGGCGGTCACCGCCTCAAGCGGAAACTTGGCATCGATGACCAGGGAAGGGCCGTCGGGCAGATGCACGACGCAATCCGGTCGCGCATTGTTGGTGAGGGTCGCCTGGAACTCATAACAATCCTTCGGCAAGCCATCCTGGATGATCAGTTCCATTCGTGACTGTCCGAAAGCGCCCCGTGTTTGCTTGTTAGCCAGGACGTTCTGCAGGCTTGTCACCTGCGAGGCGAGGTCAGTGATGTTTTTCTGCGCGCTGTCGATCACCGCGAGCCGTGCGTGTAATTGCTGCAGATGTTCGGTGGTGTCCTTGGTGGACGTCCGCATGGAGTCGCCGAGCCGTGCGGTCACCGCGTCGAGCCGTTCATGCACGGTTTGTTGCAACTGCGATTGGGCCCGGGCGAGCAGATCGCCCATGGCCAGAACACGCGCATTGAGATCGGCCATCCGTTGCTCGGCGACGGGGTCCTGGGGCGGCTTGCGCGGCCACAAGAGGATCGCGATCACAACGATGAGGCCAATGGCGATAGCTGCGCCAATGGCGAGCGTGAGGGCTGGCGCATGCGCCAGGAGCGTATTGGCCAGCGTCTGGAAGTCGGACATGCACTGCTTCTACCGTGATTCGCCCGCCGAGCGAACGAACGGCGAACGGTAGGGCGATTATATTGGTGGCTCAAGGGGTAAAGGCGCATTGACCGCACCAGCCCTTACCCTTAAATCGCGATCATGGCGGTGCGCGACATCCTCATCATTCCCGACAAACGATTGCGGCTTAAGTCCGAGGCGGTAAAGGCTGTCGACAAGCCGTTGCGCGCGCTCATCGATGACATGTTCGAGACGATGTACGCGGCGCCTGGGATCGGTCTTGCGGCCGTTCAGATTGGCGTCCCGCGGCGCGTGATAACGATAGACCTCGCCAAGAAAGACGAGCCGAAGGAACCGCAGGTCTTCATCAATCCAGAGGTGATTTGGACATCCGACGAGAAAGCCACTTACGAAGAGGGCTGTCTGTCTATCCCTGAATACTACGAGGAGGTCGAGCGGCCGAAGGCCGTCAAAGTGAAATTTCTCGATCTCGACCTGAAGCCGCAGGAGATCGAGGCAGAGGGGCTGCTCGCCACCTGCCTGCAGCATGAGATCGACCATATCAATGGCGTGTTGTTCATCGACCACATCTCAAAACTCAAGCGCGACATGGTAATGAAGAAATTCAAGAAGGCGGCGAAGAAGACCGAAGGCGGAAAGCCGCTGTCCGAGGATCAAGAGCCTTCACACCATATCGGCTGACATCCTGCGCGGTGTTTTGAATGCGCCTGATCTTCATGGGCACGCCTGATTTCGCGGTGCCGACGCTGATCGAGCTCGCAGCGCGCGGGCACGAGATCGTGGCGGTTTATACGCGCGCGGCGAAGCCGGCCGGCCGTGGCATGGATTTGCAGCGTACGCCGATCGAGCGTGAGGCGCGGGCGCTCGCGCTTCCCGTGCGCACGCCGAAGACATTGAAAGATGACGACGTACAAAAGATCTTTCACGCGCACAATGCCGATGCGGCAGTCGTCGTGGCCTACGGGCTGATCCTTCCCAAGCCGATCCTGGAAGCGCCGTGCCTCGGTTGTTTCAACGTGCATGCCTCGCTGTTGCCGCGCTGGCGTGGTGCCGCGCCCATCAATCGCGCCATCATGGCTGGCGATGCCGAGAGCGGCGTCACCATCATGAAGATGGACGAGGGGCTCGATACGGGCGCCATGGCCATGGCCGAGCGTGCGGCGATCGGTGCCGATATGACTGCGGGCGAGCTGCATGACGCCCTGTCGCGCGTCGGCGCCGATCTGATGCTGCGCGTGCTGGCGGCGGCGGAACGCGATTCGCTGTCTCTCACGCCGCAACCGGCGAACGGTGTCACTTATGCGGAAAAAATTTCCAAAAACGAGACCCGGACCGATTGGACGAAGCCCTGGAAACAAGTGCACGACCACATCCGTGGTCTGTCGCCATTTCCCGGCGCCTGGTTCGAGCTCGACGGCGTCCGCGTGAAGGTGCTGCGCTCAATCAGAGGTGAAAGTGCGGGCCCGCCCGGCACGTTGCTCGATAACAGGCTTACCGTCGCCTGCGGCGATGGGGCGGTGCGGCTTGTGCAGGTCCAGCGGGCGGGCAGGCAGCCGATGAGCGCAGACGAATTCCTGCGTGGCACTCCGGTGAAAGCCGGCGCGCGGGTTGCCTGATCATGCCGCGCTACAAGCTCATTGTTGAATATGACGGCACGCCCTTCTGCGGCTGGCAGATTCAGGCGGATCAGGTGTCCGTGCAGGGCGTACTGACGTCGGCGATCGAAGCCTTGTCGGGCGAAAAAACGCTGGTGCAAGGGGCAGGGCGCACCGATGCCGGCGTGCATGCACGGGCGCAGGTTGCCCACGTGGACCTTGCGAAAGAATGGGACACCGACACCGTGCGTGATGCGCTCAATGCGCACTTGCGCCCGCACCCGATTGCCGTTCTCGCGGCCACGCGCGTGGCGGATGAATTCCACGCTCGCACATCCGCCACCAGGCGCCATTATCTCTACCGGATCATCAACCGCCGCGCCGATTTGACGCTTGAGGCCCGCCACGCCTGGCGTGTACCCCGTCCGCTCGATACCGACGTCATGCACAAGGCCGCTCAACGCCTTGTTGGCAAACACGATTTTACGACCTTCCGCTCGACCGAATGCCAGGCAAAGTCGCCGGTGAAAACGCTCGATGTGCTCAACGTCGAGCGCGATGGAGACGAAGTCGCGGTGAGTGCTATTGCGCGCTCGTTCCTGCACAATCAGGTGCGCTCGATGGTCGGCTCGCTTGTTACGGTGGGCGAGGGGAAGTGGAGCACCGACGATCTCGGCAAAGCGCTGGAGGCGCGCGATCGCACCGCCTGCGGGCCCGTAGCGCCGCCGGATGGGCTCTATCTGATGAAGGTCGACTATTAGGCGAAATACCGGTCGATAATTTTCCGGTAAATCAGCGTGAGCGCGCGCAGATCGGCGAGCGGCACGCGCTCGTCGACCTGGTGCATCGTCTGGCCCACCAGCCCGAATTCAACCACCGGGCAATAGGCAGTGATGAAGCGCGCATCCGATGTTCCGCCCGTCGTCGACAATTCCGGCTTGCGGCCCGTCACTTCAGCGACGGCTTTCGTGACCAGCGCGGTGAACGGTCCCGACCTGGTCACGAACACGCCGGCGTTCGACGGTTCCCACTGGAATGAAAACCTTATCTTTCCGCCGGCTGCTTTCGCTGCGCGCTGCTCGATCAGCTTCTTCAGGGAATCAAGCGTGTGCTTGTCATTGAAACGAATGTTGAAGCGCGCCCGCGCTTCACCCGGGATCAGATTGACGGTCCTGTTGCCGACGTCGACCGAGGTGAACTCGAGGTGAGACGGCGAAAATTGCACGCTGCCCTGATCGAGGGGCTCGGCTTGCAGCGCGGCAACGAGCGCCACCAGTCCGCGGATCGGATTGTCCGCACGTTGCGGATAGGCAACGTGGCCCTGCTTTCCCGTCACAATGAGATGGCCATTGAGTGATCCGCGGCGACCAATCTTGATCGTGTCCCCGAGCGCCTCCTGATTGCTGGGCTCGCCCAGGATGCAGTGGTCGAGTTTCTCGCCGCGCTCGGCCACCCATTTCAGGAGCTTTGGCGTCCCATTGACCGCAATGCCTTCCTCATCGCCGGTGATGAGAAAGGAAATCGAGCCTTTAGGCTTGCCGTCATGAGCGGCGAGGTAGTCGAGGACCGCCGCGATGGCGCAGGCGATGCCGCCCTTCATGTCTACTGCGCCGCGGCCATACAATTCATCGCCGGCGAACTCTCCAGCGAATGGCGGGTGTTTCCATGCTGTCTCGTCGCCCGGCGGGACCACATCGGTATGACCGGCGAAGACGAGGTTCGGGGTTGCCGTTCCGATACGGGCGTAGAAATTTTCAACGGCGTCGGTGCCGGCCTCACTGAACGTCATCCGATGGACGGTGAAGCCGACGGCCTTCAGCGTCTTTTCCAGGAGCGCAAGCGCGCCACCTTCCGCCGGAGTGACCGAGGGGCAGCGGAGCAAATCACGGGCAATGGCAACCGGATCGGCGGACACGGTGGTGGTGCCTCTAGTCCCTCAGCAACTCGTTGATGCTGGTTTTTGAACGCGTACGTTCGTCGACGCGCTTGACGATCACGGCGCAGTACAGGCCGGGTCCGCCGGACTTCCCAGGCAACGTGCCGGGCACGACAACGGAATACGGCGGCACTTCTCCCTGCGTGATTTGTCCTGTTTCACGATCGACGATACGTGTCGAGGCGCCGAGATAGACGCCCATCGACAATACCACGCCGGTGCGGACGACGACGCCTTCTGCCACTTCAGAGCGGGCCCCCACGAAGCAATGATCCTCAATGATCACGGGGCCCGCCTGCAATGGCTCGAGCACGCCACCAATGCCGGCGCCGCCGGAAATATGGCAATTCTTGCCGATCTGCGCGCACGAGCCGACCGTCGCCCAAGTGTCGATCATGGTGCCGCTATCGACGTATGCGCCAAGATTGACGAAAGACGGCATGAGCACGACACCCGGCGCAATAAATGCGGAATGCCGCACCACACTGCCGGGCACCGCACGGAAACCCGCTTTGCGAAAGCGCGCGGCGTTCCAGCCCTTGAACTTGGAATCGACCTTGTCCCACCACCCGGCCTTGCCTGGCCCGCCGGGGATGACACTCATGTCGTTGAGGCGGAACGAGAGCAGCACGGCCTTCTTCAGCCACTGATTCACCTGCCATTGGCCGTCGGCGTTTCGCTCGGCGACCCGCGCCTTGCCGGTGTCGAGCAGGTCGAGTGCGGAATTCACCGCCTTACGGACGGCACCTTTGGTCTTCGGGCCGATCTTGTCCCGTCCTTCGAAGGCCTGGTCGATGATCCTGGCAAGCTTGTCGTTGGCCATGGGCGCTCTTGGGTGCTCCGGTGGGTGCTCCGGTTCGTTCGGCTGCGGTTTGTCGGGGGCGGGGCATGGGATGTCAAGCTGTGAGCCACGGACCAAAATCGCGCCGGGGAGAAACGCTATGAATCGACAATTCCGACGCTTGAGTTCAACCCTGATCGTGCTGGCATTTAGCGGTGCGCCGGCCTTCGCCCATCATCTGATGGGTGGCCGCACGCCGGCGACTTTCGGCGAGGAGGCCAGGTCATCCGGTCATTGGATTGGACCATTTCGCGGCCGTCGCGGTTGGCTGTCCCGGGCTGATCTTTCGCCGCTGCGGCAGGTCGGCGCCGGCATTGCCGGTATTGGGCTTGCGGTGTTGATGCAGCAGGTAATTCCGGCCGCGTAGTCAGCGCGGCTCGATCTGCTCGAGAAAGCCGGTGAGGTCGTCGGTCAGATGATCGACGTAGGGCGCATCGCGCCCCTCCAGCTCCCATGCTTCGCGGAATACTTCGCGCTGCCCTTGCGGCACAACGAGCACGGTTGTCATTCCCAGCGCGTGTGGCGTTTCCAGGTTGCGCGCGAGATCCTCGAACATTGCTGCCTTTGCGGCATCGACGCCGTGGCGGGCAAGAAAGCGCTGGTATACCTGCGGCAATGGTTTCGGATCGAGATCTGCGGCGGCAATGTCGAACACGTCCTCGAAGTGCTGATGGATCTCAAGCTTCTGCATGACCGTGTCGGCGTGCTTGCGCGTGCCGTTGGTGAGGATGAGTTTTCGGCCCGGAAGTTTTTCGAGCGCGGCGCCGAGTGCCGGATTTGCTTCGAGCGGCGAGTGGTCAATTCTGTGCACGAATTCGAGATAGTCGTCGGGCTTCATGCCATGCTCGGTCATCATCCCGCGCATGGTGGTGCCGTATCGCCTGTAATAGTCTTTTTGTACACGGAATGCTTCATCCGCTGACACTTTCAGGAAATCGGAGACGTAGGCGCGGATGCGCTCGTCGACCTGCTGCCAGAGATTGAGGTGATGCGGATAAAGCGTGTTGTCGAGATCGAACACCCAGGTTTCGACGTGTCGGAATCCGCGTGGCGCTTTTTCCCTCTCCCCGCTTGCGGGGAGAGGGTGGCCGGAGCGAAGCGGAGGCCGAGTGAGGGGGTTACTCAAAGCATTTCTTTCTTCAGCGCCTGGCAGATCGTACGCGCGCCGTAAACCGCACGCCACCCTCTCCCCGTAAACGGGGAGAGGGTCAACTGCTATTCCTTGAAGCGGATGGTCGTCACCGGCTGTTTGCTCACATCGATGACGGAAAAACCGGCGGAATTCAGACCGCGAGCCGCGCAGTCTTTATGGTCAGCAAGTTCGAAGCGGCCGTCGCGTGTACATAGCGCAACGGTGCCGCCCCAGGCGAGAGGTGCATCACCGCGCTTGATCGTGCGGCCATTGCCGTCGACAGCCTCTGCGTAACTGTAGAGCCGGTGTGGATCGCCGCGCAGATCAGGCCGCACGCATTGGCCGGCGTCCACGCGATACCAGCCGCGCGTCACGATCGCGCCCATTTCGACGATGCCGAGCGAGGCCATCACCGCGTATTTGGTGTCGTTGCACCAGGAGAAACCGATTCCTTCCGGATTTCGCGCGGCCTCGATCAATGCGTCGAAGAAATTCGGCGCCTCGGCAGCACCGGCAGCAAGCTTGCGGTCGTTCAGTAGTTTCGTGATGGCCGCCTGTGTTTTGGCGCCTGGCACGCCGTCAATCGGATAGGCGTCGTAGCCCGCGATCACCAGCAGCCGCTGGATGCCGGCAAGCCGCGCCTGGACATCGTCGTAGTCGGATTCTTCCGCCAGACTGACAACGGGTCCTTTTGGCGACTCGGCCGGCTTGGCTGCGTTGAAGCGGGCCTGTTGGCTTGCGGGGCAGCCCCGCGCGTCGGCAATATCAAAGTCGCCGTCTCGAATGCAGAAGTCGGCTTGGCCATTCTGCGGCAACGGCGCAGTTCCGTAGACCGGCGGCGTGCGCGCATGAAGATAGACCATATCGACGTCGAGCGGACCATCCACCACCTGACGGCACTGGCCGGGATCGAGACGAAACCAGCCGCGTGTGGTGACATTGGCCCGCTTTTCGAGACCGACCGCCGCTTCCATCCGGAAGCTGGTGCGATTGCACAGCGTGAGCTCGGCGCGTGCTGACGTTGCCGCCAGCACGACGATTAACGCGGCAATCGTGGAAATGAAACCGCGAATCATGTCGCCATGCTAGAGCGCATCGTCTGGGCGCGGAACCGCCTTCTCAGCGTCGCGCGAGCGGGGGGTGCGCTGCATTGCCGCCGCTTCCTGTAGGGATTTCCGTCTGCGGGAACGCGCGCGACGAGGCTCAACGATGCATCAGCGTGCCGACGCCATGGTCGGTCAGCAACTCAAGCAACACCGCGTGAGGAACCTTGCCGTCCATGATGACGACGCCTTCCACGCCCTGGTCGAGCGCATAGATGCAGGTCTCGACCTTGGGAATCATGCCGCCTGAAATGGTGCCATTGGCAATCAGCTTGCGCGCGTCCGAAACTGACAATTCGGGAATCAGGCTCTTCGACTGGTCGAGCACGCCGGGAACGTCGGTCAGCAACAGCAACCGTTTCGCCTTGAGCGCGCCAGCAATAGCGCCTGCAAAGGTATCGGCATTGACATTGAATGTGCCGCCATTGGCCGAGGTCGCCACCGGCGCCAGCACCGGGATCATTTCGCGGCCGATCAGCTGATGGAGCATCGTGAGGTCGACTTTTTCCGGCTCGCCAACAAATCCGAGGTCCACGACCTTTTCGATGTTGGAATTGGGGTCGACGACGGTGCGGCTGACCTTGCGCGCCTGCACCATGTTGCCATCCTTGCCACACAAGCCGATGGCCTTGCCGCCGGCAGCATTGATGTAGCCGACGATCTGTTTGTTGATCGACCCTGCCAGCACCATTTCCACGATTTCGACAGTCTTTTCGTCCGTGATCCGCAGGCCGGCAGCAAATTCCGACTTGATACCGAGCTTCTTGAGCATGGCTTCGATCTGGGGCCCGCCTCCATGCACGACCACCGGGTTGATAGCGGTCTGTTCGAGCAAGACGATGTCGCGGGCGAAATCGCGCGCCGTCTGTTCCTGGCCCATGGCGTGGCCGCCGTATTTCACCACGACGATCTCCTCGTCGTAGCGCTGCATGTGTGGCAGCGCCTCGACCAGAATGCGGGCCTGCGTCTGTGGGTCGATCTTGGGGGCTTTGCTCATCGCGGGCGGTTCTAGCCGATGTAGCGGCCGTCCGACAATGCGTCAGCGGCCTCTTTCCGCCAATAACCGGACAATTGCCGCACGTAATTCGGGAATACCCGTTCCGTCATGGGATGATGTGGCGAGCACCGTGGGAAAGGCCGCAGGCCGCTTGGCCAGCCCCGCCTCCACCTCCGCGATGCGGTTACCCAGCTCAGATGGCTTCAGTTCGTCACATTTGGTCAAGACGACCTGATGGCTGACGGCCACCTGGCCGAGAGCATCGAGCGCCGGATCATCGGTCGATTTGAGGCCGTGGCGCGCGTCCACCAGCACATAGACCCGCGCCAGATTACTGCGGCCGCGCGAAAACGCGTCGATCAACGCTGTCCAGGCCTCGATTTTGGATTTTGCCGCGGCCGCGTAGCCGTAGCCGGGCATGTCCACAATATTCAGATTTTCGTCACCGGCGAAGAAGACAAGCTCCTGCGTGCGCCCGGGCGTACGCGAGATGCGCGCGAGATTCTTGCGGCCGGTCAGCGCATTAATCAGACTCGATTTGCCGACATTGGAGCGGCCGGCAAAGGCGATCTCGGTGCCGCGCATCGACGGGAGCGATGCTGGCGTACCGGCGGCACTGACGAAGCGCCATTCGCGGGCGAAGAGACGCCGGCCAGCTTCAATTTCAGTGCGGGTAAAGTGGTCTGCTGTCATCGGCGCATCGATATCCTGCGTCACGCCCGCGTATAGCCGTCCAAAGGGACGGCGTGGTTTCGCACGATCCATATTCCTCGCGACACTAAAGACGTTGATGGCCGGGACAAGCCCGGCCATCACGTGGATGGGATGTCCGCAGCCTTACTGCGACGCCTTTTTCTTCACGAACAACGCCTTGATGTTATCGAACAATTCAATTTTGGCGCCATGCTTGCGCATGATGACGCTCTGCTGCAGCACCGAAAGCGAGTTATTCCACGCCCAGTAAATCACCAGCCCGGCCGGGAAGTTTGCCAGCATGAAGGTGAATATCAGCGGCATCCAGTTGAAGATCATCTGCTGCGTCGGATCAGGCGGTGCCGGGTTGAGCTTCATCTGCGCCCACATCGTCACACCCATGATCAGCGGCCAGGCGCCGAGATGCAGGAATTGGCCAATGACCGGCAATACCGTCGGATCAACCGGAATGAGACCAAACAGATTGAAGATATTGGTCGGATCCTGCGCCGAGAGATCATGGATCCACCCAAAGAAGGGTGCGTGTCTCATCTCGATTGTGACGAACAGCACCTTGTAGAGCGAGAAGAAGACAGGAATCTGAATCGCGATCGGTAGGCAGCCGGCCAGTGGATTGATCTTCTCTCTCTTGTAGAGCTCCATGAGCTCCTGTTGCTGTTTGGCCTTGTCGTCAGCGTAGCGCTCGCGCAACGCAGTCATCTGCGGCTGCACGGCCTTCATCTTCGCCATCGACGCGTATGACTTGTTGGCCAAGGGGAAGAAGGCGATCTTGATCAACACTGTCACGATCAGGATTGCGAGGCCGAAATTCCCGACCAGCCGGTAGAGATAGTCGATCGCAATAAACAGCGGCTTGGTGATGAAGTAGAACCAGCCCCAGTCAATCAGAAGGTCGAAGCGGTTGAGCTTGAGCTGCTTGTCGTAGTCGTTGACGACCGCCACTTCCTTTGCGCCGGCGAACAGTCGCGCGTTCGCCGAAGCTGTCGCGCCCGGTGCGATCGTCTGGGCGTCGAGCAGATAGTCGGTCTGAAAGGTCCTGATCGTGCCCAGCATGCCGGTGGAGAAGCGCGCCTTGAGACGCGCAGTTGTGTCCGGCAACAGTGTGGCAGCCCAATATTTATCGGTGATACCGAGCCAGCCGTTGGTTATGTCGAAATTGACCGCCTTCTTGTCCTCGATGTTCTTGTACGTGAATTCCTGCAAACCGGAATCACCAAGCACTCCGATCAGGCCTTCATGCAGAATGTAGTATCCCGCGGTGTGTGGGGTGCCATGACGTGAAATCAACGCGTACGGATAAAGAGCGACCGGGTTTGCGCTCTTGTTGGTGACCTCGTCCTTGAGCGTGAAGAGGTATTTATCATCAACAGCGATGGTGCGGCGGAATTCAAAACCCTCGCCGTTATCGTAAGTCAGCGTCACCGGATGATTGACGCTGAGCGCGCCGGAGCCCGATTGCGTCCAGACGGTTTCCGATGTTGGCAGCTTTACGTTGGCGCCGGCTGCGCCGGTCCAGCCGAATTCAGCGTAAAACGGATCGGCAGTGTCGGACGGCGAAAGCAGAACGATCGGCGGGGATTTTGGATCGACCGTTTCACGAAACTTGAGCAGGGCGAGGTCGTCGATGCGCCCACCCTTGAGTGCAATCGAGCCTTGCAAGCTATCGGTTGCGATTGACACTCGCGGCGAACCAGCCAACGCCGCTGCGCGGGTCATTGGGGCGGCAGCTGCAGTCGCATTCGTCTGGCCGGGAACCTGCGGCGTTCCGTTTTGCGCGGGAGGCTGTCCCGCCTGTCCCGGCTGGCCCGGCGTCGGCACGGTCTGCTTTTGCTGCTGTGCCTGCAGCTGCTCCTGTCGAGCTTTTTCCTGCGGAACGGCGAAAAAATATTGCCAACCGAGCAGCACCAGCGCTGACAGCACAATGGCGAGGATGGTGTTCTTATTGTCGGTCATCGCGATTCCATATTGCCATTGCGTCCTGCATGTGCGCGCCGTAGCGCTCCTTCGAAATCCTGCGTCATTCGGGCAAACGGCAGATTGAGCGCCGCGCGTCGTCCGACCAGCACATAGTCATGTCCGGCGCGAAGCCGGCTTGCGGCCGAGAGCCGAACAATTTCCCGCAACCGGCGGCGAACCCGATTACGCTCGACGGCATTTCCGACCTTCTTCGAGACGGTGAAGCCGAGCCGCGCCGGGCCCGCGTCACGGCGATTGCGCGCTTGCAGCACAAACGCAGCGGCCGGCACCTTGATCCCGGTCGCCGCGGCTAGAAAGTCCGCCCGTTGCCTCAATCGTTCCATGGAAGCAGTGCGCGCGGCGATTTTCACCGCCGTCAGGCGGACAGCCGTTTGCGTCCGCGTCCCCGGCGCGCCGACACGACCTTGCGTCCACCCTTTGTTGCCATACGCGCGCGGAAGCCGTGACGGCGCTTGCGTACGAGCTTGCTCGGTTGATAGGTCCGCTTCACGTTCCGTTCTCCGCTGGTCGCGCCTTGAAGAAAGAGGACGTCGTCCTCGAATTCTCATCAAAACCCGACGTCTCTCGGGCCGGCACTTGATTTTGCGCGGCTTATAAGGGAGGGGCTTTGGCCCGTCAATGCGACCGGCTGCCTATAGGACCTGTATTGGGACGTTTACGGGTACGTCGGCGGCAAATCTCAAAATTCCTCACAAGCTGGTGAGCCTTGGCCGCCTTGGGCAAGGGGTCGTGTATAAAGCGCCAATGTCCGCAAGTTCGCCGCCTGCCGATCGGCCGCGTGGCCTTGCCCGCCGGCTGCTGCCATTGGCGGCGATCGTCATTCTTGTGGGAGCAGGCTATTTCGCCGTCGGTGACGGCACCGTCTCGCTTGAATCGTTGGTGCGTTACCGCTCGACCATCGACACTTTTGTTGCCGACCACGGCTTCTTGGCCATACTCGCCTATATCGGCATCTATGTCGCCGCCGTGGCGTTATCATTGCCGGGAGGCGCATTTCTCACAGTCGTTGGCGGCTTTCTGTTCGGCATCGTGGTCGGGGCGTCGGCGGCCGTCATCGGTGCGACCATCGGTGCCACCCTCATCTTCCTGGTGGCGCGGACGGCGCTCGGCGAACCGCTGCTGCGGAGGGCGGGGCCGCGCGCCAATCAGCTCGCCGAGGGATTCCGCAAAGACGCCTTCAGCTACCTTCTGTTTCTTCGGTTGGTGCCTGCATTTCCATTTTTTCTGGTCAATCTGGTGGCGGCTTTCGCGGGTGTGCGGCTTGGTCCGTTCATTGCTGCGACGGCGCTCGGCATTATTCCGGGCGCGGTGGTTTTTGCTCTGGCGGGTAGCGGTCTGGACAGTGTGATCTCGGCGCAGCGAAGTTCGTACGAGCAATGCATTGCTGCCCAAGGGTCAGATTGCCACATGGTCTTCGATGCTATGGACGTTCTGACACCGCAATTGATTGCGGCCCTGGTTGCCCTCGGTCTCCTCGCACTGATGCCGATGGCGGTGAAGTATTGGCGCGCACGTTCGCACGCTGCCATGTGATGTCGCTATGGGCATGACGGAAACACTGACACCCGACATATGCGTGATCGGCGGCGGTCCCGGTGGACTATCGGTGGCAGCGGCAGCGGCCGCCTTTGGTGTTCCGACCGTGCTGATTGAGCACCGCAAGATGGGCGGCGATTGCCTCAATACCGGCTGTGTTCCCTCCAAAGCCTTGTTGGCGGCGGCCAGGCGTGCCGAGGCAATCCGCCGTGCCGGCACATTTGGCCTGGACGGACAAAACATCGGAGTCAATTTCGCCAAGGTGCATGACCACGTGCAGGGTGTCATCGCAGCTGTGGGCCCGCCGGATTCGGCCCAGCGCTTCACGGGGCTGGGCGTTCGATTCATCTATGGCCACGCGAAGTTTCTGGACCGCAGCACGGTCGCGGTAGCCGATGTCGAAATTCGCGCGCGGCGGTTTGTGATTGCGGCCGGCTCGACGCCGGCGGTGCCACAAATTCCCGGACTCGACAGCGGTGTCTACCTGACCAACGAGACCATTTTCGATCTCAAGGAACGGCCGGAGCATCTCATCATCATTGGTGCCGGATTCGTTGGCCTCGAAATGGCGCAGGCTTTCCGCCGTCTGGGAAGTTCGGTGACGGTGCTTGAAGCGGCCGTGCCGCTCGCCAATGACGATCCGGAATGCGTTGCCATCCTGCTTGATTGCCTCGAGCGAGAGGGCGTTGTTATTCGCAGCGGGGTGAATGTTATCGGCATCGTCCACGCCGGCCGTGTGGTCACGGCGACGATCGAGGCCGCTGGTGTCGAACAGACCATTACCGGGAGCCATCTGCTGATTGCCGCCGGGCGAAGGCCGACGATCGACGGTCTCGATCTCGACGCTGCGGGGATTCGCTATGACCGCTCCGGAATTGTCGTTGACCGGAAGCTCAAAACCACCAATCGTCGAGTCTACGCGATCGGAGATTGCGCGGCCGGTCACGCAGCGTTTACGCACGCAGCCAATTATCATGCGGGCCTGGTGATCCGAAACGCGCTTTTCCGTCTTCCGGTGCGGGTGAACAATTCTGCCGTTCCGCGGGCGATTTACACGGAACCGGAACTCGCGCAAACAGGCCTGACCGAAGCGCAGGCGCGGGAGCGCCGCATCAACATCCGTATTGCGCGCTGGCCCTACAATGACAATGACCGCGCACAGACGGAACGAGATACGCGCGGTCATATTAAAGTCATCACAACGAGCAAAGGTAAGATAGTAGGTGCGACCATCGTCGGTGCGCAGGCAGGCGAATTGATAGCAATGTGGACGCTCGCAATTGCGCGGGGACTCAATATTCGAGCGTTAACCAATATCGTGCTGCCATATCCGACGCTGTCGGAGGTTGGAAAACGTGCAGCCATCGACTATTTCACCCTTGGTTTGACCAGCGCCTGGGTGCGGCGCATCATTGCCTGGCTACGAATCTTCGGTTGAGGCGATATTGGATACGGGAAACGGATCACGCGGCGATATTGTAGCGGAGCAGCGGCCGGCGCGAACATTGCGCGTCGGCCTCTCCGGAAAGTTGCTGTTGCTCACCATTCTGTTCGTGATGGTGGCGGAAATTTTGATTTATGTGCCGTCGGTCGCAAATTTCCGATTGAATTGGCTGAACGACCGGGTTGCGGCGGCGCATACGGCTGCGCTTGTGCTTGATGCCGCGCCAAGCGGTATGGTCCCCGAAAGCCTTGCGAACCAAATTCTCCAGAGCATTGGCGCTCGCGCAGTGGCGATGAAAATGGGGAATCAGCGCAGACTGCTTGCGGCGTCGAATATGCCGTCTGCGATCGCGCAAGACATCGACATGCGGCAGGTTTCCTGGTGGCGGTCCATCGTCGACGCGTTCGACACCCTGCTCACCTGCAAGCCGGGCGACGCGATGCGTGTGGTTGGGTCCGCACCGATGGGCGGCGATTTCCTCGAGATCATTCTCGATGAAGCGCCCCTGTGCAAGGCGATGTGGACGTTCTCGGTGAACATCCTGATGCTGTCACTGGCGATCTCCTGCATTACCGCGATGCTGGTCTTCTTTGCCCTGCATTATCTTCTTGTGCGACCGATGTGGCGTATTACGGGCAACATGATTGCCTTCCGCGCCGATCCGGAAAATCCGTCGCGCGTCATTGCTGAAAGCGGCAGGCAGGATGAAATTGGCGTGGCCGAAGAAGAACTGGGCGCCATGCAGCGCGAGCTTGCCTCGATGTTGCACCAGCAGAGCCGGTTGGCGGCACTCGGCCTCGCGGTGTCGAAGATCAATCACGATTTGCGCAACCTGTTGGCCTCGGCGCAACTTTTTTCTGATCAGCTTTCGACGTCGCCCGATCCGAAGGTGCAGCGCTTCGCACCCAAGCTCATGCGGGCTCTCGAACGCGCGATCGCGTTCTGCCAGTCGACTCTCTCTTATGGGGGCGCGCAGGAGCCGCCGCCCGAGCGCAAGACGATCGAGGTCGAACCGCTGGTCGAAGAGGTGCATGAGGCGCTCGGACTCGGTCTTGATGTGCCGATCCGCTGGATCGTGGCTGTGGAACGCGGTCTTACTGTCGAGGCGGATCACGATCAGCTGTTCCGCGTCCTCGTCAACATCACGCGTAATGCCGCACAAGCGTTGGAGGCGCGTGGTGCGCGCGATCCTGCGCGCGATCAAATCCGCATCACTGGACGGCGTGAAGGCACCGTCGCCATTATCGAGGTGTCCGATACCGGGCCGGGTGTGCCCGAAAAGGCGCAGGCCCATTTGTTCCAGGCTTTTCAGGGATCAGCCCGCACAGGGGGTACCGGACTTGGACTGGCGATCGCCGCCGAGCTGGTGCGTGCGCACGGCGGCGAAATCCGCCTCGTCGCGGGAACAATCGGCGCAACCTTCAGCATCACAATTCCGGATCGCGCGGTCGATCTGAGTACACGACGTGGTGAACGGGCCCACGCCTGAACGCGGGAAGAGTCCACAAACTGTGGTGTTCTTCGCATAGGGGCGTCGTCCGTATGACGCGAAGGATTTTTGCATGGGACCGCCGGTGAATGTGCTCGCGATCGCGACCGCGGTGCCACCCCACGTGCTCGAGCAGCGCGCCGTCGCAAATGCCGCGCTCCAGGTCTACGGGCGTACGTTCGCGCGGTTTCCGAAACTCGCTGACGTGTTCATTAATGCCGGCATTGAGCGGCGCTATTCGGCAAGGTCACTCGAATGGCTGAGTGAGCCGCACGATTTGGCAGAGCGCACTGAAGTGTATCTTGAGAGTGCAGGCCAGCTGTTCGTGCAGGCTGCCCGCGCCGCGCTCGATCGTGCGCGAATTTCCGCGCGCGATGTCGATGTGGTTGTTACAGTTTCCTCTACCGGAATTGCCACTCCCAGCATTGAAGCCCGCGTCGCCCCGGAAATGGGTTTTCGGCCCACAGTGATGCGCGTCCCCGTGTTCGGCCGCGGCTGTGCCGGTGGCGTGTCAGGCCTGGCGCTCGGAGCAAGGCTTGCGCGCGCTGAGCCGGGTGAGGTGGTCCTGGTGGTTGTCGTCGAGCTGTGCACGCTCGCGTGCCGCATCGATCGTGGATCCAAAGCGGACGTAATTTCCTCTGCTCTCTTCGGTGATGGCGCTGCCGCGGCCGTCGTCCGCGCCGCGCCCGCCGCGGCCGGGCTCCGCGTCGGTGCTGCAGCTGAACATACCTGGCCTCGCACGCTCGACATCATGGGTTGGGCGATCGATCCGATCGGTTTCCAGGTGTTGCTCTCGCGATCGCTGCCACGCTTCGTCGAGCAGAAGATGGCGGCACCTGTGCGTCGTTTCATAAAGATGGCCCGCCTTCAGACACCGCAGCTTATTTGTCATCCGGGTGGCGCCAAGGTGCTTGACGCGATCGAGGTTGCGCTTGAGCTGCAAAAGGGCACCTTGCGCGATGAGCGTGAAGTGCTGCGCGGTCACGGCAACATGTCGGCGCCGACTGTGTTGTTCGTTCTCGAACGCGCGCTTCGACGGGGCTTGCGTGGCCCCGCGGTGCTTTCGGCGCTCGGGCCCGGGTTTACCGCGAGCTTTCTCGCGCTTGAGGCCACGCATGGGTGAGGGAGCCTGGCTGATCGCGTTTCTGATCGTGCAAAGGGTCCTCGAGCTTGCTTTCGCGCAATTCAACACCGGACGATTGCGTGCACAGGGTGGAGTCGAATTCGGCGCTGCGCATTATCCGCTGATGATCGGGTTGCACGCCTCGTGGTTGCTGGGCTTGTTGGTGCTCGGCCACGGCCAGCCCATTGTCTGGTTTTGGCTGGCGGTATTCGGGGTCCTCCAGATCGGCCGTTTGTGGGTGATAGCAAGCCTTGGCCGCCGATGGACGACCCGCGTGATCGTGCTGCGTGGGGCCGTTCCGGTCGCGCGTGGGCCATACCGCTGGCTCAAGCATCCAAACTACTGGATTGTTGCATTGGAGATCGCCGTGGTTCCGCTCGCGCTCGGGTTGCCGTGGTTTGCCCTGATATTCTCAGCCGCCAATGCGGCGTTGCTCGTCTATCGGATCCGCATCGAAAACACGGCGCTGGCGTGGGCGGCGCAGGCGGCGCGAGCATGAACGGCGCTAACCTTGCTAACCCTTGCCAATAGTAGCCTTAGACGCTAGCTAGTGCCCGGTCCCGACGCCGGTTTCGGCAGCGGAATCAAGCGCCCGTAGCTCAGCTGGATAGAGCACCAGACTACGAATCTGGGGGTCAGCGGTTCGAATCCGTTCGGGCGCGCCAGTAAAACCAAGGTTTCTTGCTGGTTTAGGCTCCCTTGGGAT
>DATAPP010000197.1:0-14408 GCA_036265125.1 Pseudolabrys sp. | reverse complement strand
ACGCGCAGAAACCAATCTGAACGCTGGCCGGGAATATTCTTACGCGGCGTGACCGTGCCGGGACCTCCAAGCCCTGGTTGCCTCCGTCTCCGGGTGACCTGGGCTTCGTTTATTACCGGCGACATTCATCGCAACGGACTGCACCCACTCCCGCACACAAGCAGAATGTCCGCTTTAGCTCATTAGCGGACATTTGCAGTGCAAACGGCATGTCCGCTTTACCCCGAAAGCGGACATTTGCAGTCTACTCGTCCATGTCTGCTTTGGGCCAAAAGCGGACATTGCTTCTCATCAACTGCGAGTCCGATTTGTGCCTCAACCGGCGGAATGAGGGACGATAAAACCTGCTAAGGCCGTCATTCTTATGTGTCTGGCAACGCGCCTAAAGGGCGAAGCTGACCGTTGCGCCTAATGTCTGACTTCCTCGATCGATCGAGCAAGCATCACTTACTACGAAAGACATCGTTACGGAGCGGAGAACCCAATCATGAGCGACTGGCTGCACAATCTGCCAATCTTGTGGATGACTTTAGTCGTTTTTGGCTTAACGTACTTGATAACGGCAGCAATCCACGGGCTCGTCACTGCCCTCGCGAAAGGCGAGCGAGCGCGTGCATTTAAGGCGATCTCTACCGGAATGCTGTCGCCATTGGCCATTATTTTCGGCTTGTTTGTCGTGTTTACCGCCGCGCAGGTCTGGAACGATAGCGAACGAGCCAATGCAGCGGTCGATCGTGAAGCGAGTGCGCTCAGAGCCGTCGTGCTCCTCGCCGCTGCCTTCCCGGGAGAATCTGAATCGCGGTTGCGAGCCCTTGTCCGCAGCCACATTGAGCAAGTCACAACTCAGGAATGGCCGATGATGGCCAGGGGCACCGCTTCCCTGCGGCTTGCACCGCCTTTACTTGCCGAGGCGCTGCAGTTGACACTTTCCCTGAGCCCCAATACCGAAGGCGCGAAAACTGCGCAGCGTGAGATCGCCACTGCGCTCGAAACCGCATTCGACGCCTGTCGACAACGCATCATCATTAGCCAGTCGCAAGTGAATTTGGTGAAGTGGCTCTGCTTGTTTGTGCAAGCTGCTGCGGTCTTATTCGCGATTGCAATGACCCACTGCGACAATCGGATCGCCGCTTCCATCTCGCTTGGCCTGTTTGCAACCGGTGTCGCAGCATCAGTGTTGCTGATCGCCGCTCACGACCGACCGTTCACCGGCGAAATCTCAGTTGGGCCCGCGCCGCTTCTGCAGGTCATGCCAGATGCCAACCGATAGGGATGACAAGAAAATTGGTGGAGGGAAGCCGCAATGAACGTTAGCAACCGCTTTGGCAATCTGTGATCTGAATTGTAAGCGATTACGTCAATACCGAACGGACATTTGCAAGTTGCATTAGGGCATGTCCGCTTTGGGTCAATAGCGGACATCACACGCGGTGATCACACGCCGTTATATCAGATATGGTCTTTCTCTTGCGGCAATACGTCCGCGCCTGGCGCACCTGCCGTGCGCCAATCAGTGTTGCCGTGACGGGCACTTAGCTTTGCTGACCGAAGAGATTGATTGTCATACGCGCTGTGATGGCTGGTAGGGTCCAGCCGAGATGCCCGCCGTGGCCTGTGATGTAAAATAAACGCGGCCCTTGGCGTTACTCCAATCCAAGTATTGATACCTTGGCGGTTGTGATTTCGGTTGGCCACAGAATTTCTGTGAGACCTTTTGCAACGGCGACCTTTTGTGTCCCATTGACTGAATAAGTAATGACGCCGCCGCCAATCGCGCCGCGGAGGTTTTGGCCCCACAATTTTCGCCCGTTTGTTGTGTCAAGCACGTAGAAGTTTCCGCCCATGTCACCGAAGAAAACTACGCCGCCTGCCGTCGGCGTCATGCCGCTTTGAATGGGATAATTCGTCTTTGCTCTCCACCTCCAGGCGCCGGTGTCGGCATCAACGGCGTAGGTCCAGCCTGCCCAGGCGAATACCGGGTCCGCCTTACCCCATGTGTTGAACGGGTTGATCGATGCTTCGCCGGACCACGGTTGGCCGGGCGCGACGGCGGCGATTTTCTCGACCGCTTTAAGTGTAACGGTAGTGCACCATTCGACCTCGCCGATGAAAACGAGATTCAAAGTGGGATCGTAAGCGGGACCGTTCCACTCAGCGCCGCCAGTCGAGCCGGGACAGAAGTGGACGGGCTTGCCGACCACAAACGGCGCGTCCTCGTTCTCCATCCGCGTGACCGGCTGCCTGTAGAGCAAGGCATTGGTATCAAGATCGAAGCCATAAAGGTGGCCGTCTTTCGGGGCGACCGATAGAACCTTCTTGCCACCCGCGGTCTTGATAATGGCTGGAGCGCCGGAAACGTCCCAATCGTGCCAGTCTTTCGGCACGATCTTGAAGTGGTTCTTGTAAGCCCCAGTCATCGCGTCGAGGACGACGACCGAGCCGGAATATAGGTTCGACCCTTCACGCACGTCGGCTGCAAAATCGGGCGCGGGATTACCGCCCGGCACATACAATAACCCGGTATCTGGGTCCAAAGTGTATGAGGTCCATGTCGCGCCGCCGGTTATCGGCACACCTGGCAGCGAGTTGCCCCAAGTCGACGCATTGAGGGGCGAGGCGCCTAGCGGCCCGCGCGTCGGATCGCCCTCAGTCTTCGGCACGAGGTAGAACTCCCACACGATCTTGCCGGTCTTGGCGTCAAGCGCATACATGCGCCCTTTCACCCCCTTGATGTCGCCTCCCGCGTTGCCGATGAAAACCAAGCCGTTCCAGGCAATCGGAGCAGCCGGGGCGCTCTCGCCCTTCTTCGGATCCCCGATCGCGGTCGCCCAGATGCGCTTGCCCGTCTTGACATCGTAGGCGAGGACACGGGCGTCCTGGGTACCGCGGAAAACCATGCCGTCCAGATACGCCGCACCGCGATTGACCTCCTGCGGTGTGGCTGGAGTGTAATCCTCATGCGTGCGCCAGTTCTCGCCGCACGTCGAAGCATCGATGGAGAAGATATCAAACGCGGTCACGAAGATCAGCGCGCCGTCCACCTCCAACAGCCCGGAATTAAAGCCGGTATATTGCCCGGTATCATAAGTGCAGAGAACTTTCAGCTTCTCGGCGTTTGTCCTGTTGATCTGACTTAACTCCGAGAAACGGTTCGAGGTGAGCGTCTTGTTGTAGCTTGGCCAGTCTCCCGCAGTTCCGCTAGGAGCAACCTGTGGCAATGCCGAAGCCGTCGAGGCTAGCTGCGCTGCCGTTCCGGTCTGGGCGACTTCTGTTTCGAGGGTCCCGGCGGGAGCCGACCAATAGCGCACATAATTTATCGCCGTCGACCCGATCAGAACCGTTTGGTCCCAGTAAGCATAAGACAGACCGGCTATGGCAATGCCGCCGACGACGATTGCGCCTACGAGAGCGCGAAGCCAAAATCTCATCGGTTCACTCCGTGAATTGCTAATTTTGGGACAGTGGCGAGCAGGCACCCCGGGTGGAGTCCGGCTCGCGGGTGTATTCGTTTGCCGATGTCAGCGTTTGCCACTCGAACTCCCGACTACTTCCGAAATGTATTGGATCATGTCATCCGAGCGCTCCGTGACCTTGTTCGGCGAGATCGAAGGTAAAGACCCCGTCCACTCCGTCCGGGCGTTGCAGCACCTCCGGATGGCGAAGCGTGCGAACCGCATCGTTGTAGCCGGCCGTCCAGTGTTCCTCCATCGTGCGGCGGGAAAACTCGTAATCTTTGGAGTTACCTTCGTAATTCTTGGCGCGGTATACGAGCTGTATAAGATTGTAGACTTTCTCGTCCGCGAGCTCCGCCAGCCTTTCGGCTTCCGGCGACTGCAGCAGATCCTTGGGTAGGGTCTTGAGCAGTTTCGCGGCTGTCCGGCGAGCCATCTGCAGTTTCTTGAATTGGTCGGTCGCGGCCCGCGTGCGGCTGGAGAAGCGGATATCCTTCTGCCGCAGTTCAACCTCGATCATGTCGCGCGGTAGTTCGCCGCGCGCGCTCCACAGATCGAGCTGAAAAACGAGTGTGTCTTGCCGCGGGCTGTAGTCTAGCACCCATTGCAACGGCGTGTTGGAGACGAGGCCGCCGTCCCAGAAGAATTCTCCGCCGATTTCCGTCGCCGGAAAGCCGGGCGGCAAAGAGCCGCTGGCCATCACATGTTGCGGGCCAATCTGGTCGGTGGCGTTATCGAAGTAGACGAAATTGCCGCTGCGGATATTCACAGTGCCGACGCTGAAGCGAGTTGCTCCGGCGTTTATCCGGTCGAAATCCACCAAGCGTTCGAGTGTGGCCTTGAGGGGAGTAGTATCGTAGTAGCTCAGAGCTTCTGTTCTCATCGACGGATAAAGGTAGGGCGGCGGCAGCCGGAGTTTGAAGAAACTGGGCGCGCCGAAGAGGAGTATGTTCCATGAGCGCAGCTTATTGACGATGCTGTGGGCGAACTCGTCTTCGAGCTTTAGCTCTGGAAAATACGGTATTCCCACAGGAGAGTTGCTGACGGTTTCCCAGAATTCCCGCAACCTCTCGACACGTTTTTCTGGCGGATTCCCGGCAATAAGCGCCGAATTAATCGCTCCGATCGAAATGCCGGCAACCCAGTCGGGATGCAGGTTGGCCTCCGCCAGGGCCTGGTAAACTCCGCCCTGATAGGCCCCAAGCGCACCACCACCTTGCAGCACCAATGCAATCCGCTCGAACGGCGGGCGTTCAGCCGTGACATGGGTTTTGCGCAGCAAAGGCCGGCTGCTAGGCATCACGGTCCTCCTGTGCCGACAGCGCGCGTTACTCAGACCCACCAGTGTTGCGGTCTATTCTCGGAAATATGAAGGGCGATATCGAGTTGGACGGTGGTCCAATGTCCGCTTTGGGTCATTAGCGGACGCCCGCGGTGCAAAAAGCCATGTCTACTTTACCCCCGGAAGCGGACATTGCAGCGCAACAGCCCCATGATATTCAATGACGCGCGAAGTGGGCGGCAGATATCACGGAACAGGCTAACTTGTGAGACTACTGAAACGCTGGTTGCGGCGCTTGCTAATCCTGGGCTTGGGCATCCTTAGCGTCTGGCTGATGATTTTTGTTTTTAGATTTACTGACAGCAGGCTACCGTCGGTGCTGGCGTTAGCCCTCACTTATGGGATTGCGGCATATATTATTCTACCGCGTACCGTTCGCATGGGTCTGAAAATCCTCCAGCGCAAACGTGTACCTCGATACACAATTACCGGCGACGGGCTGCCCGGCGATCCTGTCAACTTGGTACTAACGGGAACACTTCAACAGCTTCAGGCCGCATTTTCGAACGCCGGCTGGTCAGGAGCAGATCAGCTCAATTTGGCAAGCTCGTGGGGAATGGTCCGAGCGTTCATTTTCAACTCTCCATATCCGTCAGCCCCATTTAGCAGCCTGTACCTCTTTGGGCGCCGCCAAGACGTCGGCTTCCAGAAGGCAATCGATAACAGCCCGCGGAAACGGCATCACATTCGATTTTGGGCTTTGAGCCTTGCACACGCCGAGTCCGCTCTAGGAAAAGCAAGCTTCTGGCTAAACACCGACCGTCCACCTGACGGTGCGTGCGTTCATTGGGTGGGAGCTGGCACAAAAGATACAGGTCTCTCTTTAACCCGCCTTACATTCCAGATTACCCACGCGACGGACTCGGATACGAATAACGAGCGAGACTACATTGTCGCCGAGTTAAGAGGGCAGGGAGTCATCGGAGAGGTCAGTTCATATAAAGCCGGCCACCGTCTTGGAGCCGATCAGGTTAATCACTACGTCACCGACGGTGAGGTTGCAGTCGCTAATCTGGTAGCGAAAGTCTGACGTGGCGCCAACCGCCCCAAACGCAAAGAGCCCCGGTCACAGGCACAAGAAACTCCCAATAAGCTGTCGTCGGACGTTTCGTGAAGCTCGTATAGGCCACGCCAACGAGCGTCCAGGACAGCGCCGTATGGCAACTCCTTGAGCCAGCTCTCACACCCGGCCGCCGCCGTTCCGGAGGTGCCGTGAAAGCAACCGACTTATCGTTGGGCACAAAGTCGCTCATCGCCGTGTCCATCCCGCAACGCGGACACGCCGAATGAAATAGCCAAGAACCATGGTCAGACCAGCAGCGACCAGGACACTGACGACCACTTTAGTATGATGCGCCAGCGCGATGATGACGGTCAGGTGCTCGCTGAAATAGGCGGGAGCGAACACCCAAACCATGACCCAGAGCGCCGCTCCAACCGCATCGAACAACGCGAAACGCCACCAGGACATCCCCAGTATTCCCGCTAGGATGCCGTTGAGCTGGCGTAAGACGCTGAAGAACCGAGCGAACACCACCGTGACGTAGCCGTAGCGGATATACCTACTTTCGATCCCGCGGAAGCGTTCGTCTGTGAGGCCGACCTTTGCGCCGTAGCGCAAGACGGTCGTTCGACCGAGCTTTCGGCCGATCAGATAACCTAAATTATCGCCTATGACCGCGCCCACCCATGCAGAGACAAGGAGGGCCGATAAAGACATCTCGCCACGACCAGCCAGAACCGACGCAAAAATTAAAAGCGACTCGCCAGGGACTGGCGCGCCCACTGCTTCGATCGCCAGAATTGGTATTACCGCGAATGCACCGTAATGACGGACAAAGCCTTCGAGGCCAGCGACAAGTTGGCCGAGTTCTTCCACCGCATGCCTCATCGTGCGCCGCTAGAATTATAAACGTACTGTGACCAGCCAATTTGAGAGGCGAAATTACCCTTTGGGGCAATGGCCATTAGGGCAAGCGACGAGCATGTCCGCTTTGGGTCATTAGCGGACATTTGCGGTGCAAGAGCCCATGTCCGCTTTGCCCCCGAAAGCGGACGTTGGCACCGCACAAGTCAATGTCTGCTAAGGGCCAATAGCGGACATCGCGTCTAAAGGCGAAACAGCCGCGGGACCACGCCTAGTGAGAAGAATTTCTCCAAACGCCAAGATCAAGGCGCTTCAAAGCCTTTCGATTTCATCACGGCTAATGACGTCGGCGATGAGATAAACGATGCCAATGCTTTTGCTGCCTCGAGTTGATTGCTGCTAGTTAGAATTCCGACTGCATATGAGTTAAATTTCTTAGCCTGAGCTGGCAAAACACCGGCCAATTCAGTTCCAGGTTCAATTGCGGCAACCACTCCAATGGCTATGTCAGCCTCGCCGTTTGCGATGGCCCGTAAAGCTGCGGTGCCTGATGAGTACGTCTTGATTTTTGGCTTTATCTCATCGTCAATTTGCAGCCGTTCGACCAGGCTGGCGAAAAACTCTCCGCTCGTACTTGTTTCAGGATCACCCGAAGCAATCGATTTTGCGCTCAATAACGCCTGCTTCAGTGAGTGAACCGTACTCAAATCGGGCTTTGTGGCACCTTTCCGAATGATCACACCAAATTCGAGCTTTGCGATCGGAGTCAAACTATCCTCGACGATCTTATCCTCTTCCTGTAGTTGCTCGATTTGCTCGGGTGACAGGATCGCCAACTCAGCCACTATTCCGGCTTCGATTTCCCTAACGAGTGCTGAGGCGGTTGCATAGGAAATCATGACTTGGTTGCCGGAGGAGCGTTCAAACTGTTGGATCAAGTTGTCTAGTACTGGCTTCATTACCTGCGGGGACAAGACTTTCAGCTCGGCAGCATGCGTAACGCTGGCAGTTATCAGAGAACCCGTGACCAGCACCGCTAGCGCAGTGATAGACCGGCGTAATTTCCCTGGTGTTCCTAACATAGGCGCTCCTGCGAACTCAGGCGAAAGAGAACGCTCAGATTATTGCGGCTATGCCGCATTGACCCTCGTCAATCGCCGTCGCGCTGTGATGTCCGCCTTGGGTCACTAGCGGACATGGAGACTTCAAATTGATGTCCGCTTTACCCTGAAACATTCCGGCGCGTGACCCGCATGTCCGCTAACGGCCGGGAGCGGACGCGGCGCTGATGGGCGGTTTCAAAACAAGGCCGTAAGGAACGCGGGCGCTCAGCGCACCATATGCGACATCGCCTTCGCTGAGACAACTGGCCGCTGTGCGGCTTCGGCGATGGCCATGCCAAGACCCTTGGCAAAGCAGCCATAGCTCCAGTCATTCATGTGCAGTCCATCGGGCGACACGAACGTCTTGAACGCTATACGGTCGATTGCGTGCCAGCGCCTCATCACATCGAAGCGGGGGAAAAGGTCGACATCCTCATACTTGGCAGTGCTGGCGATCAGGTCGACCATGCGTGTGGCTTGCGGCTTCACGATCACCTTTGGTGTAAACTGCGGATCGATAAGCACGATATCAGCGCCGGTAGAACGAATCTTGGTGAGACCTTCGCGGATCGCCGCACTGATGTGATTGCCAAGCTTATCATCGCGGATCACCGAATTGGTGCCAAATTGCCAGAGGACTAGGTCGGGCTTGTTGGCGATCACGTCCGTATCGAAGCGCTCGAGCATGTCGCGGATTTCCTCGCCACCGACGCCGCGGTTAAGCACGGTGATCGGATGGCCAGGGAAGCCCTGCGTCAGTTCGACCGCGAGCCGACTCGGATAGGACGCGACCGACGAACTAGCACCGGTTCCCGCAGTCGACGACGACCCAATCGCGACGATGGTGATCGGCTCGCCGGTTTTGAGCCTCTGTGCTATCCGCACCAGCGGATTGGTGAAGCGGATCATTGAAAACTGCGCATCGCATATGGGCGCGGCGGGTTCGCCGCGCGCGGCAAAAGGCGAAGCAACGGCCCCGATGACTGCGGTGACGGCAATTAGCCTGTTGGCCCGGTGAGCAAGCCCGATTTGCGGCAAGACAGTTTCCTCTGGGTTGGTTAGTGGCTGGTGACCTTGATCGAGCTTATGGGCTGATCGCTAGACACGAGCACCCCAGCGGATTACGGAAGACAGCGGTCCTAAATCGCGACACATAGCTGTCAGCATGGCCGCCGCAATGATCTTCAACATGGTCGCCCTTTCCGAATATGTGAACGACACTAGGATGGCGGCTGTGATGACTCCATTATCTGTTCGGAAGTACCATCTATCCAAAGGTTTAAATGATCAGGTCGAAGTTCAGTCTTGCCTTGTTATTTGCTGCCACGGCGTTGTGAGTTTTTGCCAGATCGATCCCGCTGCGATAGTAGGCTCGAACTGTCCGTTTTGGGTATTTGGCAGTGCAATCGTCATGACCGCTTTACCCCGATAGCGGACATTCCGGGGGCGATCAGCATGTCCGCTTTGTGCCAGAAGCGACGTCGCACAGTTTGTTGCTCCAACAAAAATGGCCCCACGAAAGCGGGGCCAAAGTTGGGTTAGTAGAGGATCTCAAGAGGTAGGTCGGCGACCCATGCCGAAGCTAATCGTGGGACGCCTGCGGACTAGTCCAACTGTCGGAGGGCTAATCAGCAGGCTGTAGTCTGTCAGTTGGTCGACGGTTTGCGCCATTTAGGCGCGCGTTAAATTGCTCAACGAAACAATAAAAACTACGTGCTGCGTCTGCCCAAAAACAAATTACCGGCTCGTAATGGTCTGCACGCCGTTAGTCGTAAACATTCCGACTACCATATTGAGGAGACTAGCTTCCGCTGTTGCTCCAAAAGAGACATGAAAGACCGTTGATGTCGCTTTACCCCCCGAAAGCCGACATGTGCGGTGCAACCAAGGATGTCCGCTAAGGGCCAATGGCGGACACTTCGCGTTGCAATCGGACATGCTCCGCTTCACCACTGAAAGCCCCTGCGGGCATTATCCATTAATTCGGGCTTCGCATTTCAGCATGGCTAACATGATGGGTAGCCGAGGACCTTGGAGGCAGCGGCAGAAAAGGCGATGTTCGCGCGACAGCTAATCAGAGATGAACGCGTGTACGGCCGCTCCTATATTATAGCTTCCCTCGCGATTGTGGTGACATTACTGAACACGATGCCGACTCATGCTGCCATCAAGTCATGGCCATCCGTTTTTCGCGATCAGCAAATTGCGGTTAGCGGTGGCACTCAATACGTTCGGGTCGGCGGTCAAGGCCCAGCGGTTTTGCTGTTGCACGGCTTTGGCGACACCGGCGACATGTGGGTTCCACTCGCTGAAATCCTGGTGAAAGATCATACCGTCATCATCCCCGACTTGCGCGGCATGGGCCTGTCATCTCATCAGGATGGAGGGTACGAAAAGATTTCTCAGGCTCGGGACCTCGCCGGCATTCTAGATAAACTGGGAGCTCAGGATGTTGCTCTGGTCACCCACGACATCGGCAACATGGTCGGCTACGCCTTGGCAGCGCTATACCCCACGAGGGTGACCAGATGGGTCGTTATGGATGCGCCGCTTCCCGGAATCGGCCATTGGGACGATCAGCTCAAAAATCCAAAGGTCTGGCATTTCAATTTCCGCGGACCCGACGTGGAACGCCTCGTTGCCGGACGTGAACGCATCCTGCTTGATCGATTCTACAATGAACTGTCTGCAACCCCGGCCAGCATCGACGAGCAGACACGCGATCACTACGCTGCGTTATATGCTCGGCCTGGCGCCATTCACGATGCATTCAGCGGACAGTTTGCGGCGTTTGCGCAAGACGCAATCGACAATCAGAAGCTCGTCGCGCAGGGCAAGCTGACGCTTCCCGTGCTTGCGATCGGTGGCGATCATTCATATGGCGCAAAACTCGCAACGGAAATCGGCTTTGCTGCGTCCAACGTACGCAGTGCGGTCATCACCAATTCGGGTCACTGGATCATGGAGGAACAGCCCGAACAGGCCATCACGATTATCGTTCCGTTCCTGGAAGAGAAAAAAGAGCGATAGATACCAAACTCCGCTTTCGGTCAAAGCCGACATCTGCAGCTCAACTAGGGATGTTCGCTTTGGGCCAAGAGCGGACATCGCGGGCGGCGAACCTACACAGGGCGCCGCTGCTGGGTGCGAAAAAGCCGACTGTCTTTCGACCCAAACCTGACCGATTAAATTGTCAGCACAATCTTGCCGGCCGATCCAGGCTCAAGGATCTCCTTGTGTGCACGCGCGGCCTCGGCGAGTGGTAATGTTTTGCCAACAACGGGTCGCAAAGTGCCGTTATCGAGGCCTGCAAAAAGCCCGGCGTGGATGTCTGCCTCTTCGGTCGCTGTGATGGCCCAGAGGGTGAAGGCGCGAATCGAAGCGCGGCGCGACATCAACTCACGCGGATTGATAGTAGCCTCGCCACGACTGCCGATCACGATGACGCGGCCATTGTTGGCCAATAGCTTCGTGTCGTGGGGGAGATTCACATTGGCGAGCATTTCCAGAATGATGTCCACGCCCCGGTTGCCAGTCGCTTGCAGAATTTCTTCTTGATATCCGCCCTTGCGGTGATCAAAAACTTGATGCGCACCCTCCCGCTTGGCCATTTCAAGGCCTTTAGGGGTGCCTGCAGTGCCGAAAACCTTAAGACCCATGGCGCGCGCGATTTGAAGGGCCGCCGTGCCCACGCCGCCACTTGCGCCGTGCACCAGTACGGTTTCGGAAGCGTGCGCTTTTGCAGAGTGATATAGCGCATGATATGCGGTTCCATAGGGGACCCAGATTCCTGCGCCTTGCTTGAAATCAATTTTCTCAGGCAGTGAATGCACTTGCTCTTCGAGTGCGAGTGCATATTCCGCGTATGCGCCGGTGAGGGTTCGCGCTGTGTACACGCGATCCCCTCGCTTCACTTTTTTGACGCCCTCGCCAATCCCTTCAACGACTCCGGCGCCATCCGATCCGGGAGTGTAAGGGAGCGGCGGCTTCAAGGGATATGTGCCCGCGCGCATGTAGGTGTCATAGGGATTTACCCCGGCCGCATGAATGCGCACCAGCACCTCGCCGGCCGAGGGCTTTGGTGTAACCACCTCCTCAAGCTTCAGGACCTCGGGACCGCCGAATTCACCAACCCGAATTGCTTTCATTTTTCCAGTCTCCAGATCAGAAATTTCGGCTTTGCGGTGCATCAACCTATGTCCGCTTTACCCCAATAGCGACATCGATTGCGTTTTTCGGCATGTCTGCTTTGGGCCAATAGCGGACACGGCGCGAACTTTACTCGATAATCTCATCGGCCCGCTGCTGGAGAGACAAGGGCACATTGAGGCCGAGCGTCTTCGCAGTCTTGAGGTTGATCGCAAGCTCGAACTTAGTTGGTTGCAATATTGGCAGGTCGCCGACTCTCTCACCCTTGAGGATACGACCAACGTAGACGCCAACCTGACGATAGGCATCTCTAAAATTAGGCGCATAGCTCATCAAGCCACCGGCCACTACGGATTCGCGCGTTTCATAAGTCGCTGGGACTCCGTAATGGGCCGCCAGCGCCACAATTTTATCGCGCACGGTAATGAAAAACGAATCTGCACCAACAACAAGTGGTCCGGATTGCATTTGGGATATCTTGGCGAAGGCGGCAGTAAGCTCGTCCTCGCTCGTGGCGCGATAGATATGAAGCCTCAATCCAAGAGTACGTGTTGCCTCCCCCATGCTCTGAATTTGAGTTTCAGACGTGGGATTCGAGGAATTCACGAGAAAAGCAATTGAATCGGCTTTGGGCACCAGTTCACGCAGGAGCTCCAGCCGTTTGGGCACCAGATCAATTGTGAGCCCACCGATGCCGGTGATATTGCCGCCCGGCCTGCTAAAGCTTGCAACGAGACCCAGTTTCACAGGATCGCCGCCTATGAAGAAGACGATTGGAATGGTCGCGGTTGCTGATTTTGCCGCTACCGCGGTCGGCGGAGCGAAAGCGGCCAGGGTTGCTACGCCGCGGCCGACGAGATCGGCTGCCAACGCGGGCAATCGATCGAATTGGCCATCTGCCCAGCGATATTCGATTGTGACGTTCTGACCGCCAACATAGCCTGTTTCCCCCAGTCCATCGTGAAATCCCGCTATTGTGTGGGTGTTCTGCGAAGCCGATCCACTGTGAATGAGCCCAATAACCGGCAACGCAGAGTGTTGCGCACGCGCAAAGAGCGGCCACGCGGCTGCCGTCCCACCTACGACAAATGTGATGAACTCGCGCCGCCTCATCGCCTTTCCCAGGGTTCAGGACAGGCATCGTAACGACACAAAGCCACGCTGGGAAAGGCCCCCGCCTATGTCCGCTATGGGCCAAAAGCGGACATTTGGCCATCTATTCGATGACCTCGTCGGCGCGGGCGATGAGGTTGGATGCAACGGTCAGACCAAGCGTCTTCGCTGTCTTTAAGTTGATTGCCAGCTCATATTTTGTCGGAGTCTGGACTGGCAAGTCGGCTGGCTTCTCGCCTTTGAGAATGCGATCTACGTAGATTGCCGCACCTCGCCATTGATCAATCTGATCCGGACCATAGGTGATCAGACCTCCGTCGGCTGCAAAGTATCGATACGGGTAGATCGCCGGCAATCGATGGCGCGCCGCCAGAGAACTGATCAGTTTGCGGTTTGCAATCGTCTTCGGGTGCGGGAACACGATCAGACCGGAATCCGGCTGCTCGGCATATGAAGCTATCGCGCGTTCAATATCCTTTTGGATATCGACAACGGCCACGGTTATTCCCGCTGATGGCGCGACCTGCTTCGCAGCATCCAGAAATGACGCATGAGCCTTTGCATCCGGCATGAACAGCGTCCCGACACGCTTCAGATTGGGCGCCATCTCCTTGAGCACTCCCAGCCACTTGCCGCCTATCGCCGGCTCGAAATTCTGGAACCCCGTCATATTGCCGCCCGGCCGCGCAAGGCTTGCGACGAGGCCGGTTTCAACTGGCTCGGAAATCTGAGTGAATATGATCGGGAGCGTGCTTGTCAGCCCGTGAAGTTGCGCCAGTACCGGATCGCTTGTCGCGACAATGGCATCGGGTGCGGACTGCACCGTTTCCAGAAGGAGCTTCTTGGTTTGCTCGGTGTCGCCCGCGGCCCAGCGATATTCTATTCGTATATTGCGGTCAGTGCTCCAACCCAGATCTGCAAGCGCTTTGAGGAAAGCTGCAATGCGTGCCTGGCCCGCTTTATCACTCTCGGTGTACGACCCGAGCAGCACGCCGATGCGCCGTATCTGGTTGCTCTGCTGCCCACGTGCAGCGAGTGGCCACGCGGCGAGGCTACCCACCGAGATGATGAACTCGCGCCGCCTCATTAGAGCTCCCAGTTTCAGGCGCGGCATCGTAGCGGCTAAGGCTGACAATCCGAAAGGGGTATGTCCGCTTTGGGTCAAAAGCAGACATTCGCAGCGCAAAAACGGTATGTCCGCTTTACCCCCCAAAGCGGGCATGTGTAGTGCAATTAGGAATGTCTGCTATGGGCCAAAAGCGGACATCTATCCTCGAACCCCGAACTACTCGATGTGCTGATCAATGAAAGAGACATCGAGCAGGTCGGCGGGGGTGATCCGTTTGTCCACGAATCCCAAATCCTGCCAGAATTCGAGCTGG
>DATAPP010000196.1:0-2756 GCA_036265125.1 Pseudolabrys sp. | reverse complement strand
AGCGTCCTGGCGTCCATGCCCGCCGCCCGCGTAGGCCGTCCGCCGTTGAGGACGTCATTGTTCGGGTAGTAAAACGCAAACATACCCGGCTCTTGAATCGCCGCCTGCGCAAATACCGGCGTTGCAGATATCAGCGACAGCATGGCTGCCGCACCGAGGATCTTGAATCTGGTCATAGTCTTACTGAGTCAGAAAGTCGCATTTTGCGAGTTTGGAATCGTTGATAAATTTGGGAGATTCGTTTTTCGGCATGAGGAGCTGAGATGGATCACCCAATATCTACTGACAGTGCATCGCGATTTGAAGCATATGTCGAGGGACTTGTGAGCGTGATCGGCCATGCGGACCGTGCCCGGCCGCTACGGGATTACTGCGTTGGCCTGATGATGCCATGCGAGCGCAAGAGCGTAGAGCCTATGGCGGCGGTGACCGCACCTGAGCGGACGGCAGCGCAGCATCAATCACTACTGCATTTTGTCGGCGAAGGGCGCTGGTCGGACGAAAAGGTCTTGGCCAAGGTGCGCGAGATGGTCCTGCCGGAGATCGTGCGCCATGGGCAGATCGAGGCCTGGATTATCGACGACACGGGTTTCCCCAAACAGGGCCGGCATTCGGTAGGGGTGGCACGGCAGTATTGTGGTCAACTCGGCAAGCAGGACAATTGTCAGGTCGCGGTGTCGCTATCGATTGCCAATCGTCACGCCAGCCTGCCGGTGGCCTACCGCCTTTATTTGCCGGAACAGTGGGTGGTGGACGATGACCGCCGGCGCAAAACAGGCGTGCCCGATGATATTCGCTTTAGGACCAAGCCCGAGATCGCGCTCGAGCAGATTCGTGCGGCCAGTGCAGCCGGCCTGCCGCCCGGTGTGGTGCTGATGGACGCCGGATATGGCTGCAACACGGAACTGCGCAGCAGCATCAGCGCACTGGGGTTGACCTATGTGGCCGGCATCTTGCCGAACACCACGGTATGGGCACCGGGTATGGCGCCGTTGCATCCCAAAACCTGGTCGGGCCGCGGACGGCCACCGAAGTTGATACGGCGTGATCGCAATCATCGGCCGACCTCAGTCAAGCAGCTTGCTTTGGGCTTGCCGGCCAAAGCCTGGCACAAGATCGCGTGGCGCGAAGGCTCGGCCGAACAGTTGTCCTCGCGCTTTGCCCGGTTGCGTATCCGTGTCGCCCATCGCGATTACAATCTTACCAAGAGCCGCCCGGAAGAATGGCTGTTGATCGAGTGGCCGAAAGGTGAGGCCGAGCCGACAAAATATTGGTTCTCGACGCTTCAACAAAATATCACCTTCGGCAACCTGGTAGATCTCACCAAGCTACGCTGGCGCATCGAGCGCGATTATCAGGAGCTGAAGCAGGAGGTCGGGCTCGGGCATTTCGAAGGGCGGGGATGGCGTGGCTTCCACCATCACGCCACACTCTGCATCGCGACCTACGGATTCCTGATCTCCGAGCGGGAGACGATTCCCCCCTCAGCACCTCGTTCCACCGCGATGTTCCAGGCGCCTACCATTCCCCAAGGTTACAGACCCAGAGGCTCCACCGCTGCGGCCCGAGCGGCACATTCCAAACTCGATTACCACCATGCGCCGACGGCTCGTTCTCGCGCTCGTCAAAAACTTGCCGCGATGTCCGTGCTGCGCCGCTCCGATCAGGAACCCGGCGAAGTACAAAATTTTATGACGCAGTAAGACTAGTCGCTCGCTTCAATCAATTTGCAAGGACATGAATTTTGTGATTCGCTTTGGTCGATCGGATGCGGCGGAGGCAATCATGGCTGCGAAGGACATTTCGGTAAAGAAGTATGTTGTGCGGCTGAGCGGTGAGGAACGTGAGCAACTCGAAGCGCTGATACGCAAAGGCAAGAGCGCGGCGCAGCGGCTGCTGAAGGCGCGGATATTGTTGAAGGCCGATGTGTCGGAAGCGGGTGAAGGCTGGAGTGACAACCGGATTATCAAGGCGCTGGAGACCAGCGCCTCGATGGTTTACCGGGTCCGGAAGCAGCTGGTGGAAGAAGGCTTCGAGGCTGTGTTGAGCCGCAAGCAACGGGCGACACCGGCGGTTGCACGGATTTTTGACGGCGAGAAAGAAGCCAAATTGATTGCACTGGCTTGTTCCAAACCTCCCAAGGGACGCGCACGCTGGACCTTGCGGCTGTTGGAGAAAAAGGTCGTGGAACTGCAAATTGTCGATCGCGCCAGCGACTCGACGATTGGGCGGGCACTAAAAAAAACATTCTCCAGCCCCATCGCCAGCAGTGCTGGGTCATCCCGCCGAAGGCCAATGGCGCGTTCGTAGCCGCCATGGAAGATGTGCTGGCGGTCTACACGCGGCCACGCGATCCCGATTACCCGCTGGTGTGCCTGGACGAGACCTCCAAGCAGTTCCTTGCCGAGACGCGCCTGCCGATCCCGATGAAGCGGGGACGCCCGGCCCGCTGCGATTACGAGTACGAGCGCAACGGCACCGCCAACATCTTCATGATGTTTGCACCGCTCGAAGGCTGGCGCCACGTCAAGGTCACCGATCGCCATACCGCCGTGGACTACGCTCACGTCTTGAAAGAATTGGCCGATCGCTACTTCGCCAACGCCAAGACCGTCGTACTGGTCCAGGACAATCTCAACATCCACGGCAAGGGGTCACTCTACGAAGCGTTTCCAGCCGCCGAGGCCAGGCGACTGGTCGAGCGCTTCGAATGGCACTACACTCCAAAGCACGGTAGTTGGCTTGATCCGGCAGAG
>DATAPP010000195.1:0-3031 GCA_036265125.1 Pseudolabrys sp. | reverse complement strand
TCATAACGGACCGAACTTCCGCTCGCCACCCCACCATGCCGCTCAATGGCGTGGTCTCTCGAGCGCCTGGTTTCGCGCCGATTCCGGCCGTTCGCGGGCCCCTAATCGAACCGCGGGAGTCGACCCAAAGCGGCCGCTCGTGCCGCCCCACGGCTTCGAGCGCCGATGCCCGAAAGCGAACCTTTGATTTGAGAGAGAAGTAGCCAGACTACCAGAGTACCGGCTGGTCGTATGGCCCTTCAAGTCGCCAGTCAGCAACCCTGGCAATGCTGCAGCATCAATGGCGTAATAATAAGTACCTGCCGCAGAGCGCTATGATGTCATCGGTCGCGATCGTCATATCGGAAAGTTCGGGAAGCGATCTAAGGTCGAGGTATAAAAGCGCGTTATGCAGTATTACCTAATAATTAATTCGATTAGCTTAGCCTTACTTTCGGACGGCATGATATAGCCTACACCGAATACAGTTTTGATTTCGATATCAAGCGGCTCAAGTTGCTTTCGAATGACGCAAAGCATCTCACGCAAAATTTTGGGATCGGGTTTGTAATTCTGCTTTTTTGTGTAAAGCACGTTATATAAGTGTTCCTTGGTGCAAACGCCGTGCCCCGCCAGGAGGAGATTTAAAAACTTTCGCTGCGTCCGTGTCAGGCTAATGCCTCGATACAGATTACCGTCTAAGACTTCCGATTTAAAAATGAGAGCGTTGAGTTTAACCTTATTGGCGTCTGACATAGTATAACCTTTGCCGGCCACGAAACTGATTTCTATCCCACGAGATTTTAATTGTTTCCGAATGAGACGAATTATTTCGCGCAAAATTTTCGGGTCGGGTGCGTGACCGTGCTTCGAAGCGTAAAGCGCATGATATAAATGTTCTTTGGTAGAAATTCCATCCGTCTGCAGGAGAACATCCACTACCTTCCGCTGAGTAGGCGTCAGTGTAATCTCTTCATGAGGATATCCGCCTTGTGTTCGCAGTAATTGCTTGAGCTGAAAAATTGTCGCCTGCGCTTGGTCAAGCTGGTCGCGCAGTTCTGCAATCAAGCCATTACTGGATGATTTCGGCAACGGTTATCTCATCAAGCGTTTGAAACCTGTGGCCTCGGTCCGGGAAGCCGGACACTCAATCACTGCTTTCCCAACTGCAACGGCGGGATGGTACACTTTTGCGGTTTTGTGTCCAGTAGGTAACTCGAATCGGTGGATCTAAATCGAGGGACCTCGTGGATCTAAATCGAGGGACCTCGATGGACAAATTCGGCTTCTATATTCACGTGTCGTTACAGTGTATTACAAATACTTACAAAGCATGGGACTAAGTTTTTTCAGAGAAAGCATCTTGACTTTTTGTCGCAATCGGATATCGCTCGCGCGCCGAACTCGATCGGCGCTCTTGAAACGCAACGCGAGATGGGAGGACAAACATGCTTCACGCGCACGATGGGTTGTGCAGTAAAATCAGGAAATATGTCGTATCCTTGGCGTGGGCGCCCCTGCTGATGGTCGGGAGTGCGTGGGCCAGCCAGCCGGCGCCAGCCCTCCGATTGATCAACTCTCTTCCGATCCCAGTCAGTGCCCTCAACCCCGGCACTGGCACGTTCTCGTTCGATATCAGTTTCGTCGACCAGTCGACCGGCGTCTACTACCTTGCCGACCGCAACAATTTTGCGGTCGACGTCGTGAGTGCCGAATCTATCGTTACCCAGATCTTTCCGACTAACGGCCACGCTCCGTTCGCCGGGTTTACGCCATGTGCGATACAACCCGCCGGTGCCAACGACTGCGCCGGCCCTAATGGCGTCGTAGCCGCCTTCCCGTGGCTGTTTGTGACCGATGCCCCGAGCCGCGTGCTGAGCTTCGATCTCAGGACCAACCCGCCCACCACGGTCAGCGAGTGCACTACGAAGACCGGCGAACCAACGCGAGCGGATGAGCTGGCCTACGACCCGAAGGATGGGCTGATTCTGGCGATCAACAATGCCGCCAGTCCCCCGTTTGGGACGTTGATCACCGTCAACCCGATGACCGGCGTTCTGAGCTGCGGAAAAAACATACCCTATACCCAGGCGAATGGTATTCAGTTTGGCGATGCGACCAACGGGGCAGAGCAACCGGTGTGGGATCCGGGTACCGGGAAGTTCTTTAATTCGATCCCCCAAATCGGGATGAACCCTACGAACGGAGGGGTCATCCGCATCTCGACCACGGGCACGATCGAAGCGACATTTCCGATAGCGTTTTGCTCGCCGGCCGGTCTCGCATTGGGCCCCAACGAGAATCTGCTAGCCGGCTGCAATACGATCTGGGCTGAGAACGGCAGCTTATGGACCGGCAATGCGGACAGGAATACTGATACCGCAGCACCGCAACTAGTGATTCTTGACGCGGTAAAGGGCGTGACCCTAGCCAATGTGACGGGCGCGGGCGTCGGGGACGAGGTCTGGTTCAACGCGGGCGATAATCACTATTACGCCGCAGCCTCCGGCAGCAATCTCGCCCCCAACACTATCTTTCCGGCGCGTCCGCCGGTCGGGACAGCCGCGACAGCTCCCGTTAATGTTTCGCAAGGCGCCGCCACTCTAGACGCAATCGATGCGCTCAGCCAAACGCTGGAACAGCGGGTGCCAACGCTTAACGTGCCGGCGGACCCCGCAGGTTCACACCCCGCCGGGACGGCGCACTCCGTGGCCGCCTATTCCGGGACAAACCATGTGTTTGTGCCCATCGCAGCGAACAATGCGGTTCCTTTCTGCTTGACCGGGTGCATTACGATCTACGGAAGAGACGATCCGACAGCAGATCAGACAGCATCATCTAACTGAGTAAAACGGCGCACACACTCCATTGCCTCAAGGCAGTGGGGTGTGTGCGGTTCCTTACAATCACTTAGGTTACGCAGAGATCCGGTGCGAATGTCTGCTGTCCCACCCAGAGCCGACCCCCGCCGCGCTGGCCCGCGTGATAGCGTGGCGCGCTGCGCACTCTGAAAAGTTGTCGCACCAGCGGAGCCGATCCTGCCAGGCGATAT
>DATAPP010000194.1:0-8027 GCA_036265125.1 Pseudolabrys sp. | reverse complement strand
GTGTTCGATACCGGACAGACCAACCGGAGGTCACCAATTTCGACCGCGGGCAGCCGCATTGCATAGCCAACGACCGATCTATCGATATTTGACCACCTCGATCGCCTCGTTTTGGCAGGCTTGGCACTCGAAAATACGTTTTTCCGAACCGGGCCCGTCCGCTTCTATTCGCGTGAGCCACATCGGCGTGCCGCATTTGGCGCAAGTTGGATGCACGATCTCTTGCAAATGCGCAATGGTTTGAAACTGGCGCATGGCGACACTCCGCTGCTGCCAACCGCACCGTGTTCGAGGGGAGCTAGGCTCGCGGTCTAAAAAGAAATTCAAGGCAGTCATGGCTATTCATGTTGCTCGCCGTAGTTGACGATTTCGACTGTAACGTGTTGGCACCGCGGGCATTCAAACGTGCGCCTATCGTGGCCGGGTTTGTCCGGTTCAATGCAGGTGAGCCACATGTCTGCGTCACACCGATCGCAGCACGGATGCGGGATCATTCGACGTTTCGGAAATATTTGATACGGTCGCACGCCACCCAGCCCTTTCGAACTCCATTTTACCACCTTGGTGGGCGCTTGCATTTAAAAACTACAAAGGCCGGTAAATTTTTAATGGGGGCCCATGCGAACATCTTTTGCGTCGCAGCATCCACCGGGGCCTCCGCAGTGAGAGGGGCTACAGGAGCGCAACGCTGGACAAAAATGCGACGGCACGGAGTACCGATCGCCTGAGCGTAAGACCCCTTCAAGGGACACTTGAAAAGTCCTGAATGTTGCCTCGTTGGCCCAGACGACCGGCACCGATTTAATCCGCGATGAATATTGCCGGTTCCACTTGGTCCCCTAGTTAATCTTTGTGCTGTCAGAGCAGAACGGCGACCGCAACCAGTCTTTTGAGAAATGGTGCCGGACAAAGCAGTTGTGCATTGAACAGCACCGCTCAAGCGGAGTGAAGTTCAGCCCCCGCTGGTTCATTAAGGGCGCGTTCGGCATCGCCGCTATCACCCGAAGGCAACAGTCGATAGGAATTGCAAAGTCCCAGCGTTTATCAGAGCTTTATTCTGAACTTTATTCGCTGTTGATGCCTTCGTATTCGGCCACGAACACTTCATTATAGGAGCCTTCATGAACCTGAAGCCGATTGTGGCGATGTTGATAATCGCCACCGCGCCAGTCTGTGCAGTGGCTCAACCAACTCCTTTGACCAAGGAAGACGCGCAAGATCTCTTCAAAACAATCAGTGGCAGCAAGGAAAAGGCCAAAACTTTTTGCGACATAGGCAAGCTCGGTGACGAAATGGAGCAGGCCAACGCGAGGGGAGATTCCAAGAAGGTCGAAGAGTTGTCTCTGAAGGCGGACGAATTGGCGAGACAACTGGGTCCCGAATATGCCGCGTTGTTGGACAGGATTAAGGAAGTGGATCCAGAGTCCGAGGTAGGTCTGGAGATCGGGTCAACGATACAGGCGCTCGACAAATTGTGTACGCAGTAGCAACTCCCGTCGCGCTATCATCCGAGGTTGGCTGCGGCTCGCGGGCGAAAATGCGGCACGCCGATGTTGCCTAGCCGTTGCCGACCGCCAAGGCGCCGTCCACACATGACCCAAAGCGGACATGAATCATCTCGACTCGCAATCTGGGTGGAACCGATCCCCTACATTTGAGTTTTAGGGCTTAGGGTGGGATCTATCTGAAAGGTTCGCCAGGCGACGAGTTGGAAGTGAGGCAGCCAAACCATGTCAAAATTCCTGCTAAAATCGACATTCCTTGTTACTGTCATTTACAGTGTCTTTGCATTGCTGTCGGCCGATTATGCGCTCGCTGACTCGCTCGCGGATACCAACATTCTGTTTGTCGGTAACAGCTTTACGCACGGTCGCTATCCGCCGGTGCTCAACTATAACGCCGGCGCCGCAGATAGTCCCGGCGATGGTGTTGTGCACGATCTGCTTTGTCCCACTACGGGCTGCTTAACAAGATATCCAGGTAGTCCTAGCTTGCCGATCGAAGGCGGAACGCAGGTAACGCCGACAACGGCAAATACCCCGGGTGCAACGCTGAACGATAAGCTCACCTATCTTCAAGGCAACTCCGGCTCGCAGTACAACGAGATTGGGCCGTATAGCGGCGTCGCAGGAATTTTCCTGCAATTCACCAAAGCAGCGGGTTTACATTACAATGTTGATATCGTTGCGGTGAGTAGCGCCAGCCTGTTCGGATATGAGGGGCCTACGGGAACCTCGAGGGCCGCCCTGCCTCTCATCACAAACCCAAAATATAGTCAGGTCGTTCTTCAGGAACAGAGCTTCAAAGCGCTGCCCACCAGCATCTTGAACAACGGCGTGACGGTTGCGACGCGCGGAGCTCCAGGAACTCCGACAGATCCCGGTACGACAAATACTTTCGGGGGTGGCGTCAGCGGCTTGGTTGCCGCCATCAACAACGCCGACGCGGCGGCAGGCAAGCCAAATGCGGCCATCACGCTCGTTGAACCGTCGCCGATCGCTGCCTACGGCTTTACCAGTAGCAATCCGAACGCGCCGATCTTTGGCTCCAGCACCCCTGGGGGGCAGACCGGCGCCAATGCCGCCATTCCAGGTCCCTTCGCGCCTTATGTCGGCGACACTGCGAATCCAATCGCGGTGATGAATGCAGATAATCACAATGCCTACGCAACAGAAGCGAATGGTTTCAACGCGGCGCACCCGCTTCTCAGCCAACTCAACGTGGCGTTCACCGGCGACGCTTGGGTGACGGCGATCAATTCGGGCATTGCTCTGTTAAATCCATACCTATCAAGCGAACCGGCAGGTCAGATCAATCTCTGGGAAAGCGATCCGCTTCTGGCATGTTGCACGACGCCGATCGGATATCACCCAGGTCTGTACGGTGATTACCTCAATGCTTTGATGATATTCGGAACGGTTACCGGGGTGAATCCGGAGACGCTGTCGGCTGAATGGGACCCCAACAACCCAAACTATGCCGCTTCGGCTGCCTTTGCGCTAGGCATCAATCCGCTCATTGCCGCCACGCTCGCCGTTGTCGCGGAGGACACGTTGCTGGCCGGTGGTCCCACCACTGTTACGCCGTTGCCGAGTAGCTGGACCATGATGCTGATCGGCTTGGCTGGTCTCGGCGTCGTTGCTTATCGCCGGAAGAAACATAGCGCAGCACTCGCAGCCGCCTGATCATCAGCAACATCGTTCAAACAACAAATCCCCGGCAGAAATGTCGGGGTTTTTCTTTTCGTAATGCTGCGGTGCATCGGTCGCTATTGGCCCAAAGCGGACATGCCAACCACACTGACTAATGTCCGCTATTGGGGGAGAGCGGACGTTTTTTCGCTCCAAAGCGGACATTAGCCGCCTCACGTACGACCCCTTTCGGGATACCCCTATAAGTTGATACGATGCCCTGTCCTTAGCCTCGGGAGAGGCAATTGAGACGGCGCGACTTCATCACGTGGGTCGGTGGCGCGGGGGCTGTGTGGCCATTTGCGGTTCTGGCGCAGCAGTCGGCAGTGCCCGTCGTTGGGTTTATGAGCGCTCGCTCACCCGAAGATAGTGTGCAGGTGGTGAAGGCCTTTCACCAAGGACTGGGCGAGGGTGGTTTCGCTAGCGGCCGGAACGTCAACGTCGGGTGTCGTTGGGCACGCGGTGATTACAACCAACTCCCGTCGCTCGCCGCAGAGCTTGTAGAACAGCGCGTAGCTCTACTTGTGGGTGCCGGCGGAGATGCCTCGGCTCGGGCGGCAAACGAGACGACCACTACCATTCCAATTGTGTTCAATACAGGTAATGATCCGGTTAAGGCCGGGCTCGTCCAAAGTATCAGCCGTCCGGGCGGCAACGTTACCGGCTCGGTGATCCTATCTGACACGTTGGAGCAAAAACGGTCCGGCCGATCTTCCCATCTTGCAGCCGACGAAATTAAATTATGTCATCAATCTCAAAACGGCCAAATCGCTTGGCCTCACCGTGCCGCACGGCCTGCTGAACGCTGCTGACGAGGTGATTGAGTAAAACAGCGCACTAACGACTTTTCGCGAAGGTATTTCGATACGACTGGTTAGAGAATCGGGGGCAACAATGCTGCGCTTAATTTTGCGTCCCATCGTTCCATCGGTCGTACTGCTCAGTCTAGTCTTCGTTTGCACGCAAACCTTCGCTCTCCAACTGGACGGTGCGATCAAGCTCGCAAACGGAAAGTGTCTCGATGCCGATTTGGCAGGTTGGACGGCGAACGGGGGCCGCGTGCAGGTATGGGATTGCAATCAGCAACCGAACCAAACCTGGCACTATGATAGTACGAACGGCGCGATCAAAAGTGACGGCGGCCTTTGTTTAGATGCGGACTCTCGCCAATACACGGCAGACGGAGGGCCAGTTCAAGTCTACAGTTGCAATAACTGGCCCAATCAACACTGGACGGTCAGCCCAGGGTTGCACGCTGTCATCATTTCCTCGGGTCTTTGTCTGGATGCCGAGTCTGGTCAGATGGGCAACAACGGCGGGCCGGTACAGGTCTGGACCTGCAATGACCGGACGCAACAGGCCTGGACGTTCGCTCCCCTCGCACCGACCGCGGCACAATTGGCAGCCCTCATCAATCCTTGGCCTCTTGTGCCAGGCGTCTATGAGTTCAAGGTCAAGAGCTCAAATCTCTGCATAGGACGCTGGGATTGGGGGAACGAGTCACTCCAGCAAGTCCCCTGCAATGATCCTCGCGCGAAGTTGGCGGTCACCCCCGCCTATGCAATGGCGCAAAAGGGTCCGGGACTTTCAGCAGCTTACATTGTTCGGCCCGTTTTCATTCGACCAGGAGAAGCGCGACCGTTTGGGGATCTGTCGATGTGCGAGACGCAGGATGCGAAAGGGTCGGTTTTTGGAAACAGCTGTTCTACTAATATGTGTGCCGCCGACGCGCCGAATTGGATTTTGGGCGACGCCTCCAACGGACTAGCAGGAGGTTTCGGCGCAATCTTTGTACGGCCATCGAATGAATTGAACTTTAGTTCCGGCATCGGCGGGCCAAGTCCAACGGCGATCTCTATGTGGAGTGTCCAAAGTGCAAGCCCGAATGTAAATGCGCCCGTGATCATGTGGGACCAGGAGCCTAGCTCTCCCCCACCTGAGTCGATAATCACGCCAAGGCTCGTGAAGGCCTATACGCTTGGAGAGTTTCAACCCCAGCATTCGTGCACGAATTTGCCGGCAGACATTTCTAACCAGGGTTCGTGGGTCGGAACGCTGCAAATGAAATTTGCGCCAGCCGTGACGAACGTGGATTTACCCGGCTCTGAACTCGCGCAGCAGCCCGCACCGAATGCCGTTACGTGCGCCGAGCGCTGCGCAGAAAACGCACTCTGCGTCGCTTATGCATGGAGCTCGGGCAATCAGCTTTGCTCGTTGAAGAGTGGTGTTCCGTCTGCAGCATTCTGCGCGACGTGCACGTCTGGAGTGCTGTTGCCGTAAGCATAGGCCAGTGGCCAAGAGTGGTACCACGGAACTGGCTCAGCCGAGGAGAGAGTCATATGGAATGGGTTTTGTTGGGCATCGCTGCGACGGCGGCACTCATCGGGAGTGGGTTCGCGCTCGGATATATCATCTCAGGTCCGGCGGCTACCGGTACTATCAGCGGGGAGTCACCAAAAACGTGTGATGATTTCTGCAAGGCTTGGCAAGCCGCGCGCCTTGACGTGTGTTCCGCAATCATGGCTCTGGCGAACGCACAATCGATTGCTGACAATCTTGCGAAGATTGCCGGCGCCCTCGCGATCGCGGCGGTTGCAGCGGCCGCTGCCGCGATCGCCCTTGGATGGGTCCCCTTCCTCGGCCCGACGTTGGTGAGCGCTTCGATCACCGCGGCAACCACAGCAACTGTTGCCGCGGGGTTGGCCGCTGGTGCCGCTTTTGCCGCAGTGGCGCGGGGAAATGAACTCACGTCTGCAAGGACGGCCGAGACCGCGGCAAAACTCAACGTTTTTGAGAACTGCAAAGGCGACGCGCTCGCCAATTGCCTAGCGATGCCGGCTCCTTGCTAGGCTGACGGACTGTACTTTTTTGCGCCATGACGCGGAATTGTTCCTGCTATTGGCCCTTGGCAGATTTTGCACCGCCGAATGTCCGCTCTTGGGGGCAAAGCGGACATCTCGGAAATGTCCGCTAATGACCCAAAGCGGACATTGGGTATCTTAGATGATGCAGTGCGAAGAAGCAGCTGGGCTGAAATTTTCCATACGTTCCGCTTGCAGGCGGCGACTTCTCAGTTAGATCAAGTAAGGAGATTTTTTAGGAGAGATGTCATGCCAATCTACATCTCGCGCGGTCGTTTCACTTCAGATGCCGTCAAGGGCATGGTGGGCAAGCCGGAAAATCGTAAGCAAGCCGTTTCTAAACTCTTCGAGAGTGTCGGAGGCAGGCTCATCGAGTGGTACTTGACCTTTGGCCGCCATGACTGGCTGGTTATTGGCGAGTTCCCCGATGATAAGGCTGCCGCCGCTGCGGTACTCGCCGCCGCCGCGGGAGGCAGCTTGTCTGATGTCGAGACGACCCCGGCGATGACGGCGGAGGATGCTCACGCCACTTTCGTATCCGCCGCAAAGGCGGCAAAGGCCTTCCGGAGTGCCGGGCGCGCATAGGTTCCGGGAAGGACTTAGCTGGAGGCAACCTCCGGCGTTGGACGCCCTTAAGAGGAGGTCTAAATGCGAATATACATTCTGGCAGCAGTCGCCGCGGCTGGCATTGGACTTAGCGGAACCCTCGGCGCCTCGGCAGTGCCAATAAGCGGAAATCTAGTAAGCGCAAGTGCTCCCGCGCCTGAGTTACATAAGGTTTACTACTACCATAGGCACGCGCGCCGATATTACCGGCGAGCCTACCGTCGTGGCTACTACGGTGGTGGCTATGGCTACTACGGTGGCTATAACCCTGGCTACTACGGTGGCTACTACCGTCGTTATTAGCAACGTCTCCGTAATTGAAGCCGGTCTGCCAGAGTGACCGTGGCTTCTCAGCATCGACGCGGCGCAATGTCCGCTTGTGGCCCAAAGCGGACATTGGCACCGGCAACTCGCGCACCGTCCGACTGCGTTGCGCATTCGCGACGTTGCGAAGCATGTCCGCTTTCGGGGGAAAAGCGGACTTGGATCGGACATGACGGCATGTCCGTTTTGATCAAAAGCGGACATCGGCCAGTAAGAATACGGAGCCAAAAGCTACGCCGAATGATTTGCTTGAGCCTTCTTTGGCGCGGGCAATGATAGGGTCTCTTCAACTACTGATTTTATCAGCGAGTGTTCGGACAGATATTTATGGTAGTGAGTTACGACCGTTTTTGCTTCCTTTAGCGTAGCAAGCCGCCATTGAATTTCCAGATTCTCATTTCCCGCAATGCTCTCTACAATTCTGCGTTCTTCTACAAGCAGTTTGAAGTCATTTGGCTGATTGGCGTCTTCAGCGTTGCCGTTGAGGTGAGTTGCGAAATCGATACGTCCTGTCGGCACCCAGTCATGCTTTACGACTCCCTGGTAGGGCGACTGGTTTTCATACTTCCCGTTTACTTTGGACAAAAATGCCATCACGTGAGCCATCTTTATCTCCTTTCACAAACGCGAACGGATCTCGGCCCGCCATGCGCTGATTAATGTTTGAGTAAAGAAGCGATCCGCGTAATTGGACCTAGGTCCAACTATTTTTGTCGATAATTCGCCGCCCTTATCTTGGGAACCCACCGTATGTCATTTGATGCAGAGACTTGGTCGGCGTGACCGCGTAGGGCAACCGAGTTGCCTCGCCGTAGCTGCCCAACTTAGGCATATGTCATGTCTGCTCTTGGCCCACAGCGGACCGCAAACCATCACCGCCATCCGGGCTCCTGCAAAAAATCTAGTTTGTACAACGGGGCATGCCCGCCCATTCCGTCATCGTGCCACTACACGCTCCGCACTCAAACACTCGTCTGTTATAGCCGGGATATTTGTCCTCAACTCGGATTAGCGACATCGGTACGCCGCACTTCAGACAGGCGGG
>DATAPP010000193.1:0-1699 GCA_036265125.1 Pseudolabrys sp. | reverse complement strand
GTCCAGTCCGTTCCCACGACGATCTCCGGACGATGCAATTCAGCCATCATTTCTGAGGAGACCAGCCGGCGCCCGGACAGCTGTCCGTCGTCGAGTTGCAACAGCGCGTAGCGGGCCATCTCATCGACGTTCGCATCGATGCCCCCCGCAGGTGCCAAGGAGTTCAAGTATTGGAGACGGCCCCAGGGTACCGACACTTCGTCCAAGACAGCATCATGCCGATACGGCTGGGCTCGGTCGGGCGCCTGCTCCAGCGCGAGAGGCCCGAATGACGCAGTGGTCATCCCGAGCGGTTCAAAAATGTGCTCTCGGGTGTATGCCTCCCAGGATTGGCCGGTGATCCGTTCGAGGACATAGGCGGCGAGGACGATGCATCGGCTGCAGTACTGAAACCGTGTCCCTGGCTGCGCGGTGATTGGCATGGTGGCGAACTCACCGACGATCCCCTCTCGTGTCGACGGCACCTGAGCGGGCCATTGCTCGTCCGCAGGCAGGCCACTTGTATGGGACAGCAACTGCCGCAACGTCATCGTCGTCGCAACTCGCGGATCGCTCAGCCGCAAATCCGGGACGTATCTGATGACCGGCGTGTCCAGCTCGACCCGCTGCCCGTCAACTAACTGAGCAAGGCCGAGCGCCGTGAATGATTTAGAAATGGAGCCGATGTTAAAAAGAGTTGCCCTGGTGACAGGAGCATGAGCTGCGAGATCTCGAAAGCCGTATCCCTGTTCCAGCACGATACTGCCGTCTTTGATCAACGCCACCGCCGCACCGGGGACGTTGTCCATCGCCATGAGATGGAGCATCAAGGCATCGACGGCAGGTAATTCCGCCAGCGATACCGAGTGAGAAATCGTCACGACTGCGACAGCAATACAGGCCGCGCACGCCGCGAGCAGACGACGACACCGACTCCAAATGAGCGCCTTCGCTCCGATCATCAGATCAGATTTTGTGGGGATCGCGCAGCCTGCGCGGCGGCGGTCATCGGTCAAGGCGGGTTCGGGCGCTACCGACGGTTGGATGTGATTGGTTTTTTTTCGGGCATCGATCCAGTCTGTTCAACCACCGCTACCGGCGCAACCCCGTTGCCCGGCCGTGTCGCTGCGAAGGACCGCTTACCACCCGAGAACGAGGGCCGCGATCAGGAAACCGGCTCCGCCGAAAGTGGGACCAGCGGTTCGAATCCGCTTTCCTCCAGCGCGGAGTCAGGCGAACTCCGGAGTTGTGATGACGCGTCCACATTGGCAGGGCCTGCTTCGGGCAGCAACCAGATCGACGGGGGCGGTTTGGACAAATCGTTCGTTGACCCCTTCGTTGGGCACTCCTGGCTGATTGCGTGCGGTTGAAGGTAGCATCACGATCGCGCCTCGCGATACGATCATCGGAATGACGGCAGCTCGGCGTCGATGACCGGCTATCCGCGCGATCTCGTCGGTTATGCCGACCAGCCGCCGGACCCGCGTTGGCCCGGTGGGGCGCGCCTCGCCCTCAATTTCGTTGTCAACTATGAGGAGGGTGGCGGAGAATAGACTTGGTCGGCACTACAGCCGATTACCTCGCCCGGGCTTGCCCTTGCTGATCAATCACTTGCTCTGCGAAAATCGCGGAACGCAGGGTCGAATCGGCGAAGTTGGGTTAGCGGCCGACGCGTATCCTCACGCAACTGCTTCGACTAACTCATAGACTTGCGTTTCCG
>DATAPP010000192.1:0-6573 GCA_036265125.1 Pseudolabrys sp. | reverse complement strand
ATCACCGGTGCCTTCACCGGGAGGTCCGGTTTGTTCGAGTAAAGCGGTGGAGATCGCCGTGACCAATGCAACTGCTAAACAGCGCATGAACAGCCCCCCGTTCTTTCACAACGTATCAGCAGTGCGGACGGCCCCGGAGGTATGGAATCACTCTTACATTGCAGCTGAAGTTCCCATATCCGCTTTGGGTCATAAGCGGACGTTACAGCTTTTAATTGCGACGTCTGCTCTACCCCCCGCAAAAGCGGATATTGGTCGGTGGTTCAGAAATATCCGCTAAGGGCCGTAGCGGACATTCGCGGGCGAGCCATTGAACGGCGGATACGTGGCCGATATCGTGCCGGCTACAAAGCACGATGGGGCACATCGACAGCACCAAGAGGAAATAAACGGTGAGAGACACATCGAGCCCATCCGAACTTTCACGCCGCAGTCTACTGGCCGGACTGGCAGCCGCACCAATCGTCACCGCCACAACAGAGCAAAGCCTTGCGCAGACCGTCGGACCGCGCTGGACGCCGCAACAGGCGCAGGCCGCGCTCAAGGATGCAAAGGGCACCAAGCTGGTGCTGCTCGGTACCGCTGCCGGTCCCGTGCCCGGTCGCTCGCGCGAAATGACTTCCCACGTGATGCTGAGCAATGGGTCGGCGTACGTACTTGATTGCGGGATGGGCGTCACCAATCAATTCGCGCGCACTGGCATTCCGTTCAGCGTGCTGAAGTCGATCTTCATCACGCATCATCACGCCGATCACAACATTGAATACGGTCCGCTGCTAATCGTCGGCTGGATCCAGGGCCTGCCACTTGACGTCCGCGCTTTCGGGCCGCCGCCGCTCAGGCAGATGACCGACGATTTCATGCGTGCGTATAAGCAAACGGTCGACTTCTGGTCCGAAGACTTCCATATGAAGCCGCTCACATCTGTCAATGTGCAGGAAATTTCAGCAGTAGGTCCGGTGACAGAGGACGACAACGTCAGAGTCTCCGCGATCTTGGTCGAGCATCCGCCTGTGAAGCCAGCCTTGGCCTATCGTTTCGATTTTAAGGACCGTTCGATCGCATTTTCCGGCGACACCGCGCCACTCGAAGCAGTGGCGAAAATGGCCAAGGGTGCGGACGTGCTGGTGCACGAAACGATGTACGTGCCGGCGGTCGAGAAATACATCAAAGGCCAGATCGCCCAAGGGCGGCCAGTGAAATTCGAAGCCTTCATGGAGCATATGAAGGCCGACCACACGCCGTCCGAAGACGTCGGCCGCATCGCCCAGGAGGCGGGCGTCAAAACGCTTGTGCTCTCCCACCTTACCCCGGCGATCGACAGCATCAGCGACGACACCTGGCGCGAGCCGGCCGCGAAATTTTTCAAGGGCGAGATCATTGTCGGTAAGGACCTGATGGTCGTGTGAATTGGTCAAAAGCACGCATGTCCACTTTGGGTCAATGGCGGACGTAAAAACCATCATTCGCAGAATTGAACGCGCGATCTCCGTCTAGGCCGTCGTCAATCGGGCGTCCTCAGCATGCGGCAAGCCGCCGATTGCAACCCGGGTAATGAGATCGGCCAGTTCATCGACAAACGGCTCGTCGATCGTCATCCGGAATGGATCTTGTGCAAATAGATCGCGGTTTCGCACGAAAACGCTGCATTGCCCCATCAAGCATATGGCTGCGCAAAGAGCTGCCCGCTCTTGAGTGTCTGGCGGCAGGAATCGCCGCACAAGATCGACCGCGCCCGAAAGGTATGAGGTTGTATTGCCCGCTATGAACTTCCGAAAAACCTTGGACGGATGGGCGCTCTCCCAGGCGAACATGCGAATATAGCGACTCAGTTCATCCTGAAAAAGCAGCGGCCGCAGCTGGTGGCCCACGAAGCGTCGGAGTGCCTGTTCGGGTGAGAGTGATTTGAGTTCTCCCGCGTCGACTCCCGCATTTTCCGTCAGCCTTTCGAACGCGATTTTGAGAACTTCGAAGTACAAACCATCCTTGCCTTTGAAATGATAATTGATGGCAGCTTGATTGACGCGAGCCTTGGTGACGATGTCACGCACGCTCGATCGTTCGAACCCCTTCTCCGCGAACAGCGCGACCGCAGCTTTGATAATCAGGTTGCGGGTATATTCGGCGGGACGGGTCATTGGTTTGCCTGATTCAAACAATCGTTTGAACCCTGTTTAATGCTTCGGCGGCCAAAGTGCAACTTTTCTTCAGAAAAACCAGGTTTTTTACACGGTCATCATTCTGCCTAAAACGGTCGTTTGAATTAGAAATGGTCGTTTGAAATGATCGTTTGCCGATGAAGCCACTCAACAATTTTGGGGGTCTTCCGTGCTTAAGTTGACATCGCGGTTTGTCCTGCAAGTGCTGCCTTACCTGCTTATGGCGCTGGCTGCAGTCGTCCTGCTGCCAGGGCTTGCCGGTTCCCTGATGGGGGCCGCTCTCCCCGCGGCCGCTTTGTCACCGCCCCGCGGGGTAGAGACGATGATTGAGCCCTTCGGTCACGGCGAAACGACGCTTGATCTCATTCATCAGGACCATGCGGCGTTTGCACCGAACCGGTTCTTGCGTGAAATCGCAAAAGCCGCCCAAGCCGATCTTGAAGATCGCTAACGCAAGGAGTTGCGCATGCGCTCACAAAATGGAATATCGGATTCGTCTCATCCGGCCCCTTGGTGGGGTCTGGTTCGGGCGCTAAGGGCCGCAATCTTCTCATGTTGGCCGGAACCGCGGGAGAGACGGTATCGGCCCGAACGGCACTACATGCGCGGACCTGGGCCAAGATGGCGCGCAAAGCACGGTCATCATTCTGGTTGAGCAGCGATTTATACGGTCAGAAAATCGGGTCGCAAACGCTGCCCCCATAAAACGAAACGTAATGCCGCTTTGGGTCATTAGCGGACATTTTGGTCAAGAAGTTCTGTGTCCGCTTTACCCCCGAAAGGGGACATGAGCTGCCCTCTCTCTAATGCCCGTTAGGGGCCGGAAGCAGACAGTTTTGCGCACTCGCGATCTAACGTCCTGAGAAACCACTCAGGGCATTGTTTGAAGCCCGTTCGAATTGCCTAGCTGGCGGCGTTCTTGATCGCAGTCGGGAGCGTTTGGGATCTGTGCTTCTTGCAATACGCCACGACCTTTGCGGAATTCTTTTGTAGACGGTTGTAATCCATAACATTGCTGTTTGCGGCCGCGTTATAGTAGCCGCTCATCCAGGATCGCACGAAACTCTGGCTCGCCGGATTGTAGCCAAGCCAATCGCCACAAGTGATCTGGTTCATGTCCAGGTTAACTTGCGCGGTGGTGGGCAGCGAGACTGCACTTAAAATCGCCGCAGCCATAAGAACACTGTATCTCATCGCAATTCTCCGCTGTCGCAAGCTGTCACTGCTGGCCTGTCGCATTCTTCAAACCAGACATAACGGTTTCTTGCGGATGATATTGGCACCAAGCTTTCACGTTCGCGATGTTCTTCTCATGGGTAATGAGATCAATAGAGGTCTTGCGGAGCTGGTAGCTGAACCAACCGCTCATCCACGCAGAGAAATCACGCGACTGTGCCGGCGGCATACCCAGATATTGGCCGCATGTAATACTGGACATATCAATCGTTAGCTGAGCGTTCGCAGTGGCTGGAAGCAGCAAGATTGCGAACGTCAGACCAATCAACGGAAGCCTCATGTGGTTAGTCCTCCTTGCGCCGTGTCGGAATACCGCCGCCCACTTCGGGGGTGATTATTGCGATCCAAGGCGCGATTGAGAATTGGACCGTAGTCCAATGGCCTCGAATGTTCGCTTTGGGTCATTCGCGACCGATGCATCTGACACCCAACGCCACCAATGTCCGCTGTGCCTTCACAACGGAGATCGTGATACTTGTAGGGTTGATGCTGAGGCGGGCGCGTGACCAACCGACGGGTACGGTTATGGAGGAGTTGATCTACACCCCGGGCATTTTCGACCGGAATTCCCTTGCGGCTGCCAAGCAGGTCATTCTTACAGTACCGCGTGACATCGCGGATGAATTTTGGCAGCGGTCGACCATTGCCACCGGCAAACTGATTTTGGAATCCGTACGGCCGACGCGAGACGACGTATTGGTCGATTTCGGATGTGGGATTGGCCGATTGGCAAAAGAGCTAATTGGCCATACGGGCTGCCGGATCGTCGGCGTCGATATAAGCGCCGCAATGCGCCGGTACGCTATTGAATATGTCGGTTCTGACCGCTTTTCGGTGATGTCGTCTGAGGAGTTCTCGCAGCTTGCGGCGAAAGGAACTCGCGTGTTTTCGGGCGCCTACAGCGTCATCGTTCTACAGCACGTACTTGAGCCGCACGTAGAACTTCGGCGTATTGCTGCAACCTGCAAGGTCGCGGCGCCATTTTTCATATACAACGCCGTCAATCGTTGCGTGCCGAGCAACAAAGGGTGGGTCGACGACGGCCAGGACGTCGGCAGGCTTACGTCAGAAATTTTTGAATTCCTGCGCCAGTTCGAAGTGCCGCGCACCATGCTCCTCTACCCCAATCAAGGTCCTTTGCCCGGCGAAATCGAAGGGCAGTGGTTCAGACTGTTCCGAAATAAGTCTGTTGTGACCTAGCGCGCGTCCAATGCGTTCATGTTCCTGAGTGCCAATGTAATGTTCGCTAAAAGCCCTTGACCGCCGCGGACGGGCGACCAAGGGCCACAGGTGTGATGAAAGCCGGGGCGCCCAAGAGGTGAATTGCAAAATTTGAAATAATGCGAGGACTTCAATCGATGCAGCCCCGTGTTTCCGTTGCGGGGGCACAAATCCGCGCACGGAATGCCGGAACAAGACGCTGTCACATGCCGGACAAACCGAAATTTCGCGGCGAGCTGTGGTCCTGTCGGTATTCTGCTCGCGGCGGTCTATCGGTGAAGCGATTGTTCTGGGATGACGCCTCGGCCCTCGCGGCACGCGCCGCGGGCTCGACCGCCAGAAGTTCAGGCGCCGCTTGGACCTTCGGTGCGGCAACCAGCACGAGCTGGGACGTCATGTCGGGCGCAGGTGCCGGCGTGGATGTGAGGATTGTTGCCGGCTGAGGGGGGCGGGACTCTGGCAGGCCGACCCGCTGGGTGGTGACTATTGCCTGCGCATCTTTCTCCAGCGTTGCGTCGGTAACGAATAGCAACGCAATCAGCGCCGAGCTCACGACTGCAAAATAGATGAGGATATGCATAACCACGCTCCGACCCTACAAGCCCCTCAGCAGCTTTCAGGTTCCAACTATCTCCGCCCGGGTATCGACTCGTCGAGTTGGACCATGGACTCTCAGACCTATACGTCCGTATCACGCGCTACTTTAGATCTGGGGCCTGGCCTTTAGCCACTGCGCTTTGAAACCGGACCGAGCTCGGCAGCGATCACCGGCAGAAACAGGGGGGATAGCCGGGATGGCGCAGCGAGTGCATGGAACAGGCGTCCATGTGGCGTCGATGTGTCGCGTCGATCTCGCATCCAAGGCTAAGTCATTGATTTTCCGGTGCCGGGTGAGGGAATTGAACCCCCGACCAACGGTTTACAAAACCGCGTGGTGCCGTTGAAAACATTTGGGTTCTAGCCTGCATGTCGCGTCCTTGTCGCAATCAGGCTGCACCACCGCCGCTTCCAGTTTCTCAAGTGCTTGTGAATCGTTTTCGCGATCCTCGAACAGGTGGCCATAAAGATCGTAGCTCATGCGAATTGAGGAATGCCCCAGGACGGTCTGCACGCGCTTGGGTGTCCATCCAAGGTGAGCAATAAACAGACTAGCGGCGGCGTGTCTGAGAGAGTGCAGGCCAAACTTTGCGGCCATGATCGGCTGACCGGCTTCGTCCTTCTTGCCGGTGTCCAGGGCCATGCCGTTATTGATCTGGAGGGGATTCCAGAAGCGATGGATGATGTTGGTGTGGCTTTCGACGTTGCCATTCCCGTTGGGGAACACGAGGCCGAGCCCGCTCTTGGGGCAGACCTTCGCCCATTCCCTTAGGGTGTTGATGACCATCGGGGTGAGGGGAATATCGCGATTGCCGGCCTTGCTCTTGGGCTTGCCAATCGTCCCCCACGCATCGGCGCGTTGCCGGACGTGGACCATGCCGGCATCGAGATCGACATTCGACCACGCCAGCCCGCGCAGTTCGGATGCCCTCATTCCGGTGAAGACTGCTGTGATGACCATCGGGCGCCAGCGTCCGGTTGCCGTTTCCATAATGGTGCGTAGCTCGGCGCGGCTCGGAAAATCCACGCCAGCCCGTAGCGGCCCCCTCTCTGTGTTTCGCGCGTCGTTTTTCACCTTCACGCCGCGTGCGACGTTCTGGGCTACGCGGCCCTTTGTCTGAGCGAAGGTGAGGGCGGTCTTTAGGTTGGTGACGATCTTGCGACGCATGGCCACGGAGATGGATCGGTCTGCGGTCAGAATTTCGGATCGGGCGGAAGTCTATCGAAAATCTGGTTGGAGCACTTACGACCCGAAGGCAAAACCATACACGGCAGATGAAGTTACGAGGGAGCGGTCCCTCTATCGGTAAGTCTGCGTGAAATTTGAGCCTTAAGGGCTGCTTGCTTCCCTGCTGGCAGC
>DATAPP010000191.1:0-111584 GCA_036265125.1 Pseudolabrys sp. | reverse complement strand
GAGAGCATCAGCCCGGCCAGCGGCTCGGAATTCTCGGTCCTGCCGGCACAAAATTCGAGCGGCAACTGGGTTAAGGTCGTCCAGCGGATTCCGGTGAGGATCGCGATAGCGCGCAAACCCGGAGCACCTGTTCTGCGTTCTGGCATGAGCGTCTACGTCAGCATCGATACCGGACATCGTCGCTCATTGGCCGATCTGCTCTAACGGCGATCCCGCCAATGATTGCACCATCGATCGCTGAGTCCTCGAACGTTTCCAACCGCACGGTCATCACGGTTTGTGTCATGGCGGCGACCCTGATGCAGACGCTCGACACCACGATCGTCAACGTCGCCCTGCCATACATCCAGGGCTCGCTCGCGGCCTCGCCCGACCAGATCACCTGGGTTCTCACCTCCTATATCGTCACGGCGGCTATCATGACGCCACCGATCGGCTGGCTATCCTCCCGCTTCGGCTGCAAGAACCTGTTCCTGGTCTCGCTGGTCGGCTTCACCGTCTCCTCCATGCTCTGTGGAACGGCGGAATCACTGGCGCAGATCGTGCTGTACCGCGCCCTGCAAGGCGTGTTCGGCGCCTCACTGGTACCGCTGTCGCAGACTACGATGCTCGACATCTTCCCGCCCGAACAGCGCGGCCAGGCGATGGCGGTGTGGGTCATGGGCGTCGTAGTCGGCCCCATCCTCGGCCCGACACTCGGTGGCTATCTCACCTTCTTCTTCGACTGGCGCTGGGTGTTCTACATCAACCTGCCGCTCGGGATTTTTGCCTTCGCCGGCCTGTGGTTCTTCATGGAGGACCCGGAGCACAAAGAGGGCGTCCGCTTCGACTGGACCGGCTTCGCGGTGCTGAGCGTCGCACTCGCGGCGCTCCAGCTCTTTCTCGACCGCGGCGAGATTAAAGACTGGTTCAGCTCCGACGAGATCATCACCTATGCCGTGCTGTGCGTGCTCGGATTCTATCTGTTCTTCGTGCACATGTTCACAGGGCGCGATGTCTTGATCCCGCCGCGCATCTTCCGCGATCGGAATTTTTCCGCCGGGCTGCTAATGATCTTTGCCGTCGGCATGCTGATCCTGGCGACCTCCGCGCTGCTTGCGCCCTATATGCAGTCGCTGTCCGGTCGCTCGGTCGAGAATGCCGGGCTCCTGCTCGCGCCGCGCGGCGTCGGCACCATGGCCGGCGTCATCCTGGCCGGGCGTCTGTCGAACAAGGTCGATCCGCGGCTGTTGATGTTCGTCGGCATTCTCACGATTGCGGAAACTTTGCGCGAGATGACCGGCTGGACGCCGGATATCAGCGCCTGGACGCTGACGTGGAATTCCATCGCCCAGGGCTTCGGCCTCGGTATCGTCTTCACGCCCTTGCAGGTCGTGGCCTTCGGGACGCTTGCGCCGGAGCTGCGCACCGACGGCACGGCGCTGTTCAGCCTTCTGCGCAATATCGGGCTGGCTATCGGCGTGTCCGTGACTTCAACCGTGCTCACGCGCACCACGCAGATTTCGCACGCCGACATCGCCGCCACGGTCAATTCGTTCAACCACAATCTCCAGGCTGGCGGGGCCTATCTGCTCTGGAATCCGTCGCAGCCGCAGGGCCTCGCGGCGCTCAATGCCGAAGTCACCAGGCAGGCCTCCATCATTGGCTATATCGACGACTTCAAGCTCCTGTTCATCGTCAGCTTGTTGATGTTGCCGGTGCTGCTGATGATGAGTCGGCCAAAAGATAACGCCGGCGCAGTTCATCTCGGCGCAACAGCTCATTGAAACGCTAATTTTTTTTTGGAAACACGAAGAACCGGGCCGACGGTTGTGCACGACATGACTTATTGCTGTTTGGCGGGCACATATCCGTCCGAGAGCGTCTGCAGGAAACGTACGATTGCATTCTCCTCCGAGTCCGTTAAGCCCAGGCGGCCAACTTTGCTTGTGTTCATATTGGTCGTCGACTCGGCCGCAGGCCAGCATGTCGTACCTTCGCCGGGGTCATCGGGCTTGCAGCGTGGCAAGACATCACGTGTGTTGTAAAAATGGACGATTGCCTTGAGACTCTTGAAATAACCGTTATGGCCATAGGCCTTCACGAAACCCGGGTTCGGCCGCTTGTCTACATTGCGCAGAGTGGGCACGCGTATTCGCGCCTGATTATCGGGCGCGAGCGCGACCCATCGCTGATCGACCGGCGAGGGCTGGCTTAGCGGGTGCCCCTTGCTGAGAAAACTGCCGACGCCGCCATCGACGAATGACGACCCGGCCGGATTGGCGACATAGCCGAACGCGTCGGGCCGATTTTCCGCATAGTAGGGAAGCCGCGGATTGGCCGGGGTCCCGATATTGCTGCCGGTGAAGTCAGTGAACAGCGGGTCCTCGCCGGGCCCACCGTCGCGGTGACACTCGTTGCATCTCGCCTTGCCGCGGAATACGTCGTATCCCGCCTGCTCCTGCGTCGTGAACTGGGCCCTGCCCGCCAGCACCGCGTCGAACTTCGAGGTAAACGGCGTCACTTCGGCCGACGCTTCATACCCGGCAATAGATTGCGCCATCTGATCGAAAGTGCTCATCGCCCGCCCCCGGTCGAGCTGGCTCACATGCACCGGCAGAGGATCACTCGCGGGAGGCGGCCCCGGCCGGGCGCAGACCTGCTCCACGTCGTTCGGCCACGCGATCGCGAAGGCTTGCGGCCCCCACACGCTTTCAAACAAGGCGCGATAGGGCCGCTGCGAGGCGCGGTAGACCGCGCAGGCAATATCGGGCAGCCCCATTTCCACAGGGTTGGTCGGCGGCCCTTGTGCCTGCTCGGCCGCCGGATTGCCCAGCCGCCGACCGGTCGCGCGCATATCCCAGAAATTGCCGCCAACAAGGTCACCCCGCCCTGGATTGTAATGCAGCACGGGCGAGAGCGGCGCATAGGCGTGCGATTGCGGCTTACGCTCGCTAAATCGCGTGCGCACCGATCCAGGATAGGAGCCAGCGGTTCGGTTCAGCTCCGATACAGGACCGGTAAAGCCTGCCTCTGGCATGTGGCAAAAAGCACAAGCCTCGTTGCGATTGACCGAGAGTTGCTTGTCATACAACAGCAACTTGCCGATCAGTTCAATTTGCTGGACCTGATTGTCGGGCGGCGCTGCAAGCCGCTCGATCGTTTGCGTCTCGATTCGGTCGATCTCTGCTTCGACTTGCGCAATTTCTTGTAGTGCTTGAGGCGAGAGGACTGCGCTGCTCTCCTGCGCGGCCGGCCTGTTTGCGTTCAGCAAAACGGCCACCACAACGGATACCGCGACTCCGCACCTGCTTAGGTGAGCGGTTGTGCCGCGGATAGGCATGACGAATTTGTGCAATTGTCCCAATTGCATTCGGTCACATGTGACCTTGGGCCAAATTGGCCAAATTGCAGTATATCGAACTGGCGGACGTCAGTCAGCGCCACGATGCCCATGCATCGAAACGTAAGATTGAACAGTATTCGCTTAGTCGAGGGTTACTGCGTGTCCCGTGCGGTCGATGCATGGCATACACGTGCGCCCCGGCCGCCCCCAAAAGGAATACAAATCCAATGGCGATCGAGCATTCGGACATTGATCGTCGGAGCTTTGCGGCGGTTACAGCGTGGTTACAGTTTTCAGCCTCATATGTGGTTCGGTTAGTGATCGAGCTTATTGTCGTGGCCCTAGTCCACCACCGCGATAATAGGCCCATACCCGCCATGGCCGGGCGCATCATCGCGGCCGAGCTCGGGCGCATAGAGCCCGGGCGCCACGCCACCGTCGAGACACGCTGCGCGTCTTTCGTGATTCCATCGTGTGAAATTAGACCGAGACGCATTGGGCCGGACAGTTTTTGTCGATTGATACCTGAGGCGTTACCTATAGCTGCCGGTGTCCAAGCCTTCAGTTAATAAGTGCTTGATTATGCTGGTGGGCGCAACAGGGCTCTAACCTGTGACCCGCTGATTAAGAGTCAGGTATATTCCCAAACTCTAAGCAATAGTGGCACCGGCACAAATTCAACAAACGGATTTGTGCCTCTGTTGTTTCCAGAGTAGGAAACGCTTGACCCTCTCAATACCGATTAGTAACGGTGTGGCACGGCACCCGGGGCCCATAAGTTCCAAAGTGGACACCCCAAATGGACACCCCGGAGCCAGCGAGATGCAGAAAGTGCTTGGATTTGCGGGTGTAGCTCAGGGGTAGAGCACGACCTTGCCAAGGTCGGGGTCGAGGGTTCGAATCCCTTCGCCCGCTCCAATACTTAGCTAGATTTCTGAGACTCAAAAAAGCTGCGGGGTAACGCGGGGGGTAGCAGACGCACCTAACCGCAAATCGCCTGGTGCTCTCCATCCTGGACGTAAGCTGTGTATTTGCACGTCGGTTGGAGGAAGCGGCTTTTTCATGTGGCACGTCTTTCGGCATTTAACGCGATCGCATGCGCCTGCTTGACCGCACGGCGTGTCGGACGATTCGCGACATTCGCGCGCGCAAGTTCAAGCGCCCGCCGGCGGTCGTTGCCGCTGCCGGCGCAGAACTCAGCAGCATGCTCCGCGAAGGCGAGCGGGTGTCTCCCAAGAAGCTCATCGAAGCCAAACCGCGCGGCGTCGAGTTGCCTTTCGGCCTCTTCGAACTTCTCTTGCAACACAAGCACGGCGTTGCGCTTATGAAACTAGAACGCCGGCCGTTGCCCTAGCCGACGATGAGGTAGAAGCTTATAGAAGCAAGCCGGCTTCCGGGCCCTTTCCTGTGACCTGAGCCTCGTGAATTAGTACAGGCAGAAAGGAGCTTACTATGCCCTTTACCATCAGCGTCAACGGTGCATCACACAACGTCGATGTCGACGGTGACACTCCACTACTGTGGGTGTTGCGCGATGTGCTTGGTATGACTGGCACCAAATACGGCTGCGGCATCGCTCAATGCGGCGCCTGCACCGTGCATGTCGATGGTAATCCCGTGCGCTCGTGTCTGCTGCCGGTCGCAGCGGTGAGAGATCGCGCCATCACAACAATCGAAGGCGTCGGTGCGACCGACGCCGGCGCCAAGGTGCAAAAGGCCTGGCTTGATCTCGAAGTGATTCAGTGCGGCTACTGCCAGTCGGGGCAGATCATGTCGGCCGCGGCCTTACTCGCTAAAAATCCGCACCCCGACGATGGCGACATCAACGCGGCGATGGCGGGCAATATCTGTCGCTGCGGCACCTATGTGCGCATCCGCGAAGCCATCAAGAGTGCCGCGGGCGATGGCGAGAGGAGGCCGTCATGACGTCAACGCGCGCCGCCCTTTCGCGTCGGATTGTCCTGCAAAGCGGCCTTGCCGGCGGCCTTGTGCTGGCCTTTCAGTGGCCGCTGCGCGCCGCCCCGGTCAACGAGCCAGAACAGGCGCCCGACCATCCCGACGGCCAGTTCGCGCCGAATGCGTTCATCCGCATCGACAATGCCGGCAAGACCACGCTGGTCATCCCGCAGGCCGAGATGGGTCAGGGCGTCTACACCGCGATCGCGATGATCCTCGCCGAGGAACTGGACGCGGACTTCGCGCAGGTCGTGATCAAGCATGCGCCGGCGAGCGACAAGCTCTACGCCAATCCGCTTTTCGGCATTCAGGTCACCGGCAATTCCAACTCGATCCGCTCGTTCTGGGACAAGCTGCGCGAGGCAGGCGCAGCCTCGCGCGCCATGCTGATTGCAGCCGCAGCTGCGCAGTGGCAGGTCGATGCGGCAAGCTGCAGCGCTTCAAATGGTAAGGTCACCCACGCCGCGAGCAACCGCACGCTCACTTTCGGCGAGCTCGCCGATGCCGCCGCCAAGCTGCCGGTGCCGGACAAGCCGAAGCTCAAGGAGCCGAAGGATTTCACGCTGATCGGCAAGCCGCTGAAACGTCACGACACGCCTGACAAATCCGACGGCAAGACCATCTACGGCATCGACGCCATGGTGCCGGACATGAAGTTCGCCACCCTTGCCCAGTGCCCGGTGCTTGGCGGCAAGGTGAAGCATGTCGACGACAGCGCCGCGAAAAAGGTGCCCGGCGTGCGGCAGGTCGTTGTGCTCGGCGATATCGTCGCCGTCGTCGGCGATCATATGTGGGCCGCCTGGCAGGGGCTCGACGCGCTGAAAGTGATTTGGGACGAAGGGCCGAACGCCAAGATCAGTTCCGCCGACATCTGGAACGACCTGCGCGCGGCGAGCAAGAAGGACGGCGTCGTCGCGAAGTCTGAAGGCGACATCGACAAAGGCCTGACGCAGGGCGAGCGCTTTGACGCCGACTACGAGCTGCCGCTGCTCGCCCACGCCACGATGGAGCCGATGAACTGTACCGTGCGTCTGACGCCGGGCACCTGCGAGATCTGGACCGGCACTCAAGTGCAGAGCCGAGCGCAAGAATATGCGGCCAAGGCCGCGGGTCTGCCGATCGACAAAGTGACAGTCTATAACCACTACCTCGGCGGCGGCTTCGGCCGCCGGCTTGAGCCGGACATGGTCGAAAGCGCAGTGCGCGTCGCGAAAGAAGTTTCGACTCCGGTCAAGGTCGTGTGGACGCGCGAAGAAGATATGCAGCACGACGTTTACCGGCCTCTCTATCGCGACACGATTTCGGCCTCACTGTCGAACGGCAAGATCGTCGCCTGGAAATACAAGGTGACAGGCTCATCGGTGCTCGCGCGTTGGTTGCCGCCCGCATTCCAGAAAGGCATTGACGGCGACGCCGTCGATAGCGCGGTGGACATGCCATACGACATCCCGAACAAGCGCGTCGACTATGTGCGCGCCGAGCCACCCGGGGTCACGACCGGCTTCTGGCGCGGCGTCGGACCGAACAACAATGTCTTCGCCATCGAAAGTTTCATGGATGAGCTCGCGCGCAAGGCGAACATGGACCCGGTCGCCTTCCGCCTTGGCATGCTCGACGGTACACCGCGGCTGAAAGCGGCACTCAAGCTGGTCGCCGAAAAATCGGGCTGGGGCTCGCCGCTGCCGGCGCGAGTCGGACGCGGCGTGTGCGCGCAGCCATCCTTCGGCAGCTTTATTGCCACCGTGGTCGAAGCCGAAGTCGATGATGCCGGTGGCGTGCATCTGCGACGCATCACCTCCGCAGTTGATACCGGCATCGCCGTCAATCCCGATACTATCGTGGCGCAACTCCAGGGCGGGCTGATCTTCGGCCTGACCGCGGCCCTGTGGGGCGAGGTCACGATCGAGAAAGGCCACGTGCAACAGTCGAACTTCAACAATTACCGGATGCTGCGCATCGATGAGACACCTCCGATCGACGTCCACGTGATCAAGAGCGCTGAGCATCCCGGCGGCATCGGCGAGACAGGCGCCACCGCCGGCCCACCCGCACTGCGCAACGCGATCTATGCGGCAACCGGCGTGCCCCTGCGTCGCCTGCCGATCGATCGTGCCGCCATTGCCGTGAAGAAGGCGTAAGCGCCATGCGCCGTGTCGCCATTCTTGTTGTAGCCGCCATCGTCATTGCCATCGGCGTCTTTGCATGGCGTACCTTCGCCCGCGGGCCGCTTGCGTTTGCTGGCGGCTCGACAGTTGCGCTCGCCGACTATCATGAGGCCAATCCGACTGGCGTTCCGGTCGGGCTCGCCAAGGCCGACATCGTCAAACGTGGCGAATATCTCGCCAAGGCTGCTGACTGCATGGTCTGTCACACCGCGCAGGGTGGCGCGGAGTATGCTGGTGGTCTCGCTTTCCCGCTGCCGTTCGGCACGCTCTATTCGACCAATATCACCGCGGACAAGGACACCGGGATTGGCAATTACAGCGATCAGGAGTTCCTCGATGCCGTACGGCGCGGTATCCGCAAGGACGGTGCGCGGCTTTATCCGGCTATGCCCTACACATCATACGCCTTCATGACCGACGCCGACGTGCTGGCGATCAAGGCCTACCTCTTAAGTCGGCCCTCCGTGCACAGAGAGAACCAGCGCGACACGCTTCAATTTCCCTTCAACCAGCGTTGGTCGATGATCTTCTGGTCATTGGTGTTCAATCCCAATACGCGCTTTGCGCCGAACACCGAAAAGAGCGCCGAATGGAACAGGGGCGCCTATATCGCTGAAGCGTTAGCGCACTGCGGCGACTGCCACACCCCCCGCAATCTTGCCTTTGCGCTAGACAACCGCCGCAAATTCGCCGGCGCCGTCGCTGCCGGCTGGCGGGCGTATGACATCACCTCTGACAAAGGCACGGGCATCGGCTCATGGAGTGACGAGGAGGTCTTCGCCTATCTCGCCAAAGGCCACGCCATGGGGCGCGGCACGGCGTCCGGGCCGATGGGCGAGGCGGTCGACCATAGCTTCAGCCAGATGGATCCGGCGGATATCCGGGCGCTCGTGGCTTATCTGCGGAGCGTTCCCGCCGTTGCCTCATCCGCGCCGGCAACGATCGCGCCGCCGGCGCCCGCATCGCCGAAAGAGGGAGGCGCAATCTCCGATGCGCTCGGCCGCAAGGTCTTCGCGCAGGCCTGCGTCAGTTGCCATAGCTGGACTGGCGTAAGCGCGCTCTCGCCCTTCGCCACGATCTCAGGCAACCGCGCCGTCAATGACCCGACCGCGACCAATGTTGCGCAGATCGTCGTTTCCGGCACGCGACGGTTGGCGCCAGGCGCGATGTCGATGCCCGCATTTGGCAGCACCTATACGGATGCGGAGATCGCGGCGGTCGCCAACTACGTTACCGGTCGGTTTGGCGGCGCCGCGTCCAAGCTCACGGCAAAGGACGTAGCAGACCTACGGGGCCAGACCGCCCGATAACTTGCCGCGCAGCATCGTTACCAGTCAGGTTCGACGCAACGCGCGTCGACGCGAGTAAATCTTTGAGCTGAGGAGATTTATCGGAGGTTTATCAATGAGTGCAGTTAAATCGTCCGAGGATGCCGAGCCCGAAGTTTTTGAAACACTCACCGTGGACAAGGAAGGGGCCGTTCTGTTCATTGAAATTGCGGCTCCGCCCATGAATCTTTTGGGGCCCGAGCTGGTCCGCGATTTGGTTTCCCTCATTCAGCGAGCCGAAGCCGACCAGACTTTCCAGGTGCTTGTGTTCAAGAGCGCTGACCCCGATTATTTCATTTCCCACGTCGACGTGACCCAAATCAAGGAATACCGGGCGGAGGCAGCGAAGCTGACCGGAGAAGCCTCGATCGCGCTCCTGTTTCGTCACCTGAGTGCAAGCCGCCTCGTCACCATCGCGCAGATCGAAGGCCGCGTGCGCGCCGCCGGCAGCGAGTTCGTATTGGCGTGCGACATGCGCTTTGCCGCGCGCGAGTCGGCGATTTTCGTTCAGCCGGAGCCGGGACTTGGAACGATCCCTGGTGGGGGTGCGGTCCAACACCTCGTGCGCCTGATGGGCCGCGCCCGGGCGCTCGAGGTCATGTTGGGTGCGGAGGATTTCGACGCCGAGATAGCTGAACGGTACGGCTGGATCAATCGCGCGTTGCCCGCCGACGCACTCGGCGACTTCGTCAGGGCGCTCGCTCATCGTATCGCCAGGTTTCCGCCGGCGGGCCGCGTCGCCGTTAAGGACCGGGTCAATGCAATTGCGCTCGCAGCGGTAGAGGACTTCCGTCGCGATTCCGACCTCTTTGCCGAAGGCGTGCGCAACCCCGAGGCCCAAGAACGCATTCAAGCGGCGTTCAAGCGCGGCTTTCAGACCCGAACCGCGGAAATGAACTTGGCCCAGTTGCTGGGCGAGCTGGGTGATCGTTGATCGAACGAAGGATCACCAGAGCTACCATCGACCGGGCCAGTTTACCCCGGGGGCATACGGGTCGTCGCGGCTGTACGGATATGGCTCGCGGCTATACGGGCGGATCGTTGAAACGCCAGACTCAGCACGAGATTGCGAATGCGCCGCATGCTTCGTGTCGGGCGTCCGTTTGGCGGCAAAGCTTGGTCCCGAAACGGCAAGCAACAACCCAAAGGCAATTGCCACCACGTGAAATCGTGCCATCGTCATCCTCGTCATTCCTGCCAATCTATTGCTGGCAGCTTTCGTCAGTATTGCGAAAACGTTGCACTTTATTTGCAATTACCGTCGACTCATTTGTCCGTTACCGGCCAATCGCGTTGGGCCAACCACCCGCCACTCAAATCCGGTATGTCTGCTTTGCTATTTTTATGGAAGCATTGCTTCCCTTTGCTGCGCAAAGTTACCTGCGCCTGCAGCTGCACAAATTTGAGCGTCGTGAAACACACGAAAGTGTGTTGCGCTTTCGTTGTTGCTCGCGGGCCTCGGTGGCAGGATGGCTTTTCGTTCAACATGCGCTCATGCCGCGCGCGGTGGGTGTGGGCGTGCTTTAGCTATTTTTGAACCGGGGAGCTTCGCCATGGATACGGCGTCAGAAGACATTGACCGTGAACGCCGCCGTCTGATCGGTTTCGCTGTCATGGGTGTCGCCGCTGCAGCAACAATCAGCCTGTTGCCCGAGAATGCGACGGCGGCAACCGAAGACGCCGCAATCCGCTCCTTCCGCGTCAATGTTCCCGACGAGCAACTCGCCGATCTCCGCCGGCGCATCGCCGCCACGCGATGGCCCGACCGTGAGACCGTCAATAACGAGTCGCAAGGCGTACAGCTCGCAAAACTCCAGGAATTGGTGCGTTACTGGGGGACGGATTACGACTGGCGCAGGTGCGAGGCCAGGCTCAACGCCCTTCCTCAATTCATGACGACGATCGATGACGTGGACATCCATTTCATCCACGTCCGCTCGAGCGACCCGAACGCGTTGCCGATCATCGTCACGCATGGTTGGCCCGGCTCGGTCATCGAGCAGCTGAAGATTATCGATCCGCTTGTCAATCCGGCGGCGCACGGCGCGAGCGCCTCGGACGCTTTCCATGTGGTGGTTCCGTCGCTCCCCGGTTACGGCTTTTCGGGAAGGCCCACCGGCACCGGCTGGGACCCGGACCGCATCGCGCGGACCTGGGCCGAACTGATGAAACGACTAGGGTACAGCCGTTACGTCGCTCAGGGGGGCGATTGGGGTGCGCCGATCTCCAGCGCGATGGCGCGGCAGGGGCCGGCAGGATTGCTCGGCATTCACATTAATTTGCCGGCGACCGTGCCACCCGACGTGGCGGCGGTGCTCGGCGGCGGGTCCGTACCGCCGGGACTCTCCGAGAAGGAACGCGCGGTGCTCGAAGCACTCATGGCGAACGCGAAAAAAGGGAATTCAGCGTATTTCACGATGATGACCGCGCGGCCGCAAACCGTCGGCTATGGGGCGACGGACTCACCGGCCGGCCTCGCGGCGTGGATACTCGTGCATCCAGGCTTCGCGGCGTGGGCGTACGGCAACGATGCCGGACAATCGCCGACGAAAGACGACGTGTTGGACAACATCACACTGTACTGGCTGACGAACACCGCGGCTTCGGCAGCGCGGTTGTACTGGGAGAACGGCGCACGGGGCAGCGTCATTGTTGCGGCCGCGCAGAAGACGGGCGAGATCTCGCTGCCTGTCGCAATTACCGTGTTTCCAGACGACGTCTATCGAGCTCCGGAGTCATGGGCCCGGCGCGCCTATCGCAACTTGATTTACTTCCACGAGGTCGACAAAGGCGGTCACTTCGCCGCGTGGGAGCAGCCGGAGCTTTTCAGCGCCGAGTTGCGCGCCGCGTTCAGGCCGCTTCGATCGGCGCAATAAGCGGGGAGGTCAACATGAATGCGGCGCAAACAATGGCGGCAACGGCAATGGCGATCGCAGGCGGTCTAGTGATTTATATGGCGCACGCGCAGCAGGCTGGGACGAAGCGCACCGATCTCCAACGGCACGACCTCAGCATTCCCGGGCGCGAGGCCATCCAGGTCCGCGTCGACATCGGACCGGGCGAAGTGGCTCCCAGGCAAAGGCATCCCGGCGAAGAGATCATCTATGTCCTCGAAGGCACGCTGGAATACGAGGTCGAGGGCAAGCCGCCGGTGACGCTCAAGGCCGGCGACGTATTGTTCATCCCGTACGGAACAGTCCACTCGGCAAGGAATCCGGGAAGCGTCAATGCGGCGGAACTCGCCACGTATGTCGTGGAAAAAGGCAAATCGCTTCTTGAACTCGCCAAGTGACTTCCCTGCGAGAGCGAGAACGAATCCGGGAAGCTGTGCAATGAAAGTGAGCAAACTTCTACTCGCCGCGGTTCTTGTCATTGCGACTGGCGCGCCGATTGCAGGCTTTGTGGGGGACATCAAATTGCCGCGCTCGTCGATACCCACGGGTGAACCGATCGCATTTTTTCACGGGCTTGGCAGCGGTCCAGTGGCCAATCAATCCGGGCTCGCCTCTCTTGAACGCGCAGACGCGTGGCTCAATTCGCCGCCGCTGTCAGCATCGGCGTTGCGCGGAAAGGTCGTCCTTGTCCATTTCTGGACATACACCTGCATCAACTGGTTGCGCACGCAGTCCTACCTCCGCGCCTGGGCGGAGAAGTACAAGGACAAGGGATTGGTCGTCATCGGCGTCCATACCCCGGAATTCAGATTTGAAAAGAACATCGACAACATCCGCCGGGAGGTCAAAGCGCTGCGGGTCGACTATCCGGTCGCCGTCGACAGCGAGTACGTTATCTGGCGCGCCTTCAACAATAACTACTGGCCGGCGCAGTATTTCATCGATGCGCAGGGGCGCGTCCGCCACACGCATTTCGGCGAGGGCTCGTACGACCAATCGGAAATGGTCATTCAGCGCTTGCTGATGGAAGCCGGCGCCGATGGAATCGGCGATGGCCTGGTGACGGTCGAGCAACGTGGCTTCGAAGTGGCTGCCGATTGGGCCACTCTCAAGTCTCCGGAAAATTATGTCGGCTATGAACGCACCGAGGGCTTTGCGTCGCCGGGCGGCGCGGTCCGCGACAAATCCCACAGGTATGAAGTGCCCGGACAGTTACGGCCGAACAATTGGGCACTGTCCGGCGATTGGACGATAAAGCGCGACGCCGCCGAGTTGAACAATCCCAACGGCCGCATCGTGTACCGCTTTCACGCGCGCGATCTTCATCTCGTCATGGGCCCGGCGGAGCCGGGAACTTCGGTGAAATTTCGCGTGTCGATCGACGGACAGCCGCCGGGAGCGGCGCACGGACTCGACGTCGACGAACAAGGCGTCGGCACGGTGACCGAGCAGCGTCTGCACCAGTTGATCCGACAAACCGGCCCCATTGCCGATCGCCAGCTTGAAATCGAGTTTCTTGGTCCGGGCGTGGAAGCCTTTTGCTTCACGTTCGGCTGACGCCAGCAGGGATTCACTGAGTCAACAAATTGGGATCGTCTTTCTTGAACCCAGTTCTTCGCGGTTGACGCCTTTTTCCATCGCATCGCTGACGGTGAGGTGGCGACACCTGTTTCCCCTAAGGCCAATATTCCGGCCGACCCGCCCAAGTCAAAATCCGAGAGGTAATAACCGTCGGTAAGTCGGGGCGCGACGCAATGATGCAAGAACGGAAGGAATTCAAGCATGACCGCTAGCAGGAAGATCTGGCCAGGCTTTTTGGCGGTAATGGCCGCTCTAACGGTGGCAGTCTTGCCAGCCGCTGCGCAACAACAGCAGCGCAGACCGAACATTGTTGTAATCATGGGTGATGATGTCGGCTGGTTCAACATCGGCGCCTACCACCAGGGCATCATGTCCGGGAAGACGCCCAACCTCGACAAGCTCGCGTCCGAAGGAATGCGGTTCACCGACTACTACGCCGAAGCAAGCTGCACGGCGGGTCGGGCGAATTTCATCACCGGCGAATTGCCGATCCGTACCGGTCTGACGACGGTCGGCCAGGCTGGCGCCGACGTCGGTATGCCGGCGCAGGCAGTGACGCTGGCCACCGCTCTGAAGGCGCAAGGCTATGCCACCGGGCAGTTCGGGAAGAACCACCTCGGTGATCTGAACAAGTTCCTTCCGACCGTGCACGGCTTTGATGAATTTTTCGGATATCTGTACCACCTGGATGCGATGTCAGATCCGTACTGGTATTCGTTCCCCGTCGACGAGAAGTTCTACAATACGTACGGTCCGCGCAGCCTGGTCCACAGCTACGCCACCGACAGGGACGATCCCACCGAAATGCCGCGCTGGGGCAAGATCGGAAAGCAAAGGATTGTCGATGAAGGTCCGCTGCCTCCGTTCCCGAACATGTCCAACGTGCAAAACATGCACGACCTGCCTTTCCTCAAGGCAAAGTACGACATGACGACCTTTGATGAAGTTCTGGTCAAAGCGTCGAGCGACTTCATGGACAAGGCCAAGCGCGACAACAAGCCATTCTTCGTGTGGCACAACACGACGCGCATGCACGTCTGGACATTCCTGTCCGACAAATACAAGTCGATGCAGAACAACCAGACGAACTATGGCTTGGAAGAAGCCGGCATGGCGCAGATGGATGATAACATTGGCGCGCTGCTCAAAAAAATTGACGACATTGGCGAGACCAACAACACGATCGTCATCTTTACGACCGACAACGGCGCCGAGGTCTTCACATGGCCGGACGGCGGCATGACCCCGTTCAAGAATACCAAGGGTACCGTCGGCGAAGGCGGTTTCCGCGTGCCAGCCATTATCCGTTGGCCCGGTCAGATTAAGCCGGGCACCGTCGAGAACGGCATGATCTCGGGTCTCGATTGGTTTCCCACTTTGATGGCTGCTGCCGGCAATCCGAATATCACCGACCAGCTTCTCAAGGGTGTGCAACTCGGCGACCGGACCTATAAGAACCATCTCGATGGCTACAATCAGATGGATCTGCTGACAGGAAAGGGCCCATCCAAACGTCACGAAATCTTTTATTTCGGCGGTGCGGCGTTGGGTGCCCTTCGTCTCGATGACTTCAAGTTCACGTTCTACCAGCAGCCTTACGGCTGGCCGGGCGAAAAGGTCACCACTGACATGCCTGTCATGGTCAACATCCGACAGGATCCGTTCGAAAGGACACCGTCAATTCGCGGCGAGAACTTGAACCACTTGGCTGGTGGATACATGAACGACTTTTACGCCAGAGAGTTCTGGCGGTTCGTGATGGTCCAGCAGTACGTCGCAAAATTGGCGGAGACGGCCATCGAGTTTCCGCCGATGCAGGCTCCGGCTTCGTTCAACCTTGAAGCTGTGAAGGCCAAGGTTGAGGAGATGATCAAGAACCGCCCGGGTCAATAAGGAACGACCCCATATCGCAGGCTCGGGCGTCACAGCAGGCGCCCGGGCCTTTCACTATTTAAGAACACAGCGCGATGACCTGGGCTCGGAGGCCAAGCACCGGGTTGGCAAAGCCAATCGCGGTGGTCACAATATGTCGCCACGATCAATAAAAATATGAGGGAGCCGAGGGTATGCGCACACGAGGCCATCGTTCGCGATTTATCGGCATGACGGCGATGGCTGTGCTTGCCGCGACGCTTGCTCTGCCACGATTCTCCGACGCCGAAGAGTATCCATCGCGCACCATCTCGCTGGTCGTGGCATTTCCTGCCGGCGGCGGCGTTGACACTGTCGGACGCGTTATTGCGCAGAAACTGACCGATGCGCTCGGTCAGCAGGTGATCGTCGTCAACCGTCCGGGCGCCGGCTCGGTGATCGGCACGCGCGATGTCGCCCGGGCGCAGCCTGATGGCTACACACTGCTTCTGCTGGTGACCGGAGCCGGGCTTCCCGAAAATCCCGGTTACGACATGGCGAAGGATTTCGCGCCGGTTGGCCTGATCGCCTCGGTCCCGATCGTGATCATGTCCAACGCCTCGGTGCCTGTGAAGACTCTGTCCGAGGTGATCGCGCTCGCCAAAAAGGACGGCGACAAAATCACGGTCGGCACGCCGCCGGCACCCACGTTGAATTATTTCGGTGCCGAACAATTCAAGGCGATGACCGGCACTAAGATCACGATCGTTACTTACAAAGGGACGGGCCCGCTCACCAACGATCTCGTCGGCGGGCATGTCATGCTTGCCTTCAATACGCTGCCGCCCGCGATCGGCAATATCCAGACCGGCGCGTTGCGCGCCATTGCCGTCGGGTCGCCGTCACGCATGGCTGCGATCCCTGACGTTCCGACCATCGCGGAGTCCGGTCTGGCCGGCCTCGAGATCGTGCAGTACTACGGACTAGCCGCGCCAGCCGGTACGCCGCAGCCCATCATCGACCGGCTGAACAACGAGCTGCGCAAGATTGTCGGTTCTGATGACATGAAGAAGCGCCTGCTCGATGCCGGAGGCGATCCGCTCGCCAGTACCCCGGCGGAATACGCGCAGAACATCCAGCGCGAAGAAGGCAAGTGGCAGGCTGTGATCAAGAAGCTCGGGCTGGTGATCAACAACTGACGGAAGAACCGTTCAAAATCCCGCTGCCAGCGAGCCGCGCGTGCGCCGATCGGCGGCGCCGACGTAACCCTCTGCAGTGACCTCAATGGAATTCGTCGAGGTGTGCGGAGGCGTGGCTACAATCTTGTGGCCGCGTTTTTCCAGGGCCTCGAGCACATCAGGCGCAAATCCCGGCTCGACATAGACGTCTTCGGGCTGCCACTGCTGATGAAGCCTCGGGGCGCTGACCGCCTGGCCGATCGGCATTTTAAAGTCGATCGCGTTCACGATCACCTGCAATACCGCGCTGATAATGCGGCTCCCGCCCGGCGAACCGGTGATCAGAAACGGCTTGCCGTCCTTCAGGACAATTGTCGGCGTCATTGACGACAGCGGGCGCTTGCCAGGCCCAGGCAGATTGGCATTGTAGCCCACCAATCCATACGCATTCGCGGTGCCGGGCTTGGACGTGAAATCGTCGAGCTCATTGTTGAGGAGCACGCCGGTGCCCTCGGCAACGAGGCCAAGACCGTATGAGAAATTCAGTGTGTAGGTGTTCGACACCGCGTTGCCGTCACGATCGATCACCGAGAAATGCGTGGTATTGCGGCCCTCGAATTCGGCCGCCGTTCCGGGACGGATGTCTGCCGGCGGCGTCGATCGCGGGCCGATGTTGGCACGCAGCGATTTCGCGTACGCCTTCGAGGTCAGGCCGTCGACGGGAATCTTCACAGAGTCGGGGTCACCCATGAACACCGCGCGATCGGCGTAGGCGCGCTTCATGGCCTCGATCATGTCGTGCAACGATTCCTCGCGACCAAGCCCGGCGAGATCGTAACCTTCAAGGATATTCAGCATTTCGATCAGGTGGACGCCGCCCGATGACGGCGGCGGCGCGGAGATAATGTCGTAGCCGCGATAACTGCCACGCACGACTGCGCGCTCGATCGGATGATAATTTGCAAGATCATCCTTGCTCATGATGCCGCCGGCCTTGGCCACGGCGCCGGCGATCTGTGCAGCCGTACGCCCCCGGTAGAAAGCATCGGGTCCGTCCTTCGCGATGGCGCGAAGAGTATCGGCGAGATCAAGCTGGATCAGCCGTTCGCCTTCCTGCATCGGATGGTCGCCATTGAAAAAAATCGCAGTTGTCGCCGGCCAGCGCTTGAGTCTTTCGCGCGCCTGCGGCAACGAGTCGGCGAGATCGTCCTCGACCTGGAATCCCTTCTCCGCGAGATCGATCGCCGGCGCGATCAGCTCGGCGAGCGTGAACTTGCCGGATCCATATTTCGCGTGAGCGAGCGCAAGGCCCGCGACTGTGCCGGGAACGCCGACGGAGAGCGCGCTGTCGCGCGATTTTTCCGGATCGGCATTTCCTTGCGCATCGAGAAACATTGTCTCGCTTGCCGCAGCTGGCGCGGTCTCGCGGTAATCGATAGCGAGATTGCGGTCATCCCTGGCGAGATGAATCACCATGAAGCCACCGCCGCCGATGTTGCCGGCCCGCGGATAGGTGACGGCCATCGCGAAACCGACGGCGACCGCGGCGTCGACGGCATTGCCGCCGCGATCAAGAAATTCAATGCCGATGCGGGCTGCGCGTTCCTCCTGCGCGACGACCAGGCCGTTGGGGGCTACGACGGTCTGTGCGGGATGGATCGCCGGCGCGCGCGCGACCGGCGCCACCTGCGCGTAGACAAGTGAGCCGAAGGATAGCACGAGAACAAATGCGGCGCTTTTTACGACGCGAGACATTTCAACTTGTCATTCAACTTGTCGTGGTCGGCTTGTGGCCTGCCATCCCGGTGACGATGGTACGGTGCTATAGAGTCGGGATGCGCGGGACAAGCCCGCCCCAAGCCCGCCCCAAGGCCGCCCCAAGGCCGCCCATGACAGCTGCAAATGCTACCGCGCTTGTCCGTGATAAACAGGATTGGGCCGCATATCGGTGGCGGATGCCACGCGGTTCGACATATTGAAGAAGCCGGCCACCGCCGAGATATCCCAGACCTCACGATCCGTGAACCCGACGCGCCTCAGCCGTTCCCGGTCGCCTTCCTCCACGTTCCAGGGTGAAACCGTAAGTTTGACGGCGAAGTCGAGCATGGCGCGCTGACGCTTGTGCAGCCGAGCGACGCGATAGTTCATCACGAGATGCTCGCCGAGCAGGGGGTTGCCGGAATATTGGCGCACCGCCGCGCCATGCGCGGTCAGGCAGTAGTAACAGCGGTTTTGCGACGACACCACGACAGCAATCATCTCGCGTTCGAGCTTGGAAAGCCCGGAGTCGCCCAGCATCAGGTCGTTGTACATGGCGACAAATGTTTCGAGCTTCGTCATGTCGAAGGCATAGGCGACGAGCACGTTCGGCACGAAACCAAGTTTGTCCTGGCATTTCTTGAAATAGGCGGCCATCGCCGGCGATAACTTCGCGGTCGCGAGATTGAGCCCAATGACGGGGGCATCGTCGGCAGCGGTTGAAACGGGCTTGAGCGGGATCGGTTTTGCGCCGGGTTTGCTTGAAATCGCCTTTGCGGCGGGCCTGGCGGACAATGTTTTCGCCGGCGGAGCCTTGCCACCCTTGATGGCGCGCAACACAGGCTGGTCGTTGTCCGGTTTCGCAATAGCCGCCTTGCCAGCGGCTTTGGCTGCTTTATTGGCCTTCGGCATTTCCCGTCCCTTGATTTCAAGTCCCATCCGCCGTCAGAGTACAATGTTCTGGCAAGCCGCGATACGATGCGCCGGCCAGCATTTCATCTATCGCTTCAGAGAGTTAAGGACTGTGCATGCGACGTTTTGCACGCCTGTCGCCAACGCGTCATCAAATGGTGGGTTGCTCTCGACGGGGCCGGCACAGAATGTGAAAACGTCCGCTGCGCCTCGACCGATTCCTGCCAGACGCACGAGGTTCCATGGCCATTGACCTTCCCGCCAGCGAGGCAGAACGCGCCGCCCGCGGGCTGATCGAGCAGGCGAGCACGGCGCTGGCCAGGCGGCGGAGCGATATCCCGGCAACGTTCATCGCGCAGCTCTACGCCCGGTCAGTGCCGGAGGATATGGTGCGTTACGGCGCGGACGATATCGCCGCCCTGGCGCAGCGGGCCTACGATTTTATTGCCGAGCGCGAACCGGGCAGGCCGAAAATCCGTTGCGAGACTGTCCCGCTCTCCGCTTCCGGCAATCGTAAAACGATCTCGGTCCTCGAGATCGTCAACGACGATATGCCGTTCCTTGTCGATTCGGTGATGGGCGAGATTGCGGATCGTCGGCTCGACGTATGGCTGGTCGCACATCCGGTGCTCGGCGTGCGGCGGATCGGCAACAAACTGGCCGCACTTGGCAATCCCGACGCCGGCGAAGGAAAGCGCGAGAGTTTCATCCATATTCATCTTGTGCCGATTGCCGATGACACGCAGTGCGATGAGCTCGTGCGCGCGCTGCAAACCGTGCTCGGCGAGGTACAGCTTGCAGTGCATGACTGGCGCCCCATGCTCGATCGAGTCACGGCAATTGCGGCGGAGCTGAAAAGCAACCCGCCGCCATTGCCGGTTGACGAGATTGCGGAAGCGATTCAGTTCCTGCAGTGGCTCCTCGCCGATAATTTCACCTTCCTCGGTGTGCGTAACTACCGGCTCGACGGGCAGGTGCTCGAACCCGATTTTGACAGCGCCCTCGGGATCATGCGCTCGCGCGAACTGCGTGTGCTCAAGCGCGGCCAGGAACTTCTGGAAATCACGCCGGAAATCATGGCGTTTCTGAAGGAGCCGCGGCCGCTGATCATTGCCAAGGCCAATATCCACGCCCGCGTGCACAGACGCGTTTATCTCGATTATATCGGGGTGAAGCGTTTCGATGGGTCCGGCAATCTCATCGGCGAGCATCGCATCGTCGGGCTGTTCACCTCCACGGCCTATACACGTACAGCCCACAGCATTCCTTATCTTCGCCGCAAGATCGCGGCTGTGGAACAGCGTGCCGGCTTCGCTCCCGGCAGCCACTCCGGCAAAGCGCTGGCGAATGTGCTGGAGCACTATCCACGCGACGAGCTGTTCCAGATCGACGAAGAGACGCTCTATCGATTTGCGCTCGCCATCCTGCAGCTTGATGAACGGCCACGCGTACGCATCCTGGCCAGGCACGATCGCTTCGACCGTTTTGTGTCGGTGCTCGTGTTCGTGCCGCGTGAACGATACGACAGCGGCATCCGCGCCAAGATCGGCGCGTACCTCGCGAACGCATTCATCGGACGGGTCTCTGCATTCTATCCGTTCTTCCCGGATGAAGGACCGCTGGTCCGCGTGCATTTCATTATCGGGCGCTCCGGCGGCGTGGCGCCTGCAGTCGACCACGCGAAACTCGAACGTGACGTTGCGGCCATGATCCGGACCTGGACCGATGGGCTCACCCAGGCGCTTGCGCTGATCAATCCGCCGGACAAGGCACGCGAGCTGTTCAATCGCTACCGGGACGCCTTCTCGGAGGGATTCCATGAGGCTTATGCGCCGACGGTCGCGGCGGGCGATATTCGCGTCATCGAGGGCCTCTCCGAGCAACGCCCGCTCGGCGTCGATTTCCATCACCGGCTTGAGGAAGAGCAGCACACGGTCGGTCTCAAGGTCTGGAGCTTCGCCCGGCCGCTGCCGCTCTCCGAGCGCGTGCCGGTACTGGAAAACATGGGTTTTCGAGTCGTGGACGAGCGCACTTATCACGTCGAGCCTCAGGACGGCGCTGGGGTCTGGTTGCACGACATGCTGCTGGAACGCGCCGAAGGCGGCCCGATCGATCTCGATAGCGGAAAGGCAAGGCTGGAAACGGCCTTTCTGATGGTGATGCGTGTCGCGGCCGAGAATGACGGCTACAACGCGCTCACGCTGCACGGTGGTCTCGCCTGGCGCGACATCGCGCTGATCCGGACGTTGTCACGGTTTCTGCGGCAAATTCGCGTGCCCTATTCGCAAGACTATATGTGGTCGACGCTGGTGAAACATGCCGGCATTGCGGCCAACGTCGTTGAATTATTTCATGCCCGCTTCGACCCACGCGCGGATACGGGCCGCGAAGACAAGCAAAGCGCGATCGTCGCACGCATCGAAGAGGAATTGCAGAAAGTCGAGAGCCTCGACGAGGACCGCATCCTGCGGCGTTTCGTCAACGCCGTGCAGTCCGCGATCCGTACAAACTTCTTTCAGACCGACAAGGACGGTCAGCTCAAGCCGGTGATCTCGGTCAAATTCCAGAGCCGCAAATTGACCGATCTGCCGCTGCCACGGCCGCTCTACGAAATTTTCGTCTATTCACCGCGCGTGGAAGGCGTGCACATGCGCTTCGGCAAGGTGGCGCGTGGCGGCATCCGCTGGTCTGACCGGCCACAGGATTTCCGCACCGAGGTTCTCGGGCTGGTGAAAGCGCAGCAAGTCAAGAACGCCGTCATCGTGCCGGTCGGCGCCAAGGGCGGTTTCGTGCCGAAACTGATGCCGAAGGGCGCGACGCGCGACGCGGTTCAGGCAGAAGGCGTTGCGACATACAAACTCTTTATTTCGACGCTGCTCGACATCACCGACAATATCGGTCCCGACGGCGCAATCATTCCTCCGGCGAGCGTGGTGCGTCATGAGGGCGATGATCCCTATCTTGTGGTCGCGGCCGACAAGGGCACCGCGACCTTCTCTGACATCGCTAACGCGATTTCGGTTGGGCACGACTACTGGCTTGGCGACGCTTTCGCATCGGGTGGCTCGGCCGGGTACGACCACAAGGCCATGGGCATTACCGCGCGTGGCGCCTGGGAAGCAGTGAAGCGGCATTTCCGTGAAATGGATGTCGACATCGGCAAGACGCCATTCAACGTCGTCGGCGTCGGGGACATGTCGGGCGACGTATTCGGCAATGGCATGTTGCGTGAAGACACGATCAGGCTGCTGGCGGCTTTCGACCACCGCGACATTCTCATCGATCCTGATCCCGATCCGAAAGCGAGTTTTGCCGAGCGCAAGCGATTGTTCGCGCTGCCGCGATCGAGTTGGCAGGACTACGACAAGGCGTTGATCTCAAAGGGGGGCGGCGTCTTTCCGCGTTCGTCGAAGGAAATCCGGCTGAGCGCCGAGGCGCGCAAGCTGTTTGGTGTCGGAGAATCCGTGACGCCGCAGGAGTTGATGAAGGCCATTCTCAAGTCGCCAGTCGACCTTCTGTTTTTCGGGGGCATTGGTACCTATGTCCGCGCCTCGAACGAAACCGACGATGCCGCCGGCGACCGCGCCAACGACGCGATTCGCGTCACCGGTGCCGACCTCAATTGCAGGGTGATCGGCGAAGGCGCCAATCTCGGGATGACCCAGCGCGCCCGCATCGAAGCGGCGCAGCGCGGCGTCAGGCTCAATACCGACGCGATCGACAATTCAGCCGGCGTCAACACGTCCGACGTCGAGGTTAATATCAAGATCGGCCTCAGCGGCCCTGTCCGCGCCGGCACGCTGACCATCGATGCGCGCAATGCGCTGCTCGCCGAGATGACAGACGAAGTGGCGCGGCTGGTATTGCGGAACAACTACCAGCAAACCCTGGCGCTCTCGTTGGCGCAGCGGCGCGGGCTTGAAGATCTCGGGTTCCAGCAGCGCCTGATGCAGACGCTTGAAATGCGCGACGAACTCGACCGCGGCGTCGAATTCCTGCCTGACGAGATAGCGATCGCCGAGCGGCGCAAACGCAATGTGGCGCTGACGCGGCCGGAGCTCGCCGTGCTTCTCGCCTATGCCAAGCTGTCGCTCTACAGTGAGCTGCTCGATAGCACGGTGCCGGACGATCCCTATCTGGGGCGCGAGCTCGACCGTTATTTCCCGAAGGAAATGTCGGAGCGATATGCCGACGCGCTGCAGGCGCACCGGCTGCGGCGGGAGATCATCGCGACACAATTGACGAATTCGATGATCAATCGCGGGGGCGCGACCCTCATCGTACGGATTGCCGACCAGACCGGCGCTGGGTCGCCGGCGATCGCTGCGGCCTTTGCCGCCGTCCGCAACAGCTACGATCTGATCGAACTCAATAGCGAGATTGACGCGCTCGACAACAGGATTTCCGGCAAGGTCCAGCTCGATCTTTACGCCGCCGTGCAGGATCTTTTGCTCGACCGGCTGGTCTGGTTCCTGCGTAACGTGGATCTTGCGCAAGGGCTAGAAAAAATAATCGGCCACTACCGCGACGGCATCGCACAGGTCGCGGGTGCGCTCGATGCTGCGCTGTCGGAACCGGCCGCCAATGCGCGGGACATTCGAATCGCAGACCTTGCCAAGGCGGGCGTGCCCGAATCGCTTGCCCGTCGTATCGGCAGCCTGCCACTGCTCAAGGCGGCACCGGACATCGCGCTGGTCGCGGATCGCGCCGGCAAGCCGGTGGGCGAAGTGACCGCGACCTATTTTGCGACCGAAGCTTTCTTTCAGCTCGACCGCGTCGCCAACGCCGTGCCGAATATCGTTGTGTCGGACTATTTCGACCGTCTCGCGCTCGATCGTGCGCTCGATTCCATCGGCGATGCAGAACGAAGGCTCACCGCTGCGATGGTGGGGAACGGCCACGCCGGCAACGACGCCGTGGAAGAATGGGTTCGTCCGCGGCAGGCGGAGGTCGAACGCATTCGTGCGGCAATTCACCAAATCGCGGGTTCCGGCCTCACGCTGTCGAAATTGTCAGTCGCAGCGAGCCTGTTGGGCGACCTGGCAAGGCATTAGCTGCGACCGGCTTTTGCTAATGCCTGAAATGCCGCGTGCCGGTAAATACCATCGCGATGTTATGGGCGTCCGCTGCGTCAATCACCTTCTGATCGTTCACCGAGCCGCCGGGCTGGATGACGGCAGTTGCCCCGGCCTCGATCGCCACCAAAAGCCCGTCGGGAAACGGAAAGAACGCGTCCGAAGCGACGACCGAGCCTTTTGTCAGAGGGGCGGGAAGTCCCAGCTCTTTCGCTGCATCTTCGGCCTTGCGCGCTGCGATACGCGCCGCATCGACACGGCTCATCTGGCCGGCACCGATGCCGACGGTGGCGCGATCCTTGGCATACACAATGGTGTTCGACTTCACATGTTTGGCGACACGGAATGCGAATCGAAGGTCGGCCAGCTCGCCCTTGCTCGGCGCACGCCTGGTGACCGTCTTGAGCTGCATCTCGTCCACCACCGCATTGTCGCGTGACTGCACAAGCAGGCCGCCGGCAACGGACTTCACCGTCAATCCAATTGCGCGCGGGTCAGGCAGGCCTCCGGCGATCAGGAGCCGGAGGTTTTTTTTGGCCGCGACGATCCTGATTGCCTCTTCGGTTGCGTCCGGCGCGATGATTACTTCGGTGAAAATTCCGGTGATTTCCTTTGCCGCATCCGCATCAAGTTTGCGATTGAGCGCGACAATGCCGCCGAATGCCGACGTGGAATCGCACGCCAGCGCCTTGCGATAGGCATTCAGCAGGGTATCTGCTTCGGCGACTCCACAGGGATTCGCATGTTTGACAATTACGCAAGCCGCGGAATGGGCTGGATCGAATTCGGCAACGCTTTCGTAGGCGGCGTCGGTATCATTGATGTTGTTGTAGGATAGTTGCTTTCCTTGCAACTGCCGGGCCGTGGCTACGCCGAAGCGCTGCCACGGCGAACGGTAGAATGCTGCGCTCTGATGAGGATTCTCGCCGTAACGCAAGGCTTCCATCAATTTGCCACCGAAGGCGCGGTAGTCCGGCGCGTCATCGTGCAGTTTCTCGGCGAACCAGTTCGAGATCGCGGCATCATAGGCAGCGGTGCGTGCATAAGCCTTCGCAGCCAGCCTTTGTCGCAGCTCGAGAGATACCGTTCCTTTGTGCTGCGCCAATTCGGCCAGCACTTTTTCGTAGTCGGCAGGTTCGACGATGACAGTGACGTCGGTGTGGTTTTTGGCGGCGGCGCGGATCATGGCCGGGCCGCCGATGTCGATGTTCTCGATGCAGTCATCGAATGAGCCGCCTTTCGCGACCGTGGCCTCGAACGGGTAGAGATTCACCACCAGCAAATCGATCGGCCTGATGTGATGCTTTTCCATCGCCGCGACATGCTCTTTGTTGCCGCGGATCGCCAGCAGCCCGCCATGCACGTTCGGGTGCAGCGTCTTGACCCGGCCATCCATCATCTCAGGGGAGCCGGTGAGCTCGGCCACATCGATCACTTCAAGGCCGGCATCGGTCAATGCCTTTGCCGTGCCGCCGGTCGAAACCAGCTCCACGCCATAGCGGGCAAGCTGCGATGCGAATGCGATGAGCCCGGCCTTGTCGGATACCGACAACAGGGCGCGGCTGATGCGGCGCGGGTGGCTGCTCATGACACACGAGCTAGCATATCAAGCAGGGGAAAGTGTATTCGCGAATGCTGTTGGTCTGCCGGGCATCCACAAACATCGAATCAAAGCGGCAATTCCGGCTCATGCGCCCGGTCGGGTCGGGAGCCCGGCGCCGCCGGTGGGGTGTGACGGAAGCTCCAGCGCACCGCCGCCGGCTCTCCCACACGGCCATAAATCACGATTTGCACCGTGCGACGCGGACCGTCCGTACCAGCCAGGAAGACGCTTTCCTCGAGCTCGACCGCGTCGGCCAAGGTGGCGAAGGTCCACAATTCGCGGTCCTGCAGCAAAAGCATGACACCACGGCCATCCGCCAGACGGCTCGCCTTGATCGCGGGATGGAGATGAAATCGGATGGCGAATTCGTCGCTACCACCCAATGTCCCGCCACTCGCCGAGGAAAAGCTGTCCTCGCCGTCGAGGGCGCGGCCATCCCCGCTAAGCCGGATGAAACGAGTATGGATAACGCCGCAATCGCGGGCATAACCATCATGAGAGGCGCGCAATATTGTGCCGCCGGAGTCTCTCTCAATACGCACATCGTGCGGACCGGCAATAATCGGGCTGCCGCCAAGCAGCCGACGGACCACACCGGACTCAAGGAAGTGGCACGACGAGCGATCATTGAGAACGACGGTCGAGTGCGCAGGGGTGGCGCGTGCGACTTGCCGCCAATTCTCCTTGTTCACCGCGGGTAAGCCACAGTTGATGACGAGCCTGTGCTGCCGCCAGGAAAGTTCAAACGAGAGACAGCCCGCATGCGCCTCCTGGCTCAAGATCACCGGCGGCGGCCGGCCGGTATCCATCAACAGTACGGTCTGGTCGGCGTCGATGCGCTGATAGCCGGAGTGGGGTGCATTCGAGACTGGTGTGCCGCGCGCATCGTCATAGGCAAGGACCGTCGCAAGCAAGTCGACCGACGTCGGTCCCATACCGTTGAATTGCGCGAAGTTTCCGTCGCCGTGTCTGAAGAACCGCATCATCGGCATGATGCGGTCGATCGCATTATTGAGCGCCTGCGGTGGCTGCAATTGCCTGGCCGAGAACAATTGCCGCAGCGGCAGCAGATCGGCCAGCAATTCAATCAGCGCTCCGGGATTACGGCTGACATGACCGCCGTCAGGCAAAATCTGCTTGCGAAGCTCATCGATCAGCCGGTTCACATTGGCTCGCAGAAATCCCGACTGCCCCTGCATGCAAAGCGTTGCGTAATTGAGTGCGATGACCGCCTGCAGGCGCGGCAGGCCGTCGCGTGACTCGTTGAGCGTGCGACGCAGATAGCGTACCTGCCGCGACAGGCTGCGAATAAAGCGTCGATAGAAGCGCGCATCGGCGTCCTGCAACACGAATGGCGCCTGGCTAAGCCAGCAGATCACGCGGCGCGAGAGGATATCGGAACGCCATCCCATCTGATGCCAGCCACCTTGCACGTTGATCCAGTCGTCAATCAGCGAGCGGGCATTGGCGCGGGTAATGGCGGAGTCAGCGGCGCGCAAGTGCCGCAGCCAGACGAAACCGAGCAGTGTGGCAGCCCACTCATCCGAGGGCGGCGTCATATCGAACGGCGATCTGCGGTCGGAGATCACCACTTTGCCGGCAAAGGCAAAACGGCCAGAGTAGATTTCGCTGGCGCGGGTGGCGTCGGCGGTGCGCAGATCCTGTGGCGCTATCACCAGCCGGTCGGTCTTGGTCGAGACAAACCGCCAGCGAAGCAGAGGATGCGCGTTGATGCGGCCAAGAAACGTGCGGAACGCGCGGCGCCCGATGAGTACGGAGAGCCTGGCCTGCTCCGCCACCGAAACCCGCATCGTCAAAGCGCTCATCCCCTGCCACGCGTTCCCGTGCGTACGCGCGACTCACACGATAGCGAAGCGTCGGGAAACGGCCAATATGCCGATCCCGACTTTGGATCGACGCTATATTCGTGTGAGGCGTGTCGCATAAAACCCATCAAGCCCGCCCCAGCGCGGGTCGGGATCGACCAAATGAAGCGGCAGGGTCCGCAAGTCGCCGGCGGGGGTCACGAATTCCGCACGGTCGAACACGTCCTGCGGCGTAATTGGCTTACGTGCCACGCGCGGATCGCGCGCAAGCAAAGCCGTAGTCTGATTCTCCCCTTCCTCGGGCTCCAGCGAGCAGACACAATAAACCAATGTCGCGCCCGGCTTGAGCAATCCCACCGCACGGTCCAGCAATCGCTGCTGCAATGACGTGAGGACCGAAAGGTCAGCCTCGCTCTTGAGCCAGGGCACGTCGGGATGCCGCCGGATGGTACCGGTGGAGGAGCAGGGCGCGTCGACCAAGACCGCGTCGAAGGGCCCGCCGTCCCACTCCAGAGCGTCGGCTACGACAGTTTCGGCATCAAGAGATAGACGCGCGAGATTCTCGCGGAGCCGGTTAATCCGCGCCGGCGAGCGATCGACTGCGGTAACGTTTGCACCTGCGAAGGCGAGCTGTGCGGTCTTCCCGCCGGGCGCTGCGCACAGGTCGGCCACGTTCATTCCGCGAAGGTCACCGAAAAGACGGACCGGCAGGGCGGCCGCAGCGTCCTGCACCCACCAGGCCCCTTCGGAGAATCCCGGCAGCAGAGAGATCGCGCCATGCGCGAGCGTGCGTACGGTGCCGGTCGGCATGACGCGACCGCGCAGCCGTTCGGCCCAGGACTCGGTGTCCTGCTTCACCGTGAGGTCGAGGGCAGGTTCGTGGCCATTGGCTGCCGCAATCGCGCGCGCGGTATCGCTACCGTAAATTCCGGTCCAGCGTTTGAGCAGCCATTCCGGCGTATCGCGTGAAATATCGTCGAACGATGCGGTCGCCCCGTGCTGGGCCACCCGGCGGAGCACGGCGTTGACGAGCCCGGCATACCGTCCGGCGCGGCGATCAGCCTGCGCCAGCCGCACCGAGAGGTCGACAGCAGCATGATCGGGGACTTCGAGCCAGAGAATCTGTGCCGCACCGAGCAGGAGGATCGTTTCGGCCCGCGGCGCATCGGAGGGAAATCCCTTTTCGAGGTAGCCGCCAACCAGATGACGCAGTGTGCCGAGGCGCCGCAAAACGGTTGCCGTGAGCCGCCGCGTCAAGGCGCGGTCCCGCTCGGCAAGGGCAGGCAAGCCCGGATGTGCGTTCTTGCCCGAGAACTGCTCATCCAGGGCAATTCGCCGTCGCAGAACGCCGTCGAGGATATCGGCAGCAATTCGTCGAGCAGCGAGGCCGGGAACTTCCGGCTGGGGGGATGTGCGCGGACGCGCCATACCCGGATAGTTGTCGCTAAATTGTGTCCGGGTCGCGAACTTCCACCGAAAATGTCAGAAAACGCACAGCTTTTCGTTGAGGCAGCTACTTGCCTTCCGCCATGGCGCGCAGCTTGCGCTTGCCCTCCTCGGAAGCCTGCGCCGCCTTGCCCGCTGTATCCATGAGAGCAGTCAGTTTCGCCCGGGTCGCAGGGTCGCTGACGACCGGAGAGCCCCCGCGGAATGTGATGGTATCGTGGTGCTCGTCGAGATAGGCGGCAAGATTTTCGATCGCGGGAAGCATGCCTTGGATCAGCGGGACCAGCTCGCGAAAGACCTTTGCCGGAGCGGTGACCATGCGGTCGTAGGCGATATCGTAGACCGCCTTCAAATCCGGCGGTTGCTTCAAGGCCTTGCGCGCCGCGTCAGCATCTCCTTCAGCCTTATCCAGCTCGGACTGCATGTTGATCATGCCGGCTTTCAGCACCGGAAGAATGGCACGCTGATCTCGCAAATCTTCAAGCGAACGAGGAGTGCCGATCTGCATGGCACGCGCGAGGTCCTTGGAAATCGATGTGTCCAGCTTGTGGTGAAAACCGTTCATGATGCGGTAGTGGTCGGCATAGGGGCCGAAATCGGCGACATCCTTGTCCGACATGATGGGAATGTGCAGGCCCGGCTTGTCGATCACCCGCGTTTTCAAAAACGTGATGAAGGCGCGGCGTTGCTGCGGCTCGCTGTCGATGCACCCGACAGTGGCGAGTGCGAGGACAAGAACTCCCGCGAGCGCAAACACCCGGCGGCTCGGCCTGAAGGACGGACTTGGGAGAACTGCGTTCATAGTCCCCACATCAGGCGCAACCACGAGCGCCTGCTTTTCCAGCACGCATCCTGTTGGTGACTTGTGTGGGCGACCGGGTTCAAATCGGGAGGTTGGCAAAACAGCTTTTGCCAGCCGCCCGACAGGGCCCCGCGCGGCTCACGCACCCACTTTTGCCGCCTTCTTGTTTTGGCGGTTGTTGACAAGATCATCAACCACCGCAGGATCGGCCAGCGTCGACGTGTCACCGAGATTGCCGTACTCGTCTTCAGCGATCTTGCGTAAGATTCGTCGCATGATCTTGCCAGACCGCGTTTTCGGCAGGCTCGGTGCGAACTGGATCAGATCAGGTGAGGCGATGGGACCAATCTCCTTGCGCACCCATTGCACCAGCTCCTTGCGCAGATCCTCGCTCGGCTTTTCCCCGGCCATCAGCGTCACGTAAGCGTAGATTCCCTGGCCCTTGATGTCGTGTGGATAACCGACCACCGCAGCCTCCGACACTTTCTCGTGCGCGACCAGGGCGCTTTCGACTTCTGCTGTCCCCAGGCGGTGGCCCGCGACGTTGATCACGTCATCGACGCGGCCGGTTATCCAGTAGTAGCCATCCTCGTCACGACGGCAGCCATCGCCGGTGAAGTATCTGCCTTTATAGGTCGAGAAATAAGTCTGCTCGAAGCGGTCGTGATCGCCATAGACCGAGCGCATCTGCCCCGGCCACGAATCGGTGATGCACAGGTTGCCGCTGGTCGCTCCTTCGAGAGCCTTGCCATCGGCATCGACAATTTCCGGCTTGATGCCGAAAAATGGCCGCGTCGCTGAGCCCGGCTTGAGCTTAGTCGCGCCCGGCAGCGGTGTGATCAGGATGCCGCCGGTCTCGGTCTGCCACCAGGTGTCCACGATCGGGCAGCGGTCGTCGCCCACCACGCGGTGATACCATTCCCAGGCTTCCGGATTGATTGGCTCGCCGACCGAGCCGAGCAGGCGCAGCGACTTGCGCGAGGTCTTCTTGACCGGCTCGTCACCAGCCTGCATCAGCGCACGGATCGCCGTCGGCGCGGTATAGAAAATATTGACCTGGTGCTTGTCGCAGACTTCCCAGAAGCGCGACGTGGTCGGATAGTTCGGAACCCCTTCGAACATCAGTGTGATGGCGCCGTTCGAAAGCGGCCCGTAAAGAATGTAGCTGTGTCCTGTGACCCAGCCGACATCGGCAGTGCACCAGTAAACATCACCATCGTGATAATCGAACACGTATTGATGCGTGATTGACGCAAACAGCAGGTAGCCACCGGTCGTGTGCAGCACGCCCTTCGGCTTGCCGGTCGAGCCCGATGTGTAAAGAATGAAAAGCGGGTCCTCCGCGCCCATTTCCTCGCACGGACAGTCGGCCGGTACGGTCTTGGCAACATCATCGTAGTAGACGTCGCGCCCGGCCGTCATGTTAACGGCGGCCTTGGTGTGCTTGACGACGACGACAGTTTTAACACCGCTGACCTTCTCGCAGGCCGCATCAACGTTTGCTTTCAATGGAATCTTGCGGCCGCCGCGAATGCCTTCGTCCGCGGTGACAATGACGGTCGATTTGCAGTCGTCGACGCGCCCTGCGATCGAGTCCGGCGAGAAGCCGCCGAAAATAACCGAATGAATCGCGCCGATGCGCGCGCAAGCCAAAATCGCGTAGGCCGCCTCGACGATCATCGGCAGATAGATGGTGACACGGTCGCCTTTCTTGACGCCCTGCTTTTTCAGAACGTTGGCGAATTTGCTCACCTCCGCATGCAATTGCCTGTAGGTGACCTTCGCATCATTCTTTGGATCATCGCCTTCCCAGATAATGGCGGTTTGATCGCCACGTTTTTCCAGGTGGCGATCGACACAGTTGAAGCAGGCGTTGAGCTTGCCGTCCTCGAACCATTTGATCGAAATGTTGCCGGGGGCGAAGGAGGTGTTCTTTACTTTGGTGAACGGTTTCGACCAGGTGATGCGCTTGGCCTGCTCCGCCCAGAATTTGCCCGGATCCTCCAGCGAGGCTGCGTACATCTGCTTGTACTTGGCGTCGTTCACGAAAGCACGCGACTGCCATTGCGCCGGCACGTCATAGATTTTTTCGGACATCGACAGTTCCTCCGCATCCACCTTGTATGTGGCGGACGTCCATTCGTTTTGGCTCCGGGCCATTATGCGACGGCCTTTGCGCGACCGACAAGGCGCAGATAGCCCTACTTTTGGGGAGTTTTGCGCCCTTAGGGGCCCCAGCCACCGACTATCGCGCCGATAATCAAAAAGGCGCCGAGCCACGCGACGCTGTCGATGACCGTGAGCATCGGGCGGCGTCCGCCGAACGCATTGTTGGTCGCGATCGTGGTCAGCACAAACCCGAACCAGCAAAAGGCGGCAGAGATGATGCCGGCGCGCAGCGTGAACATATTGATATGCATGAGAATGCCGTAGAGCACCCAGGCAATGATGAACTCGCTGATGAACACGACGACAAACGGCGCGCCCTTCGCGATGCCGGATTTGGCGTCCTGCTCGGCCTTGCATTGTTCGAGCGTCTTGCCCTGCGCCGCGAGCCAGGGTTTGCTCAGCGCGGTGTAGTAAACGCCGCCAAAAATCCAGGCAGCAACGGCGGCGATCAGGATTGAAACAATGTTGGCGTGCGCAAAGTTCATTGTCGCCTCCCTATTTGAGTCCACCCATTTTGCAGACCAGCTTCCATTCGGCATCGGTCACCGGCTGCACCGATAGCCGTCCATATTTCACCAGCGCCATGTTCTTGAGTTTTGCTTCGGCCTTGATCGTCGCGAGGGTCACAGGCTTAGGCAGCGGCTTGTCGGCCACGGTCGTCACCGCCACCCACGCCTCGTCTTTCGCGGCCGTCGGATCGGGGAAGGACTCGCGGATCACTTCGCCAATGCCGACGATCTGTTTTTCGTCGCCGGTATGATAGAAAAAGAACTTGTCGCCCTTTTTCATTTCCTTGAGATGCCGGCGTGCCGTGAAATTGCGGACGCCGGTCCAGACCTCTCCCTTTGAACCGCGCTTGACCTGGTCGTCCCAGGAGTAATCATCGGGTTCAGTCTTGAGCAACCAATAGGCCATGGCTTTATTCCGATTTTAGTGGACGCGTGAGCAGCGACTCGATCGCTTCATCGACGCTCAGTTTTCCTGACAGCACGGCGGCGACGGCGACCGAGATCGGCATTTCCACCTTTTTTTCGCGGGCCATTTCCAGCAACACCGGCGCGGTGAATATACCCTCTGCGAGTTTACCATGTGCGGCAGTGTCCGGCTTCTCGCCTTTGCCCAACGCGACCCCGCAGGAAAAGTTACGCGATTGCGGCGTCCCGCAGGTGAGAACCAAATCGCCGAGACCCGAAAGACCCATCATGGTTTCGGTTCTTGCGCCGCACGCCTTGCCGAAGCGCACAAGTTCGGCAAAGCCGCGCGTGGTGAGCGCGGCTGAAGCGCTGGCACCCAGCCCCTTGCCGGTAACGATGCCGGCAGCGATTGCAAGAACGTTCTTCGTGGCGCCGCCCAGTTCGACACCACGCACATCGGTCGAATGGTAGGGACGGAAAGTACCCGCGCTGAGCGCATGTGCCAGATCGAGCGCGATCTTGCCATCGGAGGCCGCAACCGTGACTGCCGTCGGCATTCCGCGCGCGACGTCAGCTGCGAAACTTGGTCCTGACAGGATCGCCGGCACCGCGGCCGGCGCGCACTCGGCGATGATTTCGGTCATGAATTTATGCGTGCCGTGCTCAATGCCTTTGGCGCAAGCGATCAGCGGCGTGTATTTTGCGACCAATGACGACAGCGACGTGACCACGGAACGCACGGCCTGCGCCGGAACCACCAGGAGAATTGCATCGCTGTTTGCGGTATCGCCGAGGTCGCGCGTCACCTTGATTTCGTTGTCAACACGTACGCCAGGCAAGAAGCGGCTTTCGCGTTTCTTTTCAAGGCTTGCGGCATTGCCGGGCTCGTATTCCCAAAGCATGACGTTGCGGCCGGCGCGCGCGCAGGTAAGGGCGAGCGCCGTGCCCCAGGCGCCGCCACCGAGCACCGCAATGCGTTGAATGGTCATGTCATGTCCGCCAGTCAGCCTATTTGTATGCCGCCGTTCGCCGTCGCGCGCCTTCGGCAGCGGCTATCTCGTCGAGCGGCCAGCGTGCGCGCGGCGCTACCTCAAGCGGATCGGTAAGACCGAGCGCCAGCCGCTCGCAGCCGGCCCATGCGATCATCGCGCCATTGTCCGTGCACAGGTCGGGCGGTGGCACGACCAGCGTCGCGCCGACTTCGAAGGCGAGGCGATTGAGGGCCTTACGGATCGCCTGGTTCGCGGCAACGCCGCCGGCGGCAACGAGCGCGCTCGGTGTTCCGAAGCGCGCGCGGAAAATCACCAGGCCGGCACGCAGCCGCTCGAACACAACGTCGACGACCGCCTGCTGGAAGCTGGCGCAGAGATCGGCGACATCCTGATCACTGAGCGGGGCGATCTTTTCCGCCTCCAGCCGCAACGCTGTCTTGAGGCCGGAGAGCGAGAAATCGGCGTCTTTGCGTCCATGCATGGGGCGCGGAAGTGCAAAACGCGTGGCGTTGCCGCGAAGAGCCTCCTTCTCGACTTGCGGTCCGCCCGGATACCCAAGGCCCAGCAGCTTGGCGGTCTTGTCGAAAGCCTCGCCAATGGCATCGTCCTGCGTCGTCCCGAGCCGGACATAGTCGCCGATGCCACGCACGGCCACGATCTGGGTATGGCCGCCGGAAGCGAGGAACAGACAATAGGGGAATGCCGTGTTGTCGGTCATACGCGCGGTCAATGCGTGCGCCTCCAGATGATTGACCGCGATCAGTGGCTTGTTTTTGACGAGCGCGATGGCCTTGGCGGTGGTCAGGCCGACAATCACGCCGCCGATCAGTCCCGGCCCGCCGGCGGCGGCGACCCCGTCGATCGCATCAAAGCTGATGCCTGCCTGTTTCATGGCACTGGCGATGACGAAATCGAGCGCTTCCACATGAGCGCGAGCGGCAATTTCCGGTACGACGCCGCCGAACGCGGCATGCTCGTTCACCTGCGACAGCACCACATTGGAGAGAATATTACCGCGGCCGTCCTGGAAACGCTCGACGACCGCCGCCGCGGTCTCATCGCAGGTCGTTTCAATGCCAAGGACGATCATCAGTCCCTCATTTGCCCTTGTGCCCTTGCGCCTGTCGATCCGCCTGCCGGCGCGAGGTGACGGCGGCCGAAATAATAGCTAGTCCTGACCGTCAGGCCGACCCCCGGTTCGGCCTAGCATTGCGAGGTTATATGGCGCAATCCACAGCCTCCTTACGCATCGGCACGCGCGGCAGCCCGCTGGCATTGGTGCAGGCGCGCATGGTGCGTTCGCGGCTGGCGGCGGCGACGGGTGTCAGCGAGGAGGGGATCGAGCTCGTCGTCATTCGCACGAGTGGCGATACCATCCAGGATCGATCTTTGGCAGACGAAGGCGGCAAGGGGCTGTTCACCAAGGAGATTGAGGAAGCTTTGCTGGATGGACGCATTGACCTCGCCGTGCATTCGGCGAAAGACATGCCGACGATTCTACCCAAGGGCCTGGTTCTGGCTGCTTGCCTGGAGCGCGAGGATCCCCGCGATGTTTTCATCAGCCATCACGCGCCGTCGCTGGACGAACTGCCGCGTGGTGCGAGTCTTGGAACTGCGTCGCTTCGCCGGCAGGCGATCGCCAAGCGCGCCCGGCCCGATTTGCGCGTCACACCGCTACGCGGCAACGTGGAAACGAGATTGCGCAAACTTGAGGCCGGTGAGGTTGATGCCACCTTGCTTGCGCTTGCGGGCCTGAAACGACTGGGACTGGCCGAGCACGCAACCAGAATCATGAGCGCCGACGAATTTCTGCCGGCCGTCGGACAGGGCGCCATCGGCATCGAGATCCGCGAGGATGACAGGCGCATGTCCGACATTCTCGTCCGCATCGATCACGTCGATACATCAACGGCGCTTGTTTGCGAGCGGGCTTTCCTCGCCGCACTCGACGGCTCGTGCAAGACGCCGATCGCCGGGCACGCAACGGTCGCCGATGATGCCGTCGAATTTCGCGGATTGATCGCACGGCCGGACGGCAGCGCTGCATGTGATATTGCTGGTCGCGGAAGCCGCAAAGACGCGGCCACGATCGGCACCGAGGCTGGGCGAGAGCTCAAGCACCGCGCCGGGCCCGGATTTTTAGATTGATGCATGATCCCGAAACGCAGCGACCGGTTTTCGGACAGGATCATCCACGGGAAAATTGAGCAATGCGCGTCGTTGTAACCCGTCCGCAGCGCGACAGCGAGCGAACTGCTGCCTTGCTGCGTGCCCGTGGGCACGACGTTCTGGTGGCGTCGCTGATGCGGGTTGAGCCGCTTGCCGCAGACCTTGCCGGCACGTGGGGTGCGATCATCGTGACCAGCGCGAATGCGCCGGACGCGATTGCCGGTAATCCCGGGCGCGAAGCTCTGACCCGATTGCCGCTGTTTGCCGTTGGCCAGCGCAGTGCGGATGCCGCCCGTCAAGCCGGGTTCGTGAACGTTAGCCCGGCGGACGGCGATGTGCGTGATCTGATGCGGATGCTGATTGCGCAGCGTGCCGGCACCAACGCCTCCTTGCTCTATCTTGCCGGCGAGGATCGCGCGGCCGATCTTCCCGGTGAATTGTCGGCGCGCGGCATCGCCGCCGAGATGCGAGTCGTCTACCGCGTGGTCACCGCGCCGTTCCCGCCGGAACTGATCGAAGCGTTACGGGCAGGTGCGGTCGATGCCGTGATGCATTTTTCCCGGCGCAGCGCTGACAACTACCTGGCCGGGGCCAGTCAGGCAGGCATTACCGGACCGGCGATGGCCGTTCGCCATCTTTGCCTTTCGGCGCAAGTTGCGGAGCCCCTTGCCGGTGCGAGCCGAATCGCCGTTGCCGCACGGCCCGATGAGGCCGCGTTGGTTGAGCTTTTGCAGGCGCTCCCAGCTTGATTATTGGCGCGCCCACGCCATTTGCGTTATTTCCTGCCTGCGGGATTGAGACGATTCGCCAAGGAAATGTGCATGTCCGATAAGCGCAAAACGCCGGACCCTGCCGTAGGCGCGCCCCGCCGCAAGCGCTCCGCGCCGACGATCGACCTGACCGCCACTGAAGTACCGCCTGCAGCGGCCGATAGCGGCCAGCCGTCCGAGCCGCCTCCGGCACATGAGCAGCCCGAGGCTGTCACAGAGCCTGAGACGCAACCGATGGCTGATCAGGCTTCTTCTCTCAAGCAACCGGCGTGGCTGAGCGTGCCGGCTCTTGCTGGTGGAGTTCTCGGAGCGGCCCTCATGGCGATCGTTCTCGGGACGCTTTGGTTTGCTGGCGCCGTGCCGGTCCGTTATGTCGCGTCAAGCGATTCGAGCGCGCAAATATCGGCACCAGACAACCGGGCAGTCGACGCGGTCGCCCAGCGCATCACCAAGATCGAAGGCGCGCTTGCCAGACTGCCGGCCAACGATCCGGGCGTCGCGGAGCGTCTTTCTGCCGTTGACAATGCAACAAAGTCGCTCGGTATTGCGCTGACTGCACTCAACAAGCGCAACGATGAGATCGCGGGCAATGCCGCTGATGCCCGTGCGCGGGCCGATGCTGCACAAAATGCCATGACGCAGTTGCGCGACAGCGTGCAAAGTCTGTCGAAGAATGCTCCGGCGACTCCATCCCCGGCGGATGTCGATATCGTGCAGAAGCGTCTCGGCGCGCTTGAACAGGCAGTCAAGGCTGCTCCGGCGGACAATGCGGCACGGCTTGCGCTGAGCGCGGCAGCGTTGCGCGACGCCGTCGCGAGCGGTGCGCCGTTCGATGCCGAACTCGATGAAGTAAGATTTCTCGGTGCGGATGAGAAATCCCTGGCGCCGCTGGTCCCCTTCGCGTCGAGTGGCGCGCCAACCATCGAGACACTCGCGCAGGAGCTGCGTGCGTTGATGCCGGTGATAATGAAAACGTCCGGCACGCAGGCACCGGCTGGCAATTATCTGGAACGGCTGGAGGCAAGTGCCGCCAGACTCGTGCGTATCCGTCCGGTCGGTATGCCCGCGGGTGACGACGCGTCTGCCGTGCTGGCGCGCGTCGAGAAAGAAGCGGCGAGCGCGGCCATCGATGACGCACTTACCGATCTCGGCAAGCTCGATGTCGCGACACGGGCACCTGCACAAAGCTGGATCGCTAAAGCACAGGCGCGGCAGGCTGCGGTCGCCGCCGCACGTCAGCTTGCGAGCCAGACCGCGCACGCACTTGGCAAGCGATGAGGCCATGATCCGGATCATCCTTTTTCTGGTTTCGATCGCGGTCATAGCCGCCGGCTTCGCCTGGATCGCCGACCGTCCGGGTGAGGTCGCCATCACCTGGATGGGCTATCGCATCGAAACCTCCATAATGGTGGCCGTCTTTGCCGTTGCCGTGCTCGTGGTCGCAATCTTGCTGCTGTGGTCGATTGTGCGCGCCATTCTGCACTCGCCCGAGCAGGCATCATTGTACTTTCGCCATCGTCGCGCTGCCAAAGGCTATCTCGCAATCAGCCGAGGCTTGATCGCAATCGGTGCCGGCGATCTGCGCGTCGCGCGCAGGTCGGCCGACGAGGCGGCGAGGCTGTCGCCGGGCGATCGACTCGCGATGTTGCTCACGGCTCAATCCGCGCAGATGGCGGGTGACCGAAGCACGGCGGAACGTGTGTTTCGAGAAATGGCCCGGCGCGAGGACACCAAACTGCTGGGGTTGCGCGGTCTTTATATCGAGGCGCAGCGGCGCAATGACACGGGCGCCGCGCGAGCCGTAGCCGAGGAGGCTGCCAAGGCGGGGCCGGCCGTTGGCTGGGCCGGGCAGGCTGTTCTCGACTATCGCTGCACCACGTCCGACTGGGCCGGCGCACTGGATGCGCTCGATCACATGAAGGGAGCGCTGGACAAAGGCGACTACCGGCGCAAGCGCGCGGTGCTGCTTGCCGCCCGCGCACAGGCGCTTGGCGACATCGATCGCGACGCCTCGCGCGCGCTGATCCTGGAATCGGTCAAACTTGCGCCGGACCTGGTGCCCGCCGCCGCACTGGCGGGACAGCGATTGGCGGAATCGGGAGAGCCGCGCAAGGCACGAAAGATTCTGGAAACGGCCTGGGCGATCAATCCGCACCCCGATATCGCGGAGAGTTATGCCAATGTGCGGCTCGGCGACAGTGCGCGCGAGCGGCTCGCACGTATGCAGAAGCTCGCCGCAAAGGTCCCCGGCCAGCTTGAAGGCGGGTTGGCGGTTGCGCGCGCAGCGCTCGATGCGCGCGAATTTGCAACAGCGCGCGCAGCGCTTGCGCCCTATTTGTCGGCGCCGACCCGGCGCGTCGCGACATTGATGTCGGAGCTCGAGGAAACCGAACACGGTGACGAAGGCCGCGTCCGCGAATGGATGACGCGCGCCATGCGCGCCTCAGGCGATCCGGTCTGGACCGCAGATGGCGTGGTGTCGGATCGCTGGCTTCCGGTGTCGCCGAACGGACGGCTCGACGGTTTTGAATGGAAAGTTCCGCTGGCCGAGATCGGCGTGAGCCGGCCGGTTATTGAGGTCACCCCGCCCCCCGCCGAGCCGATCACGATTGCGCCGCCGGCCCCGCGGGAGGCGGCACTTGAGCGGCCGGCTGAGGCGACACCTGAGCCACCGGCTGAGGCGCCGCGCAAAAGCGCGAGATCCAAAACACCTGTGCACAAGTCGGTCGAGCCCGTGATCCCGCTCGTCCATGCTCCCGACGATCCAGGCCTCGAATCAGGCCTTGATGCGGATCCGGTGCCGGAGACCTCAACGCCACCGGCCAGCGATGCCTGGCAGCGGTTCCGTCAGCTGTTCCGTTGAAGCCGGCCCAAGGAAAAGGCTGTATTCCTTGCCAATTGCTTGCCAAGCGAGGTCCACGCCGATATCAGTGGCGCGGTTTTAGCCGGCGTAGCTCAGCGGTAGAGCATCCGCTTCGTAAGCGGGTGGTCGGGGGTTCAAATCCCTCCGCCGGCACCGCCTTGATACGGCAACGTTATAGGGCAGGACGTCATCGGCGAGGCGTCGGTCACAACCTCCTGCTGCAGGTTAAGCGCAGTCAGGCGGTTACTTTCATCCAATTGCTTGAAGTAGCATTATAATTTATGCTCAAGAGCAAGATCGGGGCGGGGATAGCGACCAACTTGCCGAATTAAGCCTGTCATTCGCCCGCGCCGATAACGTAAGATATTGGCGGATCGGATCAGTCACGTCGTCCTGCAGAGTACCGCTATGGCCAGACCTGCTGTTATTCTCGTCGGAGCCGACAAAGGCGGCGTTGGTAAGACCACCGTCGCCCGCACGTTGATCGATTACTTTGGCGCCCATCAAACGCCGACCCGTGCGTTTGATACCGAGGCGCCGCGCGGGACCCTCAAGCGGTTTCATCCCGAGCTGACGGAGGTCGTCGATGTGACCTCGGTCTCCGATCAAATGAAAATCTTCGACACGCTGGGGAGCGCCGACGCCAAAGTGACGGTGATCGACGTTCGCGCCGGATTGCTGTCGTCAACCCTGCAGGCGCTCACCGATATCGGTTTCCTCGAATCTGCCAAGAAGGGACAGATAACCTTTGCGGTATTTCATATTCTTGGATCGTCGATCGCCTCGCTGCAGGAAATCGCCGAAACGGCTCGCGTCGTCGGCGACGCCAACTATTTCCTGGTGAAGAATTTCATCAATAACACCACGTTCTTCGAGTGGGATCCGGCGACCTACAATTCGTATTTCAAGAAGATCAAGGGCGCCGAGGAAATCACCATTCCCAAGCTCAATGAGATGGCTTACGAGCAGGTCGAAGTGGCCAGCGTTCCGTTCGTTTCATTTATCGGCAACAAGGGCGCGAAGGGCGAAGCGGCCAACAATTCGTTCGTTCTGCGCGGCTATGTCCGCCATTGGCTCGGCAACGTCTGGGGTGAGTTCGACCGCGTGAAGCTTGTCGATCTTGTCTCGCCAAAGATCGAAAGCAACGTCCGTCAGGTAGCTGGCTAGCGCTTCGAAGAAATCCAAGAACGCCGATCGAGCAGCGGCGTCCGGTCAGGCGATGGCATTTCGCAGCTCCATCACCATTATTGCATCGCCGCGGCCACGCGTCGGCAAAACATTGCTGGCGCGACTGCTCACCGACTTTCATCTCAGCGAAGGCCGACTGGTCGCAGCCTTTGATCTCAATTCCGGTGAACGGACGCTGGCGCAGTTTCTGCCTGAAAAAACCACAACGGCCTCAGTACGCGAGATCGGCGGTCAAATGGCGCTGTTCGACCACCTGGTCGCGCACGAGGACGTAACAAAAGTCATCGATCTTGGTCACGAGTCGTTTGAATCGTTTTTTTCCGTCGCCCACCAGATCGATTTTGTCGAGGAAGCGCGCCGCCGTTCAATCGCCGTCGCGATCCTGTTCACGATTACGCCCGACCAGACATCGGTCGGCGCCTTCCGCGGCCTGCGTGACCGGTTCTCGCGCGCAACGCTGGTGCCCGTGCACAACGAAATGTTTGGGCCCGCACAGCATCGCGATAAATATCCGCTTGCCCCGGGAGGTTCGGGCGTCATGCGCATGCCGGCTCTGGCGCCGGGCTTGCGCCGATACATCGAGACGCCACCCTTCTCGTTTGCGGAGCTGCAGACGGGCGAGAGCACCAGGATTCCGTCGGACTCCCAAAGTGAGCTTCAGCGCTGGCTACGCCGGATTTATCTGGAGTTTCGGGAACTCGATCTGCGCATATTACTGGCCGATTTGCGGTCCTCCATCCAGTTTGGTTCCGGAACCTGATTATGCGGGGAACCGGGACGGCCTTGGCGCGTTTCTCTCGCCGAACTTCCCGCGCGCATGTCGCGCTGAACGGAAGAGGAGGCACGCGATGTGGATTACGCTTTTTACGATCGTCATCGGTATCGCCCTCTGCTTTGGTTTCGGGGCGATGGCCGTGGAATCCTATGACAAAAAGGTTCGATCCTGACGGGCCGGGACGCTGCCCGCCAGGTGATGTGCGGCTAAGTGTCAAGGTTGGATGCCAAGGTTAGGTGCCAAGATTAGGTGCGTTGGCGGCCGGAAGGCCGCCCAATTTTTTTGCACCTTGGCCAGCGCACATGAGAACAATCATGGGAACAATCAGGGGAACTTTGCAATAATGCCCCGGCATGCCAACGCCCCTTCTGTTGTCGCGGCGATTTGCGCCGTTGTTCTGGTGCCAGTTCTTCGCGGCATTCAACGATAATTTTCTCAAGACCGCGCTGGTCTTTGTCATCCTGTTTCAGTCGGGTGCGCTCAATTCCGAGGCTCTGATCACGGTCGCGAGCGCGGTGTTCATTGCGCCCTATTTTTTTCTGTCCGCGCTCGGAGGCGAACTTGCAGATCGCTACGACAAGGCACGCGTTGCGCAGTGGCTCAAATTCGTGGAGATCTTTGTGGCCGCTCTGGCGGCGTGGGCGTATGTGCGGAGTTCGCTCCCGCTTCTGTTCGCCGCACTGTTCGGCTTCGGTATTCTTGCGGCGCTTTTTGGTCCAATAAAATACGGCATTCTTCCGGATCATCTGCGGCGTGAACAGCTGCCCGCCGCCAACGCGCTTGTGGAAGGAGCTACGTTTGTCGCCATTCTTCTGGGCACGATTGCGGGCGGCCTGGCCGCGCGCGATCGTGGCGAGGCCGGGCTGTTCGCTGCGCTGATCATGAGCTTTGCGGCAGCATGCTGGACATCGTCGCTGTTGATCCCGCCGACCGGTGAGGGCGCACCGCAGCTCAAAATCGCGGCCAACATCGCCGCTTCAACCGCCGCGATGATCCGGCATCTTCGCGCAGACGCGAGATTGTGGTGGGGCGCGATGGTGACGAGCTGGTTCTGGCTCGTCGGCATCGTGGTGCTGTCGCTGTTGCCGCCGCTGATCAAGACAATCATTGGCGGGAACGAAGAGACGGTTACCGTCTATCTCGCCGGGTTTTCGATTGCGGTTGGTGCCGGCTCGGGTCTGGCGGCCGTGATCGCGCGTGGGCGCATTGTTCTCAAGACGACGCTGGTGGGCGCAGTCCTGCTCGGGGCTTTCGCGCTCGATCTTGGACTGGCCACGTCGGGTGTGCCTCCCGCGGCATCGCCGCAAGGTCCGGCAACGGTCTTTGCATCGGCGCTCGCCATACGCACCGCGATCGACTTATGCGGGCTCGCGGTTGCCGGCGGCCTGTTTATTGTCCCCGCCTTTGCGGCGGTGCAGGCCTGGAGCGGTGCAGATCACCGCGCCCGCACGATTGCCGCAGTCAATGTGCTCAACGCGGCGTTCATGACCAGCGCGACGGTCATTGTCGCCGTCTTGCAGAAATACGGAACGACCGTGCCGGCGTTGTTTGTGCTGATTGGCCTCGCCACGCTCGCGGTTGCAATGGCGATTTGGAAAACGATGCCGAAAGCTTGATTTCCCGGCACGACAAACGCTGCGCTACTTCCCCCGCATCTTCAGCACGCGGTCGACCATCTCGCCGGCGACACCGAGATAGTTCGCGGGATCAACCAGCTTTTCCAGCTTCTTGCGGTCGGCATGCTTGCTGATTTCCTTGTTCTCGGCGAGCAGGTCGATCAGCGGCCGGCCGGTTTTAACAACCTCACGGCAGATGTCGTAGACAAGATCATGCGCCTTGTTGCGGCCGAGATCGGCACCGAGCCCCATCATCACCGCTTCGGACATGATCAGCCCCTTGGTGATGTCGAGATTTTCGCGCATCTTCTTTTCGTTGACGTGCAAGCCTTCGACCAGAAAACGCGTCTGCGCCAGCGCGCCGGCTGAGAGCATGAAGATCTCGGGCAGCGCGATCCATTCGATTTCCCAAGGGCCAGTCGATCGCTCGTGGTCCTCGACCTGGGCCTCAAGCAGTGCGGCAACGAGCTGCCGCACCATGGCAGTCTGCGCAGTGATGTAGACCGAGGAAATCGGATTGCGTTTCTGCGGCATGGTCGAGGATGAGCCACGGCCGGCATGGAATGGCTCATAGACTTCCTCGACCTCGGTTTGCATCAGCAATTTCACGTCGAACGCGATCTTGCCGCAGCTTCCGGTGACCAGGCCGAGAAAGCAGCCGACTTCGGCAATACGATCGCGCACCGTGTGCCAGGAAATTTCCGGCTGGCCGAGCTTGAGCTCTTTCATCAGCTCGTCTTGTACTTTCAACCCATCCTTGCCGAGCGAGGATAGCGTGCCGGCGGCGCCGCCGAATTCGCCCACAAGCACGCGCGGCTTGAACTCCCTCAGCCGTTGCTTGTGGCGTTCGAAGGCGGCGAGCATGGTCGCCATCTTGTAACCGAAGGTGATCGGCACCGCCTGTTGAAGATTGCTGCGCCCCGCCATCGGCGTATCGCGGTATTTCCTGGCGAGCGCCGCCAGCCCGTCGCAGATGCCGTCGATATCCTTTTCGACGATGGCAAGCGCCTCGCGGATCTGCATGATGGTGGCGGTGTCGGTGATGTCCTGGGTGGTTGCGCCCCAGTGCGACCATTCGCCAAGCCCGTCTTTGCAAAGCTTCACAAGCTGCTGCACGACCGGGAGCACCGGATAACCGATCCTCTCGGTCGCTTCCTTGAGTTTCGCCATGTCGATTTTGTCGGCCGAGCAGTGGCGGACGATTTCGGCAGCCGCTTCCTTCGGAATGATACCGAGCCTGCCTTGCGCGCGCGCAAGCGCTGCCTCGAAATCGAGATATTTCTGCACGCGGCTTTCATCCGAGAACACATTCCGCATTGCTTCGGTGGTGAAGATGTCGCGGAACACTGCGGAATCGAGGATCGTCGAAGGCATTCGGGCTCTCCTGTCGGCCGCACGTTAGCGTTTCCCGCGCGGCGATCAACACGCGATCCGGCCAAAGTCCGGTCAAGTCCGATCAAGTGTACCGGTTGCGCTGAGGGGATTTTCAGTCCCAAATAGCGCAAATTTGTCCGCCGATAAGGAGGCCCGCCATGACCGTGATGACCAAGCCGCAGCAGAGCTTCCGGCTTGAGCCCGTGCATCCGAAGCCGGACGAGGCGCATACCATGCCGTACGCCCCCGCGGTGCGGATCGTGGGCGCCTGCGACCTGATGTTTCTGTCCGGCGCGACCCCGTCGCCGCTTTATCACAAACACCCGCATGTGGATGCCGAGCACGTACACCCGCACTCGATCGAAGAGCAGACCACGCGTGCGATGGAGGCAATCAAGTCTATCCTCGACGAAACCGGCGCGAGCTGGCGCGACGTCGTGAAGGTTACGAAATATCTCACCGATTTCCGTGATGCCGACGCCATGCACGCAACTATGGGCAAATATTTCGGCGATTGGCGGCCGGCAAGCACGACCGTTTGCATCAACCAGTTGTCGTCGCCGGGCGCGCGCGTCGAGCTTGACATGATCGTGGCGCTGCCGAAAAAAGCCACGTGACACTACCTGCCCATCTCGCGCGCATAACCAAGAGTGAATATCCGCGTTTTTCCGACGCGGAAATGATGCGCCGGCGCGCGGCCATTGAAGCGCTGCTGGCCGGGGCGGAGTGCGATCATATTGTCGTCTGCGGCGCCAATCGCTTCGGCTCGGCCGTGCAATGGTTGACGCAATGGCCGGTGACCGCCGAGGCGATCGCCGTGCTCACGCCGGGCCGGCGCGACGCGTTGTTCGTGCAATATGTCAATCACGCGCCACAGGCGGGGATTCTCGCCGACAAGGCCGATGTGGCGTGGGGCGGAGAATCGTCGATCGCCGCGGCGAGCAAGGTGCTGGAGCAGCGCGGCGCACGCCAGAACCGCGTTGCAACCATCGGTCCGGTCAGCGCGGAACAGCACGCCGCCCTCTCGGCAAAATTCGAAAAACTGAAGAGCCTCAACCGCGACTATATTCGGCTGCGGCAGGTGAAATCTGCCGAAGAGCTCGATTGGTTGCGCATCGGCGCACACTTCAGCGATCTCGGAATGGCGGCGCTGCGTGATGGGTTAAAACCCGGGCTGAACGAACGCGAGCTCGGCAATTTGGTCGAGCGTGCCTACGTTTCGCACGGTGCGACCAATGTCATTCATTACATCGGCGTTACGTCGATGAATTCGCCGGATCTCGGCGTCCCCCGTCAATATCCTCGCATGCGAAACGTGCAGGCGGGAGACGTGGTGGTGGCCGAAATCAGTGCTGCGTTCTGGGAGCATCCCGGGCAGGTGCTGCGGAGTTTTGCGCTCGGCGAGCCGAACAGGCTTTACCGCGAGTTGCATGCGGCGGCAGATGCGGCGTTTGATGCGATTGCGGCGGTGCTCAAGGGGGGCGCGACGCCCGCGCAGGTTATCGAGGCCTCGGGCGTGATCGAGGACGCCGGTTTCACCATCATCGACGATCTCTTGCATGGCTATGGCGGCGGCTATCTGCCGCCGATCCTCGGCTGCAAGAGCCGCCCGGCAGGCCCCGTGCCACAGGAGCCGTTCCGCGCCGGGCAGACAGTGGTCATTCAGCCGAACATCGTCACCCGCGACGGCAAGGCCGGTGTGCAGAGCGGCGAGATGGTGTTGATCACAAATACCGGAATTGAGCGGCTGCACGCGATGCCGCGCGGCTTCCATATTATTTGAGCTGCTCCGCCATCCAGTCGGCGCTTTGCGAGCGCCAGCGATAGGCGCGGTTGGTCGCGATGTGGTTGCCGTCCTCGATCATCATCAGCTCGACCGGCCCTTTCGCCTCACGCGCGAGGCGTTCGGCGTCCTTGGCCGGCACGATGCGGTCGAGCCGCCCGTTCACGATAAAGAGCGGACAGGTGATGTTCTGCGCCACGCCTTCAAGCGACAGCGTTCTGGCGTTCTTGCGTGCCTCGTCCGGCGTGCTGCAATGGCTGCGCACACGAAAGGCATCGCGAGTGAGTTCCGGCAGGCCATCCCAGGCCGCGCCCCAGTTGAATGGTCCACCCAGTGCGATGCAGGCTTTGATGCGTTTGTCGAATGCGGCGGCTCGCGGGGCATAGTAGCCGCCTAGGCTCACGCCCCACATGCCAAGGCGTTTGGCATCGAGATCGGCTCGCTTTTCGGCGAAATCGATAACGGCCTTCACCGGCACTTCGTAGTCGCCGCGAATGGCGAAGTCATATTGCGCTTCGCCCTGGCCCGGCCCTTCGAAAATGAGCGTTGCGATACCGCGCGCAAGGAACGGTGCTTCGTAGGCGTCGCCTTCTTCCTTGGTCGAATCGAGTCCGACCGCCATTACCACAACCGGTGGCCGGTCGATGCCCGCCGGCTTGCGCAGGATGCCGGCGAGCGTCTTTCCCTGATACGGGATCTCGACACGTTCGCCGGACGGTCTCAGGTGAGGGAGTGCCATCTGCCGGCATTCGATCTGCTTGCTGTGCGCGGCTTTCATCTGCGCCTGGTCATGGACGAAGAGGAAGGAAGCGAAATGATAGTAGACGCCGGCACGTTGCAGACATTCTCCGGCCGTCAACGAATGTTTCTTCGCGAGCGCGTCACGTCCGAGTTTCTCGTGATGCGCGGCGCGTGCCGACCAGGCGCTGCACCAATCGTTATACGAAGAGATCGAACCGGTGACTTCCTCGAAGTCGGTCAGCACCACGCCGTTGGCGACAAACCGAGGGCCCCAATGCGCGATCGCGGCCTTGAGCAAGGGGTCTGATGACATGCAGAATTTCCTTGTGATGATCGTAAAAGAGGCGCGCTAGCTCGCTTTTTCGTCGCGACGATACCAGGGCATGAAGTGCCGCGTCGTCCAGTTCACCAGCAATTCAAAACCGACGCCGAAGCCCGCGAGCAGCAGCACGCCGACAAAGGCTTCGTTGTGATGGTAGGAGCGCGAATTATAGAGGATGTAGTAGCCGAGCCCTCCGACCGAAAGGAAGAACTCCGCCACCACCGCGCCAATCAGTGCGCGGCCGGCGGCGAGCCGGAAGCCCGCGAGCAAATAGGGCATGGAAGCGGGCAGGATGATGTCGGTCAACGCCCGCAGCCGGCCGGAGCGGAATGAACGGGACACCTCCAGATATTCACGTGGCACCGAGCGGGCTCCGTCGGCGACGTTCATTGTGATGGCGAATATTGCGGCGAAGATAATGGTGGCGATGCGGGCCGCGCCCGAATAACCGAACCACAACGAAAACAGCGGCAACACGACGATCATCGGCATGGCATTAAAGCCGTTGATGTAGACGCGGAATACCCGATCGAATGTGGGGCTGCGTCCCATGAGCAGTCCGAAGACTGTGCCGATGACGAGTGTGATGGCGAGGCCTTCGGCTACCGCCGATAGCGTGGAACCAAGCGCCTGCAGAAACGCCGGTTCGGTGATGACCTTGGGGATTGCAAGCAACACGCCGCTCGGCTTTGCGACGTAAGCCGGAGCGGAGACGCGAACCACGATCTCCCAGACAAGGACGATCGCAAGTCCCGTAATCAGGCGCGGCACAAAGGCGCCGGACCAGTGGCTCGCCGCCGGCTTGTGGGCGGCGGGGACGGGCGCGGAGAGAGCCTGCTCGGCCATCGCTACTGTCTCCACCGGGCGAAATGCTGTTCGATGGCGAGGCCAAGCCGTGTCAAACCAATACCGAGCAGGCCGATGATCAGGATCGAAGCGAACACGCCGCCGGTGTCGAAATTTTGTGAGGCGCTCATGATGAGCTGACCAAGGCCGGTGGCAGACAGGAAGAATTCCGCCGCGATCATTCCGACCAGTGCGCGGCCGATCGCCTGGCGAACGCCGGTCATCGTGTACGGCAGGGTGTAGGGCAGCATTACTTCGCGCCACAGCGCCCACTCACTTGAGCGGAAGGATTTCGCGACCTCGATCAGCTCGGGCTTGATACTGCGCGCGCCCTCCACCGTATTGTAGAGCACGGGAAAAACCGCGAACAGAAACACAACGAGCAGTTTGGGTGCGAAGCCGAAGCCCATCATTGAGAGAATAAACGGGATCAACGCCACCATCGGCGTGGCGTAGAGAATCATGATGTAGGGCTCGACGCCGATGCGCAGCGTCCGGATGCGCGCCAGCAGCATGCCGAGCGGCATGCCGACGATCAGCGCAAGGATGAAGCCTGCGAGGAACAGTTTTGCCGAGTCGAAAAGTTGGGTGAGGAAATTCCCACTCACCACCAGCTGCCAGAGCCGCACCAGTGTTTCCGAGAACGGCACCATGAAAGCCTTGCTGGTGCTCCGCCCGGCAATCTCCCAGAGGGCGATACCTGCGAATACGCTGATCCAGACAGGCGCGTGGCGGCGAATGGCGTTGCTGAGCACTTACATCGATCCAGTAGGCAACAGATGACAAACCTATCGCCATCACCCTGAAATGCGCGCCAAGGCGCGCTTCAGGGTGATGGATAGAGGACTGCGTGATGCGTCCCCTTTGTTACTTCACCATCGCATTGGCGTCTTTCCAGACGCTGGCGTCGACGAACTTGTCGTAGCTCACCGGTTCCTTGTCCGGATTGATGGAGCCGATCTTCTTCATGAGGGCGGCAACCGCCTCGATCTTGCTGCGCGGCATGCCGTCGTCCTTCGCGGCCCAGAAGTCGATGTCAAGGAATGCCTTCAAGGCAGCCTTATTGACCGCCTTGTTATGGCCCGTGATGGATGCAATTTCAGCGACCACGTCGGCGTTCTTCGGATCCTGCATGAATTTCGCCGCTTCGATCATGCCGGCGACGGTGCGCACAATGGCGTCACGGTTCTTTGCCAGATTGTCCTTGCGCACGACCAAAATGAGATAGTGACTGGTCGGATTGGTATTCTTCATCGCCAGCAGGACGTGCAGCTTTTTGCCCTGATGTTCGATCTCGGCGAGGTCGTCGAGATGCAGTACGGCAAAACGCAGTTGGCCGGCGAGCAATGCGGGCCCCGGCGTGGAGCCCAGGGCAATTTGCTTGATGTCTTCAATCTTCACGCCCGGACAGCCGGTCAGCATCGAGCGCAACGCCACCGAGCGCGCGCCGTTGATCGAGTCGACGCCGACGTCCTGCCCGACGAGATCCTTGCAGGTCTTGCCTTCGTCGGTCGTGCCGATCACCCAGTCCGGATTGGGCATTCCGTAGACGGCCGCCAGCGGGACATCTGCGTTTGAGACCTGATTGATCACCGGCGGCGTCGGCGACCAGGCCATGTCGATGTCGCCGGCCACGACTGCACGTGCGGCCGCAGTGCCGTTGTCAAACGGACGGATCTCGACATCCACGCCATGTTTCTTGAAGAAACCCTGCTTTTCGGCGACGAAAGCGATCATCACCGAATAGATCGGCGGGATGCCCGGAATTGCAACGACGACCTTCTTGCCCTGTGCCGCGGCCGGAACACCAGTCCCAAGCAGTGCGGCCAGCAGCACGCCTCCAGCCATCAACGCGATGGTTCTACGGATCATGGAATCCTCCCTTCAAGCTTCACTATTTTATTATTCAGCGTTCGAGATGAAATTCGGCTTCGCGGGCTTCCCGCATCAGCGTACCCCACACCCGTTCGCGCAATTCGGCGAAGCGCGGCTCCCGCAGGGTCTCGCGCGTACGCGGATTGGGCAAATCGATGGTGATGGTCTCATGGATGCTTGAGGGCCGTCCCTTGAGCACAATCACGCGATGTCCGAGAAGCACGGCTTCCTCGATTGAGTGGGTAACGAAGACCATGGCCGTCGGCCGTTGCTCCCAGATATGCAACAGCTCGAACTGAAGGATTTCACGCGTCTGCGCATCGACCGCGGCAAACGGCTCATCCATCAGCAATACGTTGGGCTCGACCGCAAGAGCGCGGGCAAGGCCGCAGCGCTGCTGCATTCCGCCGGACATTTGATAAGGAAATGCCTCTTCAAAGCCCGTGAGGCCCACCATTTTGATGAATACCGGCACCTTGCGCGCGATCTCGGCCTTTGTGGTCCCGGCCATGCGCAGACCGTAAGCCACGTTCTCGAACACCGTCTTCCATGGAAACAGCCCGAAATGCTGAAACACCATCGCGACCCCGGCGATTGGCTCAGTGACACGCTCGGCGCCAACCCAGATCTCGCCGGCGTCGTGCGGCAGGAGACCGTCGATGCAACGCAGCAGCGTGGTCTTGCCGCAGCCGGATGGACCAACAATTGCAACGATTTCGCGCTCGCCGACATCGAACTCGATGTTGCGGAACACTTCGAGCGCGCCGTAATACTTTCCTAAACCGCGGACTCGAATGCGTGGTTCAACCTTGGTGCCCTGGGCGGCGGAGGCTGGATGAATGGCAGATGGCATGGTCGTCTGGTTTGTCACTCTGCAGCCTGCTTTGACGGTTTGGCGTTGATCTTGGCCCAATAATCTTCGGCCATTTTTGAACGCTGGAGCGCGTCCAGGCTCTCAAAACCGGGCGCCATCGACGCATCGGTGCCGGCGAGAATCTGATGATGTTCGATGTTCAGTGTCCGCAGCCAGCGCTGCTGGCCCATTGTGATAGCGACGAAGTAACCGATCTCGACCAGTTCCGGCTCGCTGAAGTGTTTGTGCAAGCGGTCCCATAGCTCATCGGTCGCGGGCAGGTCCCAGGTGATTGCCTCGGCATAAGCCAAGGCTGCCTTTTGCCGATCATCGTAGCGTGTCGAACTCTCGAAGTTGATCAGGTCGGAATAGTCGTCTTCCTTGAGACCGGATTTGGCGGCCTTGATCGAGCGCTGGTTGCCGCAGAACTCGCACAGCACCGAACGCGAAACGTAGATGCGGCAGAGCTCCTTGATCTTGTGGTCGGCAACTCCATTCTTGAAAACGTCGCGCCAGGTGTTGGCGAATGACCAGAACGTCGCGGGCACATGTGCGCGAACGGCCTGGCTTTCGGGGCGCGGCGTTCCTTCTCGCGCGCATCGCTCGAATTCGGCGATCATCGCCGGATCCTTAATCATGGAAGGATCGACATAACTAATGCGAGGTTTCGACATCTGCAGTTTTCTCCCGGAAAAATGTCACCGCGCTCCGGCTTCGGATGCGGTGGTCGTAGTCTTGCGACGGGTAAGGCATGTTGCCGCATCGTCGCCGCACGGGCAACGCCGCCCGTCGTTTTTTAGTAACCGTGCTTTACCCTTGACGATATCCGAATTCCTCCGGCCCGTTGGCAGCACCCCCGTATTTGCAGGCTTTCCTGAATATCCACGGGGCCATCAGGCTGAATCCTTTCTTATCGCGCGCGCAAGTATACGAACCAGTATTCTTAATTTTGTGCAAGGTTACTCTGAAGTTGATCAGACTTCAGCTACCAGATTTAAACGGTACCAATTCATGTGCTCTTCAGCATAGGCACAATTGCGGCAGTGACATTAGTAATTCAATACTCCCTCGCCTCTAGTGTTCGCACGAGCAGACCGAAGAAGATTTCGGTTGTGTCAAACGGGGCTTGTCGCCGTGCGTGCCAGTACCATCGTCATGATCGGGTTTGCCGTCGTCTTCGGCCTGCTCGCAGTATTCATCGCTCAAGTCTGGCTCAACAATCAGGCCAGTCTGCGGGCGAAGAATGTCGAGCCAGCCAAGACGGTCGCGTCGCAAACCGTCGTCGTCGCAAAACAGGCTTTGCGCTTCGGCACCGAGCTCAGCGCGTCGATGCTGCAAGAGGTGCCCTGGCCGTCTGACGCTTTGCCGAGTGGCGCCTTTGCCAGGATCAGCGATGTCATGTCCGGCGGCCGCCGCGTTGTGCTGGCCGCGATCGAGGCGAACGAGCCCGTGCTCGCTCTCAAAATCACCGGAGCGGGCCAGCGTGCGACGCTGTCGGCGCTGGTCAAGCCAGGCATGAAGGCCGTGACCATCCGCGTCAATGACGTCGAGGGCGTCGGCGGGTTTGTGTTGCCCGGCGATCATGTTGATGTCGTGCTCACGCGTCAGCTCGAAAAGGGATCGGCTACCACTCAGGTCGTGTTGCAGAACACCCGCGTGCTCGCGGTCGATCAGAGCGCTGACGAGCGCGCCGCCAAGGCGGCCGTCGCGAAGTCGGTCACGCTGGAAGTCGACACCGTCGATGCACAGAAATTGTGGCTTGCGTCTTCAGTCGGCAGCCTCTCGCTGTTGCTGCGCAAGGCCGGCGAAACCGCCGAGGTGCGGACGCGCAAGGTCACACTGAACGATTTGGGTACCAACGAACCGGTTAGCACGGACAAGGTTGCCACCACGACGGTTGTGGTGACCCGCGCGTCGGCAAAGCAGGAATACACCGTTCCAACTGAGGGAAGTGATGGGGTCTCGGCTGCGACGGAGCGGAGGCAAGTCACCTGGTAGTTCCAGGCTTTGGGATCATCGAAGGGGTGGGGGAGTTGTGTCGTGAATAAACATCATGAAATTAAGGCCGGCTTTCGCTGGCGGTCTGAGGACAGGACCACGAAGCGTGGCAACTGGCTGCGCGATCTTGCGATCGCGCTTGCCATTGCCCTGGCAGCGTCGATTTTGGGCATGATCGGCGACGCCTACGCGCAATCGCGAACGATCCAGATCAGCGGCAACAATCGGACCGTCATGGTGACTGTGCCGATCGGCAAGTCCGAGGACGTGCGCACCGACAACAGCTTCGTTGATGTGGTGGTCGGGGATCCGGACGTGGCCGACGTCAATCCGCTCACCGATCACGCGCTGTCGATTCTTGGCAAGAAGATCGGTACGACCCGCGTGTCGGTTTATGCCGAAGGCAAGAAGATGATCGGCATTTTCGACATAGAGGTGTCATACGACATCACCCGGCTCACCAATGAGTTGAAACGGCGCTTCCCCGGTTCGCGACTTGAGGCTTCCACTGTCAACGGCCGCATCATGCTGTCGGGCGAGATTTCCGATGCCGCCACCCTCGACAAGGCAGTGACGATCGCGCGCCAGTTCGGGCCGGAAATCATCAATACGGTATCGGTGATGTCTCCGCAGCAGGTCATGCTGGAAGTGCGCTTTATCGAGATTTCACGGACGGCGGGCCGCGAGCTTGGTGTCCAGTGGAACCGATTTGGCGAGCACAGCATCACCAATATCGGCAATCGCGCGAGCGCCAACAATCTACCTGTCAGCGCCGCGACGGAGGCTGCCGCAGGCGTTCTCTCTGGCGCATCGCCGTTCGGTTTCCTGATCGCCCGAATGGTGGCGAACGGGGCCACCACCGATGTTCTGATCAACGCGCTGGAGCAGAAGGGCATTGCGCGTAGTCTGGCCGAGCCGAACCTGGTGGCGCTGTCCGGTGATACCGCCAGCTTCCTGGCCGGCGGTGAATACCCGATCCCGGTCGCGGGATCGTTCGGCCAGGTCACCGTCGACTACAAAAAGTATGGTGTCGGCCTGGCGTTCACGCCGACCGTGCTCGGCCGTGGCCTGATCAACATGAAGATCGAGCCCGAGGTGAGCCAGATCGATACGACCCATACGATTTCGGTCAGCAACGGCGTCGCCGTGCCGGCATTGACCGTTCGTCGCGCTTCGACGACCGTTGAATTGCGGGATGGCCAAAGCTTCGTGATCGGCGGCCTGCTGCAAAGCGACAACAAGAACGCCATCGAGCAGCTGCCGTGGCTCGGCAGTGTCCCGGTGCTGGGTGCGCTGTTCTCGAGCAAGTCATTTCAGAAAAACGAAACCGACCTAGCGATCATCGTCACGCCGCACCTTGTGCGTCCGGCGCGGCCGGGCGACGAGATCAAGACACCGGTCGACGATAGCTTGCCGGCGAATGACGTCGATTTCTTCCTGCTGGGAAAGACCGAGGTCTCGCGTGAGCAGGCACGCCATCTCACGCCTGCTACGGCCCGCTTCGCGGTCGCCGGCGACCAGGCGTTTACCGGGCACATGCTTGATCTGCCGAAAGGGGAGTCCAATGCGACCATTCAGTAACGCGCTGCGCACCTTTGCGCTTGGCGCTCTTCTCGTCGTACTGGGCGGCTGCTCGGAGTACCTCGACCGGCGCGATACCATCGTGCAGTCGGGTGGCAACGCGGTGGCGACCAATGCTGTGACACAAATGGTCGATCCCTGGCCGCGCGAAAGCGCCGACCGCAACATCGCATTCAACGGCGTGCGGATGGAAGGCGCCTTCGAACGCTATCGCAACAATCGGGTCATAGCACCGCGCGGCATCGGCACGTCGAGCACCTATCAGGATGCGGGCGGGGGCGGCGCCGGTGGTGGTGGACAGAATACCTCGGCGCCAGTCGGGCCTGCCGTGTCGGCAGCACCGGTGAAATAAGTGGATTTGCGATCGCATCATGCGCATTAGACGTACCCAGGAAACGAACCGCACTCGCGTGGTGGTTCTTAGCGCCGACGCCGAATTCGAGAATTCGGTGCGGACAACGTTTGGCGCGTCGTCTGCGATCGAACTTGCCCTGGTTTCAGGCCGCCTCGCCGAGCAGGGCGACACGCTCGATATCGCCGACGCCAGCGTTGTTGTTGTCGATCTCGATGCCGGTCGTGCGGATGAGATGGCGGCGCTTGCCAGGTTGATGGCGCGGGTCGGCACGTGGCCGCCTGTCGTGGCAGTGACGCAGACGTTCGATGAGAATGTCGCCCGCACATTGCTGCAGATGCGGACTGCCGACTTTCTGGTGAAGCCGGTCGAGCCGATCGATCTGGTGCGCGCATGCGCTCGTGTTGCCAAAGGATCCGGCCCCGGCACCGAGCCGACGGATGCAAAGATCTACACATTCCTGCCCGCGGTTGGTGGCGCCGGCGTCACGACGCTTGCCGTGCAGAGCGCGATGATTCTGCTTAATAGCGGAGGTCCCCGCGCGAAGCCGTCCACTTGTCTGGTGGATCTCGACTTCCAGCATGGCGCGGTGGCCGACTATCTCGACCTCGAGCCTCGTCTCAATCTGGCTGAAATCGAACCGCGGCCAGACCGTCTGGATCGGCAATTGCTTGAAGTCATGCTCTCGTACCATGCCTCCGGCCTTGCCGTCATTGCTGCGCCCAACCGGCCAGCCGAGATGCGCCTGTTCGATCCCGACGTTGTGACGCGCCTGCTCGATCTCGTGTCCACCAATTTCGAATACGTCGTGTTCGACATGCCGCGCACCTGGTTCTCGTGGACCGACAGCGTGCTGCTCGGCTCGAACAAACTGTTCATCGTCAGCGAAACCACTGTGCCGGGTCTTCGGCATGCCAAGCAACTGGTGGCAGCGATCAAGGAACGCCTGGGCGAGGGGCCAAATCCGCGGGTGATCGTCAATCGCTTCACGCAGAAGGTGTTCGATTCCGGTCTGCGGCGCGGCGACCTTGCGAATACGCTGGGTGACGCCTTCCTGAGCGCGATTCCGAACGACTACGCTCTTGTCCGCGAAGCGATCGATCGCGGCGTCCCGCTGGATGAAGTCAAGCCCGGCAACAAGATCACCGCCGAACTCAAGAAACTGGTGCTTGACCCGGCCGCATCCAAGACAACGGCCGACGGTCAGGCCATGCCGCTGATGAAGAAACTGAAACGTTCAATGGTGGGCGGCTAATATGGTCGGTCGTTTCACAGTCCGGCGTGCTGCAACGCCAGAAATGCCGGTGCCGGAAGAACCGGCGTCCGCACTTGAAGGCGTGTCCTGGACGGTGCCGCCTGAAGCAACGGCTGACTCGGCTCAGTCCGAACAGCAAGGCGAAAGCCCGTTGCTCAGCGACAAGCTGCTCGACGCAAAGGTGCGTTTGCATCGCCGGCTGATCGAGGACATCAATCTTTCGGCCCTGGACAAGGTGCCGGAGGAAGAACTCCGCCGTCACGTTCAACAGCTGGTTTCGCAATACGTGCTGGTTGAGCGTCTTGCGCTCAATACCCAGGAACTCAACGATTTTGTCTCCGAAATTCTCGATGAAATGACGGGCCTCGGTCCGCTCGAGCCGTTGCTCAAGGATCCGACCATCAATGATATCCTGATCAACGGCCACGAATGCGTTTATGTAGAGCGACAAGGCGTGCTTGAGCCCTTGTCTGTCCGCTTCAAGGACGAGCAGCACCTTCTCCGCATCATCAATAAAATTGTTTCTGCTGTGGGGCGCCGTGTGGACGAATCGCATCCGCTTTGCGACGCCCGCCTGCAGGATGGCTCACGCGTCAACGTGGCGGTACGGCCGATCGGCGTTGATGGTCCGCTGGTTTCGATCCGTAAGTTTTCCAAGAAACCTTTTAATCTGACGAGGCTTGTCGACATAGGTGCGCTGCGTCCACCGATGGCTGAGGTCCTGGCGGCCGCGGTTAAATCGCGCGTCACCACGATCATTTCCGGTGGCACCGGCTCCGGAAAGACCACGATGCTCAACGCCCTCTCCGCGTTCATCTCCGAAAAAGAGCGTCTGCTGACAATCGAGGACGCCGCCGAGTTGCAACTGCAGCAGCCACATGTCGGTCGCATGGAAACCCGTCCACCGAACATCGAAGGCAAGGGCGAAATACGCCAACGCGAACTGGTGAAAAACGCGCTTCGTATGCGACCCGACCGCATCATCCTTGGCGAGTGCCGCGGCGAAGAAGCCTTCGACATGTTGCAGGCGATGAACACCGGTCACGAAGGTTCGATGGCGACAATACACGCCAACACGCCCCGCGATGCGATCTCGCGCCTGGAGCAGATGATCGGTATGGCAGGCTTGCCGATGACAGTGGCTTCGATTCGGAGCCAGATCGCCAATGCCGTCCAGCTCATCGTGCAGTTGCAGCGCCAGTCGGACGGCAGGCGCAAAGTCACCTCGATTGCCGAAGTCACGGGTCTCGAGGGCGACATCATTCAAATGCAGGAAATCTTCAAGTTCGTTCGCACCGGAACGGCGCCCGACGGGACCGTGCAAGGGCACTTTCAGGCAACCGGCGTGCGTCCGCGCTTCCTGGCTCATCTCGCCAACCAGGGCATCAAGATTCCCGGCAACTATTTCGATCCCTCGCAGCCGCTCTGAACGGCCATGTTCGATTTCAATTCAATTTATCTGTTCTATATCCTGATCGGCCTCTCTGCGGCGATGTTCGCGGAGGGCTTCTATCTGCTGGTCTACAACAACGCGTCCTATCGAAAGAATATCAATCGCCGCCTCAAGGTGATGTCGGATAAATCCGACCGGGAAAGCGTGCTTGTGCAGTTGCGGCGCGAACGCGGCCTGACCAGCAGTGGCGAGTATCGTTTGCCAATCGTCAGTCTCAATCGCCTGCTTTTGCAGTCCGGTCTTACGATGGGATTCGGCCGGCTAATTCTCGTCATCGTGGTTGCGGCGACGGCAGCGTTCATCGGCGTTTTCGTGTTTAAAGGCAGCGTATTTTACGCTTTCCTTGCTGCGCTATTTTGCGGCGTCGTCATGCCGCCGTTTGTCCTGAAATACCTGCGCAGCCGCCGGCAGAAAAAATTCAGCGGGCAATTCCCTGACGGGATCGACATCATCGTCCGGTCGCTGCGGGCCGGCCATCCGGTGCCGATCGCGATTTCCATGGTGTCCAAGGAAATGACGGACCCGATTGGCACGGAATTCGGCATTGTGTCGGACGAGCTCACCTACGGCTCCGACCTCGAAACGGCCATGCGCAATCTGTTTTATCGCATAGGCACCGATGACCTGCCGTTGTTCGTCACGGCGGTCGCGATTCAGCGGTCGACGGGCGGCAATCTCGGCGAAATTCTGCAAAACCTCTCGTCCGTAATCCGGCAACGCTTCAAGATGCGGCGCAAGATTCGTGCGCTGGCGGCGGAAGGCCGGGCATCGGCGCTGATCCTGTCGTCGCTACCGATCGGCATGTTCGCGGTCATCCAGTTTCTGGTACCGAATTTCTACGCCAGTGTCTGGAATGAGGATCTGACCAAGATTTGCCTTACGCTGGCCGGGTGCTGGATGGGCGTCGGCAATTTCATCATGTACCGCATGGTCAACTTCAGGATTTGACCGATGGACATGATCCTCGCCGTATTCGGAAATATGTTCAGCGACGGCAACACCATGCTTATGGCGTTGCTGATATTTCTCGCTGCCGGAACGCTGGCATTCTCGGTCATGGCGGCCCTGCGGGTGCGCAGCGCGGTCAAGAAACGTACCTCACGTATTCTGAGTGAACAGGAGCGGGCAAGCCAGGGGAACTCCCTCCAGGATTCCAGCGCGAAAGCGCTGACCAAGCTCATCGATTACACGACCAAGCACTACTCGGAAACGAATCAGGAGCACATGAAAGTGCTTCGTCGCCGGCTCGTACAGGCCGGAATCTATGACCCGCGCGGGGTCGCTTTTTTCTTCATCGGACGTACAGCGTTGGCGATCGGCATCGCCGCTGCAATATTCATCTTTTTGCCGCTCATGAGGCCGGTCGGAGGCCCCCTGTTCTGGCTGCTGATCGTGGCTGGTGGGGTTGTCGGCTATGTCGGCCCCAGCATGTATATCGACAGGCGAATTTCCGCGCGGACGCTCCAGCATCGCTCCGGGTTTCCCGACTTTATGGATTTGCTCGTGGTATGCGCGGATTCCGGGTTGTCGCTTGAGGCCTCGTTTGAACGCGTTGGACGAGAGATTGGGCAAGGCTATCCCTCGCTCAGTGCCAATATTCATTTGACCAATCTTGAAATCCGGGCAGGTCGTGCGCTCAAGGAGGGACTCGAGAATTTCGCCGATCGCCTCGCGCTTGAAGAAGCACGCGCATTTGCCACTTTGATCAACCAGTCGATCGATCTCGGGTCGAGCATTACCGACGCAATGCGTGTCTACAGCGATGACATGCGCCACAAGCGACTCTCGCGCGCCGAGGAAAAGGCTTATGCGTTGCCGGCCAAGCTCGCCGTGCCAATGATGGTTTGCATCTTCCCGGTGCTGTTTGTGGTCATTCTGCTGCCTGTGATCGTGCGCCTGCACGTCGGAGGCTATTTCTAGGAGGGCGCGCCCCGTCACGCGGTCCGTCCCTTCCGCCAGGTCACGGCACCTGAATACCAACAGCGGAACCGAATGAAGGTATTCTTAACCATCCTACCCTAGCTTTGACGGCGTCCCGTTACCGGGCGGCTCCGCAAGGCGTTGGCATGCTTACTGGAATTGCCCGAGGGTTGGTCGTTACCGTCGCCGCCCTCTGGTTGGCGGGGTGCAGCACATCCAACAATTTTTCCAATCTGTTCGGTTCCAAAACACCATCGGATGAGGCCTCTGCCGCACAGGCGAACGCCGAAGCATCCGAGCCGCCCACCGATGAGACCACCACCGGCACGGTGCCGCCGCCGTTGGGCGCGCGGCCAACCGCGCCCGGCTTGCTCGGCAGCGACCCATACGACGAACTGAGTCTCGGCAAGAAGTATTATCGCTCGAACAACTACGGCATCGCCGAGAAACATTTCCGCCGCGCCGTCGAGTCGCATCCGCGCGACGCGGAGGCCTGGCTCGGCCTTGCCGCGTCCTATGATCGCTTGCGGCGTTTTGATCTTGCGGACCGCGCCTATGGTCAGGCGGTCGGCATCCTTGGACCGACGGCCGAGATTCTGAACAACCAGGGCTATTCATATATGTTGCGCGGCGACTACAAACGCGCGCACGCCGCGCTTGTGGCTGCCCAGCGCAAGGATCCCACCAACAAATTTGTCCAGAACAACCTGCGTCTTCTGGAGGAGAGCTATCGCAAGGGCAAGGCCATCGAGTAAGGCCTCTACGATAGCGAATTTGCCGGCACCGCAGCCCGGACTGGACTAAATTCCGCAATCGATTGTTATCGACAGGCGCCACGATAATCTCGCGGCGCGGGTGCAAGGGCCGTAGCGCCTCTGCGCCGTCTCGATTACGATCCCGCGCGAACCGGCGCAGACCGGTCACAACATTCGGTCCCGAGGGGAGGAACCAATGGCTTCCGCAGTGAATGCCGGTGCACGTCTCGACCGGCTGCCAATCTCATCGTTTCAGTACCGCATTTTTTGGCTGGTCGGCGCCGGCATGTTCTTCGATGGCTACGATCTTTATGTCGCTGCAGGCGTCCTTGCCTCAACGACGCAAACCAAGTTCTCGACGCTACCGCAGAACCTGCAGTTTCTTTCCCTGACGTTCGTCGGCATGACGATCGGCTCGTTTGTCACAGGTTTTGTCGGCGACAAATATGGCCGGCGTTTTACGTATCAGGTCAATCTTCTGGTGTTTGGTCTTGCATCGATCGCGGCTGCTTTCGCGCAAGACATGACGCAACTGATCATCTGCCGCTTCATCCAGGGTCTGGGCCTCGGCGCGGAAATTGTGGTCGGTTACTCCACGCTGACTGAATTCGTGCCACCGGAAACGCGCGGGCGCTGGCTCGCATTCATGGCGTTTCTTACAGTGTGCGGATTTCCGGTCACCGCCATTCTGGGTTTCCTGATCATCCCGACGTGGGGCTGGCGCCCGATGTTCATCATCGCCGGGCTTGGCTCTCTGGTCGTCTGGTATCTGCGCAAGAATTTGCCCGAGTCACCGCGTTGGCTGGAGGCGCAAGGCCGTACCGCCGAGGCGGAAGCCCTGATGCAGACCATCGAGAAAGAAGTCGCGTCGGTGGCCGGGCCGCTGCCGCCCCCGAAAACAGCGGCGCCGATTCCCCAGCTCACGGCAGCCGCAATGTTCAGGCCGCCGATCCTGCAGCGCCTGCTGGTCGGAAGCTGGTGCCTGATCACGATCAATACGCTGATTTTCGGCTTCGTAATCTTTCTGCCGCAGTTTTTTTTGCGGCAGGGCCTGACCATCGCCAACTCGCTTGGCTATACGGTGGTGCTCGCGGCAGCATCGCTGGTCGGCTGCGCGTTGGGTGCCTATCTTTCCGACGCGATCGGCCGGCGTTGGAGCATCATTACCGGCTCCATCCTCACCATCGTGTTCGGCTGGATTTATGCTCGCTTTAACGCGAGCTCGGATCCGGTGACGGTGCTCAGCGTCGGGGCGGTGCTGATCGTTGCGATCTACATCCAGACCGCCCTGTTGTTCGGCGTCTATACGCCGGAGCTTTTTCCGACCGAAATACGTCTGCGCGCGAACGGTATCTGCAACACGCTCGGCCGTGCCGCGACCGTGGTCTCGCCGTTCGTGGTCGGCTATCTGATGGTGAACTATGCGCTTCCAGGGGTGATCTGGCTGATGATCGGACTGGTTTTGGTGCAGATCGCTGCGGTCTATTTCTGGGGTGTCGAACCGGCGAAACGATCACTCGAAGGGCTCGATCCCAAGGTCGCCTAGCCAGGCAGGTGTTGCAATATGATCGGCCGCCTGAATACCAGGCGGCCGACGTCCTGAGGACAACCGGCACGAATGAGCAGCTTGCGGCCAGTCACCGTCATCACCGGGGCCTCAGCGGGGATCGGCGTGGCGCTGGCCCGCGTATTCGCGCAGCACGGCCATGAACTGGCGCTGGTCGCCCGGCGCGAAGACAGATTGCACGCGTTGGCTGAGGAAATCGCAGGGACCGGCGCGCGCCGACCAATCGTCATCGCAGCCGATCTCTTCAAAACCGGCGTTGCGCGGCTGATTGGCGAGGCCCTGACGGCACAAGGCGCCGAGCCGCAATTTGTCGTCAACAACGCGGGCTTTGGACTGGTCGGGCCAGCCAGCGCACTGGATCGCGACGAACAGCTGCAAATGATCGACCTCAATGTGCGGGCGTTGACGGAGTTGTCGCTGGCTTTTGTCGACAGCCTCGCGCGCCACCGCGGCGGCCTGCTCAACGTCGGTTCGATGGCTGGATTTCTGCCCGGACCGGGGATGGCGGTCTATTATGCCGGCAAGGCCTATGTGCTGTCATTCACCGAAGCGCTGCATAGCGAGCTTGGCTCGCGCGGCATACGGGTTGCCGTTCTGTGTCCGGGCCCGGTGCCGACTGAATTTGCCGAGCGCGCCGGCATTCGTGACGGCCTGGCGCCCAGTACTCTGACGCAATCGGCAGACTTTGTCGCAGCGGCAGGTTATCGCGGCCTGATGGCCGGCCGTCGGACAATCGTGCCAGGCGTCATCAACAAGCTGGTCACCATGTTGATCCGCATGATTCCGCGCAGCTGGCTCCTGCGGCTTGTGGACCGGCGGCAAAGCCGGCGCAGGCCCGCACAGCAGACATAGCCGCGTCCCTGCAGCTCATATTGCAAACGCCGGTGAAGCGGTTAGTAGTCACCAGCGTGCAAACGCGTCGAATCGCATGTTGAAACCCGTTCTTCTGATCCTGCACCAGGAGCATTCATCGCCCGGCCGCGTCGGCCAGACGCTGGCAAAGCTCGGCTATCCGCTCGACATTCGACGGCCGCGATTCGGCGATCCTCTGCCCGAAACAATGGAAGAGCATGCCGGCGCGGCTATCTTCGGCGGCCCGCAAAGTGCCAATGACAATGAAGAATTCCTGCGGCGAGAGACCGACTGGATCGGCGTTCCGCTGCGTGACAAAAAGCCATATCTCGGCATTTGCCTCGGTGCGCAAATGATGGCGCGCCATCTTGGTGCGCCGGTCTATCCACATCCCCAAGGCCACGCCGAGGTTGGCTATTATCCGATCCGTCCGACAGAGGCTGGACGCAGCGTCTGTGCGGATTGGCCCGACCACGTTTATCAGTGGCACCGTGAAGGTTTCGATTTGCCTTCCGGAAGTGAGCTGCTGGCTGAAGGCGACGCTTTCTCCGTCCAGGCATTCCGCTTTGGTACCGGTTACGCGCTGCAATTTCACCCGGAAGTGACGCATGCGATGATGTACCGCTGGCTCGTGCGTGGCGCGCATCGCATGGAATTGCCGGGCGCCAAACAGCGCCACGAGCATATCGCCGACCGTGCGGTCCACGATCTGGCCTCACGCAATTGGCTGAGCGCCTTCATCGACCACTGGATTGGACGTACACCAACCGACTCGTAACAAAGCATCGGCGGCGGCGTGCTCCTGCCGCTGGCCTGGCCATTGACAAATCGCCATCCAAAATGATCGTTGAAGCGGGTGAGGGGGGAATCAATGTCCACGCGGAGACGTGTGAGTGGTTGATCCCAACGAACGCAGCCATCCTGTCGCGCGGCCCGTACCGTCGGTCCTGAGCGCCATGCTGCGCGCATCCGACGGTATTCTCGAGCTGCTGCCGATCGCGACCTTCATCTGCGACGCGAAGGGTACGATCCTCCAATACAATCGCCATGCCGTGGCGGTTTGGGGCAGTGCGCCGGCGCCGGGCCAGACTCACGAAGAATTCCGGGAGAGCATTCATTTCTTCGAGCTCGATGGAACACCCGTCGCGCGTTCGATGGTTGCCGAGGTTCTGGACAGCGGCACGCCGGTACGAGACGTCGAGCGGATCGTGGAGCATGCCGATGGCACCCGCCTGACTGTCTCCGTCAACATCGATCCGCTGCGCAACGCAAGAGGAGAAGTCGTCGGCGCGGTGAATTGCTTTCTCGACGTTACGGAGCGCAAGCGGGCGACCGCTGCGCTCGAACGGTCGCGCCTGCTCGCGCTCGAGCAAGAACAGCGACTCGCCGCGACTTACGAACATGCGGCCATCGGTATTTCCGAAATTGCGCCCGATGGTCGTTTTCTGCGCGTCAACGAGGCGATTTGTGCGATCACCGGGTATAGCCGCGACCATCTCCTCACAAATAGATTGTTCACCCACACACACCCCGATGACGCCGATCCCGATCGCGAAGGATTCCGCAAGCAGGTCGCCGGCGAGCTCGAATTTTATTCGGTGGAGAAACGCTTCATTCGCAAGGATGGGCGCGTGATCTGGCTTTCGGTCCGCTCCTCGCCGGTCCGTGGCGCAGATGGCAGGCTTCTTTACGTCGTGCGTGTGGTGCAGGACATCACCGAACGCAAGGCGTCGGAGCAGCGGCAAAAACTGCTGATGGACGAATTGAACCACCGCGTGAAGAACACACTGGCGACAGTGCAATCGCTTGCCTCGCAAACCGCACGCACGGCACACACGCCCGCCGTTTTTCGCGAGCGTTTTGAAGGCCGGCTGATCGCCTTGTCAAAGGCTCACGACCAGCTCACCAGCCATCACTGGGAGAGTGCTGATCTCCGCGAACTTCTGTCAGGGAGTCTCGCACCCTATGCCGGGGCTGGTCCGGAACGGGTTATTCTGCGCGGCGAGGACGTTGTGTTGCGGCCGCGCGCCGTACTGACGCTGGCGATGGCGGTGCATGAACTCACGACCAATGCCGCAAAATATGGCGCATTGTCAGTGCCTGGCGGCCGAATTGAAATTCATTGGCAGCCGGTGCGTACCGACAATGCCGGCTCGATTCTGCACATCGATTGGCTCGAGCACGGTGGGCCGCCGGTTAGCGACCCGGCGCAAAGCGGCTTCGGCTCCAAGTTGATCGAAGGCAGCATTGCGGCCGAGCTCGGTGGCACGGCGCGCCTTGCCTTTGAGCCGCAAGGCCTTCACTGCGAAATCGTCATTCCACTGCAGAATGCGGTCGTCGATTTCCGGACCAAAACCGGCGAGGACTGATCGGTTTGGAAGTAAAAAGTCCCTCGCGGATCTGGCTTGGCTGCCAACCCTAGCAGCTGAAGGCCGCGAAGGTTGGTGGAGCCGAGGGGATTTGAACCCCTGACCTCCTCATTGCGAACGAGGCGCTCTCCCAACTGAGCTACGGCCCCGCCAAAGCAACGACAAACGTCGTTACACAGGAAAATGCGGCGAGTGGCCGCCATTTAGGACCAGGTGTTTGGCCTGTCAAGGATACGGGCATGCTGCTTCCAGTCCGCTTGTTCAAGGCCATCCGACCCGCTACTTTGCGCGCGGTTTGCGAACAGGCGGACACTCATGCGCGCAGTACTCGATATCGTTCTGTTGATCCTGCAGGTCTACATCTGGCTCTTGATCGCCGCTGCGGTCCTGTCCTGGCTGATCGCCTTCAACGTGGTCAATACTCACAATCAGGTTGTCGCGACGATCGCCGAGTTCCTCTACCGCATTACCGAGCCGCTGCTGCGGCCGATACGTTCGCTGTTGCCTAACCTTGGTGGCATCGACGTGTCGCCTGTGATTCTGATCCTGCTCATCCTGTTTCTCGAAAACGTCATCATCCGTTACATTTATCCGAACGTGTTCTAGCGCGTGGTGGGCAAGCCCTGGTCGCTGACGGCCAATGGCATCTCGCTCACGATCCGGCTGACTCCAAAAGGTGGGCGCGACGCGATCGATGGCGTGGATGTGCTTGCGGACGGGCGTCCCGTCCTCAAGATTCGGGTCCGTGCGGCGGCAAGCGCCGGCGAAGCCAACGCCGCCCTGACGCGACTGATTGCAAAGGCAATGGACGTCCCACCGCGTGACGTCATTCTGGCTGCCGGTGCGACGGGTCGGATCAAGCGGCTGGTGATTTCGGGCGACCGCCCGGAGCTTGTGGCGGTGCTGGAGAATATCATTGAGACGAGATAGCAGTTATTGTCATGGCCGGGCTCGTCCCGGCCATCTCGCTTAGGTACACACGGCCGCATCGAATTAATCGGGATCGCCGGGACAAGCCCGGCGGTGATAGCACGATGAGCGCGCGCATTATTGACGGCAAGACAATTGCGGCCGACCTGCGGGGCAAAGCCGCCGATGCCGTGCACCGGTTGCGCCGTGATCGCGGTATCGTGCCCGGGATCGCCGTTGTGCTGGTTGGGGATAACCCGGCGAGCGAAGTGTATGTCCGCAATAAATCCAAGGCAGTAGCGGAAGCGGGCATGCATGCCTTCGACCACAGACTGTCTTCGGCGACAAGCGAAGCCGAACTGCTCGGCGTCATCGCCAGTCTCAACGCCGATGAGGAAGTCAACGGCATCCTGGTTCAATTACCGCTGCCCAAGCAAATTGATGCCCATAAAATCATCGCTGCGATCGATCCTGCCAAAGACGTGGATGGATTCCATCCGCTCAACGCAGGCCGGCTCGCCAGCGGCTTGCCGGCCCTGGCGCCGTGCACACCATTGGGCTGCGTGCTCCTGGCCAAGAACGTCAATGAATCGCTCGCCGGTCTCGAGGCGGTGGTCATCGGCCGCTCCAACATTGTCGGAAAGCCGGTGGCGCAATTGCTGCTGGCGGAGAACGCGACCGTGACCATTGCTCATTCCAAAACGAACGACCTTCCTTCGGTCTGCCGCCGCGCTGACCTGCTTGTTGCCGCGATCGGCCGTCCGGAAATGGTCCGCGGCGATTGGATCAAGCCGGGCGCGACTGTGATTGATGTCGGCATCAACCGCGTTCCACGGGAAGGCGGCAAATCACGCATTGTCGGGGATGTCGCCTATGGCGAAGCTGCGAACGTTGCGGGCGCGATTACCCCGGTACCCGGCGGCGTCGGACCGATGACGATTGCGTGCCTGCTGCTGAATACCTTGCGCGCCACATGCGCGCAGAAAGGGTTGCCGGCGCCGAAGGTATGATTACGCCTGCCAGGCGTAGGCGACCTTGTCGAGCGTCTTGGCGCCAAAGCGTTCCGAGGAGCGCGCTACCGCACGGCCGCCGAGCGCACGATAAAATTCCATCGCCGGCTCGTTATCGGAAAGGGCCCACACCACCAGGCTCTTCAGACCGCTCTGGTTCAAATCCTTACGCGCGGCGGAAAACAGGCGACGGCCAAACCCGAGTCCCTGAAACTCGGGACGCAAATAGATCTCGTAAACCTCGCCGTCATAAAACAGGCTGCGTGCGCGGTTGCGACCGTAATTTGCGTAGCCGGCAATTCGTTCGCCGAATTGAAGGATGGTAATGCGGCTGCCTTTCCGGATGGCCGAGTCCCACCAATCCGGACCGCGGCGGTTGATGAGCTTGTCGAGCTCGTTGCCCGGAATGATACCCTGATAGGCCGCGCGCCACGCCTCGTCATGCGTCTCCGCGACGTCTACCGCGTCCGCTGATTTCGCGCGGCGAATCTCTATGAGGGTCGTAGTCATTTCGCGATAGAAGCAATGAACTTTACGGCCTTCAAGCCCTATCGTTAATGATGGGTTAACGGTGTGGATTACTGGTCACAGGCGTAAAAACTGCAGCAGCGATGCTGGGAAAATGATGCTTACGCGCCCGATTGAGTTAAGACCGGGCGAGTTCCGCGCGTCCGCACGGGGCCGGCCCGACCGTGACGGGCGAGTCGGGGCGCCAGGTGATTCGACGGATTCGATTCGAACTGGATTGAGATGGAATATGCGCTGGCAGAAAAGCGGCGGCGGACGCCCGCACCGTCACACCGTCTCGGCCTCTTTCTTGCGCTCTTCTTTCTTGCGGTCGTTCTCGTCGAGCAATTTCTTGCGCAGGCGGATCGACTTTGGTGTCACCTCGACCAGCTCGTCGTCCTCGATATAGGCCAACGCCTTTTCCAGCGTCATCCGGATCGGGGGTGTGAGGCGAACGGCTTCATCCTTCGAAGTGGTGCGGATGTTGGTGAGTTTCTTGCCCTTGAGCACATTGACGATCAGGTCATTGCCGCGCGTGTGTTCCCCGACGATCATGCCATTGTAAACCTTCCAGCCGGGTTCGATCATCATGGGCCCGCGATCTTCGAGATTCCAGAGGGCGTAGGCGACGGCGTCGCCTTTGTCGTTGGAAATCAGGACGCCATTCCGTCTGCCCTGGATCGGGCCCTTGTGCGGCGCATAGGCATGGAACAGGCGGTTCATGATCGCCGTGCCCCGCGTGTCGGTCAGCAATTCGCCCTGATAGCCAATGAGTCCGCGTGTCGGCGCATGAAAGACAAGTCTCAGGCGGCCGCCGCCGGATGGCTTCATCTCCATCATGTCGGCTTTGCGCTCGGCCATTTTCTGAACGACGATGCCTGAGTGTTCTTCATCGAGATCGATGACAACCTCTTCTATCGGCTCGAGCATTTCGCCGGTCGCGGTGTCTTCTTTCAACAGCACTTTCGGGCGTGACACTGACAGCTCGAAGCCTTCGCGGCGCATGGTCTCGATCAGAATGCCGAGCTGCAATTCGCCGCGCCCGGCGACTTCCATGGAATCCTTTTCGTCGGACTCGCGCACACGCAATGCCACATTGCCTTCCGCTTCGCGCAGCAACCGGTCGCGAATCATGCGGCCGGTGACCTTGTCGCCCTCGGTGCCCGCGAGCGGAGAATCATTGACGCGGAAGATCATGGCCAGCGTCGGCGGATCAATTGGCTGCGCCGGCAGCGGCGTTTCCACTGAGGGATCGCAGATTGTCATCGCCACGGTCGCGTTTGGAAGACCGGCGATGGCGACGATGTCGCCCGCTTCGGCCTCGTCCACTGGCACGCGCTCGAGACCGCGGAACGCGAGGAGTTTCGTGACGCGGCCGGTTTCGATCAGCTTTCCGTCGTGGTCGAGCACTTTTACCGGCTGGTTGGGCCTTGCTGAACCCGAGGTGATGCGGCCGGTGACGATGCGGCCGAGGTAAGGGTTGGCTTCGAGAATGGTGCCAAGCAGACGGAAGGGACCACTTTCCACCTGCGGCGGTCTGACGTGGGCGAGTACGAGGTCAAACAACGGCTGCATGCCGTCATCGTGCGAGCCGTCAAGGCTCATCGCCATCCAGCCCTGTTTGGCGGACCCATAGAGGATCGGAAAATCGAGCTGCTCGTCGGTTGCGTCAAGGGCGGCGAACAGGTCGAAGACCTCGTTCACCACCTGCGTTGGACGTGCGTCCGAGCGGTCTACCTTGTTGATGACCACGATGGGCTTGAGTCCCATCTTGAGTGCCTTCGAAACCACGAACTTGGTCTGCGGCAACGGACCTTCGGCGGCGTCAACCAACACCAATGCGCCGTCCACCATGTTCAGGATGCGTTCGACCTCGCCGCCGAAATCGGCGTGGCCGGGCGTATCCACGATGTTGATGCGCGTATCCTTCCAGACGACCGACGCCGCCTTGGCCAGGATGGTGATACCGCGCTCACGCTCGAGATCATTGGAATCCATGGCCCGCTCGACCACGCGCTGGTTCTCGCGGTAGGCGCCAGACTGTTGCAGCAGCCGGTCGACCAGGGTTGTCTTGCCGTGGTCGACGTGCGCGATGATGGCGACGTTGCGAAGATCCATAGAAGGTTCCAGAAATCAAAGCGCGGGCCCACAGGGACCCGCGACGCGGACGCTATTGCGGCGCAATATAGTCACGCGCGGCCCGGATGCAACCGCCGATCAGGCCGTGCGCGCAGGCACGGTAAATCCGCGAAAGAACGCTACGATCGCGGGGCGGCGCTTCTAACCAAGCTTCGGATCGAGTGTTTTCGCCCAAAGCGACCGGTCATCAATATCCTTCAGCGTTACCGTCATTTGCTGGCTGGCGCCGTCGATCGCGACATGCCCGAAGAATTGCAGGCCCTCGCTGGGCGGCAGGTTCTGGCCTTGCTCCTTGTTGGGCGCTTTTATGTAAACGAGCTCCGGGCCGAAGGTCCTGTCGAGGGCGTTGGGTCCGAAAGTACCCGCGTGAATTGGCCCGCTCACGAATTCCCAGAACGGCTCGAAATCCTGGAACGCGGCCTTGTTCGGATCGTAGTAATGCGCGGCGGTATAGTGGACATCGGCGGTGAGCCAAACCGTATTTCGTACGCCTGAGCGTTTGATGAATGAGAGAAGGTCGGCGATTTCCAGCTCGCGCCCGCGCGGCGGACCGTCATCGCCTTGTGCGACGGCTTCGACACCCCACTTGCGGTCAACGTCATAAACAACGAGCAGACTGATGGGCATATCAGCTGCAATCACTTTCCAGGTTGCACGCGAATTCGCCAGCTCCTGCTTGAGCCAGGCGACTTGTGCCGGACCGAGAAAATATGCGGCTGGTCCGTAGCTGTCTTCCTTGCCCTCGCCGTTGGGGCCGCGATAGCTGCGCATATCGAGCATGAAGACATCCAGCAGCGGACCATAGGAAATCTTGCGGTAGACGCGGCCAGGCTCAATTTGCGTGGTGCGCAGCGGCATATATTCATGAAATGCGCGGGCGGCGCGCGCAGACAGAAGCAAGGCGTTCTTGTCGACATACTTCTTGCGCTGGTGCTCGGCGCGGGTCAGCGGCTCGCCGGGCCACCAGTTGTTGGTGACCTCGTGGTCGTCCCATTGGGTGAAAATCGGAATCTCGGCGTTGAACGCGAGTACGTTTTTGTCCAATAAATTATATTTGTAGTTGCCGCGGAATTCGGCGAGCGTTTCAGCCGGCTTTGATTTGTCTTCGGTCACGATGTTCCGCCACACTTGACCGTTCGGCATCTTCTGTTCGGCCGCAATAGGGCCGTCGGCGTAAATGTTATCGCCGTTGTGGATGAAAAAATCCGGACGATTCTTCAGCATGGTCGCATAGGCGCGCATGCCGCCACGCGATTCATCGATGCCCCAGCCCTGGCCTGCTGTATCGCCTGACCAGATGAAACTGATCGAGCGCCGATCGTTCGGCGCGGTGCGGAAGCGTCCGACCTGCGGTTCGCCGACGATGGTGGGGGAGGCGAGATCCTGAAAACGCATGCGATAGAAGATGTCCTGTGCTGCCGGCAGATTCCCGACCAGAAGCTTGGCGGTGAAATCGCTTTCCGGCAGGGCGTCGACGAACGCGGCGTGGTGGATGTCTTTGAAACTATCGGTCGTGGCGATTTCGACCAACATGCGCGAAGGCCGGTCGGCGCGAGCCCATACAACGCCGGAATCGGTCGAGATATCTCCGGATTGCAGGCCGTGCGTGATAACAGGCCGGTCGTTGGCTCGGCTGATGAACGGGCGGGCGACGCCCCCAATCGTGGTGAAAGCTGTTGCGGCCGCGCTCGTTGCCAGAAACCTGCGGCGCGTCGTCGAGCCAATGCGAATTGTCATCCGAACCTCCGCTTCTCACGTTGAGCAGGAAAGCTGGTCGCGGTCGCTGACAGATTGCCGACGCCTGCGTGACGAATTGGTGACACCAGCGAATTCTTGTGGGTAAGCAGCGGGTCCATGGCGCTCTCAACCCGGCAACGGCCGTGAAAGATGCCGTGCGCTTTGATCAGTTCTTGGCTCTATACGAGTAGACCATAATACCCGATCGGCGACATCTTTGAGAGTCACCGTCAAGACTTCGGTCTTTCCGTCGATCGCTATGTGGCCAAAGAATTGCAGACCGAAACAGGGAGCGAGGTCGTCACCCTGCTCCTGGCTCGCAGCGCTTTGAAAGACAATACGCGGACCAAATGTCCGATCGAGGACCGAAGGTGTCCAGGTGCCGGCATGGATCGGGCCGGAAACGAATTCCCAGAATGGTTCGAAGTCCTGGAAGATCGCATTGTTCGGATCGAAATAATGCGCGGCGGTGTAGTGCAGGTCGGCGGTGAGCCACAGTGTGTTGCGAATGCCGGCGCGTCGCATGAATGACAATAAGTCTGCAATCTCAATGCCGCGTCCGAGCGGCGTCCGAGCGCCGGGCGTGGTGGCGGCAATCGTTCCGAGCGGGGTATCCGATGCGATCACTTTCCAGGTTGCCGACGAACGCGCGAGCTCGCGCTTGATCCAGGCAAGCTGCACTGGACCGAGCAGGTAAGCGCCAGGCCGTATTGGCTTTGCGGGCTCGCCCCGTTTGGACCGCGATAGCTGCGCATACCGAGCAGGAACACGTCGAGCGACGGACCGTAGGAAATTTTCCGGTAGATACGGCCCGGCTCCGCCGGGGCATAGCGCAGCGGCATGAACTCATGAAACGCACGGCACCCACGTGCCGCGAGCAACAGCGCACTTTTTACGTCATAGCCGCGCCGGTCGATCGCTTCGCCCGGCCACCACTCCTCCATGACCTCGTGATTGTCCCATTGTGCAAAAATCGGGACTTCGGCGTTGAACGCGCGCACGTTCGTGTCGAGCAGATTGTATTTGTAGTTGCCACGATAGTCGGCAAGCGTCGTTGCGACTTTGCTCTTTTCCTCAGTGACGATGTTGCGCCAGGTCGCCCCGTTCGGCAGCTTCTGCTGGGCGGAGACAGTGCAATCTGCATAGATGCTGTCACCGCAGTGAATGAAAAAATCGGGTTGGTTGTGCAGCATTGTTGTGTAAGTGCGCATGCCGCCGCGCGAGACGTCGATGCCCCACCCCTGGCCGGCGGTATCGCCTGACCATACGAAAGAAATCGAGCGGCGATCGGACGGCGCGGTGCGGAAGCGGCCGGTCATCGGCTCGCCGAGGATGGTCGGGGACGACAAATCCTGCAGACGCAACCGATAGAAAATGTCCTGCCCCGCCGGCAGGTCTTCGATCAAGGCCTTGGCGGTGAAATCCGTCTCCGGCAGCGCATCCGCGAAGGAGGCGTAAACAATGTCTTTGAAGCCATCAGTGGTCGCCGCTTCGATCAACATTCGCGCCGGCCGGTCTGCGCGCGCCCACACCATCCCTGAGTCGAGCGACACATCACCCGATTGCACGCCATGTGTGATTGTTGGCCGGTGCGACGACCGGCTGAAAGCGGGCGCTGCCAGACCATCGGCTGCCGATATTGCCGTCGCGGAGGCAAGAGTCGTCAGGAACCTGCGGCGCGTTGTCGCGCTGCCGGCGCACGAGCGCTCGGACATGAGGTGGTCTCCGCCGAATCACCGCGGAGGGTGGACGCGTTTTCTGACAGTTCGAAAAAGATAAGACGACGAGTCTGTGACTCCGGCAGTCAGGCTCCGGCCGGGCGGCCCCACGGCCCGAAACGCACGTCCTTCGGGAGCGCTTCCCGCAACATCATCATCTCGGCGATGGTTTCGCTGGTAACGAGGCCCGCCAGCTTGCCCGACGCATCGGTGACGCCGACTGCCGGTGCCGACTTCTGCTGTAACAGCTTGAACGCCTGTTCCAGCGTGGCGCGGTAACTGATGGTCGGTATTTCCGCGACCATGGCGTCGGCCACCCGGGCGTCCGGTCCGCGTGTTTTGATGGCGCGGATGAGGTCGGCGCGGCCGAGAACGCCGACAGGCTTGCCGGCGCCATCCACCACGGGAAATTCGCCCTGGCTCGTCCGCAACAAGGTCTGCACGGCCTCATCGATATGCGCCTCCGGCGACAGCATGGCGAACTGCGTCATCATGGCGTAGCTCACCGGTACGCCACGCGAGGCGGCCCGCAATGCCACCATGTGTGCCTCCGATGATGCGGCGAGATACACGAAGATGGCAATGAAGATCAGGATCGGATTTGCCATCAGGCCGATGAAGCCGAGCGCGAAGGCGACGAACTGCCCGATCCAGGCTGCGATCTCGGTCGCGCGGACATAGCCAAGCCTGCTCGCCAGCAAGGCTCGTAAAACGCGTCCGCCGTCCATCGGGAAGGCTGGGATCATGTTGAACAGCGCAAGAAAAAGATTCACTGACGCCAGGCGGTCCACGAGAGGGATCTTGAGATTGTCCACGGCTGCCGCCGCACCCGGTTGCAGATTTGCGTCAAACACAAATACCAGCGCAGCCGCGATCACGACGTTGACCATTGGGCCGGCGATCGCAATGAGGAACTCTTCCCAGGGCTCTTCCGGAATGCGCTCAAGCTGGGCGACGCCACCGATCGGCAAGAGAGTCACAAAGGGTGTTGGTACGCCAAAGGCGCGAGCGGTAAAGATGTGGCCGAACTCGTGCAAAAGCACGCAGAGAAAAAGCAGGACCATGAAAACAAGACTGTCCCACGCCGTTGCCGCACCGCCCGCGGCGTAGCTCGCGGCAAAAATCCAGGCGAGAAACAGCAGAAAGGTGATGTGAACGCGGACGACGGTGCCCGCTACCTTGCCGATATTCAGTGACCAGGACATGGGTGCCTCGTATGTCGGGCTTGCCCCGCACAAGGTAATATCGCGCCGGACCCTTTTCGAGGGTCACGCGTTCGTTGCAGGAGGCTCATGTCATGGCGGTAAGCTCACGGGAGACGCTCGCAAATCCGCGCTGGCACGGCTCACCGGTTGGTCCGAGACGGCAGGCTGCGACACCATCATGAAAAAATTCGTGTTCAGGGATTTCAGCCAGGCTTTCGGTTTTATGACGCGCGCGGCTTTGGTCGCGAAACTGGCGGAGGCAATGGACAAAATCGCTGCCGGTTAGTCGCTGCCGGCCGCAGCGATATAATAAAAAGTACCGGTCCTTGCAGCGGACGCAACCGCTAACCAAATGCGGCCCATGGGATTCGCAAATTACACGTCCTGGCAGAATAACGACGACGAAGGCGCGTTTCGTGCTCAATTCTGGCGCAAAACGCGTCATATCGCGGCGTCGCTTCCTTTCGCGGAGGATCTGCTCGCCGCCTATTACTGCGCGTTCGATCGCGGTACGCCGCTGGCGGTGAAGGCCTCGCTGGTCGGAGCGCTCGCCTACTTTGTGTTGCCGGCGGACGTTATTCCGGATGTCCTGCCGATCCTCGGCTTTGCTGACGATGCTGCCGTACTGGCGACCACCATCAATCTGGTCTCCAGTCATATCCGTCCGGAACATCACACGGCGGCGCGGAACAAACTCGCCGAACTGTCCTCAGCGAGCTGAGTGGAATTCACGGCCGCAAAATGACCTTGCCCATGACTTGCCGCGCCGCGATTGCCTTGAGCGCGGCTGGTGCTTCTGCAAGCGGATAAACTGCGTGCACGTGCGACGACAATTTCCCTTCCACGCACCAGGCCAACAACTGCTCCATGTTAGCGCGATGTGCAGCCGGATCACGCTCAATCCATGAGCCCCAGAACACACCAATCACATCGCAGCCCTTCAGCAGCACGAGATTGAGCGGCAGCTTGGGTATTTCGCCGGCGGCGAAGCCGACCACGAGAAAACGTCCCTGCCAGGCGATGGAACGCAGCGCGGCCTCCGCATAGGCCCCGCCGACCGGGTCATAGATAACGTCGGCGCCGCGGCCTTGTGTGAGACTGCGCAGGGCCTCTTTCAAATCTTCGCTGCCGTAGTCAATGCCATCGTCGGCGCCGTGTTTGCGTGCGAAGGCGATTTTTTCGGCGGACGACGCGCATGCGATCACGCGCGCGCGCATCAGCTTGCCGAGTTCGACCGCCGCCAGGCCCGTTCCGCCGGACGCACCGAGCACCGCGAGGGTTTCACCAGCTTTCAGCTTGCCGCGATCTTTCAGCGCATGCAGCGTGGTTCCGTAAGTCACGCAAAGACCAGCGGCGCGATCCACATGGAGACCGTCGGGAATCTTGACAAGCCTGTCGGCCGAGACAGCGATGCGCTCGCGTGCGGCACCGTAGCCGGTGTAAGCCATGACGCGGTCGCCGATCGCAAACTTCGTCACGCTCCTGCCCAAAGCCGCAACCGTGCCGGCGCATTCGGCTGCGGGCGAAAACGGCAGCGGCGGCTTGGTCTGGTACTTGTTGGCGATGATCAGCGTGTCGAAGAAGTTCAGCGCTGCGGCCTCGATACGCAGGACCACTTCGCCTGGTCCGGCCACAGGTTCAGGGATCTCGGCGAGCGTCAGATCGTCGGGCGTTCCGTAGCGGGTGCAGAGCAGGGCTTTCATGGCGGCCGGGCTGATGGAATGGTGCAGCGCGAATAGCAAGGCCTCATAGTTCTAGCAAGGCGCTGCCGACCTGATGCCATTTGTCGCCTTCACATTGCCTGCATTCCCTCATAATGCGCTAGTATCCGGCGATTCTTGGTGGGGCGTGCATCGACAGTCATTATCACCGCCACCGGTAGGACCCGATGAACATCACTCCCTTATTCCGCATTTGTGTTGCTCTGTGCGCGATCGGTGCATTGAATGTGCCTGCATCGGCGCAGCAGAAAAAACCGGCCAGTCCGACCGACCAGGCAGTATTGCTGGGTCAATTCGGCGAATGGGGCGCCTACCGGGCGCTGCCCGGCGGCAAGAAGGTCTGCTTTGCGCTAGCAAAGCCGACATCAACGACGAGCGCGCCGACCGGGCGAAGCCGTGATCCCTCCTATGCTTTCGTGTCCACACGGCCAACGGAAAAGGTAAAGAACGAAGTCTCAGTCATCGTGGGCTATCCGCAAAAGCCCGGCCAGGATGCCAGCGCGGCGATCGGCTCGGCAACGTATTCGATGTATACGCAGAACGACGGCGCCTGGGTGAAGAACGCCGCCGAAGAGGCGCAGATGGTAGACACCATGCGCAAAGGCTCCGACCTTGTGGTTAAAAGTGAATCGGCGAAGGGCACGAAAACAACCGACACATATTCGCTCAAAGGTATCGTTCAGGCACTCGACAAGGTCGCGGAGGAGTGCAAGTAACCCGCAGGGCCATCAAGGGGCGGCCACGCAGTGGCGAGACCCGGTAGGCCCGACTAGATAGACTGGGCCCCTTCAATCGGGATCGCGGGGACAGGCCCGGCGATGACAGCGGCTGACCCTCAATATGACCTTGGCGTTGCAAGACACCCAATTCGTCGAAAAGGCGCCGCTCGAACGCTATGTGGCACCTGAAAAGCCGTCACTAATCGGCCTTACAAGAACGCAGCTTGCCGACGCACTGGGTTCGATCGGGGTGGCGGAAGCGCAGCGAAAAATGCGCGTGCAACAGCTTTGGCACTGGATCTATTTCCGCGGGTTTACGTCGTTCGATGAAATGACCAGCGTTTCGAAGGATCTGCGCGCCGCGCTGGCCGATCGGTTCACCTTGGCTCGCCCCGAAGTTGTTGCCGAACAGGTTTCAGTCGACGGCACGCGCAAATGGCTGTTGCGGCTTCCCGGCGAAGTGCAGGGCGAACGCCCTCACGAGGTCGAATGCGTCTACATCCCCGATACTGAACGGGGCACCCTGTGTGTTTCCAGTCAGGTTGGCTGCACACTTAATTGCACCTTCTGCCATACCGGCACCCAACGCCTGGTCAGAAATCTCACTGCGGGAGAGGTTGTGGGCCAGGTGATGGCTGCACGCGACCGGCTGGGCGATTGGCCTGGCGGCGTACGGCCAATCGATGGCGTAATACCGAGCGGCGAACGCTGCATCACCAATATCGTGATGATGGGCATGGGTGAGCCGCTCTACAATTTCGATCCGGTGCGTGATGCGCTTCTCATTGTGGCGGATGGCGAGGGCATCGCCATTTCAAAACGACGCATCACGCTTTCCACCTCCGGCGTTGTACCCAACATCGCGCGCACTGGCGCCGAAATCGGCTGCATGCTGGCGGTCTCTCTGCATGCCGTGCGGGACGATCTGCGTAACGAGTTGGTGCCGCTCAACCGTAAATATCCGATCGCAGAGCTTCTGGAAGCCTGTCGCAACTATCCGGGCGTTTCGAACGCCAAGCGCATCACTTTCGAATATGTCATGCTCAAGGGCGTGAACGATTCAATCGACGACGCCAAGGCGTTGGTGCGGCTGCTCAAAGGCATTCCCGCCAAGATCAACCTCATCCCTTTCAATCCCTGGCCAGGCAGCAAGTTTGAATGCTCGGACTGGGAGCAGATCGAGAAATTCTCCCAGATCATTTTCGATGCCGGCTATGCCTCGCCGGTCCGAACGCCGCGCGGACGCGATATCCTGGCTGCCTGCGGCCAGCTTAAAAGTGCGACGGAGAAGCTTTCAGTACGAGAGCGCATGGCGCTGCGCGCGATGGCAATGGTGGAGTGACCCCACCGCTTTATTTGAGGATAGGAAATGTCCCTCTTTGGCAGGATTATCGTCATCTTCTTTGCACTCATTTTGGCCATTGTGGCCGCAGGCGTTGTGCTCGCCATCGGCATCGTTGCGCCGGACTGGACTGGCATTGATTCCGATCCCTTCGAGCGCGTGAGCTTCTTCATTGTTTCCTTCTTTGCCACCAGCCTCGTCGGCGCGACCGCAATCCTGCCGGCGTTGGTTGTGGTCGTCATCTCGGAAGCCGCGCGCTTGCGTCACTTTCTCTACTACGGTGTTGCTGGTGCGCTGGTCGGGCTGGCGTCGTATTATGGCTCCGATATTTCGGTCAGGCTGGAAAACACAACGGACGTTGCACCGGTTGGCAATTCCCTGCAGCTCGCGGCCGCCGCCGGTATTATCGGCGGAATCGTCTATTGGCTGATCGCCGGTCGTAACGCAGGCCGCTGGCGGGAACCGCGTCCTGTTTAACGCCTGGCCCAGTTGAGCGCCGCTTCCAGGCGATCGTTACCCCAAAACAGCTCGCCGTCGGCGGTGATGAAGCTGGGTGATCCGAAAATGCCGAGCCTCTGGGCTTCCTCGGTATGAGCACGTAGCTGCGACCGGTTTTCGTTCGACTGAGCGCGATCCAGCACGGCGCCGGCGTCCAGTCCGAGACCGGTCAGAACGCCAGCGATTGTCGCTGTCTCCTCAACCGTGCGGCCTTCTGCGAATTCTGCGCGATAAATGGCGCGGCAATAGTCCTCACCCCAGGCTTCTGCCAGCCCTACCAGGGCGACGCGCGCGGCCAGCAGAGTATTCTGCGGAAATATTTTCGGCCGTACAAATGGCAGGCCGACGGTGCCGCACGTTCTTTCAAGGTCGCGCCACATATTGCGGCCCTTCGCCGGAAAAAGATTGAACGGCGATGTCGCCCAGCCTTGTTCCTTGAAAATTGGTCCCAGCATGAATGGCCGTCAGCGTACGGCGACGCCGGCGGCCTCAGCGAGCGGTGAAATTCGCATTGCCGCCGGGTAGGAATAGGTCGACGCGAATTCGAACCAGAAATCGAGTGTCGGCTTTGCCATGGTCGGAAATATAGCGGCCTGTGAGCGTTGCCGCCTTTCTATTTTCAGGTGTCTCGGCTAGACGAGGCGCGCATGAACCGCACGGGACTCATTATCGCGCTCGCCGTTGCCATTGTCACAGGCGTGGCTTTTGGGCTTTATCCCGACCTCGATTTACGCGTCGCGCGTCACTTCTATGCAGTCGAGGACGCGAGTCACAATATGTTTGCGTTCCGCATTTATCCGCCGGTGATGATGGCGCGAAACCTGGGTCTCTGGGTTGGTACGGTGCTGGTGGTTCCGGCGGTGCTTGCACTGCTCGTCAAGCTGATCCTCCCGCGACGCAAACTCTTCATACCGGGGCGTGCCGTCGTTTTCCTGATCAGCACCATGATTTTGGCGCCAGGATTGCTGGTCAATGTGCTTCTCAAGGATCACTGGGGCCGTCCGCGGCCGATCGATGTGACGCAGTTCGGTGGCCAAGATCGCTTTGTTGCGTGGTGGGATCCGCGTGGCAGTTGCCCGTCCAATTGTGCATTTGTGTCCGGTGACGTGTCTGGCGCATTTTGGACGGTCGCACCGGCAGCATTGGCGCCACCGCAGTGGCGCGCTCTCGCATACGGCGCAGCGATCGCGCTTGGGACCGGTATGGCGACGATTCGTGTGATGGCCGGTGCCCATTTCCCGTCCGACGTCATCTTCGCGGGTGTGTTTACGTTTCTTGTTATCTGGGCCGTCTACGCCCTGATTTACCGGTGGCCGCGCACGCGCCTGTCGGATGATGACGTCGAGCGCGCGCTCGAGCGGGTGGCTCTGCCCGCTCACGATTTCCTTGCTCGATTGTTTGGTGGAAGCCGAAGAGCGAAATAGCGCTGCAACAGAAAAAGACTGCAGTTGCAGGCGTAGTGTTAACCACGACGCACTTTGCGCCGCTTACCTTTGGCCCTATAGTCCGCCGCAAATTTTTTGAACGTGGCGGATATCCGATGCCCGACGGCAAGACGAAGAAGAACGTGAAGAAAGTTGTGCTTGCCTATTCCGGCGGGCTCGACACCTCGATCATCCTGAAGTGGCTGCAGACCACCTATGGATGTGAGGTCGTCACTTTTACTGCCGATCTCGGCCAGGGAGAGGAACTGGAGCCGGCGCGGCAAAAGGCGTTGTTACTTGGCATCAAAAAGGAAAACATTTTCGTCGAGGATTTGCGCGAGGAATTCGTCCGCGATTATGTTTTTCCGATGTTCCGGGCAAATGCGTTGTACGAGGGACAATATCTGCTCGGCACTTCAATCGCGCGACCCTTGATCGCCAGGAAGCAGATTGAGATTGCGGATAAAGTGGGCGCCGATGCCGTGGCACATGGTGCTACCGGTAAGGGCAACGATCAGGTCCGGTTCGAACTGACATATTACGCGCTCAAACCGGATGTGACGGTGATTGCACCGTGGCGGGAGTGGGATCTGACCTCGCGAACCAGGCTCATCGAATTTGCCGAAAAGCACCAGATTCCGATTGCCAAGGACAAGCGTGGCGACGCGCCGTTCTCGGTTGACGCCAATCTGTTGCACACCTCGTCCGAAGGAAAGGTACTCGAAGACCCGGGTCAGGACGTCCCGGAATATGTATTTTCGCGTACTGTCGATCCGGAAAAGGCCCCCGATAAGCCAACGACCATCATTGTCGATTTCGACCGCGGCGACGCCGTTGCGGTCGACGGGAAGAAAATGACGCCGGCGGTGCTTCTCAAGCATCTTAACGATCTGGGTCGCGCAAACGGGATTGGCCGGCTCGATCTCGTCGAGAACCGCTTCGTCGGCATGAAGTCACGTGGCATGTATGAGACGCCGGGTGGAACCATTTTGCTCGCGGCGCACCGCGGCATCGAATCGATCACGTTGGACCGTGGCGCTGCGCATCTCAAAGATGAGCTGATGCCGAAATACGCCGAACTCGTCTACTATGGCTTCTGGTTCGCACCGGAACGTGAAATGTTGCAAGTCGCAATCGACAAGAGCCAGGAATTTGTAACCGGTCGCGTGAAGCTCAAGCTCTATAAAGGCAACGTCACTGTCATCGGCCGCGAGAGCAAATATTCACTCTACGATCAGGAACTGGTGACATTTGAAGAAGGTGCGGTAGCCTACGATCATCGCGACGCCGAGGGCTTTATCAAGCTCAATGCGTTGCGTCTGCGCACGCTTGGTCAACGGCGGCGCAAGCTGAAACTTGACTGAACAAGTCTGCGATTGAGGAAACGTCGATGACCCGACGTGTGACGAACTTATGCCCGCGCGCGGCCCATGCCTCGGCCCATGCCTCCGCCCTTGCCTCGGCCCTCGCTTTGGCCCTTGCTTTAGCCCTTTCTTTAGTCCTTGCCGCCTGTTCGTCCGACAAAAAGGAGACGGAAGAAAATCCGAATGCTGTTCCGACCGACTACAAGAATGAGATTCTGACCACGATGACAGCCACGCTCGACGATCCTACCAACGTTCGCAACGCGTACATTAGCGACCCGATATTGCGGGCGGCAGGTAAAGATGAGCGCTACACTGTCTGTGTCCGGTCGGATTCGCGCGACGCCAGCAAGCAGTACGCCGGGAGCAAAGATCGTATCGCCATTTTCTATGGCGGTCATCTCAACCAACTCATCGACGCGACGAAGGAGCAGTGCGGAAACGCGGCCTATAAGCCGTTTCCGGAGCTCGAGCATCTCTGCCAGGCCAAAAAATGCGTTTAGCGATCGCCTGGCCCGTCAGTGAATACTCTCCGCCTGGACCATTGCTGGCTCCGTATCGGCCTGGATGAATTTCAGTTCCGGCATCAATGGCAGATTGTGGCGCCGCTTGTCGGCAATTTCGGCAGCGACTTTCTGCATCTGGACGAAACGTACGGGCGTTACCGGATGCGTCACAGCAATACGAATGCTGTCGGGATTTTCCATGGAAAGTGCCCGCCAGAACTCTTCCGTGCCCGCGAGATCGTAGCCCGCGCGCGCCGCATAGTACGCACCGACATAGTCGGCCTCACGCTCGAAATCGACGCTAAATGCCCGCTCTCCCACACGCGCAAATTCTCTGATAAATGCCCCGCCGGTCGGTATTCCGCCGAGCATCATTCCGGCGTCGATCGCTGCTCCGCCGGCCCAGCCGAGGACTCCATTGGCGCGCTGCTTTTCCAGATGACCAAGATTGGCATGCGCGAGCTCATGTCCAATGACGAGGGCAAGCTGCGCATCAGTGCGCGCTATCCGAAGGATGCTCGAATGGACGACGATTCTGTCGCCGGTCGTGAAGGCATCTGGTGATGAGTCGGATTTAAGTTCGATGGGAATCGCACATGCCTTTGCCGGAGCCACCATGTGCATTTCATCGATGCCGTCGCGGCGCACCAGAATCTTTATTGGTTGCTCGCCGTTATTGCGCACAAATTTGCCAATCCATCCGGCCGTATCGGCGCGTGGCACGGGTACATTGTTGAACGTCAGAAGATGGTCACCTGGCTTTATTCCCGCGGCGGCTGCCGGCGAGGTTTCCGCAACGGACAGCACGGTCGCCTGTGTCCAGCTCACTGAAACCGCGTCATGGGTGAAAGAACGGTATCTGCGCGGCAGGCTCGCTACCGTGCCCGCATCCAGACCGATCTGTGCCCAGGCCAAATTCTTGCAGGCGTCGCGATTGGCTACACGAAGCCGGAACGCGACACTATGAAGCCGCTCGAGTTGCGCGAAGTAATCGCGGATATGATCAGTCTGTTGCCTGCGGCGCTCTACTTCGATGTCCTCAGACGGCAGTGGCGGCAATTTCGAGATGGGGCCGCAGGCCGTGCAAAGCAGAGTTCCTGCGATCAAAAAACTCAAACGCGAACGCACGACGACACCCCGGAAAGGGACGAACCGTGCACTACTCAGAAATAGGATTCAAGTGAAAGTTGTATCGTTAAAATAGACAACCTCATCATCCGTTCAGTGGAGTAATCTTGCTCGCAAATGGTCCCGCGACGTCAAAGCTGCCGGTCGACCAGGGCCTTTTTCAGTACGGCGATTTCCTTCGCCGGGTTGAGAGCTTTTGGACAGGCCTTTGAACAATTCATGATCGAGTGGCAGCGGTAAAGCCGGAACGGGTCCTCGAGATTATCAAGGCGATCGCCCGTGGCTTCATCGCGGCTGTCCTGGACCCATCGATTGGCTTGCAGCAATGCGGCCGGGCCAAGATAACGATCCGAATTCCACCAATAGCTCGGGCACGACGTCGAGCAGCAGGCGCACAGAATGCATTCGTACATGCCGTCGAGCTTGGCCCGGTCGTGGTGGCTTTGCTTCCACTCCTTTTCCGGAGTCGGCGTGGTCGTCTTTAGCCACGGCTCAATCGATGCATATTGCGCGTAGAAATTATTCAAATCTGGCACGAGATCCTTCACGACAGGTTGGTGCGGCAGCGGATAGACGCGCACCGGCGCCCGCGCATCGTCGATCGCTTTTGTGCAAGCCAGCGTGTTGGTGCCGTCGATATTCATGGCACAGGAACCGCACACGCCCTCGCGGCAGGAACGGCGGAAGGTGAGCGTCGGATCGATATTGTTTTTTATCCAGATCAACGCGTCGAGAACCATCGGTCCGCAATCGTCACGATCGACGTAGTAGGTATCGACGCTCGGATTCTGCCCGTCTTCCGGGTTCCAGCGGTAGATGCGGAATTCGCTCACATGTGTCGCATGCGAGGTGCGCGGCCACTTCTTGCCCTCGGTGATCTTGGAGTTTTTCGGCAGGGTGAATTCGACCATGGCAAGTTTCCGTCAGTAAACGCGGGCTTTCGGCTCGACATAAGCCACGTCGTTGGTGAGCGTGTAAGCGTGCACCGGGCGATAATCGAGTTTTACGTGACCCTTTTCATCCATCCAGGACAGCGTGTGCTTCATCCAGCTCTTGTCGTCACGTTCGGGATAATCCTCACGCGCATGCGCGCCGCGACTTTCCGTCCGATTTCTGGCCGAGTCCATGGTGACGACCGCCTGCGCAATCAGGTTGTCGAGTTCCAGCGTTTCGATCAGGTCAGAATTCCAGATAAGCGACCGGTCGGTGACATGAACGTCGGCCATACCGTTGTAGATGTCATGAATTCGCTTGTGGCCCTGATCCAGCACCTCGCCCGTGCGAAACACGGCGCAATCCTCTTGCATGACTTTCTGCATGTTGAGCCGTAACTTGGCGGTCGGCGTCCCGCCGGAGGCGTTGCGGAACTTGTCGAGCCTTGACAGCGAAATTTCCGCCGAATTTTTCGGCAGTTCAGGCTGCTTGTCTCCAGGCGCCAACAACTCGGCGCAGCGGTGTGCTGCGGCACGCCCAAACACGACCAGATCGATCAGCGAATTCGAACCGAGCCGGTTGGCGCCATGCACAGACACGCAGGCGGCTTCACCGAGCGCCATAAGGCCGGGGATTACAGTGTCATCGCCGCCATTTTTCTTGGTCAGCGCTTCGCCATGATAATTTGTGGCGATACCTCCCATATTGTAATGCACGGTTGGTAACACCGGTATCGGTTCGCGTGTGACGTCGACATTGGCAAAAATACGCGCGGTTTCGCTGATACCCGGCAACCGCTCGTGCAACACTGCCGGATCGAGATGATCGAGATGCAGGAACAGGTGATCCTTTTCCTTGCCAACGCCGCGGCCTTCCCGGATTTCTACCGTCATGGCGCGGGAGACGACATCGCGTGATGCCAGATCCTTCGCTGATGGAGCATAACGCTCCATGAAACGCTCACCTTCGGAATTGACCAGATAACCGCCTTCGCCGCGCGAACCTTCGGTGATCAGGCATCCTGCCGGATAGATGCCGGTCGGATGGAATTGCACAAATTCCATATCCTGCAAAGGCAACCCGGCGCGCAGCACCATGGCGTTGCCATCGCCGGTGCAGATGTGCGCCGAAGTACATGAAAAATAGGTGCGCCCATATCCGCCCGTCGCGAGGATGGTCATGTTGGCGGAAAAGCGATGGATTGACCCGTCGTCCATGTTGAGCGCCACGACGCCGCGACAACGGCCTTCCTCGTCCATGATCAGGTCGATCGCAAAATATTCGACGTAGAATTCGGCCGCATGGCGCAGCGCCTGGCCGTACATGGTGTGCAGCATGGCATGGCCTGTGCGATCTGCCGCGGCGCACGTGCGTTGCGCGGTGCCCTTGCCGTAATGAGTGGTCATGCCTCCGAACGGGCGCTGATAAATTTTCCCGTCCTCTTCGCGGCGCGAAAACGGCAAACCCCAGTGCTCTAGTTCATAAACGGCGGCGGGCGCATTGCGGCAGAGATATTCGATAGCGTCCTGGTCACCGAGCCAGTCCGCGCCCTTGACGGTGTCATACATGTGCCACCGCCAGTCATCCTCTCCCATGTTGCCCAGTGCGGCCGCGATGCCACCTTGGGCGGCGACCGTGTGCGAGCGGGTAGGGAATACCTTGGTGATGCAGGCTGTGCGCAAGCCCGCCTCGCTGCATCCAACCACCGCGCGCAGGCCCGACCCGCCGGCACCGACAACGACGACATCGTAAGTGTGGTCCTCGATCGGATAGGCGCGGCCGTTAAAAGAAGGAGCGCTGTTGGATTTTCCATTCGTTGCCATGACTAGACCCCGAACGACAGCTTGAGAATCGCGTAGATCGACGTCAGGCTGACGGCGAAAACGAAGAACGTGTTGGCCATCAGGCTCAACAGCTTCCACCTGTCATCATGGACGTAGTCGAGGATGATTTCCTGCATGCCGATCCACATGTGATAGGCCGTATTGATGATGAACAGCAGCACGGTAATAGCGACGATCGGTGAGCCCAGAATCTGCACGACTGCCGCGTGACTGCGTCCAAGCAGCGCGGTGATGATGAGCAGAAGCCCGATGGTCAGCGGAATGCCGGCGACCGAGGTGATACGCTGATGCCAGAACTGGGCGGTGCCGGAACGGGCTGCACCAAGGCCGCGGACGCGGCGCATCGGCGTGCGCATAGGTTGAACCGGGCTCATCGCGGCCCTCCCATGACGAGATAGCCAACGACCCAAAGGATGAGCGTAAGCGTAATTGAGCCAACGAGCGTCGCCAGCGTCAGCAGTTCACGTTCGACCGGCTCGAAACCGTGGATCGTGTCCCAGATCAGATGGCGGATACCGCCGAGCATGTGGTGAAGCAAAGCCCACGTGTAGCCGAACAGCACCAGCTGCCCGATCAGGCTGCCCATGAACCACTCGACGTTGGAATAGGCATTCGGACCACTCGCCGCCGCGATCAGCCACCAGGCGAGCAGCAACATTCCGAAATAGAGCGCGCCGCCAGTAATGCGATGCACGATCGACATCATCATCGTGAGCATCGGCTTATAGATTTGCAGGTGGGGAGACAGCGGACGCACGCGCCGCGTTCCTGTCGATGTTCCTGCCTCAGGCTCGGCCATCGTCAACTCCAGAAAAACCTGCCGTCTAATGATGAGGTCTCAAGGTGAGGACGGGAGACGTATTGCATGTTGACGGGTCAGGCGGCCGCAAGAGACGCGTGTGCAAAGTTTCCACTTGACCTGCCGCCAAGTGTCGTTACTTCATGGTTTGCGAAGCTTGAACCCGCGAACTGCCCATTGCAATATGCTTTTTGTTTAGGCTGCCTTCGCAGAATAAGAAGGGTGTCCTTCGGTGCGGTTCGATTTTACCGACCTCAACCTGTTCCGGCACATCGTCGAGGCTGGGAGCATCACCCACGGGGCGGCACGCTCCAATTTGGCGCTTGCGGCTGCCTCCACCCGGATTCGGAAGATGGAACTGGCATTCGGGACCGCCCTCCTGGTGCGTGGGCGCGCGGGTGTCACACCGACACCGGCCGGGCGCACCTTGTTGCAACATGCGCGCGGAATCCTGGCGCAAACAGAGCGCCTGCAGGAGGATCTCACACCTTACGCCCGGGGCCTCGCCGGGCAGGTGCGGGTCCTATCCAATACCAATGCCCTCACCGAGTTTTTGCCCGAAACCCTGAGCTCGTTCCTGATGGCCCATCCGGACATCAGCGTGGACCTTGAGGAACGATTGAGCGACGAAATCGTAGGCCTGATCGCCGAAGGTAATGCCGATATCGGCATCGTTGCCGGTACCGTCGACTACGGCGGCTTGAATACGTTTCCGTTCCGAAGCGACCGGTTCGTGCTCGTGGTTGCAAAAAAACATCCGCTTGCGACCCGTTCGCACATCGGCTTTGCCGAAGTGCTTGACTACGACATGGTCGGCCTCGACCGCGCCAGCGCAATCCAGCGGTTCCTTGCCGACAAAGCGAATCGCATCGGCCGTCCTCTTCGTCTGCGTGTGCAGTTGCGCAGCTTCGATGCCATCTGCCGTCTGGTCGAATGTAATGTCGGCGTCGGTATCGTGCCGGAGACGACGGTGCAGCGTACGCAGCGCACGATGGCGATCAGTGCCGTGCAACTCACCGATTCCTGGGCGCTCCGCGAACTGACCATCTGTGTCCGCGACATCGAGGCATTGCCGCCATACGCGCGGCAGCTGGTCGATCATCTAAGGGCAGGCGCCTGATTTCCGCGCGGTGCGACGGGCTTCATGTCGCAGTTCGTTGTTGTGCGCTTGAATTGCGCAAGAGCTCGATAAGTTGCTGGATCGATTCTGAAAGACTCAACACCTCTTTTTCGCGAAGCTGGTCGATCTTCTGATGCAGGAGTTCGATCTCCAGCTCAGCCTTGATGTTTATCTGATAGTCGTGTTCGGCCGCCTTGCGATCAATATCCTGCTGACGGTTCTGGCTCATCATAATGAATGGAGCGGCATAAGCGGCCTGGAACGAGAGTGCGAGATTGAGCAGGATGAATGGATAGGGATCCCACCGTTCGACATACGCGGTGATGTTGAGAACGATCCAGACAAAAAGAATGATCGACTGGAGAATAATAAACGTCCAGGAGCCCATCACGGCAGCGACGGTGTCTGCTATTCTTTGGCCCGATGTGAGCTGGCGCACATTTTTGTATGCCTGCGATCTGCGAAATCCCTGGCGTAGTAAACGAAGTTCAGCAAGCAGGCGTTCGTCGGACTCTGGCGCATGAGCCGGGCCGGGTTCTTTTGGCATGTTTCCTCCTTTCGTTGTTCACTGCGGCATGAGTACCCAGTAGTCGAGATCGAGGACCACCGCCGGGTCGTAGTCGTCGCCGCTTTTGAGCGGGAAGTCCGTGCACGGACGATCCTTTGTGGCGACGGTACGCACACGTAGCGCGCCGATATCGTTGCGGTCCGGCAGCCCGGCGCATTCAAGTATTTCCGACCATGCAAATACGGTGCAGCCGGCAAACAGCGGTGCCACGTGGCGCCCACCATTGATTGCGGCCACCTGGAATGCATTGCCCAAACCGTTGAACGACAGAGTGCGCGCGAGGGAAATGACGTGGCCGCCGTAAATCAATCGGCGTCCGAAGCGGCCTTTGCTCTCGACAAACTGGTTGAAGTGGATTCGCGCAGTGTTCTGGTAGAGCCGTGTGGCAATCTGATGCTCGGCCTCCTCCACCGTGACGCCGTCGACATGATCGATTTTCTCACCGACCTTGTAGTCACCGAACCGGTGAGAGCTCCCGGCCAGGACATTGTCGTAGGCCGCGCCATTAATTTTCGGGCAGGCACTCCCGAGGCGCGCAGGCTCGACGCTCTTTGGAAGTTGGGGCACCTCTTCGCCCGGCGCCGGCGCCGTCTCGTCGCGTTTGCGCACCATCACCCATCGTACATAGTCGACCACCGCATCACCGGTGTCGTCGAAACCGCGCGAACGCACGTAGACAATGCCGGTCTTCTTGTTGGAGTTCTCTTTCAGCCCGATGATTTCGGAAACCGCATTCAGCGTGGAGCCTGGATAGACGGGCTTGAGAAAACGAAAATCGGCGTAACCCAGATTGGCAACGGCATTAAGCGAGATGTCAGGCACGGTCTTGCCGAACACGATATGAAACACCAGCAGATCGTCGATGGGAGCGTTCGGAAAGCCGATGTTTTGCGCGAAAAGGTCAGACGATTGCACCGCAAAGCGGCCGCCGAATAGCCCCTGATACAGCGCTACATCGCCGACCGAGACTGTGCGCGGAGTGGCATGGCGGATCTGTTGACCAAGGCGGAAATCTTCAAAAAAATTGCCTGGACTGGTTTTTGGGGCGGACGGCACGCTCACAAATTCACTCCTCCGTTCGGTCGAGTCCGGCCGCTCATTCTCACAAAACCGTGAGCCGAATGCCAGCTTGCGGCAACGGGAAACTGATGAGGACGTGTCCGCAGGCCGTGATAGCTGGGAAGCGCAACGTCAATCACGGAGGGATTCTGATGAAAAAGAGCATACTGCTGACGGCGCTTGTCGCATCCGGACTGGCCATCGCGCCTCTGGCGCCGGCGGCCTTTGCGGACGATATGAAGAAAGACACCATGTCCAAGGACACCATGTCCAAGGACAGCATGTCGAAGGGCGCCATGAGTAAGGACTCAATGTCCAAGGACAAGATGTCCAAAGACTCAATGCAGAAAGACGATATGTCGAAGGACAGCATGTCCAAAGACGGCATGAAGAAGTAACCGGACGAAAATGGCCGGGTTCGCGCATCCGTGGACCCGGTTTCGTCGTATATTCGCCGAGGTACTGATTGACGATGGGCCGAGAAGGCGGAGCCGCGATGACTGCTGAAACCATCACCATGATGCCCGCCAATGCGACTATTCACCCTGGATGGGTTCGTGTCTGCCATTGGGTCAATGCGCTGGCAATTCTGGTGATGATTGGCTCCGGCTGGCAAATCTACAATGCGTCGCCGCTGTTCGGCTTTACATTCCCCGGAAGCATCACTCTCGGCGGGTGGCTCGCGGGTGCGTTGCTCTGGCATTTCGCGGCCATGTGGGTCCTTGTCATCAACGGTATCGTTTACCTGACGCTTGGCATTCTCACGGGCCGCTTCCGCCGCAAACTCCTCCCGATCCGGCCATCTGAGGTAGTCGCCGACGTGAAGGCGGCGTTGACATTCAAGCTCGCCCATGACGATCTCTCGCACTACAACGCGGTGCAGAAGCTGCTCTATTCCGGCGTGATCCTGGCCGGCGTTGTCATCGTGTTGTCAGGCCTGTCGATCTGGAAGCCGGTACAATTTCAAGAGCTGACCGCCTTGTTCGGAGGCTACGACACCGCCCGCTACGTGCACTTCTTTGCCATGGCAGCGATCGTCGGATTTCTCATTGTGCATGTGGCGCTGGCGCTGATTGTGCCCAGGAGCCTGCGCGCGATGGTCACAGGACGTTAGGAGAAACACCATGCGACAGCGAAGGATCATTCCCGGTGTCGACCCGAAGCTTCTGATCAAGGACGCGGCCAGACTGATGCCGGATACCAGCCGGCGCGGCTTCCTGCGCGGCGCCGCGAATCTCGGCGCGCTCACGTTTTTGACCGGATGCGACATCATTGATGGCGATACGGCCGAAGGCGTGCTGCGCAAGATCTCCGAGTTCAATGATGGGGCGCAGGCGGCGATCTTCAGCCGCACCAAGCTCGCTCCGACTTATCCCGAAAGCGCCATCACCAGGCCGTTCCCCTTCAATGGCTTCTACGACGAGGACGACGCGCCGGAGGTGAACGGTGAAACATATAAGCTGGAAGTCGCCGGCCTGGTCGACAACAAGAAGCCATGGACGCTCAAAGAGCTTTATGCGCTCCCGGAAGTCTCGCAAATCACACGCCACATCTGCGTTGAAGGCTGGAGCGCGATCGGCTCCTGGCAGGGTACGCGGCTGTCGGAATTCCTCCAGCGCGTCGGCGCAGATACCCGCGCGAAGTATGTCTGGTTCAAGTGCGCCGAGGGCTACACCAACACGATCGATATGCCGACCGCGCTTCATCCGCAGACGCAGATGACATTCAAATTCGCCAACCAGATCCTGCCCCGGTCCTACGGCTTTCCAATGAAGGTCCGGATTCCCACAAAATTGGGATTCAAGAATCCGAAATATGTGGTGGCCATGGAGGTCACCAACACTGACAAGGGCGGCTACTGGGAAGACAAGGGCTACAACTGGTTCAGCGGGTTGTAGGCCGCGTCCCCACTGGCATCTAGCTTTCGTGTCCAGAGCCTTCGCCGTTCCGCACGCCCGTGATCAGGCGTGCGCCGCGCTGAAACGTGACGTAGTCCCAGAACCAGTTGAACGCCACGACAAATCGGTTGCGTAGTCCGATCAGAAAATAGATGTGCGCCAGGCTCCAGAAAACCCAACCCAGAAAGCCTCTGAGTTCCAGCCGACCAAATTTCACGACCGCGGCTCGCCGGCCGATCGTCGCCAGGTCTCCGAGATGAACGTAGTGAAATGGCTTGGGCATTTCGCGCCCGGCAATGCGCGCCGAAATCAGCTTTCCCACATACTTTCCCATTTGCTTTGCGGCGGGCGCGATCCCCGGCACCGGATGGCCTTTGGCATCGAAAACTGCAGCCGCATCACCGACGACGAAAATCTCAGGATGATCCGGCACCGATAAATTCGGCCTCACCTTGACGCGGCCGGCGCGATCGGCCTCGACGTTGAGCCAGCGCGCGGCCGGCGACGCCATCACACCGGCAGCCCAAATTACGGTACTGGCATCAATGCGGCCATCTTTGAGATCGACACCACGCGCATCGCATTTCGTTACGAGAGTGTCTGTTCTCACCTCAACGCCTGCGCGCGTAAGAGTGTCGCACGCATAATCTGAAAGGCTCTGTGGAAAAGCCGGCAGCAGCCGCGGTCCGGCTTCGATCAATACAATGCGGGCGGAGCGGGGGTCGATGCGGCGGAAATCGGCGGCGAGCGTCTCTCGCGCAACATCCGCGATCGCGCCGGCCATCTCGACGCCGGTCGCACCGCCGCCGACAATCACGAATGTCAGCAGGCGCCGCTGCTCGTCCTGATCCCGTATGACCTCTGCTTGTTCGAAAGCAATCAGAATGCTGCGGCGAATTCGGGTCGCATCCTCAATTCGCTTCAACCCCGGCGCATAGTCGGACCAATCGTCATGACCGAAGTAGGAATGCATCGCACCGGTCGCGATCACCAAATAGTCATAGGGCACAACACCGAATTGCGTACGAAGACATTTCTTATCTGTATCGATAGCGCGCACGTCTTCCATCAGCACGGTCGCATTGCGCTGCGGGCGCAAGATATGACGGATCGGCCAGGCGATGTCGGCCGGCGACAGCGCTGCGGTCGCCACCTGATAGAGCAGTGGCTGAAAGCAATGATGATTCTGCCTGTCGATGACCGTCACCTCGGCCGCTGCGCGCTTTAGTGCCTTGGCGGCCTCCAGGCCACCAAAACCGGCACCGATGATGACGACCCTGGGATGGCCAGATGGCACGGTTCACCTCAATTGGCGCATGGCGCAGTTCAGCTCATAGAGGGCAGGTTGCCAAGCCCGCTGCAAGGCTTTAGCAATCCGCGCAGCAATTCTCCGCGAGGTAAAGCGTATGGCGACTCATAACCTTCTTCTTCTTCCTGGTGACGGCATCGGTCCCGAAGTGATGGCCGAGGTGAAGCGCGTCATCGACTTCTTCAACAAAAAAGGTCCCGATAAGTTCAGCACGGAAGAGGCGCTGGTGGGCGGCTGCTGCTATGACGCGCACAAAGTCGCAATCACCGATGCCACCATGGAGAAGGCGAAGGCCGCGGACGCCATCATCTTCGGGGCGGTGGGTGGGCCAAAATGGGATAAGGTGCCGTACGACGTACGACCTGAAGCAGGCTTGCTGCGATTGCGCAAGGACCTGGCGTTGTTCGCCAACATTCGTCCGGCCATTGTCTATCCCGCGCTTGCCGATTCCTCCTCGCTCAAGCGCGACGTTGTCGAAGGTCTCGATATTATTATTTTGCGCGAGCTGACCGGTGGAGTTTATTTTGGCGAGCCAAAGACGATCACCGATCTCGGCAATGGCCAGAAGCGCGCGATCGACACACAGATTTACGACACCTATGAGATCGAGCGCATCGGGCGTGTCGCTTGCGAGCTTGCGCGCAAGCGGCGCAACAAGGTCACATCCATGGAAAAACGAAACGTCATGAAAACGGGCGTGTTGTGGAATGAGGTGATGACCCAGATGCATGCGCGTGAGTTCAAGGACGTCCAGCTCGAACACATGCTGGCGGACGCGGGCGGCATGCAGCTTGTCCGGTGGCCCAAGCAATTCGACGTTATTGTCACCGACAACTTGTTCGGCGATGTCCTTTCGGATATCGCAGCGACTCTGACGGGTTCACTCGGGATGCTGCCGTCCGCCTCACTTGGCGAAGTCGACCCCAAGACGCGTAGGCGCAAGGCGCTTTATGAGCCGGTGCACGGCTCGGCGCCGGACATCGCCGGAAAAGCTGTCGCCAATCCAATCGCGATGATCGCGTCGTTCGGAATGGCGTTGCGGTATTCGTTCAATCTTGGAAAGCAGGCTGACTGGATCGATCAGGCAATTTCCGCGACGCTCGCCAAGGGTCTGCGCACCGCCGATATTAAATCGGAGGGTACCGAAGTCGTTTCAACGTCGGGAATGGGCTCGGCGATTTTGACCGAGTTGGAAAAGCTCGCCGCCTGAATTTTTCTGCCGCGGCTGAGCTCCAGAACGAAAAATCTTTGACGACGCGCTAAGCATCAAAACAAAACGCGGCCTCCCTGGCCGCGTTTTTATTCCGAAGCTCGCGGTGTCTAATAAAACAGCCAGGGATTATTTTTGCTCGGCAGGGTCCACGGCCCCGGCAGGGCCGACTGGGTGTTGAGAAGGCCGGCGGACGTATTGTCGATCACGCCCCCGGCGCGCTGGTTTGGCAGTTGCGCATAGGAGTGGTCACTTCGCTCGCCCGGGAAGCTCTCCGTGCCGGGATCAAGGTAGGACCGCTTTTGAATGATGATGCGGGTGCGCGTCCGGCCATCCTCGTCGCGCATGACAATAACTGTCCGATCGCGGTTATAAACCACGGTCTTCTTTTTCGTTTGGGCGGTCTGCGCATCGGCCGAGGTGACCATCATGGCGCCGGCTCCGATCAAAGCGAACGCCGCGAGAATGACTTTCAATTTCATGGGGTCCTCGACTTTTGCCCTATATTAATAACAACGCAGTTTAACCGGATTCTGTTTCAGGCAACAGGGCCGATTCCCGGTAAATGCCGGTAAATTCGCAATAAGCCCCCGGAAAGCCGGGCTTTTTTGAACGCTGCTCCGGCGAAGCTGTTCAGCTTCCATAGTTGCTCTTGAGATAGTCCGCGATGGCCTTGGCGTCGGCATCGTCGATTGGCGCCCCGTAGGCCTTGATCATTTTCGTGATCTCGGCGTCCCACAGTGCAGCGTTTGGGAAAGGAGAGTTCATCGGGATGTAGTCGAGGCTGTGACAGGCCTGGCAGTTGGCCTCGACCTTATCGAGACCAGTCGCTTTTTTCAGCTGCACCGGCATCTCGTCGGCGGCTGCGGGCAGCGTGATCAGTGCGGCGACGGCGGTGATCAGGAACACTCGCATGATCCCCTCCCTTATGCGTTGAGCGTGATGTTCTGCATCACGTTGTTGTGGTAGCCGGCCGGGTTGAAGATCAGTTCGGACGTCTGGCTCTGGCCCAGCTTGTTGATGGCGTTGACCATCACCGTATTCTTGCCTCTCTTGGCGGCGAGGTCGAAGCTCCACGGCCGGAACGCGAAGCGGCCCAGATCCGGACCGAGTGCCGCCGTCGACCAGGTCTTTCCGCCGTCTGTGGAGACCTGTACGGAACTGATGCCGTAACCGCCGTCCCAGGCCATGCCACTGACGGCGACTTTGCCAGCATTCACCTTGGCGCCATCGCGATGGCTGGTGATCAGAGAATTCACCACCATTTCGGTGATCGGAGTACTGGTCGCGTTTTCCTGGGTAATGAAGCGGTCCCTGAGCGGAAATTTGCCCAGCGGAATGCGATACGCCGGAGTCATCCAGAAGCCGCCTTGCGGCTTGGTCAGCGCGTTGATCGCAATGACGTGCTTCATCCAATAGGTGCCGGTCCAACCCGGCACGACGATCCGTGCAGGAAAACCGTTCCAGTGCGGCAACGGCTGCCCGTTCATCTCGTAGGCGATGATGGTCGAGTCCTCAATCGCCTTCCAAACGGGAATGCTTTTGATGAAGTCGGGCGTCTTATCGACCGCCGGCCCATCGGCGCCATTAAAGGAAATCTCGATCGCTTCCTTCTTGAGCCCAGCCTTGTCGAGGACATCCTTGAGCCGCGCTCCTTTCCATAGCGCGCAGCCCATCGCACCGTAACCCCATTCGACGCCGACCACATGCGGTTTCGATAGACCGCGTCGATTCCCTGAGCACTGGTTGACCGCGATGACTTCGATCGCCGGCATCTTCTTCAGTTCTTCGAAGCTGATCTCGACAGGATTATCGGAGCCATCGCCACCCACGGCGATCTTGTAAGTTTTGGCGTCCATGGTCGGAATGTCGGCCAGGTGATAGCGCACGAAGAATTCGTCGTTTGGCGTGATTGTTGTGCGGAACGTCTCAAGCGGCGATTCATAGTTCGGCGGTCGGTACGAAAGCTTGATCAGCGGCTTCTTGCCCGGCAGCGCCTCCATGGTGGCAACAGTGCTGACACCCGCAGGTACACCAGGGGTCAGGCTCGCGCCGGCTGCTTCCGCTTCGGAAAATTTTGGGCTTAGTCCGGACGCGGCAAGCGCTGCGCCTGCGCCCGCCGTCCCAAGCAGGTGACGTCGTGTGATCATTGTTCCTCTCCCCAGAGGTTCGCCGAAGCCAACGGTCATCACCGCGGCCTCAGATATTTTTATTTGAATATGATCCGATGGATTTTCCGGATGGTCAATTGTGATCGCGACGCAAGCGCACGAATTCGCTGCCGCCACGAACGCAATCTCATCGAATGAGATTTTAGTGGCGACGCAAATGGATCGCGTGCTTACCGCCCGATGCGTCGCGGCTGTGGCCGAGTCGCCAGAGCTTTCCAGAGCAGATGATACTTTGGCGTTGCCGCAAGGATTGTATCGCGCTGGCCGCAATAGCTTCGATTGAGTTCGACCTGTGCGAACAGCGCGCCGACCTTCGGCTCACCGCCGGCGGCGAGCAATGTCAATCGGTCGAGCGCACAAGCCAGGGTGCTCTGCTCGATGAATTCAGCGCCGCCCTGGCAGAACCAGCCTGACAGCTGCAATCGTGGATCACTGTATGTGCGCACGAAGCCAAGACAACGACGTTGCGTTCCCTTCGACGTGACAAAGGAGATGATCGTCAGCGGTCCGAATTTGCTCGCAAGAGGTTTGTCGGCGCGCTCTATCTCGACCGGTGCAAGCGCCTCGGCGCCGGCCAGGATTTCGTCATTTGGATCAGCAAAGTGCCTGATTTCGTTTCCGGGCCGGTAAATCTCGACCTGCAGAAAAGGCGACACACTGTCCGGTTCGCCGAGTGTCAGAATGTCCTTGCGGCCGCCGCCTTCCGCATGCCGCTGGATGGTGTAGCCTGACGGCACGTCGGCGGCTTCCGGGATCGACAGGGCAAATGCGCGGAATGGCCGCTCCACGTCAACCCAGTCCGGCAGATGCACCGGCGTGATGACTCTCATCACTTTTGGCGATTGGAAAACATGTGCCGCGCCTATGGAAAGCAACGCGGCAGCACCCAGATATGCGAGCAACCGCACAAATCTGGGTGGCAGTTCGTCACGCCATGAACGCAGGGCCGGATGCATGCGATTGTCGGCAGCGGTGTGCCGTTGTGTTGAAGGCTGTTCTCGCCTAGAAGCGCTGCCATCCGGTTGCCCCGTGCCAGCAGTCGGGTGGTAATTTATTCCGGAGCGTTAACAATGGGTTACAAGGTCGCAGTCGTAGGTGCTACAGGCAATGTCGGGCACGAGATGCTCAGCATTCTGGCCGAGCGTAACTTCCCTGCCGACGAAGTGGTCGCCCTTGCATCGCGTCGGAGCCAGGGCGTGGAGTGCTCGTTTGGCGACAAGACGCTCAAGGTGAAGGCGCTCGACCATTTCGACTTCTCTGACGTCGATATCTGTCTGATGTCCGCGGGTGGCGCGGTGTCAAAGGAGTGGTCACCAAAGATCGCTGCGCAGGGCGCGGTGGTTATCGACAATTCCTCCGCCTGGCGCATGGACCCGGACGTGCCGCTGATCGTTCCGGAGGTGAATGCCGATGCCGTTTCCGGCTTTACCAAGAAAAACATCATCGCAAATCCAAACTGTTCGACCGCGCAGCTCGTGGTCGCGCTCAAGCCGCTGCATGACAAGGCGAAGATCAAGCGTGTCGTGGTTGCGACCTATCAATCGGTATCGGGCGCGGGCAAGGAGGCGATGGACGAACTGTTCTCGCAGAGCAAGGCGGTGTTCACCCTCGCTGAAGTCGAGACGAAGAAGTTTTCCAAGCGGATTGCATTCAACGTGATCCCGCACATCGATGTTTTCATGGAAGACGGTTACACCAAGGAAGAATGGAAGATGATGATGGAGACCAAGAAGATTCTTGATCCTCGCATCAAACTTACTGCCACCTGCGTGCGCGTGCCGGTGTTCGTCGGCCATTCGGAGGCAGTCAATATCGAATTCGAGCAGCCGATTACGGCGGACGAGGCACGCGAGATTCTGCGCAGTGCACCGGGGTGTCTCGTGATCGACAAGCACGAGCCGGGCGGCTACGTCACGCCTTACGAATGCGTGGGCGAGGACGCAACCTATATCAGCCGTATCCGCGAGGACGCGACGATCGAGAACGGATTGCAGTTGTGGGTTGTGTCAGACAATCTGCGTAAAGGTGCCGCCCTCAATGCGGTGCAGATCGCCGAATGCCTGATCAATCGCAAGCTGATTCAGGCGAAGCGTCGGGCGGCGTAGGCGCCCTCGAACGACAGACTCAGTGATTGCCGGATCGTTACGATGCCCTCACGGGGCATTCTTGCGTGCGGATGTGCTGCGCCAGCTCCTGGAAATTCGCCAGCGCGGAATGGCGCTCGTTGTAAAAACGGACGAGACGCTTTGCGGTTGCCGTCTGCAGTCGATCGAAACTGTGGCGTGCGGTTTCGATGGACTGGGGGGAATAACGAAATGCCTTGCGGCGCAAGACACAGATTTGCTTTGCCGTGGGCCACGACAGGCCGGCAGCCTTTGCGAGGATAAGGGCGAAATCACTTTCGGCCCGCGAATCGTTCATGACGCTTTCGATGAGCTTGCTTGGCGCCTGACAGAGTGCCGAGAGCGCCGCGACCGTCTCCTCGAATTGTCCCTTGGCAGCGTACTCGCACACGACGGGATCAACCGGAGCCCCCGAACGCCGGACCATGTCGAATTGCGCCGCTGCTTCACGATAGTCGCGCTTTTGCCTGGGCTGCGCCGATGCGTCCTGCCCGGTGATATCGGTCAGTACCTTATGCACTTCATATACAGCGTCAGGATTGCTGGCCGTAAGTTTCTCAAACACGACCTCGGAGGCTTTCGCGATAAGCGCGTTGAAATGCTCCTGCGGAATATCCTTGCGCATGGACACGCAGATCGCGAGAACTTCGTCGTTAATGGATTTGTCGACTAGTTTGCCATAGGCGGCGTCGGAAAAACGCGCGCCTTCGTTTCGCGTCACCGAGAGAACAACATCGCGGTTGCCGTGTGTCACCAGTACATCGCTGATCTTTTCGCTCACTGTGGGACGCTTTGAGATTGCAAGCAGGCGATCCTGGCTGTTGTCGCTGGCGATTGCCAACAGGTCATCGTCGGATAACCTGTTGGACAAACTCAGAATCGGCCCGGCGACCTCGATCGACTCGTCGCGAGCGAGCATACGTACCGTGTTCGGCGGCGCATTTTCTGCCGGGGCCAGGCGATGGGCGAGCTCGGCGCGTGCCTTGGTTTCGATTTTCTCGGCGATGCGGGAAATCACGCCGTCGAATAGATCGACATGCTCGTCGGAATATTGATCTGCGCCCGCGAGGAACAGATCGGTGACGCGGCGGAGGATTTCCGCCTGCTTCCCTGCCGATCCATTTGCGAAAGTGCCTTCAATCTCGGCGATGATCGATCGCTCTTGCGTCACGGTGTCAGACTATCCGGCAATGTGATAGCGGCTATCTGTAGCCGCTGGTAATTACCATCGGGTTAGGCCAAAACCGCGCATTCGCGGTAACCGTATTCGCCCACGGCGCCGCGGATTTCGCAGGAAATCTGTCAAATCACGGTTAAGACGCCGTAAGCGGCGGCGAGGGACAGCGGCGAGGGCGGTCGTTCAAAAGCGAGGCTGCGCGAACAGCCGGGCATAGTCGTCCGCTGCGACCTGTATGAATTTTCCTGTTGTCTGATCGCGCACCGATAGCTGACCATTGGAGACGCCGAAGTAAGCGCCGTGAACGGCCACTTCGCTGCGTTCGATCTGTTTTCGCAGCCGTGGAAACGTCATCAGGTTATCGAGGCTGTTGACGACGTTTGCCTGCTCAAGTCGCGTCAGATAATCCGCAGGCGACAATGCGCCGCGCGGACCCACCTTGTCCGCCGCCGGTGCCATCAGTTTCATCCAGTTGCCGATGAAATCGCCTGGCGACAATGGCTCCGCATCTTCAGCATAGGCTTTGACACCTCCGCATTGAGCATGGCCGAGGACCACAATGTGTCTGATCTTGAGTGCGGCAATGCCGAATTCCAGCGCGGCAGAAACGCCGTGGGCCTGCTGATCCGGTGCGTACGGCGGAACGATATTCGCCACGTTGCGCACAACGAACAGCTCGCCCGGCCGAGCATCGAAGATGACCTCTGGAGACACACGGGAATCGCAGCAGCCGATCACCATCGTCTGCGGCGACTGGCCACTCTTGGCAAGGTCGCGGTAGCGATCCTGCTCATGACGCAGCCGTCCAACGAGAAAGGCGCGATACCCGTCGATCAATTGTTGGGGAAGCGGCATGCCTACCGTTCATGAATAGATCGTCACCGGCGCACACAACATGATCGGATCACCGTTGGCAACCCACGCTGGACGCGGGAGTGGCGTACCGATAGCGCGGGCGCTAGGCTCCAATTCGGGACAGGAGACAGGTTCCGATGGCCATCCGTCCGCGTCGCAGCGTGCTTTATATGCCAGGCTCGAATGTGCGCGCGCTGGAAAAGGCGAAGACGTTGCCCGTCGACGGTGTGATTGTTGATCTCGAGGATTCTGTTGCACCCGAGGCCAAGGAGACAGCCCGCAAGCAGGCGGCCGACGCAGTGAAGGCGGGCGGCTTTGGCGGCCGCGAGGTATTCATTCGCATCAACGGCGTCGATAGCCCCTGGCATGCGGATGATCTGTCGGCCGCAGCACGTGCAGCACCTGACGTCATCCTGGTGCCGAAGGTGTCCAGCCCGGATACGCTGGAGCTCATCGGTCGCCGTCTGCTCGATATGGGTACCGATCGCAAAACGCGGATCTGGGCGATGATCGAAACGCCGCTCGCGATATTCAATATCCTCTCGATCGCCGCTGAAGCGCGCGACTCCGAAACGCGCCTTTCTGGATTTGTGATGGGCACCAACGACCTTGCAAAGGATACACGTGCCCGTCTGGTGCCGGGGAGGGCACCTATGTTGCCCTGGCTTTCAATGTGCGTCGCGGCCGCGCGCATTCACGGTATCTATATCCTCGACGGCGTTTACAACGACATCGTCAATGCCGACGGGTTCATCGACGAGTGCAGGCAAGGTGTTGATCTCGGCTTTGACGGCAAGACGCTGATTCATCCCAGCCAGATTGAACCGTGTAACACCGCATTCTCACCTTCGCCGGCCGAGGTGGAATGGGCGCGCAAAATGATCGAGGCATTCGACCTGCCCGAAAATAGGGGCAAGGGGGTGGTGTCGATTGACGGCCGGATGGTCGAACGGCTGCACGCCGATATGGCGCGGCGGACTGTTGCGATCGCGGAGGCGATTCAACGATCATCCTGAAGCTGTTAGGGCCCGCGGCAACGCGACGGCTGGCCATTTAGCAATTCTGCGCCTATATCTATTTGGAGGTCGTGAAACGCAAAAATGGCTGCAGTCGCAACAGTTTAGAACACTTTTAAAGAGCACTTTTATTTTGACTCAGCACAGCGCAACGGTTAGCGAGTACCCCCAACAAGGTGTCGGATGATTGTTTGTTCCTGCAACGTCTTGAGTGACCACGAGGTGCGAAGCGCTGCCAGCGCTGCGGCGCGCCGCTCCACGAGCCACGTCTATGGTTGCCTCGGCTGCAGTGCCCAATGCGGCCGCTGCGCCCGTACCATCCGCAAGATCATTGATGAAACGCTCCACGGCGCCAAAGTCGGCTGTCCCGTCGGCTGCGCCTGCGCTCTGCACGCCGCAGACACGCTTTAAAAACTGACCCAATAACCCTGCGATGTGGAAATGTACTGCCGGTTCTGGCAGCACTGCCTGCAATTTTTTGCTAGCGTCGCGGTGAGACGCTTTCCAATTGAGCGGCCGTCACAGGAGCAGAGTTATGAAGGGCGACGCAAAGGTCGTTGAGTTCCTCAATAAGGCACTTCGGCATGAGCTGACGGCGGTCAACCAGTATTGGCTGCATTATCGGCTGCTCGACAACTGGGGCTACAAGGATTTGGCAAAGCAATGGCGTAAGGAATCCATCGAGGAGATGGAGCACGCCGACAAGCTGGTCGAGCGCATCATCTTTCTCGATGGTTTTCCGAATATGCAGGTGCTCGACCCGCTGCACATTGGTCAGAACATCAAAGAGGTGCTGGACTGCGACCTGGCGGCGGAAATTTCTGCGCGCGCACTCTATCAGGAGGCGGCGACACATTGCCACTCAGTCGGCGACTACGTGACGCGCGATCTGTTTGAAAAGCTGATGTCGGACGAGGAACATCACATCGACTTCCTCGAAACCCAGCTCGATCTCGTCGCGAAGCTCGGCGTTGAGCTATATGCACAACACCACATCGGGGAGATGGGAGAAGACGGCAAAGATTAATTTGCCGGCAATCAGGCCCACGGCCTTGCAGCCCTGGCCTTGTCCTCGTAGCTCGCGATCTTCGTCTGCTTCTGCTTGGTGAGACCGATATCGTCGAGGCCGTTGAGCAGGCAATGCTTGCGATGCGCGTCGATCTCAAAATGAACCACGCCACCATCGGGACCGCGGATTTCCTGCTTTTCGAGATCGACAGTGAGCGTCGCGTTGGCCCCACGCTCGGCATCGTCGAACAGTTTCTCGAGGTCTTCCGGCGACACGCGGACCGGCAGCACGCCATTCTTGAAGCAGTTATTGTAAAAAATGTCGCCGAACGACGTTGAGATCACGCAGCGGATGCCAAAATCCATCAGCGCCCAGGGCGCGTGCTCGCGCGAGGAACCACAGCCGAAATTGTCACCGGCAACCAGGATTTTGGCCTTTCGATAGGCCGGTTTGTTGAGCACGAAATCCGGATTTTCGCTGCCATCATCCTTGTAGCGCATCTCCGAGAACAGGCCTTTGCCCAGGCCGGTCCGCTTGATGGTCTTCAGATATTGCTTGGGAATAACCATGTCGGTGTCGACATTGATGATGTGCATGGGCGCCGCGACGCCTTCGAGCGTGGTGAATCTATCCATGTTCCCTAAGCTCCTGGTCGGTGCTGCCGGACGGCCTGTTCATAAGGCGTCCGGCGGTTCGGTCAATAGCGGCGGAGCATGGCCAGATATGCATTCTGGCGCCCTCAGCTTGCCGCGTGTTCCTCACGTTTGAATTTGGATTCCCGCACAACGTTGCATACCTGGATGCTGTATTCGGAATAGTAAATTTCGCGTGCCTTTTTCTGCGCCGCACGGTGCTCGGGCTGCATGCGCCATGCCCGCATGCCTTCCTCATGTTCGAACTCAACCACCGTCACTCGTTCGCCGTCTTCGGCGAAAAAGCCTTTGTGAGAAATGTAGCCCGGCATGGTCTCAGCCAGTTTGACCATGCGGTCGACGAGGACGAGATATTCCTCGCGCACGCCAGGCATCAGGCGGGAGCGGAAAACGGTGATGATCATGGCGAATCTCCTCGAAGCGCTATGCTCGCGCATCCGATCGCGCTGCTCCAATTCCTATTTCGAATGATCATCATCATTTTGCGCGATTGTTGCGCATTACTCGGCACCCGCTTCGATCGCTTCCATGTCTTCATCCGACAGGCCGAAATGATGGCCGATTTCATGAACCAGCACGTGGGTGACAATTTCGCCCAATGTATCCTCATGCTCCGCCCAGTAATCGAGGATTGGCCGTCGATAGAGCCAGATCATATTGGGCATTTGTTCGGGCGCTATCTCTGACTGGAATGGCAAGCCAACACCCTGGAACAGGCCGAGCAAGTCGAATTCGCTTTCAGCCTTCATGGAATCCAGCACCTCCGTCGAGGGGAAATCCTCGACCCGGATGATGAGGTCTTCGCATAGTTTGCGGAAATTTTCGGGAAGGCAGGCATAGGCCTCGGCCGCCAACGTCTCGATGTCAGTCAAGGATGGCGCCGCCAATCGCCGCCAATCGCTGAAATGGCCTGTCATGACAATGTTGTAGGGGAGGTTTTGACGCCAACCAAGCGGTTGACGGCATGGCCCTTGATGGGCGACGTTTGGTTGTCCTTGCGCGAGGCATGCATGCGAATGACTACGACCAGCCTGGCCTTTGCCGGTGTGTTGCTCACTTTGACGCTCGGCACAGCGGTCTCTGGCTCGGCCGCTGTCTCTGGCTGCAACAAACAGCCGAACCAGGACCTCTCTTCGAGATGCAGCGCCTTGGAATTTGCAGCGCAGACCAAACGGCCACGCGTTACCATCTATCGCCGATACGTTTATCCTCGGCCGAACGCCGTACGGCAATGCTATTCCTGGCTGGCGCGCGAGTATCGCGTCAGCGGTCCGGTGATCACGCCGCAGATGCGATGCTGGTGGGAGTAAGGTAACAGCGAACCGCAACGGTTGCGCTGTTATTTCCAGTCCCGCACGTCGACGAAATGCCCCGCGATTGCCGCGGCAGCAGCCATCGCCGGCGAAACAAGATGAGTCCGTCCCTTGTAACCCTGGCGCCCTTCGAAGTTCCGGTTGGACGTCGACGCGCAACGCTCTCCCGGCGCGAGCTTGTCGGGGTTCATGGCGAGACACATCGAGCAACCTGGCTCACGCCAGTCGAAGCCTGCGGCCAGGAAAATCTTGTCGAGACCTTCAGCTTCGGCCTGTTCTTTTACCAGCCCGGAGCCCGGCACGATCATGGCGTTGACGCTTGAATTGATCTTCTTGCCTTCGACCACGCGGGCAACCTCGCGCAGGTCTTCAATGCGCGCATTGGTGCATGAGCCGATAAAGACGCGGTCGAGCTTGATGTCGGTGATCTTCTCGCCACCCTTCAAACCCATATAACCGAGCGAGCGCTCGGCAGCGATGCGCTTCTTCTCGTCGGAAATTTCGGACAACAACGGCACGCGCCCGGTAACGGTAATGACCTGCTCGGGGCTGGTGCCCCACGTCACCAGCGGCGGCAGCTTGGCAGCGTCGAGCCTGATCTCGCGGTCGAATTTGGCGCCGTCGTCGGAGCGCAATGTCTCCCAATAGCGCATGGCTTCATCCCATGCTTTGCCCTTGGGAGCTTTCGGCTTGTCCTTGAGATAGACGTAGGCCTTCTCATCGGGCGCGATGAAGCCGGCTTTGGCGCCGCCTTCAACCGACATGTTGCAGATCGTCATGCGCCCTTCCATCGAGATCGAGCGGATGGCTTCGCCGGCATATTCCAGCGCATAGCCGGTGCCGCCGGCAGTGCCGATCTCGCCGATGATGGCGAGAATGATGTCCTTCGCCGTCACGCCCGGTGGCAATTTGCCGTCGACCACAGCGCGCATGTTCTTCGATTTTTTCTGGATCAGCGTTTGGGTTGCCAGCACGTGCTCGACTTCGGAGGTACCGATGCCGTAGGCGAGGGCGCCGAATGCGCCGTGCGTTGCGGTATGGCTGTCGCCGCACACGATCGTGGTGCCGGGCAATGTGAAGCCCTGCTCGGGACCGATGATATGGACGATGCCCTGGCGCTTATCGAATTCGTTGAAATATTCGATGCCGAAGTCTTTCGCATTCTTCGCCAGCGCCGCGATCTGCTCGGCGCTTTCGGGGTCGGGATTTGGCTTGCTGCGGTCGGTCGTTGGCACATTGTGATCGACCACGGCCAGCGTCCTGTCCGGCGCATGCACCTTGCGGCCAGCGGCACGCAGACCCTCGAAGGCCTGCGGCGAGGTGACCTCATGCACCAGATGACGGTCGACGTAGATCAGGCATGTTCCGTCCGGCTGCTCGTCCACCAGATGGTCGTCCCAGATCTTGTCGTAGAGTGTGCGCGGTTTCATGACTTGATGGCTTTGCTCAGAGTAAAAGGGAAAACGGCCTGCAAGCGTCCGGCATTATCCGGGTGGATCAAAGTCCCGCCTGTACCGCTGTCAGCCGGCCGAAAAACCGCCACGGCAGCCGCGTGTGGTCGACCAGGACAATTCGCTGAGCTTTCGAAACCATGAGGGGTATATAGCCAATCGGTCCGGTTTCGACAACGAAGGCAGCGCATATGAAAAAAGGGGCCGGTATGCGGCCCCTTTTTCTTCCCCGAATATCTGCCGCCTTACTCGTTCGCGCCCGCGGCGGCCGCTTCCGCTCCGGCAGCGCCCTGCGCCTCGGAGATGCGGGCCTTCTTGCCGCGCAATCCACGCAGGTAATAAAGCTTGGCGCGGCGCACCTTGCCGCGGCGCACCACCTTGATGGAATCGATCATCGGCGCGTAGAGGGGGAACACGCGCTCAACGCCTTCGCCGTATGAAATCTTGCGGACGGTGAAGTTCTCGTTGATCCCGTGGCCCGAGCGGCCGATGCACACGCCCTCGTAGGCCTGCACGCGGCTTTTGTCGCCTTCGACGACCTTGACGTTGACGAGCACGGTGTCGCCCGGCTGGAAGTCGGGAATGTCCTTGCCGGCCGAAAGCTTTTCGACCTGCTCTTTGTCGAGCTGCTGAATGATGTCCATCGCGAATTCTCCGTCGGCAGCGCCAGCAACCGGCGCGCGGTCTTGATCTGGTCTGAATGGGTTGGCGAGCTTGTATTACAAAGATTTCCGGTTGTCACCTTTGGATTTTACCTGTTTTTGGGCCCTTTTTGGCCCTGGTAGACCGCCCACAGGTCGGGTCGGCGCTCCGCCGTAAGCCTTTCGGCCTCAAGCCGGCGCCAGGCCTTGACCTTGGCGTGGTCCCCGGACGTGAGAACGTCGGGAATTGGTTCGCCCTCGAATACCGGCGGCCGGGTGTATTGCGGATATTCGAGCAGACCGTCAGCAAAACTTTCCTCGGCGGCGGAAGCTTCCTTGCCCATCACGCCGGGCAAGAGCCGCACGCAGGCATCGAGCAGCGCCAGCGCGGCGATCTCGCCGCCCGAGAGCACAAAATCGCCGAGCGACACCTCCTCCAGTCTGCGGGTCTTGATCAGCCGCTCATCGACGCCTTCAAAACGGGCGCAGACAACAACCGCCCCGAGGCCGTGCGCCAATTCCGCCGCGCGCCCTTGCGTGAGCCGAACGCCGCGGGGACTCATCAGCAGGCGCGGGCGCGTGTCGTGCGGAACAGCGTCAAGTGCGCGCGCGAGGATATCAGCCTTCATGACCATGCCGGGGCCACCGCCGGCCGGTGTGTCGTCGACGGTGCGATGCTTGTCGGGTGCGTGCGCACGGATGTCGACCGTGTCGAGCGACCAGATACCCGATGTCAGCGCCTTGCCGGCGAGGCTATGCGCCAGCGGACCTGGGAACATATCCGGAAAGATCGTCAATACGCTGGCACGCCACATGACTACTCAGTCTCCGCTGGTGGCACGACCACGATCTGCCTGGCCGCGACATCGATCTTCGGCACGGTTGTCTCGTTGAATGGCAGCATCAAGGGATCGCCGCCTCCGGCCGGTGCGATTTCGATGATGTCACCTGCGCCAAAATTGTGAAGCGCGTGCACGGTGCCGACCCGCGTTCCGTCCGGGGCTACGGCGTCGAGGCCGACCAGATCGGCATGGTAAAAAGTATCGGCTTCCTCGATCTTCGGAAGCCGCGCGCGAGAAATATATAATTCGATATTGCGCAGCTTTTCTGCCGCGTCCCGGTCGTTGACGCCGGCAATGCGCGCGACGAAGTGATCCTTCGCCGCGCGCAGGGCCTCGATCTCAAAGCACCGCGTGCCATCCTGCGTCTCCAGCGGACCGTAATGTGCGACAGCTGCGGGATCTTCGGTGAACGACCACAGTTTCACCTCTCCGCGCACACCGTGCGCGGCGCCGATACGGGCAACGCAGATGCGGTTGGCCACGGCGCGACGCGGCGAGCCTTAGCTCGCCGCCGGTGCTTCGGCCGGCTTTTCCGCGGCGGCCTTGTCTGCCGCAGCTTTGGCGGTGGCAGCCGTCTTGGCGGCGGCATCTCCCGCTTCCTTGGCCTTGGTCGCTTCTTCGTCCTTGGCCTTGCGTTCCTTGCGCGGAACGGCCTTTTCCGGATTGTTGCGCTTCGGCCGTTTCATGATGCCGGCGGCATCGAGGAAACGCATCACGCGATCGGATGGTTGCGCGCCCTTCTTCATCCAGGCCTGGACCTTGTCGAGATCGAGTTTGAGCCGCTCGGTCTTTTCCTTCGGCAGCAGCGGATTGAAATAGCCGAGCCGCTCGATAAAGCGGCCGTCGCGCGGCGCGCGGCTGTCGGCGACGACGACGTGATAAACCGGCCGTTTCTTGGTACCGGCACGTGCAAGACGAATGACGAGAGACATTCTTTAGTCCTTTCTCACTCTATAGGATCGTTGATCACTTCTTCTTTCCGAGTCCGGGCGGTAGACCGCCCGGCAATCCAGGAAACTTTCCGCCTAACCCCGGCAAGCCGGGGATCCCGGGCATGTTTGGCGGCAACTTCGGCATGGTTGGTGGCAGCCCGCCGGCGCCAGGCAAACCATCCGGCATGTTCTTTGCCATCTCTGCCAGTTGTTCCGGCGACGGCATACCCGACCCCATGCCCATGGCCTGCGCGAGTCCCGCAAGCGGACCGCGCTTGGCGCCGCCCATCATCTTCATCATGTCGGCCATGCCGCGATGCATCTTGAGAAGTTTGTTGATCGCTTCCGGCGACGTGCCGGAGCCTGCCGCGATGCGTTTCTTGCGGCTGGCCTTGAGCACATCCGGACGCCGGCGCTCCTGCGGCGTCATCGAGTCGATAATGGCGATCTGACGCTTGATGACATTTTCATCGAGATTGGCGGCCGCCAGCTGGTTTTTCATCTTGGCGACGCCCGGCAGCATGCTCATCAGCCCGCTCAATCCGCCCATGCCCTGCATCTGCGCAAGCTGCTCACGCAAGTCGGCGAGATCGAAGGCGCCCCGGCGCATCTTCTCGGCGGCGCGCATCGCTTTTTCAGCGTCGATATTGGCGGCAGCCTTTTCCACGAGCGAAACGATGTCGCCCATGCCAAGGATGCGGCCGGCAATGCGCGCGGGGTCGAATTCCTCAAGCGCGTCCAGTTTTTCGCCGGTGCCGATGAGCTTGATCGGCTTGCCGGTAACCGCTCGCATCGACAGCGCAGCGCCGCCGCGTCCATCACCATCGACGCGGGTAAGGACGATTCCGGTCAAGCCCACGCGCTCGTCGAACGAGCGGGCGAGATTGATTGCGTCCTGTCCCGTAAGCGCATCGGCGACAAGCAGGACCTCGTGCGGATTGACCGCGCGTTTGACCTCGGTCGCCTCGCTCATCATCACATCGTCAAGCGTGGTGCGTCCGGCGGTGTCGAGCATGACCACGTCATAGCCGCCGAGCTTGGCCGCCTCGATGGCGCGGCGTGCGATCTGTGGCGGCGATTGCCCCTCCACGACCGGGAGCGTGTCAACTTGCGTCTCGCGCCCGAGGACTGCGAGCTGCTCCATTGCGGCCGGGCGGCGCACGTCGAGCGAGGCCATCAGCACCTTGCGGCGTTGCCGGTCGGTGAGACGTTTTGCAATTTTGGCGGTGGTTGTGGTTTTGCCGGATCCCTGCAGGCCGACCATCATGATGGCGACCGGCGGGGCGGCATTGAGATCAATACCCTGACTGTCGGCACCAAGCGTTGCGATCAGCTGGTCGTGAACGATCTTCACGACCATCTGGCCGGGGGAGACCGACTTCATCACCTCGACGCCGACCGCCTGCTTCTTCACGCCGTCGCTGAAGGCACGCGCCACGTCGAGTGCGACGTCGGCTTCAAGCAATGCGCGGCGGACTTCGCGCAATGCGCCGTCGACCTCGACTTCGCTCAGTGCGCCGCGGCGGGTAAGGCGGTCGAGAATGCCGCCAAGTTTTTCCGACAGGTTGTCGAACATCGCTTCTTACGGTCCAGAAACGGTCCATCTCGCGATGGACCTATGACAAACACATTTTGCGCCCGAGGGCGCATCGCGCTGTCGGGCGGTTGCCTCCGGCCTCTTCTATGGACCGGGCGGCGAGTTGAATTTCCACGTCTCTATCGAGAGCGGGCGGAACCTAGGATCGGGCCACACTCAAGTCAAGGTTGGGCCGATTTAAGGCGTCAATTCATAGCTAACAGTCACTATTGCCGTTAGCGTCTGCTCGCCGGGGGCGATCGGCACCGAGCCGGCGCGCATGGCCTGCATGGGCCGCGGCTGCGCGGCGGGACCTTCTTCGCTGATCGAAATCACGTTGCCGAGTTTTGCTCTCGCAGCCTTGGCATAGAGTTCGGCCTTGCGGCGGGCGTCGGCGATGGCGTCATCGCGCGCCTGGTCGAGCATCCTCGATTGTTCCGTTACCACGAATTCGATACCCGACATTTCATTCGCGCCCGCCGCGATGGCGCGATCGAGCACGGTCGCCAGCTTGTTGATGTCCCGGATTCTGACGGTCACCTGATTGGTGGCCTGGAATCCGGTGAGGCGGGCAGTGCCGCTCTTGCCTGCGTCGTACTGAGGCTGCAACGACAGCCGCGACGTCTGGATGTCCCGTTCGGCAATACCGGTGTCTTTGATGGCAGCGAGCACGGCGCTCATCTGCTTGGCGTTTGCATCGCTCGCCTCGCGCGCGGTCTTGTCCTGGCTTGAGACGCCAATGCGGATGACCGCGGCGTCCGGCGCAACAGCGACAGTGGCCTCGCCCGTCACAGTCACCGACCTCTCCACCGCTCGTGCGGGTGCAAGCGCCATCGCGGCCACGAACAAGGCTAACAGAACACGCGATACGAGCATCACTTCACCGGAACAAACACATTGACAACCAGCTTGTCGGGCGGGGTATTCACCGGATCGGTGGCGTACTCCTCGATGAAAAGGTCTTTCGCTTCGAGTTGCTTGTCGTCGAGGTAGTTCGTTATCGCCTCATAGGTCGAGTCCATGGCGTCATATGAACCGCGGTGGACGAACTTGAGTGCGCGGCCCGACGGTGCCTGACCGACGGAAATGTCGCCCTTCGGCGGATCTTTCGGCGCTTGCGCAACGGGCAGCGCGGCCTGGAACGAAAAGCCGGAGTCGTCGGTCTGCGTGTAGATCGTAATGGCCGGACCCGCCGGCTTGACGTCCTGTTTGTCGAGATATTCGTGCAGTGATTTGAAAGCGTCGACCAGTGTGTCGAAGGCGCTATCCCACTTGCTGTAGCCCTTTATGTAGACAATGGTCCGCTCCGGCAGCGTGACCTGCTCGCCAAAGGCATCCCCTGGCTGCAACGGCGATGGCGAGGCCGGGCCCGCCGCTGGGGGCGGCATTGGTTCACTTGCACTCGGTCTGGATGGGGCGGGCGAATTTTGTGCCACGGCGGGCCCGTCGGCCAAGGCGAATGCCAGGACGACTACGGGCAGGGCGAGCTTAAAAGGCGACATCACGGTTCTCCGTCGATATGCGGCGGTCCGGCTATTCGCCAGCATTGTTATGCACCCTACCATGACCTCTGGCCAATCCGCGTCTATTCGCCATATAAAACTGGCGAAACCCGGGCAAGGCAAATTATGGGCGTTCTCGCCAATCAGTCCTTTGTGAAGATGAACGGAATCGGCAACGAAATCGTCGTTGTCGACCTGCGCACGGGCGGCGGCATAATTCAACCCGAAGAAGCGCGCGCGGCCGGAAGGCCGGACGCTGCCCCCTACGATCAGCTGATGGCGCTCTATGCGCCGCGCACATCGGGCACCGACGCCTTCATCCGGATATACAACAACGACGGCTCTGAAGCGGGAGCATGTGGGAACGGCATGCGTTGCGTCGCCGATCTCGTTTCCAGGGAGAACGGCAAAGCCGACCTCACGTTCGAGACCACGGCGGGTATCCTCAATTGCCGGAAAGGCGCTGACGGGCTGTTCACGGTGGACATGGGATCGCCACGCTTCAAGTGGAATGAAATTCCGCTCGCAGAAGAATTCCGCGACACGCGCGCTATCGAATTGCAGATCGGCCCTATCGACAAACCGGTTCTGCATTCGCCTTCGG
>DATAPP010000190.1:0-5340 GCA_036265125.1 Pseudolabrys sp. | reverse complement strand
TGGCGAGACTGATGGCCAAGTCGTCGTGCCGTCCCGGCGGACACCGATAAACAATTCCAGTCTCGCGCACGTCAATATCAAGCATCATCAACTGCTCGTAGGTCTGCATCGCAACCGCATCATGCCGAATGCGCAACTGGTTATCGCTCATCGTCCGATGCAGCAGATCAAGCAGGTACGTACGACCGATGGTGTAGACAGGAATGAACCGGGTTTTCACCTGCCAAAGCTGTCTATCCATTCCGTCGCCCGAGCGCGTGATTTGCACGCCGATCAATCGATCTCCGAAGCGATCGAACAAAACCTCGGCATAGGTCGCATCGTTGCTCAGATCGGCGACGATGAGATTGTGTCCGCCAAGCCGACGATCAACGGCAGCAAGTTCGTTGGCCCGCGCAGTGCCATAAAGTCCCTGCCGAAGTTCAGTGAAGTCGCTTGTGAACACGAGATCGGGAGCCAATGGGCTCCTGCCGCCGAAGACCGCTGTCGAGCGGTCCTTACTGCGGCCCACATCGTGAGTGATGATGGATGGTTTAAGAAGTTCGAACGTCTGCGGAAGCACGAGGGCTTGCGTCGCACGCTCATAAAGCTCGAGCGTGAACGGGCTCACATGACCACCCGAGGGAATCCCGAGATACTCGCGCTTGAAGTAGTCGTCACCCTGACGGCGTTCTTTGTCCAGAAAGTCTGACCGGATGATGCCGGGATACTCCTCAATCGTCGCCTTGATGCGCTTCCAGCTTTGATCATCGCTCGACCAAGCAAGCCAGAACTGATCGGTGCGGCTCCACGCCGTCGAAATCATGACAAATCGCGCGTTTCGACAACGCGCGCGCATCGGGCGCAGGGCTGCGATAAGATCGGCGGGAAGGCGGGCTGCTTCATCGGCAATGATCCAGCCGGTGACTGTCAACCCGCGCACCGTGTCATCAGTTGCGGGGAGTGCGATTACCCGCGATCCGTTCTCAAGCTCAATGCGATAGACATTGTCGACGACAAGCTTGGCGCCGGCCTTTGACACCATCGCTTTGACCATACGGATTGCTTCGGCACTCTGCTGCTGCGAGGGGCAGGCGACAACTGACAGCGTGCCCGCCTCGAAGTTCGCCGTATGAGAAAGACAAATGGCGGCGGTCGTCGTTTTGCCGAACTGCCGTGAGGTCAGGCAAAGAATATCCGCGCCTCGCGCAGCCCGTAGAAACGGCATCTGCCATGTGTGCGGGGTGATCCCCAAAACGACCTCGGCCCACAGGGCGGGATCGATGCGAAAAGCGATTTCAAGTTGCGGTGTCATGGCTATCCTCCTTCAAAACTCGCGCGATCCGCGCTTTGTGTTCCGGTTCATGGTCGTATTCTTGAATGAGCCGCTCGGCGACCTGTCTCGCCACGACAGTGACGTTGATGTTCTGTACGGGCACATTCACCTGTGCACTGGCGGGTTGGAGGTGCCCCGCCAGTCGGGCAAGATCGTTTACAGTGTGACGAATTGAGTTGAGCCCGTTGAGGACGATTTGCAGTGATCCATTACGCTTGGCTTCCGCGATGACCTCATCGATCCGCGCAATAATGCCCAAGTGCACGCTGTTGAGGTCCTCTTTGGACGGCAGCAGCGCGACGGCAGCGGTTCCGCGAGCAGCCTCTTTCTTGATTTCATTAGAAGAACCGAGTTTAAGGCAATTAACCCGATGCCGATGCACACTTGACGCGGTCAGATCATAGTCGCGCGCGACCTGCGCCACCGGCTCGCCGGCGGCGAGACGACGATCGATCTCGCGACCCTTGATATGCTGGCACGTGTTACACCCGCGCATAGTTGCCAACTCTCACAACGTTCAATGTGCCGACTGGCGGTCCATCTCTTCATAGCCCTACTCAAAGCCCAAAGGGTTGCTGAATGGTTACTGGCCGCAGAGCGCTGACTAATTCGCGTGACAGTAGTGCGTTTTCGAAATCTCTCGCTATGACGGCGGTCATTCGAAAGGTTTCGATGGCGCCATCAAAACGCGTCTCAACAAAACGGCGCTCTCGGCTAAACCGGCCAAAAACTGAGTACCGATCGCGGGTGTTTCTCGACACTTTCAAACCTTGGTTTTCGAAAGAGCCGTCCGTGTTCGCGAATGTCGAAATTGTTCGTTTTGCCGGGCAAATCATAGACGCCCACGGGAGACCTCGCGGTCCTATGCTGACACCGGCTCAGTATGCGTTAGCGCCGGCACCATTGGCGCGGCAGGAGCGCGCTTGGTTGGCACCGCCACCAATCTACGGTTCGCGACGGACATCGCAGGTACTTATTCGGCCGTCTCTACAGGGATTGCAGTCGCGGGCGGTACAAAATCGGCCGTGCTGCGGAACTCGAGCGGCGTGGTTCTGCAATTGCAGGGAAAACAGGTTGGCCTGGAGGCATCCGTCAGTGTGGCCGGAAAGGTTTAAAACGTCGTCGCTTCATCCGGGAATGCGTCAAGAAATAGGTGAACTGCCGCTGATATCCGGGGCTAACCGCGATGGCGCCATCGCCTTTCTGCACGGATTTATGCTCGGCAAATCAGGGACCGCAAAATTCAACGTCGATGTTCTGAAGAAGCAGAGCGACGATTTTATTGAGCGCTGTTTGGCTAATCCAGACGAAAAAGCCGTGGACGCAATGTCCAAAATGAAGAGCTAGACTACGAATTTAGAGCGCGCTGGGCTTCGGCCGCTGTCATTTCGCCGCCAAGAATACGCTTGGCGAGATCGAGCCAATACAAAACTTCGGTCTCTTGACTAAGCGGCTCCGGCTGTGAGTTCGTCATGTACTTCCACCCTATGAAAATGGCTGCCCGATGAACGACCCCTCATTTGAAATTTTACTGAATTCCCGAGATGCTGCACAAGCCCAATGGGGATAAAAGCAGATGACCGACCCGACGGAGTACAGATCGCCCCGGCTTTGGTGGTTTCCGCCGGCGCGTTGGTTGGCAGATTACCGTGTGGACTGGTTGCAAAATGATGTCGTCGCCGGGGTGACGCTGGCAGCCTACGCGATCCCCGTTTCCCTCGCCTACGCGGGACTTGCGGGCTTACCTCCGCAAGTCGGCGTGTACGGCTACCTGTTGGGTGGCATTGGCTATGCTCTGCTCGGGTCGTCGCGTCAACTTGCTATCGGGCCCACTTCCGCCATCTCGCTTATGATTGCCGCATCTGTGGGAGCAATGGCGGACGGAGACGCGCAACGCTATGCACAGATTGCCAGCCTGGCAGCCTTCACGGTGGCCGGACTTGCTGTGCTCGCCTGGTTGTTGCGGCTGAGCGCGCTCGTGAAGTTGATCAGCGATAGTATTCTTGTGGGCTTCAAGGCCGGCGCAGGGTTGACCATTGCGATGACCCAACTGCCAAGTCTTTTGGGCGTGGCAGGAGGAGGGCATAACTTTTTTGAACGGGTTGTGCTGATTGTCGGCCAACTCGGCCAGACGCGTTACCTCGTGCTCGCGATCGGTGTTGTCGCGATCGGGCTGCTCGTACTTGGCGAGCGTGCGCTGCCAGGAAAGCCTATCGCACTTGCAGTTGTTGCACTTTCGATCGTTGCTGCAACCATGCTCGGACTCCCGGCTCTCGGAGTGCCAACGACGGGAGAGATACCCTCCGGGCTGCCCACACTAGCAGCCCCAGCGCTGCGGCTACATGACGTAGAGGGCATCTTTCCGTTGGCCGCCGGCTGTTTGCTGCTGGCCTATATTGAAGGCGTATCGGCCGCACGTACCTTTGCCGCCAAGCACAGATATGTACTGGACCCGCGGCAAGAGCTTCTCGGCATTGCCGCGGCCAATCTTTTTACGGCGTTGGGACAAGGCTATCCGGTCGCGGGCGGACTGTCACAATCGGCAGTGAACGACAAGGCGGGCGCACGCACGTCACTCGCGCTGGTCTTTGCCTCAATTACTCTTGCTCTGTGCTTGCTCTTCCTGACAGGACTACTGGAAAATCTGCCGAAAGCAGTGCTGGCGGCCGTTGTGATGACAGCAATATACGGGTTGCTGGATTTTCCGGCGCTGTTCCGCATGTGGCGAGTGAGCCGGCTGGACTTCTATGCCGCAACGATTGCTCTTGGTGCGGTGCTGCTTCTGGGAATCCTTGACGGCATTTTGCTTGCTGCACTCGCCTCCATCATGTTGATGCTGGCGCGTGCGTCGCAGCCACACGTGGCGTTTCTCGGTCGCGTTCCCGGCACGAACAGCTATTCAGACCTGGACCGCCATCCCGAGAATGAACCGCTGTCCGGCGTGATCGTATTCCGCCCCGAAGCGTCGCTTATTTACGTCAACACCGACGCGGTCCTGGAAGCCGTCTTGAACCGGCTTCGGGCAGCGAGCGACACCGCAGTCCGTCTGGTCATCTGCGATCTCTCTGCGTCTCCGTATCTCGATCTTGCGGGCTCGCGCATGTTGAATGAGTTGCACAGCGAACTCACAACTCGCGACATTAAATTGCGCGTTGTCGGCGCCCATGGTTCAGTGCGCGATCTCCTGAGAGCCGACGGCATGGCCGAAAAACTCGGACAATTCGATAGGGCCGCGTCAATTGACAGTTTGCTCCGCGAAAACGTTGGTACCTGACGCCAACCTATGACGATTGGACTAAAAATGCTGGGTCAATTTCTGGTGGGAAGCGCCGCGAGTGTCTGCAACATCGCAATTCATGCCTTGGTGACGGCGGTGGTGGTTTGGGTGGCGAATGCGATGGGAGGAAAAAGTACGTCATGGCCATTTTTGCTATTGATCTGCACCATGATTGCCACCGTCTTGGTGTCAAGGCCCGACAGAAATATGCGCAAGAGAGACAAGCTTAAGCCAGCCGGCCAATCTCATGTTTGGATCTTTATCAATGAATTGGCCTTGCTCCGGCTGGTACTGGGAAGCTGCTGATTTCGCGCGAACCCCATTGCGGTCGTGCTAAAGGTGATGATTCCGGAGATACGGAACAAAAACGGATCTGGAATGAATCAGTGACCCGAAATCGCAAAGAGCTATCCGGCTCCGATCAAACCACCACAATCGTAGAACTGGCGATCCGGCTGGGGGTTCTCGCCCTTCTGCTTTACTGGTCATTTCTTCTTGTTGAGCCGTTCATTTCGATAGTGATCTGGAGCGCCGTGCTGGCCGTTGCTCTTTATCCTGTTTTTGCGTGGATTTCGTCTCGACTCGGAGGACGCCGCCGATTAGCGGCAGCACTGACGACTGTTTTAAGTTTGCTGGTCGTCATCGGGCCTGCGACCTGGCTTGCCCTGGGTTTGATCGACAGTTTGCGGGTGATTTCCGACCAGCTCGACCCTTCGATTCTCACGATACCGCCGCCTCCAAATTCCGT
>DATAPP010000189.1:0-3747 GCA_036265125.1 Pseudolabrys sp. | reverse complement strand
GGACTGACCCCCTGCAAGTATCAATCCGGCGAAAGCGATCACACCGGCGCAATCTCAAAATGCGGGGACGAGATGATGCGCGTCATGCTCTACGAAGCGGCCCAGATCCTGCTGATGCGCGCAACAAAATGGTCCTGGCTCAAAGCCTGGGCGATGCAGATCGCCAGGCGTCGCGGCGTGAAAAAGGCGATCGTGGCACTGGCGCGTCGATTGGCCGTGGTCATGCATCGCATCTGGGTTGACGGCACCGAGTTTCGCTGGAGCCGGCAAGCGGCTACAGCAGCATGACAACGCAAGATCACACTCGATAGGAGATACTGGAGCTCCACCGCGTGGTGGAATGATGTCCCTCGCGGGACGATGAATGAGGCGAGATCGCATGTCCGCTTGGACCTGCCATCACTCTGATGACAAGGCCGACTGAAAGATTGTTCCGCCTCGTTCTCGAACCCCATGATGGAAGGGCCACAGTGCCGATTCCGAAGAGAAGCACGAGCCCGTGAGCGACATCGAAACCGTAGCGATGGAACGTCTGAAAGCGCTTGACCCAAACCGGCCGATTAGAGAAGCGGACATTGATTGGTGCATTCTCGTAACGCGGCTATTTCGCCAGCAGGTGCGTGAGCGCCTTTTTTCCCGCTCTGGTCGCCCCTGGCATGCTTTCAAAAAAGACGGATGAGCGCTCTACCGGCACGGATTTGCAGGCACAGTAAATCTCCCACCGCCATGGTTTTGCCGGGCTGCCTCGCAGCTTCACAACGACCGAATAATCGTTTGGATCAAATTTTTCACCCACCACGCTCTTGAGCGAAAGCGCAGCGGCACGATTTGCCCGCATGGCGAACAGCCCCCATTCCCCGTCTCAATATTCGTATTTATTGTGAAAGTTGTAAACCGTGCCCGATTTTGAGGTGCGTCACCACACAGTGAATGCGGCGAGCGCCGGATTGTCTGCTTTGGGTCATTAGCGGACATATTCAGTGCAAAAGGGCATGTCCGCTTTACCCCCAATAGTGGACATGAAAATGGCAATTCGCGACCTGTGAGCTTTGAAGCCAAAAATGTCCGCTCTTTCCCCAAAATCGAATGCCTAAAAAAAGCCCCGCCGAAGCGGGGCTTTGAGTCGCGACCGATTTTACCTGTCGGATGGATTCCGCTTCTGCGGACTGCCCGACGTTTGCGATTCCGTATTGCCTTGGCCGGTCGTTGAAGGCGCCGAGCCGCCTGGACTGTTTTGGCTCCGCTCATCGTTGGCACTCGGCTGCTTCTGAGCGGAAGGATTGCTCTGATCCTTCGTAGGCTGGTTCTGCGACTGGTTTTGAGCAGGCGGGTTTGTCTGCCCGCTGCTGCCGTTCTGCTGCGAGGCCGGCGCCTGCCCGCTAGTGCCGGACTGGCCGGAAGGCCGCTGCATGCCGCTTTGGTTCTGGCCCGACTGGTTCTTGTCTCCCTGTACGTTCCCGCCGATACGTTCGGACAGGCCCAAGGCGCCCACTGTCCGCGTGTCGACGCTGCCGGTGGCCTCGAAGCCCTCTTTGCGCTGGAAGCTGATCAAAGCCTCGCGCGTTTCAGGCCCGAATACTCCGTCAACCCGGCCATGGAAGAAGCCGCGATCAATAAGAACCTGCTGAACTTCGCGGATCTCCGGTTCGCTGAGATTCACCGTTGTCGATGTCGTTGTCGTGCTGCCAGCCCGTCCAAAGTGGGCGCGCGGACCTGCCGGCACGACGTCGACGATTCTGTGACCGCGATCGACGATGACGATTTCATCTTCGACAACGAAGAAACTGTCATCGCGATATCGTGGGAAGACCTCGACAAGCGCCGGGAAGGTCGAAACACCAACGACGTGAACGCTGGTCGGAACCACGGTGTTCGTTCTGATCGCGAAGTTCACGTTATTCACGCGCGGCACGTTCCTCGCCGACAGTACCGACTGTTGGATCGTCGTCTGCTGCTGCGCGGTTATGGTCGTGCCGGCCTGCGATTGAACCGAGGCACCGGACTGCTGCGTATTTTGCTGACCTTGCGTTGCGGATCCCGTCGTCTGGTTCTGCTTTCCGGTTTCCGGCGTTTGCGTCTGCTTCTGTGCAGGCTGCGACGACGGTGACTTCTCCTGCGACTCCGCCTTGCTTCCTTCATTGCGGTCGCGAGAGCCCTGGCCCGCCGTGGAACGCTCGTTCTTATCAGGCGAAGCCTGGCCGGTCGTTGACTTGTCGTTCTTCTTGGAGTCCTGGGCCGAACTCCGGCTATTTGTCATACCCTCATGTTTGCCCTCGGCCTTGTTCGCGTTCTTGCTGTTGCTTTCTTCCTTGCTCGCAGAACCTTTCGTGGACTCGCTCTTTTCCGCGGAGCCCTGGCCGGTCGTCGACTTTTCCTGTCGATCGCTGGCCTGGCCGCTCGTCCCTTTCTTCGACCCCTCGCCCTGAACGTGCTCCCGGTTCATCTGGCGATCGCTTTGGCTGCGTGCCTTGTGATCGGCTGCGCCTTCGCCACGCGTTTCGCTCCCACCCTGCGCGGCGCCGGAACCCGGCGACACCTGCGAAGATCCGGAAGACAGTCCGCGTTCGGATCCGCCTGCCGAGCCTCCTTCCCGCAAGCCCTGTGCCGACGCCAGGCCAATTCCGGCCATGAGCGCGACGGTTCCCAATAAAAGTTCCTTTCTCATTTTTGTGCGCGTCATATTAGTTCCTCCTCTGATGAATGCGACGGCAAAGCCGTGGCCATCGGGAAAACCTATGCGCGCGCGAATATGTTCCTTGTCAGCGTGATAAGAACTTGTGAACGTTCGTCTCAATGGTTGCGCGAGACAATCGCCGCGGAGCAGCATTTTATTTTTATTGGCGGCAGCCAGATTTCGGAACGTCACCACCAATGTTGAGTTCGTCTCTTGATCAGGCGGGTTAGCGACATTCGCGCTGGTCTCCTCACGGCAAGAGCCGCGCGAAAAAAAGGCGCGGCTCTTGTGTTTCAGGGGTAGGCTGAACGTCCGCTCAAGCCCAGCGGCTATCAGGGAACATTTACCGCCCAGCCTTGGAAAGGCGCTTGCGTCGGCTGTCCGTTTGGTTCTGTTCACCGACAAAATCGACCGAGATCCCCTTCGGCACGTCGGAAGCGAGCTGCAAGGCATCCCAATTCGTCAAACGCACGCATCCGTGCGACTGGGTCTTCCCGACTTTTCCAGGCTCCGGAGTGCTGTGAATTCCGTAGCCCTCACCTGTCAAACCGATCCAGACAGTGCCCACCGGATTGTTGGGACCGGGCTTGATCGTGAATGGCTTCGTGGTTCGAACGCCTTTGAATGCGTAGGCCGGGTTGTAATAGCGGACATGAAATCGCAGTTCGCGACCTGTCGAACCTGATGTCCGCTTTGGTGCCGAAAATGTCCGCTCTTACCCCGAAAGCAGACATTGGATGACCGTGTTGGAATGTCCGCTTTGGGCCATAAGCGGACATCGAACCTCGCTGGTGGTCTAAGAAAAGCCCAGCTCGCGGGAGGGGAGCTGGGCCAAGTCAAATGGGAGGAACTGCGCAATCGGAGCATCGCACCGGCTGAGTCGCAAGGAAACGATCGCGGTATGTCTGCTTATCCCCCGAAAGCGGACATTCGCCTGCTCATTGAAAATGTCCGCTTTGGGCCAATAGCGGACATAGGGGCTTCTGACAAAGATGGGATCAGTTACTTCATGGCAGGTGCGCTGCCGCTCCCGGGCATCTGCATTTCCGAGGGCATAGCCATGCTTCCGCCTG
>DATAPP010000188.1:0-26317 GCA_036265125.1 Pseudolabrys sp. | reverse complement strand
TCCTTGAGCCATGGATTCGCCATCGCGAAGCCGATGGCAGATCGTGACAGTATGCCCCCTCGAATACCGCCACCCGGTCGCTTTTGATTCACATCAAGCGCGCAGCTTGGAACATTGGTTCCAGCCAATCACTTGCGTCGTCAACGTTGACCTAACTCTATACACTCGCGCACCGCCGCGCTACGATTAAAAAAACCATGCCGCCAATGACACGCGCCAGATAGGGAGAAATCGCCATGAAAAGTAGCGCCGCCCTTGCGAAGGAAGTCGAAACCAAAGCCGGCGAGGATCCGTGGCGTGGCTTTAATCCCGGCGATTGGCGGACTTCGACCAACGTTCGGGATTTTATCGTTCGCAACGTGACGCCCTATACCGGCGACGAAAAATTTCTCGCACCGGCATCGGCCAAGACAAAAGCAGTCTGGGCAAAACTGCAGCCTTACTTCCAGGAAGAACGCAAAAAGGGAGTACTGGCCGTCGACGCAAAGACCCCTTCGACAATGCTAGCGCACAAGCCCGGCTACATCGATCGCGATAACGAAGTTGTCGTCGGTCTGCAGACCGATCAGCCCTTCAAGCGCGCGATCTTCCCGTTTGGCGGCCTGCGCATGGTCGAATCGGGCCTCAAGGCCGCGGGCTTCGAAGCCGATCCGCAGGTCCACGAAGCATTCACGAAGTATCGAAAGTCACACAACGACGGCGTGTTTGACGCATACACGCCGGAGATCATGCGCTGCAGAAAATCGGGCATCGTCACCGGTCTTCCGGACTCTTATGGACGCGGCCGCATCATCGGCGACTACCGTCGCGTCGCGTTGTATGGCGTGGATCGACTGCTCGAGGTGAAGAAGATTGAGCTCGAGCAGATCGGCGACATGTGGCCCACCGATGAGGTGATCCGCCTGCGCGAGGAACTGTCCGATCAAATTCGCGCGCTCAAAGATCTCGCTGCGATGGCAAAGCTTTACGGCTTGGACATTTCCGGTCCCGCAACCAACGCACGCGAGGCCGTTCAATGGACTTACTTTGCGTATCTCGGCGCCATCAAGGAGGCCAACGGCGCGGCGATGTCGATCGGACGCATCTCCTCGTTCCTCGATATCTACATCGAACGCGACATTCGTGAAGGCAAGCTGGACGAAGCGGGTGCCCAGGAGCTATGGGACCAGGTCGTGCAGAAGCTCCGTATCGTGCGATTCCTCCGTACGCCGGAATACGATGCGCTGTTCAGCGGCGATCCCTACTGGGCGACCGAATGCGTGGGAGGGATGGACCTCGACGGTCGTACGCTTGTGACCAAGAGCAGCTATCGCATGTTGCACACGCTCTACAATCTCGGTCCGGCGCCAGAGCCGAATATTACAGTGCTGTGGTCAAAACACTTCCCTGCCCCGTTCAAGCGCTTTTGCGTCAAGGTCAGCCGCGACACGTCGTCGCTGCAATACGAAAACGACGACCTGATGCGCCCGTTCTGGGGCGACGACTACGGCATTGCGTGTTGCGTTTCGGCGATGAAGCTCGGCAAGCAAATGCAATTCTTCGGCGCTCGCGTCAACCTCGCGAAAGCGCTGCTTTACGCAATCAATGGTGGCCGCGACGAAATCTCAGGCGACCAGATCGCACCGCCGACGCCTGCCGTAACCGGCGAGTTCCTCGGCTATGACGAGGTGATGGAAAAATTCGACACGACGATGGAATGGCTCGCTCGTACCTACGTGCACGCGATGAATTGTATCCATTACATGCACGACAAATATTTCTATGAGCGGCTCGAGATGGCGCTGCACGACCGCGACATCCTGCGTACGATGGCCTTCGGAATTGCGGGTCTGTCGGTCGTCGCCGACAGTCTCAGTGCCATCAAGTACGGAAAAATCCGCGTACTGCGCGATGATAAGGGCCTGGCCGTCGACTACAAGAACGAAGGCAATGCCAACATTCCGCAATTCGGCAATAACGATGATCGCGTGGATCTGATAGCATCCGAGCTCGTCACGAGCTTCATGGAGAAAATCCGCAAGCATCCGACGTACCGGAATGCGACGCACACCCAAAGCGTGCTGACGATCACTTCGAACGTCGTCTACGGTAAGGCCACTGGCAACACGCCCGACGGGCGCCGGAAGGGGGAACCTTTCGGGCCGGGGGCGAACCCCATGCATGGCCGCGACAACCACGGCTGGCTCGCCTCGTGCCTGTCTGTCGCAAAACTTCCTTACAAGGATTCGCAGGACGGGATCAGCTACACCGTTTCTGTATCCCCGCAGAAGGCACACTTGTCCGAACACGAGCTCATTGAATCGGCGACGAAAGCCTTCGACGTCTATTTCGATCATGGTGGGTTCCACATGAATCTGAACGTCATTGACAAGGACACGCTCGAAGACGCGATGAAAAACCCGGACAAGTATCCGCAACTCACGATTCGTGTGTCTGGCTATGCGGTCAATTTCATCCGGCTGACGCCGGAGCAGCAGAGGGATGTGATCAGCCGAACCTTCCACGGCCAGATCTGAACGGGCGAGCAAGATGTTGACTCCTGGAACATTGGAAGCCGGCAGCCGGTACGATCTGCGCGCCGGAATTTCGCCGGATGCTCCCGATGAAAGTCTGTTTAAAGACGACGCCGAGGGCGCATTTGGCTACGCGCACTCCTATGAAACGTCGTCGCGCTACGATGGGCCGGGTCTGCGCGTCGTACTGTTCCTGTCAGGTTGCCTGCTGCGTTGCACGTATTGTCATAACCCCGACACCTGGCATCTCAAGGACGGGACCTATGTCTCGGCGCAGCAGGTGCTCGACCGTCTTGCCAGCTTCGCGTCTGCCATCAAAGCCCTTGGCGGCGGCCTGACCATTTCAGGCGGCGAACCTATGGTGCAGCTCGCCTTCACGAAACGGATATTCGCCGGCGCCAAGAAGATGGGCCTTCACACCGCCATCGAAACGTCGGGCTTTTTGGGCGACCGGGCGGATGACTCTTTCCTGTCGGTCGTCGATTTGGTGCTGCTCGACATCAAAAGCTCAAATCCGGACACCTATCGCAAGGTCACCAGCCGCGATCTGGCCCCTACCCTGCGGTTCGCCGAGCGCCTTGCATCGATTGGCAAGCCAGCCTGGGTGCGGTTCACGCTCGTGCCCGGCCAGACCGACGATCCTGCGAATGTCGAAGGTATCGCCAAATTTGTCGCGCCTATGAAGAACGTCGAGTGGGTGGAGGTACAGCCCTTCCATCAAATGGGTGCGTTCAAATGGAAGGCGATGAAGCTCGAGTACAAATGCGCCGATACGCCCACAGCGCCACCAGATCTTACCAAGCGAGTCATCGAACAATTCCGCGCCGCAGGGTGCCGCGCTCGCTGATCCGGCTTTCGGAAGCCAGGCAACGCCAGATTCCAGGGGGAGTTTTCCATGCTAGACCTTGCGCGCGAGATCATCGGCACCCAGCCAATTCTTACGGCGTTTCTGGCAATCGGTCTCGGTTACCTTGTCGGACAGATCAACATCGGCGGATTTTCCCTTGGCGTTGGGGCGGTCCTGTTTGTCGGGCTTGCGCTCGGCGCATTTGCTCCGAAGGCGCAGATCACCGGGCCCATCGGGCTGACTGGCCTGATCATGTTCCTCTACGGCATCGGGATTTTGTACGGACGCCAGTTCTTCGAGGGGATGAAGGGTGTCGGTCGCACGTACAACCTGCTGGCGCTGGTCGCATGCGTTGCGGGCCTTTTTGTCGCGCTTGGTCTCGGTCAGCTTTATGGAATCAAGGTTGGACATACGCTGGGCATCTATGCCGGATCGATGACGAGCACCGCCACACTCCAGGCGGCGCTCGATGTCATGAACAACAAAGAGCCTTCGATCGGATATTCGATTGCCTATCCTTTCGGCGTTATCGGCCCGATCCTGTGCATCTATTTCATGACCCGCGTGGTGCAACCGAAGTTCCCGCCAAAGGCGCAGCGTTTCCACATGGGCGAAATTTCCCTGGGGGAGAAAGTCTCCGGCCAAACGCTTGCTGAACTCACCAAGCACTTGCCGAGCGGCGTGCAGGTGACGATGGTTCGAAAGGCAGGACAGAACATCGTTCCGACGGCCGACATCGCGTTGTCGTCCGGCGACGCACTGTTGATCGTCGGCGAGAGAGAAGAAGCGATTGCGGAAGCGGCTGCGCAGCTTGGAAAATTGGCGCCTGGCCAGCTCGTCAAGGACAGAGCCGATCTTGACTACATCCGGGTGTTCGTCGGGAAAGCAAACGTGGTTGGCGTGCCGCTCTCCAGTCTGCCATTGCCCACTGGTTTTCCGGTCCATCTGCTGCACGTAAGGCGTTACGATGCCGATCTTGTGCCGACGCCGGATTTGATGCTTGAGTTTGGCGATCGCGTCGGCGTGCTGATGCCGCCGGCCCGGAAGGACGAGATCCGGAAATATTTCGGCGACACGGTCAAAGCAGCCGCAGAATTCAGTTACGTCTCGCTTGGAGTCGGAATGGTGCTCGGCGTACTGCTCGGACTTATTCCGATCCCCATTCCGGGCGTCGGCAAGGTCACGCTTGGCATCGGCGGCGGACCGCTGATCGTCGCCCTTATCCTCGGTAAATTGCGGCGTACGGGTCCCATGCTGTGGACGATGCCGCTGCCGGCTAACATTGTACTTCGCAATTTCGGGCTCGCGATGTTTCTGGCCACGGTCGGCGTCAACGCCGGTCAGCCATTTGTGCGCACGGTGGCGGAATCCGGTTTCACAATGCTGTTTATCGGAGTAGCCGTCCTGTTGACGACAGTGCTCATTGTCCTGCTCGTCGGTTACTACGTTCTGAAAATTCCCTACGATGACCTGGTTGGCGTGGCGTCTGGCGCGACCGGAAACCCGGCTATTCTTGTTTATTCGACGCAGATGGCGCCGACCGAACGTCCCGATATCGGATATGCGATGATTTTCCCGTCAATGACCATCGTGAAAGTCATCGCCATACAGATCGTTGGACTCCTCGCAGCCGCTGGAGCGGGTGGCTAAGCGATCCGAAGGGAGGATTGGCCGCGCCGCCGCGGGATCTTGACCAGGCCAAATGGTTCATCGCCATTCGATGGGATGCGCAACTCGGCTACAGCACAACTAGAAAAAAAGAACCAGTGACGCTGAAGGAAGCGTGCAGTTTCTGTGTATGCTGTCGCAGATGTCCCGGGCGAAGAACAATAGCTACCGATACACGAGCGCATAGATCACGGCGGTTACAACAGCGCCGACAATCAGCCAGCCAAGCGTCACCCCAAGCAGCGCTAGCTTATCACCGGTGTTCAATTTCATACGGTCAGCTGATCTGATTACAGTTTACAGCGATAGTACGTCGTTCCCATTTCCGGAAACGAAGGAAAAATTCGCGTTAACCTGTCGTCCCCTTCTATTTTAATATTGACTTGCTGGGTACCAAGAACCGCTATGTCCGTAGAACAGGTGGCGACCAAGTTCAGGACGCCTCCTTCCTCCTTACGCCCAGTTATTTTGCACGTTTTTGCTGGTCCTCTGATTTGATTCCCTTCAATTATGAAGCCACCGCCGTGAACATCAGCGTGCCGGGTCATCATGACTTTTTTGTTTTTTGTCACAAATATCTTGTGGCAGTTCGAATCATCGGTGGTCCAAGCCCCGTTTAGATCGATTGCATTGGAAGAGAAGCTAAAGAGCGTAAAAATTCCGCAAAAGAGCCCTCGTGCAACTGAGCCAGACATATCACCCTCCGTTGATGCGCAAATGATTTAATTTGTGTGCCCGCTTTATCCAGCTCACTGCATGAAGCCCCAAATTGCAAGCAGGCCAGAGACGGCAAGACCAATCCACGATAACGACATTGAAATGGAATGAGACCCAATATGAACCGGCCACCGTTTAAGCAGCCTCACGAAGTGTAGGATCGCGACTATCGCAAAGATGAGGGCCGTAACCGTTGCATACATCGCTCGACCTCCCGGTATCTGGGTGGGAATCAAATGGTCAGCATTCCAATTCAGGCTCGAACACGGAACGCCAATCCATCAAGCGCGAAACGTAGTCGTATCGTGCAATCACTTTTCGCGGCGACACTCGCGCAATCACTGGATGTATATCTTTCGCGCCGGCGGACCGGGCCATCACGCCGAACGTGGCGCCCCGAAATTGATTTCGATCTGAAACAGGAATGCCCTGGACCTGAGGTCCTCCAGATAGGCAATCTCATGTTTCAGCATTTCAATCTCATGACGATCAACGTCGATATCGCCGACGGCGATCCGCGCGTCGGATTCCAGCTTTTCCAGGAATTGTCGGAGGCGAATGAGATCCGCTTCAGTGGGCGCCTTGACCATGCCTTGATGGTATCGCGCCACAGCCGCGCGAAAAGTGGTTTTCCACCATAAAGTCAGTAGTTCACGCTTTTTTACAAAACGCTGATCGGGATGGCCGCGCCCGCTAATCCCATGGGAATTCGATCGAAAGCAGTGGGCCGCCCCAGGTCCGGCATTGACGCTGGCAATAACGGTCGCATCTGTCCGTCAGTTTGAGGCAACGGCCCTGCGGGTCTTCCTTCAGGCAGCCGGCCAGTCCCCAGGCACAATAGGAGCCGCATTCGGACCAGCAGATACCGGAGGCCCAAACCGCCTCCGCTCGCCTGCTGTGCGGGAATGGCAGATCCGGACTATGCGAATTGTACCGCCACGACGGCGCCTTTCCGTCGACGGCAGCGGCCGGGCCGGCGGCCATCAAAATGCCGGCAAACAAGAGCCCTAACTGGATGCCTGCTCGTTTCATGAATCAACCCGTTATGGAGCGAACACGATAGCGCCGGCGGAGGCCCTTCGCCACCGCCGATCCGGCAAGTTGTGGGAACTTCCGTGCAATCGGTCCGACCGGTATTTGGTGAAAGGGTGTCCGGAGGAATTCGCTCGTGAGCAGCGGCGCAAGGCACCAGGCCAATCACGGACGAGATCCAGCGCAAAAATTCGCGACCGCCGGCATCAAACCGATGGACCGGGCGAGCCTGGTCACGCGCTTTTTCATGCCCATTGTTTCGCGGACTGAACAGCTCAATTTTGCTTTGAGTAAAGTCGGCAACCCTTCGATCTACGACAACAAAGTATTTCCCTGGGTCCGTTCGATCGAAAATGAATGGCGCGCGATTCGCGCCGAGCTCGACCGTGTCCTGACGCGGAAGGAAGAGCTGCCTGCCTTCCATGAATTGGCGAGCGACGTCGAAACAATCAGCCGTGATCGCGGCTGGAAGAGCTTCCTTCTTGCGGGTTGCGGCTTCCGCTCGGCGAACAACATCAAGCTCTGTCCGGAGACCTGGCGCATCTGCCAGAATATTCCCGGGTTGATCACCGTGATGTATTCGATCCTGGAGCCCGGCAAACATCTGCCGCCGCACCGCGGCCCCTACAACGGCGTCCTGCGCCTGCACCTCGGCCTGATCGTCCCAGAGCCTCGCGAGCAGCTTGGAATCCGCGTCGAGCACGACGTCTACCGCTGGCGTGAAGGCGACGCGGTGATATTCGATGACGCCTATGAGCACGAAGCCTGGAACTATACGCCACACACACGCGTGGTTTTGTTCGTCGATTTTCGAAAACCGCTGCGCTTCCCGGCCAATGTCATCAACTGGCTTTTGTTGCATCTCGCTATGTTCACGCCCTTCATTCGTGAGGGCATGGACAACCAGAAAGCCTGGGAAAAGAAGTTCTACGAAGAAGCAGAGGCATTGCGACACAGGTAGCGCTGCAGGCGCCATCACCCGCAAAAGCGGACGATTCAGGAACGCCCCGACTTGTGCGCGAAACCCGAGATTGGCCCGCCCGCGGTTGCCGGGCATGACGGACGGGTTGCTATTCATCCAAATCGCGACTAGCTCCTTGGCGGCATGCGTGATCCCACCACAAAAACCGACACCGCCGCCCCCAAGGTGAGTTTCGTCTCGCTCGGCTGCCCAAAGGCGCTGGTTGACAGCGAACGCATCATCACGCGCCTGCGTGCCGAGGGTTATGAGCTTTCGCGCCAGCACCAGGGGTCTGATCTGGTCATCGTCAATACCTGCGGCTTTCTTGACAGCGCCAAGGCGGAATCTTTGGCGGCCATCGGCAACGCACTGAGAGAGAATGGCAAGGTCATCGTGACCGGCTGCATGGGCGCCGAGCCGGAAAGCATTTCATCCGCCTATCCTGATGTCCTGGCGATCACCGGCCCGCAGCAGTACGAAACCGTGGTCGAGGCCGTACACAAGGCGCTGCCTCCGAAACACGATCCGTTTCTGGATCTGGTGCCGCCGGAAGGCATCAAGTTGACGCCGCGTCACTATGCCTATCTGAAGATTTCGGAAGGCTGCAACAACCGTTGCTCTTTTTGCATCATCCCGCGCCTGCGGGGCGATCTCGTCTCACGACCGGCCGCAGATGTTCTCCGCGAGGCCGAGAAACTCGTCGCCGCGGGTGTGAAAGAACTGCTGGTGATTTCCCAGGACACCTCCGCCTACGGCCTCGACATTAAATACGCGACGAGCAAATGGCGCGATCGCGACGTCCGCGCGAAGTTCATTGATCTTGCGAGTGCCCTTGGCGAACTTGGTGTCTGGGTCCGTCTGCATTACGTCTATCCTTATCCGCATGTCGACGACGTTATCCCGCTGATGGCCGAGCGGAAGGTACTGCCCTATCTCGACATCCCGTTTCAGCATGCATCTCCCGAAGTATTAAAACGCATGCGGCGCCCGGCGGCGCAGGAGAAAACTTTGGAACGCATCGCACGCTGGCGCGAGCAGTGTCCGGATCTTACCTTGCGATCGACTTTCATCGTCGGATTTCCGGGTGAAACCGACGCCGACTTCGAGATGCTGCTCGAATGGCTGGACGAGGCTTCGCTCGATCGCGTCGGTTGCTTCAAGTACGAGCCGGTCAAAGGCGCGGCCGCCAATGACATGGGCGAAATGATCCCGGATGAGGTGAAAGCGCAGCGCTGGCATCGCTTCATGCAGGCACAGCAGAAGATTTCTACCCGTCGTCTGAGGCGGAAAGTCGAGACACGGCAAAAGGTCATCATCGACGAAGTCGGGCCGACAGTCGCCAAAGGCCGCTCGATGGCCGATGCCCCGGAAATCGACGGCGCTGTCTACGTTGCAAGCCGGAGGCCGTTACGCGTTGGCGAGATTGCCACGGTGAAGATCGACCGCGCGGACGAATATGATCTGCACGGGACGGCGGTAGGCTTTTGAGTAGTTGTCGCCCCCGCGGAGGCGGGTATGCCGCAATCTAGCGCGCCAGAGAATCACAACCTGTAAAACCTCACCGCGTTGTCGTGCAGCACGGCGCGCTGCTCTGCTTCGGTAAACTCCGACAAGACCGCACGGTACACGCCGAAGAAATCAGCATAGCTCGCGTGGAGTTTCTCCAGCGGGAAATTGCTGCCGTAGATAGTGCGTTCCACGCCGAAAATCTGGACAACATCGCGTATCACCTGTCGCGCCTGCGGCAATGTCACACCGCTGCTGTACATGCCGAGGCCGGAAATCTTCACATGCAGGTTAGGAAATGCCGCCATCATGGCGAGCGCCGCGCGCCATTGGTCGATCGCGGCCTGCGTGCGCGCCGTCAACATCCCGGCGTGCACCAGAATCATCCGCACATTGGGAAACGCCTTGATAAGTTCGACGGCATAGGCCGCCTGCCCGGCATACACCTGCAATTCAAAGTGGAGATCATGCTTTTCAAGGAGCGCGAAACCCCGGCGGAAATCGGGGGAATTGCAAAAATCCGGCCGCGGCGCAGCCTGGCGTACGGTTTCGCTGTCCCAATACAGCATCTGGCGCACACCGCGCAGATTCGGAAATTGTCTTTGCGCTTTCAGCGCCGCTTCGGCGTCAGGATCTGCGAGATCTGCATTGCAGACGATTCCGTGCGGAAATCCGTGCTTGTCGGCGACGGACTGAAGCCAGCGCGTTTCGTCGAGAGCACGGCCCGGACCCCACATCGCAGTGACATGGACTGACTTCGTTATGCCCTGCGGTTTGACGTCACTGATGAACTCCTCAACGGGGTAATCGCGGCGAATGCCGAAATAGTCTCCGAACATGCGCGGGACCGGCGGATCAGCCAGCCATGCAACATCCTTGCGCAGCCAGATATGATGATGGGTGTCGATCGCCGGTCCTTTGTAGGCCATTTTGCCTCTCTCATTGTCTCATTTGGCGCACGGTTTTAACGATTGCGTCGGTCAATGTCTTGAGTTCGTCGGATGAAATTGTGAAGGCGGGCGTGAGATAAATGACATTGCCGATTGGACGGATGAAGACACCTTGCTCAATGAACTGGGTGCGCAAGGCGTCCAGGTCATCAATGCGATGAAGCTCGACCACGCCGATCGCCCCTTTGACACGAACGTCTTTCACGTTTGGAAAATCGCTGCATGGCGCGAGGCCTCGTTCCAGCGCGATCGCGATGTCGGCCACCTGATGCAACCGTGGTTCGCGCTCGAAAAGATCGAGGGATGCATTCGCTGCTGCGCAGCCAAGCGCATTGGCCATGTAAGTCGGCCCGTGCATCAAGGCCTTCTTCGGATCATCTGACCAGAAGGCGTCGAATATCCCGCGCGTCGCGACTGTGGCGGCAAGCGGCAGCGTGCCGCCAGTGAGCGCTTTCGACAGCGTGATGATGTCGGGCGCGACGCCCGCCTGCTCGCAGGCAAACATTGTTCCGGTGCGGCCAAGCCCGGTGAAAATTTCGTCGAAGATCAGCAGGACATCGTATCTGTCGGCGAGCGCGCGCAGGCGTCGCAACGCCCTTACATCGTGAAATATCATTCCGCCTGCGCCCTGCACCAGCGGCTCCACGATCATCGCCGCGACCGTGTCTCCGCGTTGGGTCAACAATCGATCGAGGGCACTGTCGTCATCCGGCAGATCGGCGATGTGGTGCCGGGGCAGCATCCCGGTTAACGCCGCGTGCATGCCCGCATCCGGGTCGCTGACTGCCATGGCGCCGGTGGTATCGCCGTGATACCCGCCCTTGAATGCCACGAACCGGTTCTTGCCCCGTATGCCGCGGTTGATCCAATACTGCGTCGCCATCTTCATGGCGACTTCGACAGCGACAGAACCGGAATCCGAAAAGTACACGCGAGTGAGATCGGCCGGCAGCAGCTCTGCAAGACGCCTTGCCAGCACGAATGCCTGCTCGTGAACGAGGCCGCCAAACATGACGTGCGGCATCAATGCGAGTTGCGTTTCCACAGCCTGCCCGATGTGCGGATGATTGTAGCCGTGGCAGGCAGTCCACCAGCTGGCGATGCCATCGATCAATTCACGTCCGTCGGCCAGAGTGATGCGCGTACCCTGCGTTCGCACAACCGCTAACGGCGGCGGAACGGTTTTCATCTGGGCGTAGGGCAGCCAGATATGCTCCAGCCCCTTGGCGTACCAAGGCAGCGCACTGTTTTTGCCGGCTTGGTCAGCCATTTGACCCGTCCCTGCCCTGTTCGTGCTAAAGCATCTCGCTTGCTGGTTTTCAAGGCAATCTGATGCATTCGCTCGATCAGTTCGCTCAAGACAAGCTCGATGGGCTCAGGCGCCGGCATCTCCAGCGGGCGCTCACCGACACCATCCGGGAAGACGGCATCTGGGTCGAGCGCGACGGGCGCAAGCTATTGTCGTTTTCCTGCAATGACTATCTCAATCTGACCCAGCACCCGGCCGTCAAACGGGCCGCGATTGCCGCGATCGAGGAATACGGGGCCGGGTCCGGCGCATCCCGGCTTGTGACCGGCAACCATCCGCTCTATGCGCAACTGGAGGCCCGGCTCGCCCAGTCCAAGCACACCGAAGCGGCGTGTGTGTTCGGGTCGGGCTATCTCGCCAATACCGGCATTATTCCCGTGTTGATCGGCGAAGACGGTCTCGTTCTGCTCGATGAACTATCCCATGCCTGCGTCTATGCCGGTGCACAGTTGTCGCGCGGCAAAATGATGACGTTTCGTCACAATGATGTTTCTCATGCACGCGAGTTGCTCGCCACGCATCGTTCCGGACACGATCGCGCACTGATCATCACCGACGGCGTCTTCTCCATGGATGGCGATCTTGCGCCTCTCGAGAAGTTACTCAGCCTCGCTGAAGAGCACGATGCCTGGCTGATGTCCGACGATGCACACGGCATTGGTGTGCTTGGCGGCGGCCATGGCTCAGGTTTTATCGGGAACAGGCATATACAAATCCCGCTTCAGATGGGGACGCTGTCGAAAGCGACCGGGTCGTACGGGGGCTATCTGTGTGCATCTGCACCGGTCATCGAACTGATGCGCAACCGCGCGCGCACGTTGATCTATTCCACCGGTCTGCCGCCAGCCAGCGTGGCAGCGGCAATCGCTGCCCTCGATATGATCGAGCGCGAACCTGCCTATGCAGCCCTACCCGTGCAAAAGGCCAAAGCCTTCACCCGGCGTGCCGGTCTGCCCGAGGCGCAAAGCCCGATCGTGCCTGTCCTGATGGGCGACGAGGAACCCGCGCTGGCTGCTTCACGCTTCCTGGAAGGTGAAGGCTATCTGGTGATTGCTATCCGGCCGCCGACCGTTCCTGCAGGCACCGCACGTCTGCGTCTGACATTCACCGCGCAACATCCGGACGATGAGATCGGGCGTCTGGCAGACATTGTGCGCGACAAGTTACTGGCCTGATCCGTGGCCGCCTATTTTGTCACGTCGACTGGAACCGATATCGGCAAGACTTTCGTCACCGCCGGGCTCATTCGATATCTGCGCGAATCCAACCAACCGGTCGCTGCACTCAAACCAATCGTGAGCGGGTATGATTCCTCTGTGGTTGAGACCAGTGATCCGGCTGTCCTGCTTTCGGCACTGGGGCGACCCGTTACGGCAGAGGAAGTCGACCGGATTGCACCGTGGCGGTTCCGCGCGCCCTTGTCACCGGATCTCGCCGCAGCGCGCGAAGGGCGGCACGTCGACTTCGATCAATTGATCTCATTCAGCCAGGCGGCCATCGGCGCCGCGACCGGACCACTGTTCATCGAAGGCGTCGGCGGAATCATGGTTCCAATTGAGGGGCAACGCACCGTGCTTGACTGGATGACGGCACTCGATATTCCGGTCTTGCTTGTGGTTGGCGGGTATCTTGGCACGATCAGCCACACCCTGACCGCACTTGACGTGCTCGCGCAGCGCAAGTTGACCATTGCCGCGATTATCGTCAGCGAAGGTGATCGCGACACCGTTGAACTCGATGATACCGTTGCAAGTATCGCACGTTTTGCAGGTAATACAGGCGTCGTCGGTTTGCCGCGCCTCCCGGCCGGCATCAAACATCATCCGGCAATCGCTCGCATCGCCGCGTTGCTTTGAGCACGTCCGTCTGGCGATCGACTAGCCGTTCGTGGTCAATATCGTCTCGATCATGCCTTCCAGATTGACCAGGGCGTGCAGCAGCATGGTCAGAATTGTCGAGCCAGTTGCCCAGCGCACCCATCCAAACAGCAGCCCAAAAGCAAACACCTGCGCGATCAGAAACCAATCGTATTGAACGTGGATCACGGCAAAGAGACCTGCGGTCATTAAGATCGCCGGCCAGGCATGGCGTGGCGATCTCAGCCAGCCACGAAACAGGAAGCCGCGGAACAGGCTCTCTTCGGTGACCGGAATGAATATCGTGATGGCAATCAGCAGAAAGGGCAGCAGGTTGGCGTTTTGCGCCGCCTGATAGATGTCGGTCTGGAAGCGATCGACAATGTTGCGGCCTGCGAGCCAACTGACCGTGTCGCCAATGGCGATCAGCACAGCCAGTGCGGCAATTCCGACCACGACCTCGCTGCGGCGCGGGAGCTTGTAGCCGAGGTAGCCAGCGGCATTGCCTTTGTACGCCGCCGCCGCGAGCAGAACCGCTACCTGTGCCGGGGCCGAAACAAATATGAACAAGACGATAGCGCCGCCATGCTGGCTCACGCCCGCAATCTGCCCGAGATCGAGGTCGTACCACCAGCTGACCGCCGCGATGCCCGAGAACTGTCCGATCAGAAGTGCGATCGCCCCGAGCACGAATGTGGCAACGACGCCCCATGGTTTGATATCGCCATTCACGGCAGTTCCTTCAGCCATTGCCCGAGGGTGGCGCGATCATTCTCGCTCATGTCGGTCTGGTTGCCGAGCGGCATCGCCCTGATCTGCACTGTCTGCGCGTAAATAGTCGCCGCGTGCTTCCTGAGATCGACGACACTCTCGAGGATGATGCCTTTCGGCGCCTCCTGGAAACTTTCATGACCAGGCTTTACGGCGTGGCACATCACGCAATGTTTGCTCACGATCGCCAGCGCCTCGGTGTCGGCGACGGTACCTGCATCTGCGTGGGGAGCGGTGGCGAAGCAAATCATTGCCGCCACCGCCCGTGGTGTCATGCGACTGACCGTTACGGCACCAGGATGGAAGACCCGGTCGTGTCGCGGCCTTCCATTTCCTTGTGCGCCTTGGCGGCGTCCTTGAATGAGTATTTCTGGTTGATCGGAATTTTCACCGCGCCGGAGCCGACAACCTTGAACAGATCAGCCGCCGTTGCGATCAGATCGTCGCGTTTGGCGACATAGTTATTGAGAGTCGGCCGCGTTGCGAAAAGCGAGCCTTTGGTCTGGAGGATGTTGATATTGAAAGCGTCGATCTGGCCCGATGCGCTTCCGAAGCTGACGAAATAGCCAAGCGGACGCAGGCAATCGAGCGAGGCCGGAAACGTGGTCTTGCCGATGCCGTCGTAGACGACGTCGCAAAGCTTGCCGCTGGTGATCTCCTTCACCTTCGCCACGAAATCCTCGTCGCGATAGAGGATGGTGTGGTGACAGCCATTTTTCTTGGCGAGTTCGGCCTTTTCCTTGGAGCCGACGGTCCCGATAACGGTGGCGCCAAGGTGGTTCGCCCACTGGCATGCAATCAGGCCTACGCCGCCCGCGGCCGCGTGTATCAGGCACACGGTGCCCTTCTCGACCTTGTAGGTGCGGTTGACCAGGTACTGAACGGTCATTCCCTTGAGCATCATGCCGGCGGCCTGCTCGTAGGAAATATTGTCGGGCAGTTTCACCGCCCGATCCGCCGGCACCAGCCGTTCGGCCGCATAGCCGCCAAGCGGGCCGACAAAGGCAACCCGATCGCCGACCTTGAGGTTGGTCACGCCGGGGCCGAGCGCCATCACCTCGCCGGCGCTTTCATTGCCCGCAATGAATGGCATGCCCACCGGTGACGGATACATCCCCGCGCGGAAATAGGCGTCAATGAAATTAACACCGGCGGCATGCTGCTTGATCTTGATCTGGCCCTGGCCGGGCGCGGCGATCTCAACGTCCTCGTAAGTCAAAGCTTCGGGACCGCCGGGTTTGTGAACACGCACTGCCGCGACCATGTTTCACTCCTTGAATGAATTTGTCTTGTTAGGGGTTGGAAATTGGCGGCGATCATAGGCGGCCAAACGCGGAGCGCAAGGCGGATCAACGCCCGCCGGAAACGCGCAGGTTCGCACCATTGATATACGAGGCGGCGTCAGAGAGCAGAAACAGGACCGCCTCCGCTACCTCCTCGGCCTGCCCGGCCCTGCCCATGGGCAGCATGGGCGTTACGCGCTCGACGCGTCCGGGGGGCTGGATATCCGTATCAATCACGCCCGGCGTCACCGCGTTGATGCGCATGCCTTCCTTGGCGACTTCGCGCGAGGCGCCGATGACCATGGAGTCGACGCCGGCCTTCGCGGCCGCATACCAGACACATTCATTCGCGCCGCCGAGCGGGGCCGCCATCGAGGATAGCATCACCACTGCGCCGCCCTTACCGCCATGTTTTGTGGACATACGCCGGATGCAGGCCCGGAGACACCAAAGTGCCCCAAAGGTGTCAATGTCGAGGACCTCGCGGATGGTCGCCGAGTTGGCATCGTCCAATCGCGAATTGTCGCCGATAATTCCGGAGCTGTGCACAAAATGGGTGAGCGACCCGAACGTGTCACCTGTGGTATCAAATACGCGCTCGATATCGTTCTCGATCGCCATGTCCCCCTGGATGGCGACTGCCTTGCCACCGCCCTTTTCAACAGCCTTGACCACGGCTGCAGCGGCATTCGAATTGGTCTTGTAGTTCACCGCGACGTCATAGCCACGGGCGCCCGCGAGTTTCGCAGTGGCGGCACCGATACCGCGGCTTCCGCCGGCGATGAGCAGGACTGGTCGAGACATAGGTCGCTCCTGGATTATGGCGATCGAAGGCGATCAGGTGGGCGTTCGCAGCAAACCGACAGCAAAGAAATAGACCGCGATAAGCGACAGCGTCACGGTCACATAGAGACCGGGCGATAGATCCTGAACAATCGCCACGAGGGCCAATACCGCCCACAGCCCCATCAGCGCGATGTTGAATGTCCGCCATTGGTGTACCCGCAGCGGGTGAAGAAACTTGAGCGGCACAAAGCAGAGCGCGGCAAGAACGACCACAGCCACAGCCGCTGCCCAGTCGGGCGGCTCAAGCAAATACAGGTAGAAGGCTGCCAGGTTCCACACCGCCGGAAAACCACGGAAATAGTTGTCCTTTGTTTTCATTTCGCGATCGGCGAAATAGAGGGCACCGCTGACGACGACAACGATGCCGGCGGGAATCGCGAGAACACCCGGCAAAAGCCCGCTCGCCGAGATCGCGTAAGCCGGTACGAAAACGTACGTCGTGTAGTCGACCACCAGATCCAGGGTATCTCCTGACCAGCGCGGCATCACATTCTGTACGTCAAATGCGCGAGCCAGGGGTCCATCAGCGCCATCGACCAGCAGCGCCAGACCGAGACACAGGAACATCGCCGACCAGTGCCCGCCGGTTGCGAGAATGATCGCCAATAATCCCAGCGCTGCGCCGGTCGCAGTGAAGATATGAACCGTGAAAGCGCGGACCCGTTCGAATCCCGTGGTCACTTAGCTATTGCCCCAATCAAGTTTGACGATCTCAGCCGAACGTCCTGCCAAATTCCAGTTTCGACCGAAGCCACGGAACCGCGACTTGTCGGCGCGCGCCACAATGACATCGGAACCGATCCAATATTGGCTATTGCGAATTATGACGTTTTGTCCGGCCTCTTTTCCGCGGACCGGCGTGATCGCACCGTCGACGTAGTCTTTGATGCGGACGATGCGGGTGTCGCCCTGCGTCTCATAGGTGATCGGCACCTGGCGCACCCCAAGAAATTGTCCGACAAGGATCGACAGCAAATGCGTGGTTCCGCCGACACGGCCGGTGAAAATCCTGGTCAGTCCCTTCACGGCATATGCCGAAGCATGGTCATCCACAAACAAGGCCGCGGTCCAGTTGCCGCGCGACATGATGCCGGGCAGGTCCATCATCAGGCCGACTTTGATTCCGGAAAGATCGGTCGTTTCGAAATGTCCGTCGTCAATGCGGATGCCAGCCCAGGTCTGGCACCGGCTTTCGGTCGGAGGGTGTTCGCCGAGCGATAGCACGCAAGGGCAAAACACCATGCAACTGCACGAAAGCGCCAACTCGCCTTTCAGACTCCAGCTTTCCGCCAACGCGTTTACTCCCGTTCTTCTTCTTAACTTAGCCCGTCGACGCCGGCCAATGCCCGGCAAAGGCTGCAAGCACAGCACAGACGCCGGCAACGGTCAGGACCACGCCGATTGCATGCGTAAAACGGCGTCCGGCCAACATTTTTTCGATGGTCATGACCATACCGATGCCCGCCATCCAGATCACATTCATGACCCCGACTGCAAACATCACCAGCATCATCGCCCAGCAGCAGCCCAGGCAATAGATGCCCTGCCTCAGGCCCAGCCGAAACACACCGACCCGGGTCGTCGCCCAATTGGCGAAGAAAAACGGAAACGGTTGCTGGCAGTGTGTCAGGCAGGAATGTTTAAGCGCCGAAAACTGATACAGACCCGCGCCAATGAATATGACGCCCGAAAAGTAGCCGCTTGCCGAACCCATGCTGCTGTCGAGCAATGTGGCCTGGGTCAACACGATCTGCGCCAGCGCCGCGAGGACTGCGAAGGCGAACCACACCGCCGTGTAGCCGCCGGCGAGCACGAATGGCGAGACGATGCTTTCGTTTTTGCGTGCTGCGGTATCGGCGATGCCGGCATAAGTCATGATCATGGGAGCAGCGCTCGGCAGCATCATTGCGAGACTCATGGCGCCCCACATCAAGACGATGATTGCGATCCCGCCCGCGCTCCATGACGGATCCGAGAGTGGCTGGCACAGCGCCCGCACAAAAGAAGCGCGTGAACTTCCGAAAGGTCCGCCCATTCCGGCGAACAACAATGCTGCGTAGAACCACCCGAGGCCTGCAAGCGCGATAACGCAGAATCCCGCCAGCACCTTAGGTCGGGAAAAGATATGCCCGAGCCCTGCAGCGGCAGGCGGCAGATGGCCGAAATGGTGTCCGGAGGCTTCGCTCATGGACCTTCTGCATAGCGCATCGGGCAAGGTCCGGGTATCTCAAGCCTTTGGCGTGGTTTCCGTGCCCGCCCTGCGCGTGCTACTGCGGTTAACGAGAAATCACAGTGAGTGTTTTCGTGCCCGATAGATCTGGCCATAGCCCTGTGGCCGTTGTGGTTGGTAGCGGCCCCGCCGGGTTGACCACTGCCATTGCTTTGGCCGAAGGCGGAGTTTCAACAGCACTCGTGGGCCGCCGGCCCGCCAGGCCGGATCGCCGCACCACGGCTCTGCTGGCAGGTTCCGTCAAGGCGCTCGAGACACTTGGCGTCTGGCAATCGTGCATGGCCCACGCAGCGCCGCTCAAAGTCATGCGCATCGTCGACGATACCGAGCGGTTTTGGCGCGCGCCGGAGGTGAAATTTGCGGCGCATGAAATTGGCCTGGATGCTTTCGGTTACAATATCGAGAACCGGCATTTGCTCGCTGCGCTCGAAAAACGCGCGCGTACTCTGCCCAAGCTCCGGCTTGTCGAAGACGAGGTCGTAGGGATCGCGCCTGGCGGCAACGATGCCGCGACCGTTTCGCTCAAGAGCGGCGCCGCATTGCATCCGCGGCTCATTGTTGGCGCCGACGGCCGCCAATCGATGTCCCGTCAAGCGGCCGGCATCGCAATCGAAGAGCGTAGCTACCCGCAAGTTGCTCTCACCCTTTGCCTCCGGCATTCCCGTCCACACCACGACACGTCAACGGAATTTCATACCTCATCCGGTCCGTTTACTCTTGTACCTCTGCCGGAAAGCAGATCGAGTCTCGTTTGGGTTCTCGATCCCGCCGAGGCCGATGGGCTTGCGGCCCGCGACGACGCCGACCTCGCTGGTGAAATCGAGCGTGCTTCGCATTCCATCCTTGGCAAGATCGAACTCGAACCCGGGAGGGGTCTGTTTCCCCTCCATGTCGCCACGGCGCGGCGCTTGGCCGACAAGCGGATCGCGCTCGTAGGCGAAGCCGCCCATGTCATCCCGCCCATCGGAGCGCAGGGGCTCAATTTGGGTTTGCGCGACGCTGCCACCATTGGCGAGCTTGCGGTCGCGGCCCAGCGCGACGGACACGACATCGGCAACCCCGACCTGCTGGCGCGTTACGACAGGATGCGCCGGACCGATGTCGGCAGCCGAACCCTCGTCATCGACCTTTTCAACCGCACGCTATTGAGTGATTTCCTGCCGGCACAAGGCATCCGTGGCCTGGGGCTTTATCTCATCGACCGGATCGGTCCATTGCGCCGGGCCGTGATGCGCGAAGGTGTGGCACCGACCGCCGCACAACCGAGACTGATGCGCGGAGAAACGCTCTAGCCAAGCCCCGGCGCTTTCTTTGCACCGGGGGTTTCGCGAAATTCCGGGGCTATGGGCAGCGGCAGCGCCGGCAATGTTTTGCCCGACGCCGTCGCAACCTCATTAGCAAATAGACCGCGCGCGATGAAATGCGGATCACGCATTGCTTCTTCGAGTGGCGTCACGATGGTCGTGCAGCAATCCGCAGCCGCGAAAATCGGACGCCATTCCTCTGACGATCTGGCAATAATCAATTTTGCGACGGCATCGCATGTCGCCTTTGGATCGCGCATGTCGTCCATGAACGGCGCCGGCAAGGAAATCGCTTTGGTGAACGCATTCCAGAATTTCTGCTCGATGGCTCCGCAGGCAACGAGTTTCCCATCCTTCGCCGTGTAAATCCGGTAACGGGGCGAGCCACCGACCAGCCACATTTCTCCCGGCTTTGGAAAGCGGCCGGTGGCCACGCCGAGAGCCAATGCTGCCCAGGTGAACGTGAACATCGCGTCGCTCATCGCAATGTCGATATGACAACCCTGCCCGCTTTGATCGCGCGCACGCAACGCCAGCAGAATATTGATCACTGCCGGAAAACTGCCGCCCGCTATGTCGGCCGCGAGCATCGGCGGCACGACGGGATGGCCGGCTGGTCCGGGCTGCAAATCCAGCAAGCCGGTATTTCCGATGTAATTGAGGTCGTGGCCGGCTTCGTGCACGCGCGGCCCGCTCTGGCCATAGCCGGAGATGGAACAGTAAACGAGCCTTGAATTGATGGCGCGCATGTCTTCGTAGCCAAGACCAAGCCGCGCCATCACGCCTGGCCGAAATTGTTCGACCAGAATGTCAGCGCGCTTGATGAGCGGAACGAGCCTGGCGCGGTCGGCCTCGTCTTTGAGATCGAGCGCCATGCTGGTCTTGCCCCGATTGAGCATAAGAAAAGCTGCGCTCTCCCCGTCGACCATCGGCGGAAAGCGCCGTGCATTCTCGCCGCCGGGCTGCTCGATCTTGATCACCTCGGCGCCGGATTCGGCGAGCATCAATGTGGCCAGAGGTCCGGGCAGCAGCGTCGTGAAATCAACAACAAGAAGGCCCGACAACGGCTGCATAAGTTCACCCGAATAGAAGCGTCGGCAGCGTATGGGTCTTTACCATCCACATCACCGTCGTCAGCGTGAAAACTGAAATGAGCGTGCCGACCAGCACTGCGCCTGAGGCCTGCTCAACCCACGTATCGTATTGCTGCGCAAAAACGAACACATTGAGCGCCGGCGGGAGTGCCGCCATCAATATCGCCGTGTAGACCCAGCTTTGCTCGAAAGGTCCGAAAAGCGAGAGCAACACGAACACCAAAACCGGGTGCAGGACGAGTTTCACCGCAACCAAAGGCGGCACCTCCCACGGCATCTTCTTCATTGGCCGCAGAGCCACGGTCACGCCGAGCGTGAACAGTGCGCAAGGCGCAGCCGCATTCTGCAGGAACTGCAACAGTCGCTCCATCGCAACTGGCGGCTGGAAATGCACCGCCGCCGAGGCAATACCCACCGCAGTCGCGATCACCAACGGATGAGTGGCGATCCGTCTGACGACCGCGACAGCAACGGCGCCGGTGCTTTTTTGGCCGGGACTGGCGATCGCCATCAAAAACGGCACCAGTGAGAACAGCAGCAGCGTATCGAAGCAGAAAATCAGGGCAACCGGCACCGCCGCCTGTGAGCCAAGCGTCGCCAACGCAAGGCCCGGCCCCATATATCCGATGTTGCCGTAGCCGCCGGACAAGCCGGCGATGGTCGATTCCCCGATGTTGCCCCGCCGGATCGTCATGCCGATCACGAACGAAACGACGAAGGCCCAGAAGGTCGCCAATGTGGTGGCGAATATGAAGTCGATCTGGGCAAGTTGCTCCAGCGGGGTCTGGGCAAGAATCCGGTAGAACAACGCCGGCAAGGCCACGTAGACGATGAAGAAATTCATCCAGGCCAGTGCTGTGTCGGGAATCTGCTTGAGCTTGCCGCAGGCAAAGCCGATGAAGATGAGCCCGAAATAAGGCAACGCAAGATTGAGAACGTCGATCATCAACGGCGCTCCGGTGCCCACTTGGCGCGGCCTTTGCATTGCTCTAAACGGCAGAAGCGTCTTTTGGAAGGTCCTATGAAACTGCCGCGTCAGTTCTTTGCCCCGCTCTCCATCGGCGCGCCGGCGCCTCTGCGCGAACTGCCGGTGCGTCTCGAGCGCATGATTCACTTCGTCCCTCCTCACAACGAGAAGGTACGCGCCAAGGTACCGGAACTTGTGCGGCAAGTGGACGTCGTGCTTGGCAACCTGGAAGACGCCATCCCCGTCGAAGCCAAGCACGCCGCGCGCAAGGGATTTATCGAGATGGCCAAGTCTGTCGATTTCACATCGACCGGATTATGGGTGCGCATCAATGCGCTCAATTCGCCCTGGGCACTCGATGATGTCACCGAAATCGTTGGCGCCGTCGGCAGCAAACTCGACGTCATCATGTTGCCCAAAGTCGATGGCCCCTGGGACATTCACTACCTCGATCAGTTGCTTGCGCAACTCGAGGCGCGGCACCAGCTGAAGAGGCCCATTCTGATCCACGCCATCCTCGAAACCGCGCAGGGCGTCAACAACGTCGAAGCGATCGCCTCTGCCTCTCCGCGCATGCATGGCATGAGTCTCGGGCCCGCCGATCTTGCCGCATCGCGTGCGATGAAAACTACGCGCGTTGGGGGCGGTCATCCCGACTATAAAGTGCTTGCCGACACATCAACAAATTCGGTTTCGGGCAAGCTCGCGATCGATAGTGACCGATCGCGTGCGGCCTTCCAGCAGGATCTCTGGCATTACACCATCGCCAAAATGGTCGACGCCTGCGCAGCCGCCGGCATCAAGCCCTTCTACGGACCGTTCGGAGATTTCTCGGACGCCGCGGCATGCGAGGCGCAATTCCGCAATGCCTTCCTGATGGGGTGCCTCGGCGCCTGGTCATTGCATCCATCGCAAATCGAAATCGCCAAGACTGTGTTTTCACCGGATCCTGGAGAGGTGGCCTTCGCCAACAAAATTGTGACCGCCATGCCGGACGGCGCTGGCGCAGTGATGATCGACGGCAAGATGCAGGATGACGCCACCTGGAAACAAGCCAAGGTGTTGCTTGATCTCGCCAGGCTCGTCGCCGCCAAGGACCCAGAAATGGCCGCGCGTTACGCGCTGAAATCGTAACACGAGGGTTAAGGGACTGGGGCGCTGCGATCTCCATCGCGCCCGGTCCCTTCCCCGATGCCCTCCGCAGGTGTCGGCTTAACGTCCTCGCCTGTGGCGGGCAGCTTAGCAATCGCGATTGTCCGCTTTCGTGCGAAAATCCGCTTTTGCGGTCGCTATTGGGGGAAAAGCGGACATTGCCTATTGCACCGCACATGTCCGCTTATGACCAAAGCGGACATTGATCGTCTCACATTCAACCCCTTTCGAAATGCTACTTTGAGTTGATACGATGTCCTGTCCCGGGCATCGGGGGAACAATGAGACGGCGCGATAAAACAGGCAAAGTAGTTAAAACGCAACGCCATAAGACGTTGACGCGTCGCAATGCGCCAAAGGCCGGGCCCGGTCGCGGTTCTCTCTCTACCGGCAAAGAAACAAATATTACCCGGCTCACCCGCGAGCGCGACGAGGCGCTCGAGCAGCAGACTGCGACCTCGGAGGTGCTGAAGGTCATCTCGAGTTCGCCGGGCGAATTGAAGCCAGTGTTTGATGCTCTGCTAGCAAACGCAGTGCGCATCTGCGATGCGAAGTTCGGTGTGCTGTTTCTAACGGAAGGTGATGCGTTTCGATATGTCGCTCTGCATGGAGCTCCGCCTGCGTTCGCCGAAGCGCGACGACGCGAGCCAGTTACGCGTGTAAAGCCGGGCACTACCATCGGACGTGTTGCGGCGACCAAGAAACCTGCCCAGACTGCGGACATTCGGGCCGAGACCGCGTACACGAGCGACCCAGAGCGGATTCCGATCCTGGAGCTTGCCGGCGCGCGTACCATACTCGGTGTGCCGATGCTCAAGGAAAGCCAACTCGTCGGCGCTATTGTGATTTACCGCCAGGAAGTTCGTCCATTTAGCGAAAAGCAAATCGGGCTGCTGCAAAATTTCGCCGCACAAGCCGTCATTGCCATCGAGAATGCGCGATTGCTCAAAGAACTGCGCGAGAGAACTGGCGAGTTAGAGGTGCAGTCGCAAGAAGTTGTTAAATTAAACCAGCAGCTGGAACGACGCGTCACTGATCAGGTGGGCGAAATCGAGCGCATGGGGAGACTGCGGCGTTTCCTGCCTCCGCAAGTAGCCGATCTGATTGTCGCATCTGGGACGGAGAAGCAGCTCGAAAGCCACCGTCGTGAAATTACTGCGCTTTTCTGCGATCTGCGCGGGTTTACGGGCTTCTCTGAAAGCTCTGATCCGGAAGACGTGATGGCTCTATTGCGTGAATACCATGCAGCGATTGGGGGCATCATAAACAAGTTTTGCGGCACGCTTGAACGCTATGCCGGTGACGGCGTGATGGTGGTGTTCAATGACCCAATTCCCGTCGATAACCCCGCTCTCCAAGCCGTATTGATGGCGATTGAAATGAGAGCGGCCATCGAAGGATTAATTGAGAAGTGGCGTAAACTTGGACATGAGATTGGCTTCGGCATTGGGATTGCGCACGGATTTGCCACCCTCGGAACTATCGGTTTTGAGGGACGCTTCGATTATGCCGCCATCGGGACGGTATCCAACGTCGCGTCGCGGCTTTGCGACGAGGCAAAGCCCGGGCAAATCCTGATTAGCCCCCGTGTCTTGATGGCAGTCGAGAAGGACATAACGATCGAACCAGTCGGCGATTTTGCACTCAAGGGCATTCGCCGCCCGCTGACGGCTTACAACGTCCTAACCAGTAAGGCTGCAGATTAAGGCCCACCGACAGAACGGCTCTGTGTCCGCTATTGGCCCTTAGCGGACATTCGTAGTTGCGCCGCACATGTCCGCTTTTGGGGGTAAAGCGGACATGACCTTGCGCGGAAATCCGCTTTTGCGGTCGCTATTGGGGCAAAGCGGACATGCCCTTTTGCACTGCATATGTCCGCTTCTGACCCAAAGCGGACATCGGTGACCTCGCGTCCGACCCCTTTCGAGTATGCTAGTTTATCCGAACAACGCCTCATCTCGATGCTGGGGGCTACATGAGACGGCGGGAGTTTATCAGTTTTGCCGGTGGTGCGGTGGCGTGGCCCATGGTTGCGCATGCCCAGCAAACGATGCCGGTGATTGGATTTCTTCACAGCGGATCGGCTGCAGCATTCGCGGAGCACCTCCCTGCATTTCACAAAGGGCTGAACGAAGCCGGATACGTCGATGGCCAAAATGCGACAGTCGATGACCGTTGGGCTGAAGGTCACAATGAGGCCCTACCGACGATGGCCGCCGATCTTGTCCTCCGACGTGTGGCTGTGATCGTCGCGCCCATCAGCACCCCCGCGGCGCTCGCCGCCAAAGCGGCAACGTCGACTATCCCCATAGTTTTCGTCATTGGCGCGGACCTGGTGAAGGTTGGCCTCGTTGCAAGTCTCAACCGGCCAGGCGGCAATGCCACCGGGATCAGCGACATCGGCGTGCAGCTCGGGGCAAAACGGCTGGCGCTTTTGCACGAGTTGCTACCGAATGCCGCGCGCTTTGCCGTGCTCGTCAATCCCAACAATCCGGGCATTACTGAGGCGTTTGTCTCAGAATTGCAGGCGGCGGCTACCGCAATCGGGCGGCAAGTCGAAGTCGTCACCGCCAGCACGAATAGCGGCATCGACACGGCCTTTGCGACGATTGTAAAAATGCGAGCCGATGCGTTTTTGATCAGTCCCGAAGTATTGTTTGTCACCCGCCGCGTGCAACTTCTCACGCTTGCGGCGCGCCACGCGCTTCCCGCGGTATATCACCGCCGCGAATTTACCGATGCCGGTGGTCTGATGAGCTACGGGTCGAGCATCGCAGAGCAATTTCGTCAGACCGGCCTCTATGCCGGACGCATCCTCAAGGGCGAGAAAACAGCCGAGATGCCGGTTCAGCTACCGACCAAGTTCGAGTTCATCATAAATCTGCAAACGGCCAATACGTTCGGTATCGACATTCCCCCTACCTTGCTGGCTCGTGCCGACGAGGTGATCGAATAGGCGGGCGATGTCCGCTTTTGGCCAAAGCAGACATAGGTGAATGCACTGCACTTGTCCGCTTTCAGGGGTAAAGCGGACAAAGGGCAGGCGATGGACCAATTCGGCTTTTCACAACGCCGCTGAACGCTTCGCCTCGGTGACGGCTGCCTCAGTCTTTTCGCGCACGCACTCGACATGTCCGCAGCAACACGAATAGAAAATGAAGAAGCCGCTGGGCTCGCTTACGCCCGGGACGCGGACTTCATACCGCATCGCGTTGCCGCAACGACATATTGGGTCTGCCCGCTTCATCCTTTCTAGTTTAATCTGGATTCGACTAAGCGATTATTAAGGCGGCGGCTTGTGAAGCTGCCGC
>DATAPP010000187.1:0-4263 GCA_036265125.1 Pseudolabrys sp. | reverse complement strand
GCCCACGTTGCTTTCGGTAGCGTCGTCCTTAAAAATTATTCTAATTCCAGGTTAGCCACGTAGTCCAGCTAGAGGTTCGCGTTCCACAACGTGGTGGCAGCGTTCGCACTCGTAAAAATGGATGTGGACCGACTCTGGCGCACCAACGGTGGCTTTCCATTCCAGGGTGCCGCCACAACGCGGGCAGGGACCGGGGTTCATGTCAGGGCGTCTCACGCGGTACTCCATCAACTCATAGGGAAGACGCGGAGGCCCTCAGTTTGGTTTCAATAGATCAGGGCTTTTATGGCCGAGCGGCTTTATTGCCTGCAGCGGGTCCGGCTCATAGCGGCTGACTTAGTCGATATGTCAATTGGTATCGCAGGCGGCGTAAATATTTGGCAGGTATCGGTGCCGGATACACGAACCAAAAACCATTATGAACCCAACGCTGCGTTGGCGTGTTTATCGGCCTAATCATTGTCATCGTTGTTTTTGGCGTAATCGCAGAAATTCTTCACCTTGTCCGCTAATCGGCTGTGGAATGTGAGCGAACAAACATGCCTAATGTTTCTTGGGGCAACGTCTTCCCGCGGCCAATTAAATGGCGAGTGTTTCTGATCGGCTTCGTGATCCCGACTGCGCAAGGTTAGCAACTTCGGCCACGTGCGCTCATTGAAGCGCCCGCGCAATTTGAAAGCGCGGAGGGCTAACAGACGGCGCTATCAACCTAATTGCGTCGTCAGAATCGGCAAATGGTTAGCCCGGTAGGGCAGTAATACCATGTAATCTTTCCTGCGATTTCTCTCTTGGCATCCGTAGCTGTTTCCAGTGCTTCATCAGAAATGTCGCACATAAGGATGTTTTTTTCTTCGGTTTGATCCGATTTGTCGGTGTAGTTCATGGCGTTTCACCCTTGGCTCTGCCCAATCGTTTCAACGCGAGCGAGTCATCTAACAGGGAAACGCACGACCGCCGAACAGGCGTTGATCTAGATCAAATTGGCCACGGCCACGCAGTTCCAACATCGCACTGGAATGCGAAACGGCCCGCAACGGGGATGACACCGTTTCGGACCGCTATTGCCTCAAGCGGATCATGCTTGGTGAAGGGCGCGGCCTGCCTCTTTGCGTTAGCACGCCATATCGGATGTCTTCACTTCGACCATCGTCCATACGCTTTTGACGCGAGCGACACAATGAAAATGCAGGTAACGCTGGAGGAGGACGTTACGGGCCAGTCGGGGTAAAACGCATCAAGCAATATCGCTTAAATCGATGCCCGAAAATTTTGAAGTTGGGCCATGGTCCCAACCTTGGAACTCACTGCAAGAAATGACCGAAGTCATAGTAGGGACCGTATCTCATCAGGTTCGTGGGACGGAGCCACAGGCGCTGCCCAAACCATTAACCGGAATTCATGATCGCAAGTATCGCATTTAAAAATACGGACTGCCGTATCGCCGCGTGATTTAACCGCAAATAAGCGCAATTCTGCTCCGCATTTACAATCCGGCAACTCTGTCGATGCCGGAGCCAGTAAATTCTCGATGGCAGGCATAGTTTTCTCGGAGGTTTTGGGACAAGGGCAACTGCCGTCTGTGTGAGAGTGCTATTGGTTTACTCGAACCAGCAACGAAACTCTCTCATTAAGCTTAAGTTCCAGCGAGAATGCCCGAATGCCGCCATAGAGCTTGGTCAGGCGTTGCGCGACTTACGCGCTCTAAATGCTAGGTCTGTGTAACTCTCCGCGCCAGTCAACGATCCGGGTCTCCCCACCTGACGGGTGCCGCACGCGGTCTCGGCTTTTTCTTCTGCGGCCTGGGGCCAGCCTTCTTGGATGGCGCGGATACCTTCCTGCTTCAGTTGCTAAGCGAGCCGCTGGATACCGGCAAACTCCAACTGCACCCCCGAACTGGCGAAAGAATTGGTAGCCTTCATCGATCGCGACCGAGCCGTAACGCAGAAAGCTTGAGGAGGAGAGACTGTAATCGTGGATACGCGATGTCCGCTATTGGCCCAAAGCGGACATGGCACCCGCACCAATCAATGTCCGCTTTTGGGGTAAAGCCGACATTTTCGAGGGCTAAGCAGAGCGGTTCAGCCCCCCGCGCGATCATCATCATAGGAACGCGTTCGGCATCGCCTCTATGTCGCGCCGGCGACAGTCGACGGACAAATGTGTGAGTTCCATCGCGTTTATCGGATTTTTATTTGAAATAATTCGCTGCCGGTGTTGCCGATATCAGCCATGAGGATCCTCATGAACCTGAAGCCGATTGTGTCGATGTTGATGATAGCCACCGCGCCGATATGTGCGCTGGCCCAGCAGACCCCTGCGACCAAGGAGGACGTGCAAAACCTCTTTAAAATTATCCGCGAGGACAAGGCCAAGACGAAAACCTTTTGCGACATCGGCAAGCTCGGTGACGAAATGGAGCAGGCCAACGCGAGCGGGGATTCCAAAAAGGTCGAAGAGTTGTCCCTGAGGGCGGACGAATTGGGAAAACAACTGGGTCCCGAATATGCCGCCTTAATGGACGGGATTGGGGACGTGGACCCAGAGTCCGAGGTCGGTCAGGAAATCAAAGTGATGATACAGGATCTCGACCGGTTGTGTGGAGTGTAGTTGCTGAAGCTGAATTTTTTTGCGAATTGTTTTTGTAATGGCCGATTGATAGTTGTTGCCATTGCAGGAAGAAGACAGACCGCCTCGCGGCGGTCTCTCCAAACTCAGAACAGTATTTGGATCACGCCGGCGAGAGCCGCAATGTTAGCGACTGAATGAGAAACGACAGAATCACGGCGCAAGCCTGCGCCCCGAAATAGTCCGCCAAAAGCGGCTAAGGAATTATCGACAGGAAAAATAGGACAGCGATATTGTCACTATCGACGTATCGAGCGGCGCAATACATCGTCTGAATATGATTCTCGGAAAGACAGGCCCAGCATTTTAACCATTATCTCAGGCCCGAGTTGTATTCGGGCAACCATTTAAGAAAGATAACAGCCTACAGTTTTTCTTCCTCGCGTGACCATATTTGAGCCTGCCATTGCAGCGTGGTTCACGTGGAGCCTTGGGCGAGACGGAGGCGGGGGGTGAAGAGCTCGCGGCGACTTGCTGTACTAGCGCCCTTGTGCGGAACGGTCGCTCTCGCCGGTTGGGTCGCTGCTGGGCTCGCTGACCTCGGTTCGCTCGGCATCGAGAGTACCCGAGCGACGATCGAGGTCAGTCGGGCAACAACTGCGACCGCCCGCGCCGAACACGTCGACGCATCTCAAGCAATCGCACTGGGCGACGATGTCTCCTTTGCCGATATGGCGAGCGGCAGCGCCGCTTCGTCCGACTCTCCTCTGATGCCGCAGGCCGCCACGCCACCCGTGCGAATCGCGTCGGCGAGCACCCCGGATCCGCCGGGAAACGAAGACAAGGAGTCTGGTGGCTCGGTCGAAGTCGCTGATACGGCGAGCGACAGCGCCGCTTTGTCCGACCTTCCTACTCCTCCGGTGTCGCCGGCGGCACCCGTGCTGTTCGCTGCAGTGAGTCCGACTGATTCTGTGCAGAACACCGGCAGGCCGGCCGCTAGCTTCGAAGCTCTCGACGCGTGCCCCGAGCCGGACGTCTGCATCGACCAATACCTCTGGTCGCTGTACGAGCGGACGCCGAAGATCGACACCGTCAAGGTGGAGGAGCAGATCAAGGTGAAGGTCAAGAACAAGGGCAAGATACGGACCGCCATCAGAACTCTGACTAAGTACATCACCGAGGATTTCGCGTGGAAGGATCCGAAAGCCGCGCTGAAAGCCGGCATGTCTTTGAAGGACTACGTGATCGGAGGCATGGATCGGGGCTTCAAACGGAAGCTGTATGATGCGCTTCGTGCGATGGACGACGCCGGGCTTTCGCCTGGCATAACCAGCGGATTCCGCGATAATTACCGGCAAGAGCTTGCAAGCGGCAACAAGGCCGCGCCGGACAGCTCATACCATGGCGGGAGCCGCCGCGGTGGCTATGGCCATGGGCTTGCGGTCGATCTCGTAAGTGTGAAGGGCGAGACACGTGCGGAGAGATGTACGTGGAGTGAAACCTTGTGGAAGTGGATCGACGCGCACGAAAAAGAGCTTGGGATCGGACGTCCGTATCTCGACAAGGATCCACCGCATGTTGCGCCGTTTGATGGCAAAGAATATGCCGATAAACGAACCCCGGCGAAGGCGCGACTCGCCGGATTGAAAAGGCCATCCCATTAGCGACCGAACCTCTGCGGTGGCGGCAAGCATCGGT
>DATAPP010000186.1:0-2089 GCA_036265125.1 Pseudolabrys sp. | reverse complement strand
AACGCCACTTCGGGTGCGAATTAAAACGAAAACCGCGGCATAACCGGCATAAAGTACAATCTCCACCATCACGGTCGCCAGCGGCGCGTTCCCTACGTAGGCGCAAGGATGAAAGTTTGGTATAATTGCAGCGACCATTGTCAACTTCGCAGCAAGGCAACCCATATTGATCGATGCGGTCCCACTTAGCGCACTGGTTAGCTTGGCTTTGGCCAATTTTAAACACGCTCATGAGGCGCGGGGGATGCGGAACATCGGATCGTTCTCAACGATCTCATGAGCGCTCTCGAGCATGAGTTTCATACGGCCGAGATTTCCAAATGTAGTCCAGCGCCCTTTGGCGTTTGACCAGTAGAAAAGCTCGAAGCGATCAGTGTCCGGGATGGGCCGCAGCCGTGCGAATGGGTTCGCGGTGCGGCGGTCGATAATCACATATGCGCCGCGGCTCCATTCGACGTCGTAACGCGTGAACTGAGCAGCGATTTCGGCAAGCGCCGGGTCGGGTTTGGTCATAGCATGCTCAATATGCCGCTGGTGTCCCGCACAGGCGAGGCCTCGGTGAACAAGCCGATTCGATTTGTCGCACCGGAGTAAGATTGTCGCGATTCAGCGCGCCGATTCTACCGATGAGATGCAACACTCTCATCTTCTCCCCAACTCGTCTGGGTCTGCGCTGCCGGAAAGATTTTTGTCTCGGCTCGTGGGGTTCGCTGAACTGTTCACACGTCGAACGTGGACAAACGTTCTGGTGCTGCTCGCAGGCGTCATCTTGGCGCCAGGTCGGCGAACCGTCACGTCGGCGCTGCGCATCCTGGGACGCGAATGCGATCCCGACTTCTGTACCTTCCACCGTATCCTTAATCGGGCAGAGTGGTCGTCCCGGGCCGCGGCGCGTAAGCTGCTGATGCTGCTGATAAAGGCTTTGGTGCCGTCCGGCGCCCCGGTCGTGATCGGGTTCGATGACACCATCGAACGGCGCTGGGGAGCCAAGATCAAAGCCCGCGGCATCTATCGCGATCCGGTACGCTCTTCCAAAGGACACTTCGTCAAAGCCAGCGGTTTGCGCTGGCTTTCTGCCATGTTGCTGGTGCGCGTGCCGTGGGCCGACCGCATCATGGCGCTGCCTTTCCTCACGCTGCTTGCCCCCTCCAAACGCTTCTATGAAGGCAAGCCACGCGAACACAAGACGCTACTCGATTGGGCGCGCCAGGCCGCACTGCAAATCCACCGCTGGCTCCCCGATCGCTATATTGTCCTGGTCGCCGACAGCGCATTTGCAGCCCTCGAATTCCTCGCCGCGGTCCGCAAGCATGTCTGTGTCGTCACCCGCTTGCGCCTCGATGCCAACTTATTCGGCTTTCCGCTGCCAAACCGTAAAGGCCGCGGCCGGCGGCCGATCAAGGGTAAGCCCCTGAAAAAACTGTCCGCCGTCCTCAAGGATCGCAAAGTCTCCTGGAAGCGCTACCGCGTCAGTCTCTGGTATGGTCGAACCAACCGCCTTGTCGAGATCGCCAGCGGCACCGCCATTTGGTATCACGGCGGCGTGGCGCCAGTGCCGATCCGTTGGCTTCTCGTCCGCGATCCCAAGGGCGAGCTCGAGCCGCAGGCCTTCCTCGCCACCGACCTCAACGCTCGCCCCTGCGACATTCTCACTTGGTTCGTCAGTCGTTGGCAGGTCGAAGTAACATTTGCGGAAGTTCGCGCTCACCTCGGCGTAGAAACTCAACGCCAGTGGTCAGACAAAGCGATCCTTCGCACCACACCAGCCTTGTTCGCCTTATTCTCGATCGTCACATTGTGGGCTCACGATCTTTCCAAATCACAAAAACTCAAACCGAGAACCGCCGCATGGTATCCAAAAGCGGTCCTGACATTCAGCGATGCAATCGCGGCTGTACGTCGCGAAATCTGGCATCACCAGATTTCTTTCATGTCTCGGCCAAGCCGAGACAGCATAGAAATTCCGCGCCATATCTGGCAGCGCATGGAAAATGCACTTGCTCACGCAGCGTGAATGGCTAAAGCCAAGATCAGTGCTATGACTGATTTGCGGCCCTGCGGGAATCCTCTGTCAGCGCCGGAACACTAG
>DATAPP010000185.1:0-7877 GCA_036265125.1 Pseudolabrys sp. | reverse complement strand
CCTCGTTCTCGAATCCCATACTGGAAGGGCCCTGGTGCCGATTCCGAAGAGAAGCGCGAGCCCGCGAGCGACATCGACACTGCAATGGTGGATAGTCTGAAAGCGCTTGACCCCGAACGGCCGATTAGAGAAGCGGACATGGAGTGGCAGTTTGCGACCTGTCGAACCTGATGTCCGCATAGGAGCCAAAATGTCCGCTCTTACCCCGAAAGCGGACATGTGCGGTGCAACTAGGAATGTCCGCTTTGGGCCACAAGCGGACATTCCCCGGCCACTGACGGACGCGTCGGATGTCTGTAACCGATTGATCGCCTGATCGCCTGGCAAGAGCTGAAGCTCTCTTTTAATTAACCTGTTACCAGTGACGGAACTTTTTTTGCTACCAGCGACGGAGCTTTTTTGACTTAGCGTCCACGGCGCAACTTATGAATTATAATTCGCAGCGCAGCCCTTTATAAAAAATCGATTGTACATTTTAGGGATTCTGATCGGTTCGTTAGTGCGCCTTCTTGACTGCGGTTGGCGCCAACGTAGCGTCATCGAGACCTTATCGCGGGCGTTGGCAGCTGGGGGCCGGGCGTGGGTGTTTTTACGCGACAAGCAATGCGGTATCGCACGCGTCAGCTTCCGCTCGCCGAGGTCAATCTTCGAGGAAAAATTTCGGTTCTACGCTTAGGTGCGGCTCGCGACGCATGGGCCGCGCCGATCCACGTTCGACTGACATTCGACCAGTCGAACTGGAAATCACTTAGGAATCAAAAAACGTGTAGCAATTAACAAGGGAGAAGCGTCATGAGGAAACTTGAACTGGCGTGCGGCGTTGCTCTTTCGACGCTGGTGCTAACTGGCTTATCGAATAACGCTTTCGCCGCTGCGACCATCCAGTGCACGCAGCTTGCTGGGATCGTGTTCGACCCCAACATCAAGAGCATTACGAGCGCGCTGTCTGGCAGTGGGGCTACCCAATTTTGCAACGTCAACATTAACTGGGGTCGCAGCGCCGACGAGAACATCCAGATCGTCGTCGGACTTCCAAATAATTCTCGTGACGGCGGAGCGGGCGGCATCGAGGGTCGCTGGAACGGTCGCACGCAAGGGATCGGTGGTGGCGGGTGCTCGGGCAACCTCGGCGTGACCTCGGCCACCAATACCGGCTATGTGGGTTCAGGCACCGACGGCGGCCACAGCGGCGGCGATTGCGAGCCGGGGGTCAATCTCGACGGCACTTACAACGTGACCTTCATCGACGACTGGAGCCGGGTTGGCCTCAAGCAAGAGATCCTACTCTCGAAGTCACTTGCCAACACCTATTACGGGATGCCGCCCTTGTACAATTATTGGAACGGCTGCTCGACGGGTGGCCGCCAAGGTTATCTGCTCGGGCAAGAGCTGGCCGGTGAGCTCGATGGCATCTTGGCGGGTGCCCCGGCGATTTACTGGACACGGTTCCAGACAGCGCAGATGTGGGGCCAGTTTGCTATGAAGGATCTGGCCGGCGGTGTGATCCCCGCCGCCAAACAGAACTTCGCGACCGCCCGTGCAACAGCAGCGTGCGACAGCCTTGATGGCATTGCGGACGGCATCGTTGACGATCCGCGCGCCTGCCACTACAGCGCGGTCGCCGACAAAGGAGCGATCTGCACCGCCAATGGCGGCACCTCGGCCGATCCAAACTGTCTGACGCCAGGGCAAGCCCAAGCGATGGACAAGATCTGGGACGGCGCGCGCGATAAGGACGGCAAAAAGATCTGGTACCACAGCGACCCTGGAAGCCCTACAACGACGTGGAACGGGACTTCTCTATTCGCTTTGGCCGGGACCCAAATGCATTGGGACGAGCACGACCGCAACTTCGATTGGCACACGGCGACCCTGTTCGGCGCGCGCGGCACCCAGTCCTACGCGGACATTGCGCAGGATGGATCGACCAACCAATTCTTGCCGGGCATCAGCCTTGCTGACGAAACCGATACCGTCGGCAATTTCGACGCGTTCCGTGCGAAGGGCGGCAAGGTGCTCAGCTACGTTGGCGCCTACGATAATCTCATCATGCATCGCGGCGTGATCAAGTATTACCGCGAACAGGGCGCGCGCTATACCCCGAGTATTGCGCAGGCGGGTGGCAAAGGCGGTCCGATCGACTTCACCAACGTGCAGAAGTTCTATCGGCTGTTCCGGATACCGGCCGCGGGGCATTGCGCCACGGCGGGTGTCCAGTTTTTCCCGGCGCTTGTGAACTGGGTCGAGCACGGCACGCCACCGACCCAATTCAGCGCGACGATCAAGGCTGGGATCGTCCGCCCGATCTGCCCGTATCCGCAAACCGCTATTTATAGTGGCTCAGGCAGCACCAGCGACCCCGCGAACTTCACCTGCGGCGGCAATCTCGAGACCAAGGAAATCGTCTGCAAGGACATCCTGATCAAGTACAAGCAGGAAAGCGGCGGTCCCCTCGATTACACAAACAGCGGCTTTACCAATGGTGACTGCCAGAGAAGCGACGTCGCTGACAGTCACGCGCAGAATGGAAAATAACTACCTTCAGCTTGGGTTCGCAGGGTGACTTAGCAAAAAGAGCATGCGCCACATGGGCGCATGCTCAATATGCACCGCGGCGCGAATGATATACCCAGGGCGGAATGTTATCCCGATGGCCGTGCGAATTTGGCGACCAAAGATACCGGCCCGACAGTGGGACAGCCGTGGTGTATTCTTCGTCTATGTTGCATGAGGCCATGCACGTTACGGCGGGAAGGAGATATTTTTTTGGCATTTCTCTTTGGTGATATCTAAACCGTCTCTTCCGAGGCTCTCGTTCGACGGCACGCTCCTTGTCCGCTTGACATGTAAAAAGACGTGTCCGCTTTACCCGCGAAAGCGGACATTCGTCAGCGCGTCTGGAACGTTCTGGCCAGCGCCGCGAAAACTGCGAAATCTAAAACGAAGGCAAGCGGGCGGTCGCGCGCGCTAGCGCTTCGTATTATCGATTCTCCCCCCGCCGGCTTTGTGAGCCGGATAAACCCCATCCTTGGGGCGTCGTCTATTTCGGCGGAGTGTACGGGTCGGGTGTTCCGGGTTCGATTGTCGGATATTTTTTCAGACTTTGTTCAAACCCCGTTACGACTTTCATGGCTGGACCAGCATTCCAAAAATTGCGGAGCGCCGTTGCGGGGTACTCTTCTTTTGGGTGATAAGGTCGAAGGCTTTGGGTGAGCCCAGCTTGATCGGCGGGCTCCCCCAATCCCGTTGCTCGTCGTAGAAGACAACTTTCCAGTTTTTCCATTTCACCGCTTCAAGCCGGTCGGCGACAAATACTGGGAAACCTTCTCGGGCCGATTTCTCTGACTTGCCCAGCAGGAAATCTGTTTGGTCCACCCCATCTATAGGCCGGTCATTTCCGCCAATGCGTCGGGAAAATCTCCGAAGCCTGTTTTCCCTGCGAATTGCGGATTGGGTGGCGTTGGGAAGTGTACGAGCGTGAAAGGAACGTAGGCGTAGAACGGCTTTCCTGAGGTGACGCTGCGTTTCATGAAATCAATAGTGCGACGAGTGACCTCAGCATCGATCAGTCGACGCTGGTCTAAATCGTATACAGCAAGCTCTCGGCTCTTTTCGCCCTTGCGGCCCTCCATAATGTGCTCGAAAGGGACCCCCGCGGCTTTTGCTCGGGGGTCTGCCGGCCAGAAAGCTTCGTCGGTCGTGCGCGGGATGCTATACCATTCGTCAAAGCCTTGGTCGTTTGGCAGACGGCCTTCTTCGCTGCCGAGGTGACACTTGCCAAACGCGCCGGTCGCGTAGCCCGCGGCTGACAGTGCTTTTGCTATAGTCACCTCCCACTGAGTGAGCCCTTCAAGGCCACCTCCAATCGGGACCCAGTGCGTACCCGACTGAATGGAAAAGCATCCGGTCATGATTGCCGACCGGCTCGGCGTGCATTGTGCCTCGACATTGAAATTCGTCAGTCGCGTGCCTTCCGCCGCGAGCCGGTCGGTGCGTGGCGTCTCTGCGCCGCGCGTAATGCCACCGCCGTAAACTCCAACCTCGCCGTAACCGAGGTTGTCCATGAGGATGAAAACAATGTTCGGTTTCGCCGATGGTCCTTGAGCAAAGGTGCCACTAGAAGCAACCGCGGCGGTGATCAACACGGCCCAACGGATCAGCAACCTACCTACCTTCACTCACCCCTCCTGATTTTCGCAAACAGACAAGCGCATTATTGGCACCAGACGGCACCAGACCGAATTGGACGGAGGTCCAACCCTCATGTCCGCTTTGGGTCAGAAGGCAGCGCAAAACGGCATGTCCGCTTTAGCCCAAATAGTAGTCGTTGGCCGACACAGCCGTCGGGTCAAGAGCCGTCAGCGGCGGCGCTCTCGGTGCGCTTGCGGCAGTGTTTCCCTCGGCGTTGTTAGTTCAGTTGACGGTATTGCCAGCCGTTTGTGCAGCCGCGCGTGGATGCGCGCCGTAGTCACTGCAAGGCGTTTCAGTTCCAGAACGCGCACGCGAGTGCGCCGCCATGTTTTAAGATCGTCGGCCTGGGTCATTGCATCCGCAGTGCCGGCATCGGGTTTGGCAGATCGAGGATCGGAGCGGCGTCGGCGCTGCGCTCACGTTTCAGCGCATCGATCTGCGCTGCATCGGCTTAAAACGTCGCGCTAGCGAGATCAGATACTTCGGTACGGTGCGCCGAAAGCGGACATTTTGCAGTGCAATCTTCATTCCGCTTTACTCCCGAAAGCGGACATGTGCGCTACAACCAGCGATGTCCGATTTGGGCCAATAGCAGACGCCCCGTTATTGAATCATTGTATCACCTCGTCGAACCTGGTTGGCCATGGGCCGATCGCGCTGATGGGGTTCATCAACCATTTCCAAGCGGTGCTCATTGTCGTTGTTGTGCTCGCTCTTCAAGAATGGCGTTTGTTGCTGCTTGTTTGAATGCTTCGTCGTCCCTCTTGTGATACATCTGGCTCGCTTGGGAACTAAGGCTGCGAGCATAAAGATCACGCCAGCGTCCGAACTCGGCAGCGCACGACGGCCTCAAGGCTAAAGCAACTGTACTTGCCTCGGACCTTCCATCGTCGAGTTTTCTGGCAGCGGCCTGCAAGCAAGCATTTAGGGCTGAAAGGACCTGCTCACGGTTTTCACTTGTCGCTGGTGGTGCTGGCGGTTTCGTTTCGCACCCGGCAAGCGACAGTATGAGTGTGCACGTGATGATGATCCGCACGACCAAAGCCAGGCTCGGCGATCCGAGTCTGCCACAGCGCTCTAGGCATAGCTGCGGGGAAGGGTAACCGTCAGCTTGAGGCGCTTTGGAGAGGCGCAGTTCAAGAAAGAACATCCGACCGATAAAACGGTGTGTCCGCTACAGCTCAATTAGGCGGTTGCTCAGAGGGCGACCTCTCTTTTTTCCGTCTCGCCGGCTTTTGCCGAGAGCCAAGCAATCGTCGAACCAACCGGCCGGGGGTAACGGAAAAAATTGATTGAACGACGGAGTGCGCCGCATGGCGCCCTCTCTGGTACCTGACCCCGCGAATAAAGCGGGGTCTTTTTTTGGCTGTGAATTGTACACGGCTACGTCCGCTTTGGGTCAAAAGCAGACATTTACAGTTACTTGCACCCTCATCGGAACACGGTTGTCGGGGTCGGGGCTCTCGGCAATACCCCGGCCCTTTCTTTGATCGCCAGAGCGAGGCCAGAAACAAATTGGAACTTTTGCCGGTTAAATGATTTGTTGTAGAGGGCCCGACCGCCCCCGACCCCGTTCCCTGGTCGGGCTGTCCCCAAACTTGCTGGGCCGTGCCGTGTGTTGAGTGGGCGACCCGTTTTTTTAGCCAGGCAGCCGTCTCAGGCGCTGGAGTCCCAGAGGACGTTGTTGAAAGGGATTGAAGTCCGGAGCCGAATGTTGCCCGACCAACATACTCATGGGCATCGGCCCGAAAACGCAACTCATCCTTGTCTTGCACTGCTTTTAGAAAGTGCTTTTTTAGTAGCCAATTTGGAAGCACGCTCGATGACACATTACCGGGATACTATATCCGATGAAGCGGTCGAACGTGCTTACCCTTTCCATGTCGTTATGAAAGTGCCGCCTGACGGCTTCGGAGACCGCCTAGACGCGATGTATGACTTTCACACGCACGAGAGCGTTACGGTACGGCGCGGTGTTGATAGGCGCGAAGGTGGCCGCAACATAATACGATGGTGTTTTGTTGAGGCGGAAATTGCCAGGAAATTTGCCACCGCATTTTCTGATTGCCTCGGACGCAACTAGGCGAAGCGTAATCAGGGCTGCGAATTACTGATCAAATTTCTTTCTTGAACTGTTCTGCGATCGCCGCATCCAACAAAGCAACAGCGGATCGTGTCGTGGGAATTCGCCAGGCTCTCGGTGAGCTTGCGCTTCCACCGATGTTCGGTGCGTACGCTGGCGAACGGGCTTGCAGGCATTGACCGCATCAGCTGCGGGTCTTTGTCGCGGTTGGACTACAACCCGCGAATAGAGCGCCTTAAGCAATAGCTTGGTCGGCGGTATTTTGTCGCACTGATGAACGCAGGGGCCGGGATGAGGCATGGTTCTGCGGGGTTATAGGACCAAGATGGCGTTATCCCAAAGGGGCTATAGGACATGCCGACGATTGATATTCCGGACATTTGGATCGCAACGCCGAAAAGTATCAACGCGCTTCCACTTGCGCTGCGGAAGTACATCAGAGCACTTCAAAGGGACGACTCGCCGGAAGATCTTCGCTTGTCGATTTATTGGCTGGAGGAAGCTAACGACGAATACAGAAGAGAGATTGATCGGCTTCGTAGGCTATTAAGAAAGGCTGGGCTAGAGCCCCGCCCTTCAAAAAAAACAGCGGGCCGGGACTAACCCGGCCCGCTGAAGCGGAGACGTGGGGAAAGGAATGGATGCTGCAGACAGGTTCATTCGCGAGCTAGTGAGCTCGATAACAACGTTTCATGCCCACGCGACGATGCGCATGTTCGCGTCGTTCCACATGGTGTCGGAGCGAGTGAAGGAGGAATTGCGTGACAGCTATTGTGCGGTCCCGGGGTCAGACCTTGACGCGGCAGGAGACGATGTTTCTCGCGACCGTCGCGAACAAGTGGTTCATCGGCGAGGACGATCTCGGCTCCATCGAGGTCGGGAACCACGCCGACCTCGTCGTCCTCGATCGGGACTTTTTCTTTGTCGCCGATGCAGAAATCCCGAAAATCCGCTCGCTCCTAACCGTCGTCGCCGGCAACGTTGTCTACGACGCTGGCGTCCTGTGAGCTTGGCGCCGCTCGGTTTGGCGAGGCCGCAAAAAGGCATGTCCGCTTTACCCTCAAAAGCGGACATGCACGGTGCAGTAGCCGACGTCTGCTAAGGGCCAAGAGACGACCTCGTGCCCGGGGGGCCATTATTGCCGCAATCGGCAACGCCGCAGCGGCAGGCCACCCTGGTACGCGTCGGTGACCTGCCGCTGCGATTGGAGAACATTGAGCGGGCCTTGCGGGTCCGCCCCGAATTTACTGCTGGATGTTGAGGTTGGCGAATCTCCCGCTTTGGTTGACAATCTTGCCGCCGACTAACGTGAGGTTCGAGGTGATACGGCGGAAGGTTTGTTCGTCCGCGTAGAGCGGGTTGTCAGAGAGTACGGCCAAGTCAGCGTGCTTGCCGATCTCAATCGTGCCCATGTCCTCATCGTCGAATGACAGGTAGGCGCTACCGCTCGTATACATCTGTAGGGCCTGCAGACGAGAGATCTGCTGTCCTGGCATGGCCGGAGAACAGCCCGGCGTTGTTTTTGCCGGTCGTCATGAAAGACATCATCAGCCACGGGTCCATCGGCCCCACCACGGTCGCATCGGTGCCCGCGCCGAGTGGG
>DATAPP010000184.1:0-3098 GCA_036265125.1 Pseudolabrys sp. | reverse complement strand
GACAATGCTGGGCAGGGACAGCGTGACGCCGAACTGTTTTTGGAAGCTTCCGATCGGAATCACCGCGCGCTCGTCGTTTAAAACCATCTCTGCAATCCGAGCAGACACGATGCCGATGCCGTATTGGCTTGCATCGTGCCCTTCGATGATTGTGATGTTAGCGTAGCGTACGTCTTTTTCGATTTTCGAGCGCAGATCACTGAGCTTTTCACCGCGCACTTTCAGCAATGACAACACGGGTACGCCCCCGATGCGTGCGGAGGACCACAGGAATACCTGCGACACACCGTGATCGCCGATTACCTGGGCCTCTACATGGGCGGGATCGACCCCAAAATATTTGCCCAAATGAAAGCGGAAGCGTTGGCTGTCGAGGTAGGTGCCGGCACTGAGCACCCGCTCATGACCCGCAGCATTTCGTGCAATATCGGCAAGCGGATCTGGAGGGTCCGTCACTATTACTAGCGTCGCGTCCGCCGCTGACCGCACAATTTTCGGCACAATGTCGGAATAGATTTCCGCGTTCTTGTCTAGCAACCTGAGGCGACCTTTAGGGTCATTGCGATCGGTGGCGCCGCCTTTCTTTTCGTTGACCCCGGACGTGATTATCACCACGTCCGCTCCCTTCAGCGCGTCGTAATCGCCGTCGACAATCTCCACCTTGGGACCGAGAAGGGAGCCGTAGCGGATATCAGTTGCAACCGCCTCAGCGGTCTTCCGACTGCGGTTGACAAGTACAATTTCGCGCGCGCTACCACGCATGACGGTAGCGAATGCACAGGCGGCCCCAACATGGCCCGTCCCAATAATACCAAGTCTCACCCCATGCTCCCTTCTTAGATTCAAACGGCGACAGTAAGACTGTCATGCGCTTCCAGCTACCGCCTGCTTAAGGCTTTGCGCACTACAGTCGAGCGCGAGCCTCCCATTTCGACTACACCGTCGAGACATTCGACTCGCAGATTCGACAGATTAAGTCTAAACGACATCATGACGCCTTCGCGTAATTTTTGAGTGCTTGGTTGGCCCCATCGCAATGATCGGTGTAGCACTGGTGATCGCAGTAGCAGAGCCGTGTTGCGACTTCTCGCAGGTAGCTCTCGCCGATTGGCTCACAGCAGAACGCACAGAATGACTGTGGGTTAGGTATCCTGCCATTCACTAAGAGGAAGAAAGTCATGCGCCGCCTCCTACTCTCGCACACCGACCAAATCCGTGACCTTGAGAGAAATCGATGCCTTGCTGCCTTTTCGGTCGATGCTGAGATCGATCTGGTTGCCGATGCCGACTTGTTCGAGCTGATCGTTCAGATCCGGCAACCGGTGAATGGGTTTGCCGTTGGCTGCAACGACGACATCGCCAATCTGCCCGCTCGAAACGTCGGTGCCTTGTAAGCCCGCTTGTTCGGCCGGCGAGCCCGGAACCGTAGCCACCACTACGACGCCTTCGATCCCGAAACGTGCCGCCAAGGTTTCATCGCCGGCCACGATGCCAATGCCCGGTGTCGCTACGTGGCCATCACGGATTAGCGCTGGCACCACGCGACTGACCGCGTCGACCGGAATGGCTAGGCCGATCCCGGCATTGGAACCGGATGGCGAGTAAATCGCGGTGTTTACACCGATTAACCGCCCTGCGGAGTCAAGCAAAGGGCCACCGGAATTGCCGGGATTGATCGCGGCGTCGGTCTGGATGACGTTGGTAACTTCGTGGCCGCCGCGGGTCGGGATTCGCCGCTTGAGTGCGCTGATGACTCCGGAAGTCAGCGATTGATCGAGCCCAAATGGACTGCCGATTGCAAAGGCTGCTTGACCGACTTTTAGGCCCCGCATACTGCCAACCGAAATCGGCGGCGGCAACGATCCTTTGCCGTCGATATGGATCACGGCAAGATCGTAGTTTGGCGCAACACCGACGATAGAAGCCTTCCTGATGTCGCCTGAAGCGAATTTAACCATTAGGACTTTTGCGTCCTGCACGACATGGTAGTTGGTGACGACGTGCCCGGCCGCATCCCAGACAAAGCCCGTGCCGCTTTTGACCGCGGTCCCCTCGGCGTCGGAATCGGCGTCATCAGCCAAATCTGAAACTTGAACGACCGACGGGGACACCCGATCGAAAATGCCAACGGTCGTCCGCTCATATTCCGCGATACCATCGCGCGCTCCGATCGCACCCAGTGCAGTCGCCGAATGCGATCGATCCACGACATACGGGCGTGCGGCAACGCATACCATGAAGAACAGGAATCCCGTAAGGAGCAAGCGTTTCAATCGACTGTCCATGGCTGCCTCCAGGAGGCCTTGGCGCCTGTGCGCGGAGCCTGTGCTAAGGAAAATTTGAATATTTGTTCATCCGCGACTCCGCACCCGGCTTTGGTCAAATATTTGCGACCGATGTCGCGCAATGCGCCCGCATTGGGGTGGCGGCTGCGGGCTGTACGCCGGAAGCAGGTTGCCGCCAACATGAGGTAATAGAACGACGGCTCCGGAGTTCTGCTCTGTGTTGATTCGTCAAACATGCGTCCCTCCATCATTGGAAGTTGACGCATGTAGGATAGGCAAGATGCCCGCCCACACCATTAAATTACCGTTCAGAAAACTAAATTCGATTTTACTTGGGCAAGCAGCTCGGCTCATCGCCAGCTTAAGCACACCGTCGCGGCGGTGGCGCTATCGCGATTTCGGGGCTCGTTTCGTTTGGGGGCACTCAGCCGTGGGCAATCCCTATTTCTACGAGCGGCGCATGTACACCAACGCCAATCCCCCGACTGGAAAAATTGCCAACAATGTACAAGGGGGTCCCACATTGATATACGCGATGGCACCAAGTGCGGTCCCGACGAAGAAGCCAAGCCCGAGCGGCAGTAGCGCCGCGAATTCGTTATGGGCTTGCGCATAGTCTTGGTTCAAACCGCCGGTCGAACCAGCTTTTCGGCGTTCGATCCAGCCAAGCAGTATTTCGGCCGAATTTATCGCGAGAAGTGTCGTATTCGTTGTCATTACGTTGGTAGAGGCGATGTTCCGCATCAGCAGACGGACCAGCGCACTTTGTGCGCCCATTGCTGCCATCCCCAACAACAGCGCGACAATCACACC
>DATAPP010000183.1:0-3205 GCA_036265125.1 Pseudolabrys sp. | reverse complement strand
GAGGGGTCCGGCATATCCATCCACTGAGTATATTTCCACCATCCACACACTTTGCAAATCGCTACGGATGCCGAAACATATATTCCGGAGTAGCCTATTGCTGGCGCTATCACATCATAACCGTATCCGCCCTGAAGTTCCTGTTCAGCGGCTGCATCGCGCAAAAGCGGTCCGTGACAGAACAAGCAATTCTCCAACTTGTGAACCGTTTTTACTTCGGTCTCTTCCTGATCTTGGTGATACCACAGCTTCGCGGACATCGTGATGTTTCTCCGGTTGCAGGTTAAAAGTGATCGACCACTCGACTCGTCCTGAAAGGGAGGCCATACCACCGCAATAGTGCATGGGTGGGAGCGAGGAGCGGGAAAGATTCGTCTCCCACGACCCTACGAAGCCTGGTGAGCCGTTACTGCGGCGCCGGGGTCCGGCAAAGTCCATGTTCTCACCGCATCGACCGGGAACCTGGCGTTGTACTGTGTGCCCCTCTGATAAGCCGCGTCGTGAATGCAGGATCCCGCTGGAATGACACGCCTTGCTCCGAGATTGAACCGAGATCGGTTTTTGCGGAGCGCTGGGTCATACCGCTGTTTCGGTAAAAACTCGGCGAGAAGCCAAAGCCCTTTAAGGGATTCATGCATGTTTGCGCGGGGGTCCGGCTGGCTGTATCCGCCACCCACCTGACCGAGGACGCGAGCCATTCGTAGCGGATCCACTATGAGCCCTGCATGTCTTGCTTCTTGAAGCATCCACTCAAGAGCGACCTTCGCGAGACCACTTTCAGACTCTGGGTACCCACCTCCAACATCGCTGTGAACTCCCGGAAACCAGACCTGCTTGAGGTCCTTCGGGCCGCTTTGCGGTGGCCGCCGGCGGAGATACCAAAGATTCGGACGAAATAGGGCGCGGCGTTCATCGATCGAGATCGCGTGACGGCCGATCTCGATATGAGCGTTGTCGGCGGTGTAAGGCAGCTTGAGCGGGTTACCGATCCAGCCCACCGAACTCACTGTATCCCAAACTCCGACAAACCACGGCCTGCAATCGTGCGCGGAGAACGTTTTTCGGAATTGACTAGCGAGCCGGAAATACTGATTCCGCGCCGCCTTGGCTTTATGCGCTCTTTTTCCGTCCCCGCGCGTGCGCTCATCCAATTTGTTGATGGCGCGGAGCATTCTAATCGCGTAGGGCACCAGCGGTTCGTTTCCTCGCGCGAGAAGCCCATACATGCGAAGCAAAGAGGCTACAGAGCGCGCGGTGTAAGCGCCCCTGCTGAAGCCGAACAGAAACACCCGGTCACCGGATTCAAACCGGTTCATCAAGTAGACATACGCGTCGCGTATGTCCGCAGAGAGGCCGTAGCCGAACGCCTTGCCCAGGAGCATGGTGGTACGCCTGCCGATGTCGGTGAGGGCGCCGGCGGGTTCCATCGTACCAAGGCCCGGGTGGTAATAGGCAATCTGCCGATTTGGGTCGTTCAAGGCCAGCGCGTAGTACAGCTTGACTACGTTGGTACGGTTTACTGTGAATTCGTTTGCTGTCCCATCGCAACAAAGGACGATGTTACGAGACATGACACTCTTCCGTATTGCCCTTCCGGAGCTTGTCCCAATACCATCCCTCTGCTTGCTCTGCTCTTTCTGGATGAAGCTTATGCTTGGCTCGTGGAGTTGGGTTCACCGCCTTCTGATTTGTAATTACACCATATTTGATGGACACGACCGCTGGTTACGGTTGCGAGATCGGATGCGCCAACTCCAGAAACCGACAGAAGGCATTAGCCAGTTGGGCCTGCCGCGGCGTGCGGCACTCGACTTCAAAAAGTTCCGGCGAGCCCACCATAATGCATATACATCTCGCGCGCGACGTCGCGACATTCAAACGATTGAGGCTATAGAGAAACTCCATGCCTCGTGGCGCGTCCGCCCGGGTTGAGCTAGCGGTGGAATAGATGGCGATGGGCGCTTCCTGACCTTGAAATTTATCTACCGTTCCGACGCGAACGCCCGGGAGCCGCTGTTGAATTTCGAACACTTGGGCGTTGTAAGGCGTAATGATAATGATGTCGTCGAGAGTGACGAGCTTCTGCCTGCCTTCGCGATCAACCCAGATTGCTTTGCTTCCCAAAATGCCCTCGACGAGCACGCCGATAGCTCTCGCTTCTTCGGGAGAGCAATTCTGATTGCCGTGGTGGATGACGGGGAGATAGCGCAAACCTGAGCCGCAAATGGGAGGAACCGCATTGATGACCTGCAGCTCCAAACCCTCTCGCGAGACAAGCTTACCGTCGTAGAAAAGCTCCGAAGTGAAAGCGCAGATATCCGGATGCAGCCGCCAAGTCTGTTCGAGGAAAAGGCCCCTATCCGGCGATATGGTCCGCTGGCCGCTCAGGAGGTGATCCAATGCTGAAACATCTGTACCCTCTGGATGGCTGCCCTGCATGGGCTGATCGAGCTGTTGGGGATCGCCGATCAGAACCACGGTTTTCGCTGCCTGCGAGACCGCGAGCACATTGGCGAGCGACAGTTGCGCCGCCTCATCCACGAAAAGCACATCCACTGTCTCAAAGGCTTCCGGCGCAGCCCATAGCCACGCTGTCCCTGCTCCGACCATGGCGGTGTTTCCCAACGCGGCAAATAGGTCCTTGTTGTTTCTGGCGAATGAAAGACGTGGTTGCGCGTCCTCCATCTCGGCGGGTTTTTGGCAGCAATCTAGGCTGAGGCCTTGCTTCTCCGCCGAGTGAATAGCTGCATCGATCAAATTGCGAATGACCTTATGGCTATTCGCCGTAATTCCAACAGTTTTACCGTGGCCCACGAGTTTGCAGATCATTTGCGCGCCAGTGTGGGTCTTGCCGGCGCCGGGGGGGCCTTGGATAGCAAGAATCCCGCCCTGAAGGCCGCCGCAGAGCCGGACGGCCGCCTCAACCGCGGTTTCTCCCGGACAATGAAGAGGTTGTCCTCCCGTCCGCGGTATTTCTCTCAATAATAAGTCGCGGGCTGCCAGGTAAGGCCCCTCTCCAAACAAGCCGTGTTGAGCCACATACGTGCCAAGTCGCAAAAGGGATTCCGCCATCACTTGCGGATCGATATAGGTGTGCGCGAATACGGCTTCTGGGTGTAAGCCGACACCGTCTTGACGCTTCTTTATGTCGATCGTGGCGTTTTCAAACGAGATGGCCTCGACCGCACCAAGTCTCGCACCTCCC
>DATAPP010000182.1:0-3024 GCA_036265125.1 Pseudolabrys sp. | reverse complement strand
CGGAATGTCCGCTTTTGGCCCAAAGCGGACGCCCCTAGTTGCACCGCACATGTACGCTTTCAGGTGCAAAGCGGACATAGCGTTTTGCGCTGCAAATGTCCGCTTATGACCCAAAGCGGACATTCAGAAATGTCGCTCTGCTCACGATTTCAATTGCTGGTTCGTGCGATCGGAAGCAGAATGGACTATTCGGGCATCAACACCGATGGGGAGCTCAAGATGGAACAGATTTTGATAAACCTTCTTGCAGGAGCAGCTGGTGGAGTGGCCGCAGGCAAGTCATCGCCGACTTTTGATCTCGGCACGGTTGGCAACATCATTTCCGGCGTGGTCGGAGGCGGAGTGCTCGGCCAAGTCGTTACGCTAGCGCTGCCGACCATCGTGGCCGCAGCGGAGTCGGGCAATCTGAGTGTTGGCGGCATCGTCTCACAGCTTGTCGCTGGCGGCGCTGGCGGAGCCATACTGACGGCGCTTATCGGTGCGATTAAGAACAAAGCTGCTACCTGACGGTCAAGAATCGCATCGCGAGGCGGTCTTTCTATTTACGCTACTATGTCCGCTATTGGCCCAAAGCAGACATGAGCCGGTGCACTGCACATGCGCTTTCGGGGGTAAAGCAGACATTGCTTTTTGCACCGCAAATGTCCGCTTTTGACCCAAAGCGGACATCTCTCAATCGCGCTTGGTAGGCCCGGCTTTTTGGCCCAGACTGCGCCTCATTGCCCTCAAGCTCTGCGTCTCTTTATCGAGAGCGTCAATCTTCTCATCGACCCGCATCATCCTGGATTTAGGCTCTTCAGTGCCGCGCAATCTTTCGATTGCTTTGCCAACCGAGAGTTTAGTGGTGTCAGCCATCGCTCACCCTCCATACAACCCAACAAAATCTATCGCAAATATTCGAATGCCCATGCCGCGGCGAATACGATGGATAAGATGCAAAGACCAATAATCTCGCCGCGCATTAGCTCGCTCTTCTGGCTGAGCGGTCCCGGCTCGAAGTTTGGTTGCGACGGATGAGCCGGGACCGCTCCAGCGGAGCAAAGGGAAACTCCGCTGTGAAGGAACGTTCGAACAACCCGGCAGTCGGGACTATAGCAGCGTTGCTGATCGACCCTATGGCGCGAGAGCCACACTCGCAATCAATTAATGCGGTTCCTTGTATTTCAAATGACATGATGTAACGGGAACTCGCTTGGTGGATTTCGCGAATGTCGGCTATTGGCCCAGAGCGGACATTGCACGGACGAATGCCCGCTCTTGGGAGCTTCGCCGAAAGTGGGTGTTGGAAACGACGCTAAATTAGATCTTCGTAGATGACTTTCATCAAAGACCCATTGGAAAGGCTTATTTTCGGACGCCGCTGCGGATTGAGTGCCTGCCTGGCTTGTTCAAACAACTTTGCGCCAAAGTCGCCACCTGCATCTATTAAATTGTCTTTTTCACATATGCTCGCTATCGCTAAGCCGATCGAGGCCAGGTGTGCTCGGCGTCCACAGTAAACCGCGAGCATTGCCCTGGTGAAAGCTGGAACCGTTTCGATTAGCGGGCCTAGGCCTTGCGGACTGGATCGATATAACTGGCCGAGAACGCTCTCGGCTACTGGGCACTGCTCTTCATTGAGCGGATGGCTCATCATTTCGATCTTCTCCGTCCCCCGATCGAGTTGCCAGCAAAGTCTTAATAATTTGGAAATCTAAAAATTGTGAGAGGTCCACTGTGAGGCCGCGACAAGGCATCAAACGTTACAGCGATAAGAAAGAAGAAGGGGGCCTAGGGCCTTGACCAACCATACCGTTCAGACCGTACTGGTGGATCGCGCCCTGAAGCTGATCAGGCCCAAGCGCGAGCAACTGGCTGAGTGCAGAGAATGCGTTGAGACCGTCGTCAGGGACGTGGCGGCCTTGGCGGCCGAGGACAACATCGCGCGTGCCAACCACAACACGAAGCGGGCCAGGGACGCTGCCAAGAAGCTTGCTATCGCTTTGAAGCGGGCGGATGACGCGCTGGAGAACATGAACCTCCCCGCCGAGTTCAAAATGTTTTTCCCGCGAGTTGAATTGCGCAAGTGGCTGGACAAGGCCAGGACCGCTGAGAAGAAAGCCAAGCCGACCGGCAAGGCGCGTCTGAACATCGATGACGGCATGGGAGGAACGTTCCAGTTCACACGCCGCAAGACAGCACTAACACATGAGACGGAAGCAAGGGCGAAGCGGAAGGCGGTCGTGGAAGCTCACAGTCTGCTGCTCCAGTTCAGCGCGGAGAAGGAAAAGGTGTCCCCCGCCAAGGGCAGCTCCTTCTGCAAGCTCGCGGCCGCGCTCTATGGCGACCCCGGTGCCGACCTGCAGAACCAGTGCCGGGAAGCTCTGCGCAAAAGACGCGTCATAAAATAAAACTCATCTTTAATTTCTAAGCGAACCGAAATCATTTCTTTCGGGTTTTGGGGCGGCATCGTCAGTTTGCTTCTGCGATTGCCCGAGTTTGAGGTTCTAAAGGGCAAGTCCCGCGAATTTCTGATGGCCATCGGGGTAACACAGCCCATTATTGGAGGATCTTTTGCGCTCGTCCTTGGGGCGCTCTTTTCAGCCAAAATAATTAACATCAGCGTGGGCGGCAGTTCGGATCCGAGTACCTGGTTTTTTGTCGTGCTTGGATTCTTGGCCGGGTTCAGCGAAAGGTTCGCCAAGAAGCTTGAACGTCGCTGAAAGCCATCTCGGTGGCACCACTGGGCCGTCGTGAGACGGTGCAATGTCCGCTTTTGGCCCACAGCAGACATCGGCTTGCGCACTGCAAATGTCCGCTTTCAGGGGTAAAGCGGACATTGCTCTGACGTAGCGAAATGGCCCCTGCAGTTGTATGCTGTGCTTTGGGTTCAACCTGATTGCTTGCCGCAGCGCGAGACACAAGGAGGAACTTATGCCTGATTCCGTTTATGACGTCATTGAATTGGTGGGTACCAGTACAGAGTCGTGGGAGAAGGCTGCCAAAGCGGCAGTGGATATGGCCGCTAAATCTTTAAGGGGTCTT
>DATAPP010000181.1:0-3728 GCA_036265125.1 Pseudolabrys sp. | reverse complement strand
CACGCGAGATGATCGGGCGCTCGTGCAGGTTTAGGCCGAGACCGTGCGCGAATTGCAAACCAAATGCCGCCATTTCGTCCGGGAATCCAAAATCTTGTGCCTTTGGAAACACTTCACAAATCTGACTGGTACTTGCGCCAGGCTTGATACGCTCGATCGCATTGTCTAGCCATTCGCGCGCCTTATTGTAGGCGTCGTGCTGTGCCGGTGTCGCACGAACCACGTTGAAAGTGCGGTAATAACAGGTCCGATAGCCCATAAAACTCTGAAGAATGTCGAAAAAGGCCTGATCGCCAGGACGAATTAAGCGGTCGGTAAAGTTATGCGGATGAGGGTTGCACCGCTCACCGGAAATCGCGTTCACCGCCTCGACGTCATCAGAACCGTGGCGATAGAGGAACTCATTCACCATTGCCACGATATCGTTCTCGCGTACCCCAGGACGAAGCTTTTCGTTGATCAGATCGTAGGCGCCATCGACCATTGCTGCAGCGCGATTGAGCAGTGCGATTTCATCGGTCGACTTCAGCTCACGCGCCTCTAACATCACTTGTTGACCATCCTTGATCTTCAGGCCGGCCCTTTCCAACTCAAAGGCCATAGGTGGCTCGATGATATCAACACCAATTGGCATTTTAGATACGCCCGCTTCCATCAGAATGGCGGCCATTTCCTCGGCGTGTCGCTTCATCAACCCGAACGCTGGGTCGACAGTGCCGCGCAGACCAACAAGGCCGGCCCTACAGTTTTCCGGCTTGAGCCATGGCGAATGAAGCTTGTGGTGAATGGCCGCTGAGCCGAAATCCCAGAGTATCGGGTCGCCGCTACGCGGCAGCAGGCACCAGCGCGAAAGTTTGTCGCGCGCCCATTCGCCAATTTTTGTCGATGTGACATAACGGATGTTATTGTCATCGAAGAGCAGCAGCGCGCCGAGTTCAGAGTCGCCCAGAGCAGCTTGCGCTCGGCCAAGCCGGTAGCGATGCATCCGCCGGTAATCGACGCGCTCCTCGAAATCTACGCCCATTGTGCCCAGCACCGGCAAATGCCGACCCCAATTGTAGCGTGGGTTGATGTCTTCCGAGGTGATACGGCGCGGTTCTGCTTTCACGTCCATGAGTGTGTCCTTCCGGTGTCATTACTCAAAACCCGGTTTAGCTTGAACGTTTTGGAAATAGCTGCGGCCGCAATTTCGGATGACAGGCCATCATCTTCGGTGCGTACGGTGTCTCGGCGCCCAGTTCCTCTGCCGCATGCCAAGCCCACCGCGGATCCCACATCGCGCCGCGCGCGAGGCAAACTAAATCGGCCTTACCTGACGCGACGATGTCCTCTGCCTGTTGATATCCAGCAATGAGGCCGACGGTCATCGTCGTAATGGCGACTTCCTTCTTTATTTTTTCGGCAAACGGCACCTGATAACCCGGAGCCAGCGGGATTTTCTGAAGTGGAGAGAGGCCACCGGTTGACACGTCCATGTAGTCAAGGCCGCGCTTTTTAAGCTCCTTGGCAAAGACGACTGTTTCGTCCGGCGTCCACCCGCCCTCAACCCAGTCGGTGGCTGAAACGCGCATGCCGATCGGCTTCTGCTCCGGCCACACGGCGCGCACGGCTTCGAACATTTCGATGGCGAAGCGCATGCGATTCTGCAGTGAGCCGCCATATTCGTCGATCCGCTGGTTAGAGACCGGCGACAGGAATTGGTGCGCGAGGTAGCCGTGGGCTCCATGCAACTCGATCAGGTCGTAACCAATGCGATCAACGCGCTCGGCGGATGTTGCAAACTCGCCGATGCATCTTTTGATGTCGTCCTTGGTCATCGCATGTGGGATGGGCCATCCACTATCATAAGGAATTGCCGAGGGCGCTTCGGGTGTCCAGCCGCCTTCCGCTTCGGTAAGGATTGGTTTTCCTCCTGCGCCGGGAGGAGTTGTGGGGCCCTTGCGGCCGGCATGAGCAAGCTGGACGCCGAGTTTGGCAACTCCATATTGGCGACAGAAATCATGCACGCGCTTGAGCGCCTTCTCATTGTCATCAGACCACAAGCCCGCACAGCGCGGTGAAATGCGGCCCTGCGGGTTTACGTCGGTCATCTCGGTCATCACTAAGCCTGCGCAGCCGAGCGACATATTACCGAGATGCATCAAGTGCCAGTCATTGGCGGAGCCATTATCGGAATTGTATTGGCACATGGGCGACACAACGACCCTGTTCGGAAGAGTCAAACCGCGCATGGTAATGGGAGAAAAAAGAACGCTAGCCATTGGGAAGACTTCCTTTCAGCCCACGACTCAGATTCCTGCGTTATATGCATGCATTGCGACCACCAGGCAGCAGATCGCCCAAAAGATGCAATACTCCACGCCGCCAATGACCCAGATCCAGCAGCCGGTTACGCGGTACGTTGCCGCAGCAGCGACCAGCAGATGGATGAAGGCAATGAAGCCCACAATGGGCGTGTAGATGCCGAACAATAGGCCGATTGTGAGAACTGTCTCGATCGCGCCAGCGATGTACATCCAGGTTGCGGCAGGTTTGAAGCCGGCCTTGACGAAGAATTCGAGCGTCGCTGGGACGGTGAACTTGCCGACGATGTGAGGAATAAAGAATATTGCGCAGGTAATGCGCAAAATGTTGAACTCGTTCATCAAATCGAATTTCGCGCCCAACATTTCATTTCCTCGTGCTACCTCGAAGACAAAAAGCGTGAATTGCGACGCGCAGTTCTGATGGTTGTTTAGTTACATTGCTGGGATCCGCGCATTTAAGCGATTGCGTCGATCTGACATTCTCGTAGGCCAAGAACGGCCTGAACGAGTTGTCCCGCACTTTTCTCACTGTCGCCGCGCCAGGCGACGATCTGATCCGGCCTGATCAACACGAGGTTGGCCCGATAGAGATCGCGCACGTCCTCACAAAAAAGATCGACAACCTTTAGCGATATTCGCGCATCCGAGGCTGCTCGGACAATTTGCTGTCCTGTTGCCGCACGCGATAACCTTAGCAACGTCCATTCGAAACCGAACGTGTCATACAGCGACTCGTTCGGGGAAAGCCAAAGATGTGGCGCGCGACCACCAGGGCAACCAGATGGAATATATTTGTTTGCTGAATCGGCAGGCGGCTCAGTGCCATCTCCCACGATGATAGATGATACGTAGCGTGCACCGAAGGTAATCCCCGGAATATCAAACTCGGCTCTGCCGTGAGCACTAAGATAGTCGCCGGCTTTGCGACGCGCTTCTGCACCTGCTGGCGAGTCGTCTTCGATTTCGGAAGCGGGCACAAACAACCCCAGGGACTCCGCAAACTGTCTCGCATAATTTGTATTGCGCTTAGCAACTGGCGCACGCTCCGCTTGGTAGCTAGCAAGGAGATCCGGACTTGCCTGGCCCCGCACAACGGTGGCGAACTTCCAGCCGAGATTTACCGCATCCTCAATGGCTGTGTTGTAGCCAAGTCCACCCGCGGGGGTGAACAGATGCGCCGCATCCCCCGCTATAAATACACGACCGCGCTGAAAGCGCTCTGCGACGAGTGCATAGCCAGCTATCCAGGATCCGAAGGACAGAATCTCAGCATTGAGACGAGCTCCGACTGCAGCCTGGAACAGTGCGAGCGCGCGATCGTGCGTGATCTCGCTCTCATTTTCGTGAGCACGTAACTGGGTGTGAAACGCGAATTCCCCCTTTCCATCAACCGATGCCATGAAAGCACGTCGGTCACTATTG
>DATAPP010000180.1:0-30717 GCA_036265125.1 Pseudolabrys sp. | reverse complement strand
AACGCCATAGTTCTTCTTGATCTAGATCAAGGAATGTCGCTTTGGGTCATAAGCGGACATCGAGGTGCGTCCAACCCATGTCCGCTTTGCCGCCAATAGCGACACGCACCGCGTCGAATTGATACCGCGGCTTGCGAGCGTTAACGGGATTTTTGAAATGGGGACCCGGGTGTTCTTTGGGCGTTCGCGGTCAGGAAAGGGACCGTTGACTTAAGTCAACGCGGTTCTTCTGAAATTGCTTTGTTTAAAATTTCCTCAGTATACGCCACGCGCTAACCTGTAACTGTGACCTGTAACTAGTGCCTCGCGACGCGTCCGAACAAGACAGTGTTTTCACGATAGAAACTATGCGAGCCATTGGATGGCGGAGGGAGTGGGATTCGAACCCACGTTACGGTTTCCCGTAAACACGCTTTCCAAGCGTGCGCCTTCAGCCACTCGGCCACCCCTCCAATCGTCAATTGCTGGCGACAGACGCTGCGGCGCAGGGCGCCGCAGGCGGTGAAGACTATAACCACGGGCCGACACGAGACAACCCGCAGTCAGACCCCGTACATATGGGAAATCCCTATGAGTTCATAGGCAAATTTGTGTTCCATTTTCGAAAATTGACCCCTACGGGAGCGAGCAACTAAATTGGCTCAATTCAAGCTTCCGTCAGCCGCGCCGCCTCGGGACATGAAATGACCGGCGATATGACCGCGCTTCAATTGGTAATGACGGGCGATCCCGACCTGTTCGCCATTGTGCGGCTCTCGCTCCTGATAAGCCTGAGCGCCGTGCTGCTCGCGGCACTTGTGGGTGTGCCCGTTGGTGCCCTGCTCGCCCTTACGCGCTTTCGCGGCCGCGAAGTGCCGATCGTTATCCTCAATGCGCTGATGGGTTTGCCGCCAGTGGTCGTGGGGCTGGCAATATTCCTTTTGCTGTCGCGCTCGGGTCCGCTCGGGTCATGGGGCATTTTGTTTACGCCACAGGCCATGGTGATCGCGCAGACGGTGCTGGTTGCGCCGATCATTGCAGCCCTCACGCGTCAGACGCTCGAGGATCTCTGGGTCGAGTACCGCGACGAACTTGCGGCCATGAACGTCGGTCCGGGCCGCCGCATCGTGACGCTCATTTGGGATGCACGTTTCAGCCTCGTGACTGCATTGCTTGCAGGATTCGGCCGGGCAGCGGCAGAAGTCGGCGCCATTATCATCGTCGGCGGGAATATCGAAGGCTTCACGCGCACCATGACCACTGCGATCGCTTTGGAAACGTCCAAGGGTGACCTGCCGCTGGCCGTCGGGCTCGGCTTGATCCTGATTTTCATCGTCATTCTTATCAACGCGATGGCATGGGCAATGCGCCACGCGGGCGAACGCTACGCAGGATGACGATGCGCGCCGCCGCCTCCGATCTCCCATTGATGTTCGTCGAAGCCAGCATCGTCGCGCGCGAGGTGACGATTCTCGACCGCATCACACTGACGGTTACGTCAGGTGCACCGACGATCCTGATCGGCCCGAATGGCAGTGGCAAGACCACCCTCCTGCGCGCCGCCATGGGGCTCACGCCTCTTTCGAACGGACGCATCACATGGGGGGGCAGCAACACAGAGACGCCGTCGAAAAGCGCAATCATGTTTCAGCGTCCAACGATGCTGCGGCGTACGGCCGCGGCAAATATGCGTTACGCGCTTGCCGCGGCCAATGTCCCCCGCGGGCAACGCGAGGAACAAGCCGCCGAGCTTCTTGCATTGGTCGGGCTGGGCGAACTCGGCAGCCGCCCGGCCCGGCGTCTGTCGGGTGGTGAGCAACAGCGACTTGCGCTCGCACGCGCGCTGGCTCGCGACCCTGCCGTGCTGTTCCTTGATGAGCCGACCGCCAGCCTTGACCCATATTCGACCAAGGCAATCGAAGATATCGTCCGCGCGGTGAGTGCGCGCGGCGTCAAGGTGGTAATGTCGACCCACGACATCGGCCAGGCCAAACGGCTTGCCGGCGACGTGGTCCTGCTACATCGTGGCCGGTTGATTGAATGCACACGAGCTCCGGAATTTTTCGTAACACCGCACACCGAAGAAGCGCGGAAGTTCTTGGCAGGCGAATTGCTCGTCTGAAAAAGCAGATGGAGGATCACATGGTCAATCGTCGCGCGGTGATGGTGGCTGCCGCTCTTGCCGCCACCATCCTCACCACACCTGTCTGCGCTCAGGACAAATCGATTGTGGTGTCATCGACCACGTCGACCCAGGACTCCGGTCTGTTTGGCCACATCTTGCCGTTGTTCAAGGAAAAGACCGGAATCGACGTGAAGGTTATCGCACAGGGCACGGGCCAGGCGCTCGATACCGGCCGACGCGGCGATTCTGACGTCGTATTTGTGCACGCAAAATCGGCGGAAGAGAAATTCCTCGCGGAAGGTGAAGGCGTGAAGCGGCACCCGGTGATGTACAATGATTTCGTGCTTATTGGACCCAAGACCGATCCAGCCGGCATCAGGGGTATGAAGGACGTTGCCAAGGCACTTAACACGATCAAGGACAAACAGGCGGACTTCATTTCGCGTGGAGACCGATCAGGCACGCATATCGCCGAGCTCGCGCTCTGGAACAAAGACGCGGGCATCGATATCGAGAAGGAAAAAGGGCCCTGGTATAAATCGATCGGCCAGGGCATGGGCGCCGCCCTCAACACCGCCGGCGCCAGCAATGGCTATGTGCTGTCGGATCGTGGCACCTGGCTGTCGTTCAAGAACAAGGGTGATCTGGAAATCCTCGTGGAAGGCGACAAACGCCTGTTCAACCAGTACGGCGTCATGCTGGTGAATCCGGCCAAGCATCCGAACGTGAAGAAGGAGCTTGGCCAGACCTTCATTGATTGGCTGATCTCGCCGGAAGGCCAGAAGGCCATCGCCAACTACAAGATAAATGGGGAACAGCTGTTCTATCCGAACGCCAGCGATCCGAGCGCGTGATGCGCCTGCGTATGACGGTGCTGGCAATGCTTGCCATGATCGGACCGGCGGCAGCGGAGACGGTTCAACTCTATGCCGCCGGCAGCTTGAGAGGCGCATTGACCGAAATTGCCAAGGTCTATGAATCGTCCACCGGAAACAGGGTCGAGGCCAAATACGGGCCTTCCGGCCTCCTGAAGACCGAGATCTCCAGAGGCGCGAAGGCGGATGTGTTTGCTTCCGCAAACATGGAGCATCCGCAAGCTTTGCATGACGAAAAGAAAAGCGGCCCCGTGCTTCGTTTCGCGCGCAATAAACTGTGCGCGCTGGTGAGGCCGGGGTTGACGGTCGACAGCGCCAACCTCCTCGAGCGCATGCTCGATCCGAACGTGAAGCTGGGCACCTCGACACCGAAGGCCGATCCGTCCGGCGACTATGCTTTTGACGTTTTCCGGAAAGCCGAGGCCATCAGGCCGGGCGCACAAGCCATCCTTGAGAAGAAAGCGCTACAGCTCACCGGCGGCGCAGGCACCGCGTCGCCGCCGCCCGGCCACACCGTCTATGGCTGGCATGTGGCCGAAGGCCGCGCCGATATCTTCCTGACGTATTGCACCAATGCGCAGACGGCCCAGAAAGAGGGTTCCGGACAACAGATCGTGCCGTTACCGGACAATCTTGCTGTCGGCGCGGACTATGGGTTGACTGTGATTGCGGAGGCTTCATCCTCGGCGCATCAATTCGTGGAATTCATCATGTCGTCACGGGGACAACAGATTTTAACGAGCCACGGCTTCGCAGCAGAAAAATGAATTTAGCCAGGAGTGCATTACATGAAACTCAGCGCACGCAATCAGCTCAAAGGCAAAATTGCCGAGGTCAAGAAGGGGGCAACAACCGCCCATGTCCGCATCGATATCGGCGGGCAAATAATTACTGCTTCGATTACCAATGAGTCGGCGGACGAGCTGAAGCTCGAAAAGGGCAAGACCGCTTATGCCATCATCAAGGCCACCAGCGTGATGGTGGGGGTGGACTAGGGCACGCCATAGGCTGAAGGTGCCATGTCCGGCCTTGCCCCGGTCATGACAAGGGATGAGCATGCCTATTAATCGCAGAGCCTTTGTCGTGAGCGGCGGCGCGGCAGTGCTTTTGCCGCGCGTGGCGCGTGCGGCGACAGTGACCGATGCGACCGGCCGCGAATTGCCGATACCCGCGAAAGTCGCGCGCGTGTTTCCCGCGGGCCCACCGGCTGCAATACTGCTCTACACGCTCGCGCCGGATTTGCTGCTCGGCTGGCCACGTGCCAACCGCCCGGAAGAATGTGCTTACATGCTGCCGGATGTTTGCGCTCGGCCTGAAGTCGGCCGCATCACCGGGCGGGGGAACACCGCCAATCTCGAAAGCGTGATAGCGCTCAAGCCCGATCTTATTCTCGACGTGGGTTCAACCAGCGCCACATTCTTCTCTCTTGCCGAACGAGTACAGCAGCAAACCGCTATTCCCTATGCGCTGCTCGACGGCCGTTTCGATGCAATCGCCGCGACCTACCGGAAGCTGGGCGAACTTACCGGTCGGCAGAACGACTCCGAAAAGCTTGCGCGCTACGCCGACGACACGATCAAGGCTACCACCGGCCGGATCGCGGCAATCGAAGCTTCGGCTCGTCCTCGTGTCTACTACGCACGCGGACCCCGCGGGCTGGTGACCGGGCTTGGCGGCTCGATCAACGTGGAGACGATTGAAATGCTGGCGCGGAATGTCGCCGGCGGCAATCAGGGTGGGCTCGCCAACGTCTCAATCGAGCAGGTCCTGCTGTGGAATCCGGACGTGATCGTCACCATCGACCAGGAATTCGCCGCGAGCGTGCGTGGCGATCCGGCATGGAGTGCGGTGAAAGCCGTTCGTGATAGCCGCGTACACCTGTCGCCGAAAATGCCCTTCGGCTGGGTTGATTTTCCACCATCGATAAACCGGTTGATCGGCCTTTGGTGGCTGGCAAAAATCCTGTACCCGGACAAATTCCCCGAAGACATCCGCGTGCTGACCCGCGATTTCTACACCATGTTCTACCATCGTACGCCAAGCGACGCGCAGATCGACCAGGTGCTGGCGGGGAGAGATTAGTGACCCGCTCTGCCCTGCCCGGTCTCGCGATCGCCACCGCCGTGCTGATCGCGGGCCTGCTTCTCGCCTTTACTGTTGGACGCTACCCGGTATCGCTGGGCGATCTTCTTACCGTGCTGCTGGCGAAGGTAACCGGCCAAACGGCCGACGTCTCGACGGCCGTCCAAAGCGTGGTCCTGCAGGTGCGAGGGCCCCGTGTCCTGGCGGCGGCATTGGTCGGCGCGGCGCTGGCGGTTGCGGGCACCGCATTCCAGGGGCTTTTTCGAAACCCGTTGGTGTCGCCCGACATTCTCGGTGCCTCTTCGGGTGCGGCGCTTGGCGCGGTGATCGGGATATTCTTCTCGCTCGGCGTGCTGGCGATCCAGGCTTTCGCTTTCGTTGGTGGCCTGGTCGCAGTTGCCGCCGTGTACGTGATCGGTTCAGCAGTACGCGCGCGTGACCCGATCCTCGTCCTTGTTTTGACCGGCGTGGTTGTGGGCGCGTTGCTCGGCGCCGGTGTCGGCTTGGTGAAATATCTCGCCGATCCCTATAACCAATTGCCTGCCATGACGTTTTGGCTGCTCGGCAGCCTGGCCGCAGCGAACGTGTCCGACCTGCTGCCACTGTTCGGGCCCGTCGCATTTGGCACCGCCGTGTTAGTCGCCTTGCGCTGGCGGATGAATGTCATGTCGCTACCGGAGGAGGAGGCGCGTTCGCTCGGTGTGCCGACAGGACCGCTGCGCGTGGCCATCGTGGCCGCCGCAACACTCACCACCTCGGCCAGCGTCGCTACTGCCGGTATCATCGGCTGGGTCGGCCTCGTGGTTCCTCATCTCGCACGCTCGCTGGTTGGCCCTGATTTCGCCCGGCTATTGCCGACAGCGGCAATTCTTGGTGGCGGCTATTTGCTCGTCATCGACACGCTCGCCCGTACGGCGGCGGAGGTGGAAATCCCACTTGGAATTCTGACGGCCGTGGTCGGCACCCCCTTCTTCATCTGGCTGCTGGCGAGCATGCAGAGGACCTGGTCGTGAATATAGAAGGCCGCGACCTCACCATCGGATATCCGGATCGCACTGTTGGAAGCGGTCTCGACGTCGCACTCTCGACCGGCGAGGTGCTGGCGCTGCTCGGACCGAACGGCGGCGGCAAGACGACATTGCTCAAAACTCTGCTTGGGCTGCTTAAGCCGAAGGCTGGCGAGGTGCTGCTCGGTGACAAGCCGCTCGACAATTATTCGATCCGCGAACGCGCGCGTGTCGTCGCCTACGTGCCACAGGTGCACATCAGCACTTTTGCGTTCACGGTGGAAACGGTCGTGCTGATGGGCCGCACTGCACACGGCAGCCTGTTCAGTCGACCGAGCGGGCAGGACCGCGCCGCGGCGCAGGCCGCGCTTGAGCGCTTCGGCATCGCGGCTCTAGCCAACCGTCCCTACACCATGATCTCCGGCGGCGAACGGCAACTGGTCCTGCTGGCACGCGCGTTGGCACAGGAGCCGCAATTCATCGTGCTCGATGAGCCAACCGCCAGCCTTGATTTCGGCAATCAAGGGAAGGTTATGAAAGAGATCCGCGCCTTGGCAAAATCAGGGCACGGAGTTTTGTTCACCACTCATGATCCAAACCACGCGTTGCGCGCGGCCGACCGCGCCTATTTGTTGCGTGAAGGGACTCGCATCGCCGATGGACCGGTCGCGACCGTCTTGAACCGGGAACAGCTGGAATCGCTCTACCACGCGACGGTCGAGCGCCTCACTGATCGCGCCAGCGGCGCGGTTGCGTTTTTGCCGGGCTGAGGTTCGGCCCGTGACTCGGCGTTGAATCAGAATTCCGCGCTTGCGACCGAAGCGACACGGCCTTCGTGCGCCTGCTGCAGCGCGTTAAGAGCGTCCGCGGCCTGCGCACGCAACGCGTCAAAATCGATTGCTTCCGCATGCTGCGGCTCGGCAGGCGCGGACGAGTGCGGAAAATCGAGTACACAAGCCGCACAAGCAACAAGGGTAACCGCAATAAGACGTATTCGCATCGGCAAGCCTCATGGCCTGCCCCTCCCCCGGAAATCACATTAAATCAAAATCGATTTAAACCGTCCCAAGTCGAACCGTGAATCCCCGGGTGGTGACTTCAGATTTTGTTAACGCTGAAGACCCGCCTGTTCAGCCACGTTGAAAGTCATGCCCCGGCATCCCGACGGACAAAACGGCCGAACGAGATGCCGGGGCATCGGACGCGACGACGTTGCGGCGCGCCTCCACCCAGCTCATCTGTCGGGAGGCCGGGCGATCCCGACGGTGAACTCGTATCCCGGACGCAACCTGAAATTGCCGGTTGATCTTCTCCCGTGTGCTGCCTTCGGCCAATTGCCCGAAATGGGCATAAAATGGTTGAGATTGCGGGCTATCCCCAATTCTGGGGATGCCCATCGCCGGTGCCGGGGGCGGATATGACCGCATTCGCACATGCCGTTGGGAGACATGCGACGTTGCGGGCAGGGAAATGAGGTCGTCGTGGCGGCAATCGTGACCAGAATGAGCAACCTGGGATATCTGCTCAGCCGCTTTTCGCGGCTTTCGCTGTTTCTTGTCTGTGCGGGATTTTCCGCGTTCGTGCTCGTGTTGTGTGTGCTTGCCGGCGCGCAGTTCAAACGCAGTTCAGAATCGGTGTTCTACCGGCAGACAGAAAACATCGCGCAAATGCTGCTGGCGGGCTTCGAAGGCGACGCGGAGCGAGTCGACGCGATCCTCACGCAGATTGCCTCCTTGACCAGCGACCTCGACATATCGCCCACCAACGCAACAGAGCTGCACCGGTTGCTGACTTATTATACGGCGCAAGCTTCAATCATTGGACCCAGCATCGTCGACCGGAACGGCATATTGATCGCCAGCGCGATCGCAGATCCCGCCCCAAGCCTGTCGCTGAAGGAGCGTGCGATATTTCGGTTCCATGCGGACAACCCGGACGTGTCGAGATTATTCATTAGCGTGCCCACACAAGGCTTGCTGACGAACGAATGGTCCATCCAGTTTTCGCGGCCTTTGCGGAACAAGGCCGGTACATTTCAGGGAGTCGTCGTTGCGTCGTATCGCCTGTCACATTTCATAGATCTCTATGAAAAACTCAAAATCAGCGACCGTGGCCTTGCGGCCCTGGCAGGAAAGGACGGAGTGGTCAGGATTCGCTCACTCAGCGGTTCGATCGGCTACGGCGCGTCCGTTTCCAGAATGGCCGTGGCCTACGACAGGGTTATGGCAGGCGAGAAAAGCGGCACATTCTTTGGACGCGGCGGCCTCGACGATGTCATCAGAATCGGAACCTTCCTGGCTTCTGACTCTATTCCTTTCTACGTGACGGTCGGCTACGACGAGGCCTATCTTCGCTCGCAATACATCGGATTTTTCTACGCGCTTGCGCTTTGCTGGATCGTCCTGACTGCGGCAATGGTGGCGACGGCCATCTTTATTCGAGGCCTGGAGAAGATCCGCCAGCGAACCCAGATTGAAGTCGTGAGATCTGCTATCGCGGAGCGTCAAAACCTTTCGGCCGATATGCACGACAGCATCGGCGCCAGCCTTGCAGCACTGCTTGCCCATTTTACGTCCGACAATTTCAGCATTGCCGATGTCAAACGCCGCATCGGCGAAATTCTCATGGAACTGCGATTTCTCGTCGACAGCTCCGAGCCTGTCGAGGGTGACCTCAATCTCGTTCTGAGCAACGTTCGGCATCGCATGGGACGAGGCATTGAACTGGCGGGGATCGAGCTGCGTTGGCGCGCGGATGATCTCCCGAAGATATCGAAGCTGACGGCTCGCGATACACTTTCCATCAAGCTCGTACTGATGGAAGCGCTCAGCAACGTCATGCATCATTCCGGCGCAAAATCGGCGACTCTGATGGCAAGATACGATGAAGAGAATTGCGCCGTGATGATCGCCGTTCAGGACGATGGCCGCGGATTCAATGTCACCGATATCGTCAGGACCGGGCGGGGAATATCCAACATGCGCAGGCGCATAGGCACGATCTCAACTGGCGGTGAGCTCGCTATAGACTCTGTGCCGGGAAAGGGAACGATCGTTCGCGTCAAGCTGAGGGTGCCGAAGGGTGAAACCTATTCGACTCCCGCGCGGGAAAATGCAGCCTAGATCAGGCTGCGGCGGCGCGCTTCATAGACGGCCTCGGTTTTGGAATGCACTTCGAGCTTGCGATAGATGCTTTTGAGGTGACTGTGAACCGTCGTCGCGGCAATGCCGCAGATCTGAGATGTTTCCGCGTAGGAAAAGCCCTTCGTGATCATCACCAGGATCTCGTGTTCGCGCCGCGTCAGCTTGCCGTTGTCGGCATCAATCGCCTTCTCATCGGCTGGTTTGGCTTGCAGCCTGTTGAGGAGTTGCCGCGCGACCATTGGCGAGAGCGGTGAGCCGCCTGCCCGCAGAGAGTGGATATCGCGACGCAATTCCTCCAGAGGGATTCCCTTTAACAGGTAACCGTCAGCTCCGGCCTCCAGCGCGGATGTGATCGTTCTTTCATCGCCAAATGTCGTGACGACCAGCACATCGCATCCGGGATGCGTGGTTTTCAACTGCCGGATGACATCGATTCCCGAAATATCTGGCAACCCCAGATCGACAAGGACCATGTCGGGCGCCAGATGAGGGATTGCAGAAACGGCGGCGCGACCTTCGGCAAATTCCGCCACGACCGTGTAGTCGGGGTCGGCTTGCAAGGTCGAAACCAGCATGTTTCGCGCTGCAAGATCGTCTTCCACGATCGCAACTCGAAGCGGCGTCCTGGATTCCAGGGCATTCGCCATACCACCACTTGCCATGTCACTCCTTTGGCGGCTTAGCCGCTGAAGCCAGCAATTGCCTGCAAGGCAAATTCCGATGTCTTATTTCGCCGATAGAACCAGAGAATAGCGGCTATCGGCTGCCAGACATTCGGCCTGTGGCAAGCCGAGTTCCTTACGAACCATGTTGGTGCCAAGCACCAGCGAAACGATCTTGTAGTAGGCGTGGCGCCGGCTCATGCCCTCGCGACCCATGCCGCAGTCGGATGAGAGCACCAGACGCTCGGCCGGAATATGTTTGAGCGCACGGCGGATGTGCTCGGCGATCTCCTCGGGACGCTCGACCTGCAGCGAATGGTGGTCGATCACGCCGATGCAGATTTTCTTGTCGGTGATGATCTTGCCAAAAGCTTCCAGATCCATGCCGCCGGCGCTTGCCGACTCAAAGGTGATGACGTCGGCGTCAACCTTGTTCAGCATTTCAAGCGCGGTTTTGTAACTTTGCACATCCTTGAACATGCGCTGCTGCGAAGGATTGCCCCAACAAGTATGACACCATACTTCGGTTTTCGCGCGCAGGCCTTTGACAGTGCGATTGAACACCTCGACGCTGAACGCTGGATTGATCACGTCGTTAACAATATTACGTACCGCCAGCAGGTGGATTTGCGGCTCCTCGAACTGAATCACCGGACAGCCTGCATCGGCGAGTTCATGCAACTCCGCGTTCAGAGCGTCGGTGACAGCAAGGATACGATCCTTCAGCGACTTGTAGTGTCTGTCCTGCACCGCGAACGCAACCAGCTCGGGGCCAATGGTGCCGAACTTGACCGGCTTCCTGGTCATGCGCTGCGCCACTTTAAACATGGCGGCATATTGCAGATCGCCGCGCGTGACCGGTCCGACGATGCTGGGCATCACGCGCGATTCGAGATAGTCGTGCAGGATGTGGCCGGGCGGGAAGCCCAGGCCGCCCTGCCCGGCCGGTATTGGCTGCGGGTTGCGATCAAATCCCCCCATGTGTCGCGGCGGATAGTTGGTCCAGCTCTGACCGCCAACGTCGGAGTCGAAATGTGCATCGCCGTCAGTGACGATATCGAGCCCGGCTATTTCCTGTTCGTGCAGATAGATCGAGACCGCATCGACATATTGCTCGCGGAATTGATTGTTCACCATTGCGTCAAGAAAGCTGCGGGCGCCAAGATTTTGGGTGTACCAACTCGGCCGTGGCAGCGAGCCGGTGATCGTGGTCGGCAACATGACATCTTTGGTAGCGCGAAGCATGGTCGGCATCTCCCGGGAGCGTTTTGTCGTTGGCCGTAGTCTATGTCTACGATACGCCACTTGGAAACGTTCTTCGCAATTTCAGCGCACGGGGCATGGACAAAATGAGCACCGCTGCCCACCTAAGTTGGGCAGTTTTCATGCTGTGCCAAATAGTCTGTATAGTTGAACGATGAGCAAAGACCGGGACAGCTACATCATCCGCCCCAATCCGCTCGATCCGCGGCTGACCGAGCGCGTCACCGGCGTCGATCAAACCGGGGCGCGCATCGAGACATCGGTTACCGTCGAGCGTGCGCTGACGATCTTCCTCAATAGCCAGGAAATCGTCACCGCCATGACCATCGCCGACTATCCGGAGTATCTGGCCATCGGATACCTGCTCAACCAGCATATGTTGCTTCCGGATGACGTCGTCACCGACGTCGACTACGACGAAGAGCTTTCGGTCGTTGTGGTGCGCACGAAGCGCAAAACCAACTATGAGAAGAAGCTGAAGAAGAAAGTGCAAACATCCGGTTGTGCGCAAGGCACGGTGTTCGGCGATTTGATGGAAGCGCTGGAAAACGTGACGCTTCCGCAGGCGACCTTGCGTACATCCTGGCTCTACGCGTTGACTAACAAGATCAACACCACGCCGTCCCTCTATCTGGAAGCCGGCGCCATTCATGGCTGCGTTTTGGCGCAGGAAGACCGGCCGCTGGTCTATATGGAGGACGTCGGCCGTCACAATGCGGTCGATAAGATCGCCGGCTGGATGTTCAAGGAGCGGGTGCACGCACACGACAAGATCTTCTACACCACCGGGCGCCTCACGTCGGAAATGGTGATCAAGACCGTGCGCATGGGAATTCCAATTCTCATTTCACGTTCAGGTTTCACCGCCTGGGGCGTCGAACTGGCACGCAAGGCAAATCTAACTCTGATCGGACGCGCCCGCGGCAAGCGCTTCGTCGCGCTCGCCGGTGAGGATAGAATTGTCTTCGATCAGGACCTCGCCTTCGTCGAAGATGAAAGCGCCAAACACCGGCGAAAAGCGGCGGTGCATGACGACTAATTATCCCCCGACCCTTGGTCTGGTGCTCGCCGGCGGACTCGCCCGGCGAATGGGCGGCGGCGACAAGGCGCGTATCGAGATCTGCGGTGTATCGATCCTCGACCGTGTGCTGGCAACGCTGTCCGCGCAATGCACCGGAATCATCATCAACGCCAACGGCGATCCCAGGCGCTTCGCCGATACCGGCCTGACTGTTGTGGCCGACACCGTGCCGGATTTCGCCGGCCCGCTGGCCGGGATCCTTGCCGGTCTCGACTGGCTGGCCAAGCAGAAGAGCGGAATCGAGTGGATCGTCAGTGTCCCGGGGGATTGCCCCTTCCTGCCCGACGACCTCGTCGAACGCCTGCATCAAGCCCGCCGCACCATGGGCGCTGGCGTGCCGCTCGCCTGCGCGCGCTCAGGCGAATGGCGTCATCCGGTGGCTGGCGTGTGGCCGCTGGCGTTGCGTGACGATTTGCGCAAAGCGCTGGTCGAGGAGCACCTGCACAAAATCGAGGTTTGGACCGCGCGACATGGCGTCGCTGTTGCTGATTGGCCAGATCAGCCGGTTGACCCGTTCTTCAACGTCAATACGCCGGAAGATGCGGCCCGGGCCGAGCGCATTGCGTTGCAGCATATCTGAAGGGCTTTGCATGGCATTCTTGACCACTGCGCCACCCGGTCCATATCTGCTATAGTTGGATCGCGGGTTCTGGGCGAGGAGCAAGTGATCATGAAGAGTTTCATCGTGGCATGTGTGGTGGCCATCGTCATTGCCGTGATCGGCGGCGTGGTGCTCGGCAGCGTGCCGGACTCGGCTGAAGATGCCTTCAGCAGTGCGAGCTCCGTCCGCCTCGGAGCATAGGCACAAGGTTCAGCCGTCAACTCAGCAGGGTTGCATACGAGAGAAAGCCGACGCGCGCGCCCGGTTCAATCGCCGTCACATCTTCGGGGAACTCCAGTAACCCATCGGTCTCCGTCAGCGACGTAAGAATTCCTGCGCCGTCCTGGGGGTGTTTGACCGCCTCGATCTCGCCGTCCGTTCCGCGCCTGAGCGCCACGCGCACGTACTCACGACGATCTTTCTTTTTACTGTACGCAAATGCGGCGCGTACCGGGAGCGGCACCGGTCTGTCTGGGCGCGCCCCGGACAGCCGGCGCAGCAAGGGTTTCACCACGCGTACAAACGTAACGAAAACCGCGACGGGATTCCCTGGCAGGCCGACAAAAGCCGCGCCGTTGCCTTCGTTGGCGCCCCGGATCACGCCCATAGCGACCGGCCGTCCCGGCTTTATTGCGACACGCCAGAATGCAAGGCTGCCGATCCGTTCGACGGCATTGCGCACATAGTCGGCTTCACCCGTGGAAACGCCGCCTGAAGTGACGATGAGATCGTGCCCAGTCGCTGCTTCCCGCAAGGCATGTGACAGCTTTTCCGGATCGTCGGCGAGAATTCCGAGATCGGTGACAACCATTCCGAGCCGCTCCAGCAATTCCGTGAGGAGAACGCGGTTGGAATCATAAATTGCAGTGCCACCGCGGGCTGCTCCGGGCTCCACGACTTCATCTCCGGTGGAAAAGATCGCGACTTTGAGCCGGCGCCGCACGGAGATCGCGGTCAGCCCAAGCGCAGCCGCGAGCGCGATATGTTGCGCCTCCAGCACGGTGCCGGTCGGCAGCACCACGGCGCCGGCAGGCACATCTTCGCCGGCAAGTCGGCGGTTGGCCCCGGGTTTCAGCCCCCTTGGCACGGTCACACGGCCGCCTTCGACCGTCACATCCTCCTGCATGAAAACCGTGTCGGCGCCCTCGGGTATCGCCGCACCGGTGAAAATGCGAATGGCTTCGCCGGATTTCAGGGCGAGATTTGCACGCGCGCCGGCCGTAAGTCTGCCCGAAATCGCCAGCGTCGTATCGCGGTCCGAGCGCAAGTCCGCGTGTCGCACCGCATATCCATCAACGGCGGAATTGTCGAACGGCGGCAGATCGACTGGAGCTTTCACATCGCCGCTCACAACGCGACTGCGAGCGCCATGCAGCGGCACACGCTCAGTCTCGGCGACTGGTGCGATCCGTTCAGCAATCAGCCGCTCCATATCATCGAGCCGCAAGAGCGGACCCGAGAAAGCAAAGCAGTCGTCGGTAAGTTGCGCCATCAGAAGAGATCCTGTTCGCCAGGCCCCACGGAATATTGGCCGGTTCCAAATGCAATCAGCATGGCCTAACGGCTCCGGGTCATGGTGCCGACCGGCACGGCGAATTTGAGCAAGAGATCGGCTATCGCCTCGATGTCGTCGAGACCGATGACCGGAATTTTCACCTGCGGCAACGGGACGTCAGAGGCGACGGAGACGATATGCGGGTCGTCAGGATGAATCAGCGGCTTGCTGTTGGCGGCGCGGTATATTTCCAGCTTGGGAAAGGCGTCGCGCTTGAAGCCCTCGACCAGCACAAGATCGACCGGCGACATCTTGGCAACCAACGCGCCCAGATCCCATTCCGATTCCTCGCGCAGCTCATGCAGAATGGCCCAGCGTTTGGCCGATGAAATAATGACTTCGGTGGCGCCAGCCGCACGGTGAACGAAGGAATCCTTGCCTGGCTGGTCCAGATCGAAGCCGTGATGAGCGTGCTTGAGTGTGGACGCTTTGAGACCGCGCGCGATCAGGCGCGGAATCAACTTGGTAATCAGCGTGGTTTTGCCAGAGCCGCTCCAGCCGGCGAGACCGATAATTCGCATGGCCCCTTATAGCAAAACGCCCGGCCTTGAAGCCGGGCGTCCTGCGTAAAGGTTTCAACGTGGTTATTCGGCGGGTTGGGTTCGCGCACCTTTCGGGCTGCGGGCCACCTCATCTTCCAGCCACAGACGGTGGTGCTCTTTCGCCCAATTGACGTCCACCGTGCCCTCGCCCATTGCCTCGAATGCGCCTTCCATGCCGATCGTACCGATGTAGATGTGTCCGAGCATGGCGGCGACAAACAGCATCGCGACCACGGCGTGGGCCATCTGCGCATATTGCATGGTATCGATCGTGGTGCCGTAGAACGGGAACATCAGCATGTAGCCGGTGATCGCCACCGCACCGCCACCCAGGACGACGATCCAGTAAATCGCCTTCTGTCCGCCGTTGAAGCGATAAGCGGGCGGATGGTCGTGGCCGACGATGCCTCCACCCCGCTTGAACCATTCGACATCGACGGCATTTGGGATGTTGCCGCCAATCCACATCAGGAAGATCAGCACCACGCCAATAGTGAAGGGAAAGCTGAGATAGTTATGCGCATACTTGGCCCATTCCGCCCAGGTGGTGAAGGCCTCGGAGCCGACTGTCGAAGCGAACAGTGTCCGGCCAAAAGTGACGTTGAGGCCGGTGATGGCAAGGATGATAAAGCAGGTTGCCGTCATCCAATGGACAAAGCGTTCGAAGCCATTGAAGCGCACGATCTTGCGCCCCGAACGGCCGCTCTCGAGTTTCACCATGCCGCGCGCGAGGTAGAAAACGACGAGCAGCGCCAGCATGCCGACGATGGCGATTCCACCGATCCAGCGCAGCGTTACACTGTGAAAATGCTGCCAGTTACGGCCCACCGGGTGCTCGAGCACGTACGACCTCACGTCCGGAATGGTGCCACGCCCTTGAATCGTTTTTAGCTGCTGGAGCAACTGTTGCTCTTTGACCGCGTCGGCCGTCGGATTGACCATCCCCGGCTGCTGGGCCAAAACCGGAGCCGACATCGCGATCATAAATGCGATCGCCACGGCGCCGGCGATCACCCGCATATGCGCAACAAGTTTCGCCATGCGTTTTCCTCCCCTTCGAGTGTTCTTCTGAACGAACCGGCTGTGCAGCGGGCGCCGCACAGCCTGGCGCACATCACGTCGCAATCGACTCTTTGTACGCAGTCTGCCAGCCCCAAGCACCGGAGCCATAGCCGCGCTTTGAAACCCGTTCCTTGTAGATTTGGGCAATGACATCGCCGTCGCCGGCGAGCAGTGACTTGGTCGAGCACATCTCGGCGCACAGCGGCAGCTTGCCTTCGGCCAACCGGTTGTTGCCATACTTCTCGAATTCTTCCTTGCTGCCGTCGGCGTCCGGGCCGCCGGCGCAAAAAGTGCACTTGTCCATTTTGCCGCGTGAACCGAAATTGCCGACCTTCGGGTACTGCGGGGCGCCGAACGGACACGCGTAGAAGCAATAGCCGCAGCCGATGCAAAGGTCCTTTGAGTGCAGCACCACCGCATCCGCCGTAGTGTAGAAGCAATTCACCGGACAAACCGCCGCGCAGGGCGCGTCGGTGCAGTGCATGCAGGCCATGGAGACCGAACGCTCTCCGGGCTTTCCGTCATTTAGCGTGATGACCCGCCGTCGGTTGATGCCCCAGGGGACATCGTGTTCGTTCTTGCAGGCGGTGACGCAAGCGTTGCATTCGATGCAGCGGTCGGCGTCGCAGAGAAATTTCATTCGCGCCATGGTCGTTGCTCCTTACGCCGCTCGAATCTGACAGAGGGTGACTTTCGGCTCCTGCATGCCAGTAGCCGGATCGTATCCATATGAGGTGATCGTGTTGGCGCTTTCGCCGAGCACGACCGGGTCGGTGCCTTCCGGATAGTTCGCTCGCAAATCCTCACCGCCAAGCCAGCCGCCGAAGTGGAACGGCATCCAGGCAACACCCTTGCCGACACGCTCCGTGACCAGCGCCTTCATCTTGGCCTTGGAGCTGTTTTCAGCACCGGTAACCCAGACCCAGCCGCCGTCCCTTATGCCGCGATCGGCGGCATCGGCAGGATTGATCTCGATAAACATGTCCTGTTGCAGTTCGGCCAGCCACTTGTTGGACCGCGTTTCTTCGCCGCCACCCTCGTATTCGACCAGACGGCCGGACGAGAGGATAATCGGGAACTGCTTGGCAATTCCCTTTTCGACCGCGGCCTTTTGAACCGAGAAGCCGATATTCGGCAGTCGGAACTGTTTCGCGTCAGGCAGAGTCGGATATTTCGAGACAAGATCAACGCGCGGCGTATAGATCGGCTCGCGATGGACCGGAATCGGGTCCGGCAGACCGAATGCATTCATTCGCGCCTTGCCGTTTCCGTAAGGTATGCAGCCGTGCTTCAGCGCAACGCGCTGGACGCCGCCAGAGAGGTCAAGTGACCACGACACTGCGTCTGGCGTCGTTGGATTGACCTTGTTGATAACGGCCATTTCGGCCTCGGTCAGATCCTTGTCCCAGCCGAGCTTCTTCAGGACGCCAACGGTGAACTCCGGATAGCCATCCTTGATCTCGGAGTCCTTGGAAGCGGAGCCGTCGGCGAGCAGGCTGACCTTCACAGTCGAGCCGTCTGGCCGTTTCTCCTCGCGTTCGACGCCGAAGCGGGCACGGAAAACACCGCCACCGTCCATAGCAGCGAGATTGGTATTGTAGAGCAGCGGCGTACCCGGATGTTTGACCTCCGGCGAGCCCCAGCATGGCCAGGGCAGTCCGTAGTAGTCGCCCTTGTTCGGGCCTTTCGCAGCCCGCTGGGTGAGCATGTCGAAATCGGCCTGGTTGGCCATATGCGACTTGATCCGCTCCGGTGATTGTCCGCAATAACCGGTTGACCAACTGCCGCGGTTCATTTCCCGAAGGATGTCCTCGGCCACCGGCAGATTGTTCTCGACCTTTATGTTCTTGAACATCTGGTCGGCAAAGCCGCACTTCTTGGCGATGAGGTACATGATCTCAAGATCGTCCTTCGACTCGAAAATCGGCTTGACGATCTGCTCGCCCCATTGCATCGCGCGATTGGATGCGACGCGCGAGCCCTTGCACTCGAACTGCGTCGCGACCGGCAGGAGATACATGTTGTCCTTGCGCCCCGCTTGCACAGCGAGCGAAGCCCAGGTCGTCGGATGCGGGTCGGCGACGACCAGCAGGTCCAGCGCCTTCAACCCCTTCAACGACTCGGGGATGCGCGTGATGCTGTTGCTGGCGTGGCCCTGTACGAACACGGCCCGCAAAATATCTTTCTGCGCGACCTGATCCGGCGGCAGGATCGCCGCATCGAACCAGCGGGTGAGCGGGATGCCGGCCGTCTCCATGATCTTCTTGTCGTCGAAACGTCCGAGCAGAAAGTTGTAGTCGACCTCCCAGACGCGCGACCAGTGCTTCCAGGCGCCTTCCGCCAGGCCGTAGTAGAACGGCAGTGTCACGATATCGAGACCGACGTCGGTTGCACCCTGCACGTTGTCATGGCCACGGAAGATGTTGGCACCGGTGCCGGGAGCGCCGACATTGCCGGTGAGCAGCAGCAACATGCAGCTGGCGCGCACGTTGGCGGTGCCGACCGTGTGCTGGGTCTGGCCCATGCACCAGATCAGTGTCGCTGGCTTTTCCGTCGCGAACATCTTGGCGACGCGTGCGAGCTGTTCGCCAGGAACGCCGGATACGCGCTCGACCTCTTCAGGATTCCACTTCTCCATTTCCTTGCGCGCGTCTTCGAACCCATAGACGCGCTGCCGGATGAACTCCTTGTCTTCCCAGCCATTCTTGATGATGTGCCACATGATCCCGTAAAGCACGGGAATGTCGGTGCCGGGCCGGATGCGAACATATTCCGTCGCATGTGCGGCCGTGCGCGTCAGGCGCGGATCAATGACGATGACGTTCGCTTTTTTGAGCTCCGCGCCCTCGATCAGATGCTGCAACGACACCGGATGGGCCTCGGCAGGATTGCCGCCCATGATGATCTGGGTCTTGGAATTGCGAATGTCGGTATAGCTGTTGGTCATCGCGCCGTAGCCCCAGGTATTGGCCACGCCGGTGACGGTGGTCGAATGGCAGATACGCGCCTGATGGTCGGTGTTGTTGGTGCCCCAGAACGCTCCGAGCTTGCGGAACAGGTAGGCACCCTCGTTCGTCATCTTGGCCGAGCCGAGCCAGTACACCGAATCTCCGCCGGACTTCTGACGGATCGCGGCCAGCTGGTCGCCGATCTCATTGACCGCAACGTCCCATGAAACCCGTTTCCACCCCCCGTTCGTGAGCTTCATCGGATACTTGAGACGCCGCTCGCCGGAAACCAGTTCGCGCACCGAGGCGCCCTTGGCGCAATGCGAGCCCCGGTTAATCGGCGAGTCCCAGCTCGGTTCCTGACCGACCCAAACGCCGTTTGAGACTTCCGCGGTCACGGTGCAGCCGACCGAGCAATGCGTGCAGATACTTTTGCGAATCGTAGCGCCGGCAGCATTGGGGCCAGCGGCCTCTGCCTTTTGCACGGTCGTAAGTGGCAGTGCACCGATCGTGGCAAGACCACTCGCCACGAGACCGGACTTGCGCAGGAAGCTGCGGCGATCGAGCCCGCCGGCGGCCTGATTGCCGACCGTCGCTGCGAGATTGCTGCGACGTGTCTGACGCTCTGTTCTCTTGATCAGCACGGCTCGGTCTCCCTCAGCTCGGATAACGGTTGACTTTGTAGAAGGTCTGCACGTCGGTGGAGTTTGCCTGGTACCGGGCTTTCCTCTTTTCCGCATCCGTCTCGGTGGCGACGGCCTCGGTGGCGAGCGGCGCCGCCGCGGTCACAGCAACTCCCGCACCAGCGCCCATCGCGCGCAGGAAATCGCGACGGCCCAGTTTTGTCTTGTCCTGTTGTTTCATCGCCGTTCTCTCCTTGAATTCTTCCTCGTTCCCCTCGTCGGCCTTAAGCAGGCATCGCGAAGGCTTCCGTTTCGATATCCGTGAAGACGTGGCCGAGCGTCCCAACCTGCCTGTAGAAATCCGCAGCATCAGCGTTCTCCAGATCGACAAAGAAGCGTCCGATCCAGGGCGCCATGTGTTTATCGAAGATGAGACGATCGGAATCGGGCGGCGCCGTCAGCCGGCGGCTCACGAGACCTGACATGATCTCACAGAGAATGCCGGCGTGATCTTCGGGCTCCACCACGCCATCAGCGCGGGCGATCCCTATGCGCCCTAGATCTTCGCGCAACCTCGCCAGCGGACGCTCATGCAGGAAGCCGGTAAGATAGTATGACGCGTACGGCATCAGCTCGCCGCGGCCGAGGCCGATAAAGAGATCGAAGAACTCGCGCTCGATTGTTTCGGCTGTGGTTTTCTCGGCCGCTACCGCGAGCGCGGCATGAGCCAACCCGAGCGGCGAGGCGCCGGCACGAAGTTGGGAAAGTCTGGACAACAGTGCCGCATCCGGCGCACGCGTCAGAAACGTGGCCAAGAGCGCATATTCCTGGGCGCGCGCGACATCAACCTCATCAACGTCGTCGGCCAACTTTTTTCCGCCGTAGAGGTCCGGCCGCAGCACCGTGCGGTCAATGCCGGTAACGGCTTCCACTGAAACGACGCGTTCAGCGGGAACCCGAATCCAGTTGGATACCGACGGCTGGGAAATACCGATCTGGCGCGCAAGTTCGCTTATGCCGCCAGCGGCACGGATGGCTTCGGCAAGGCCCGGCTCCCTCATCCGACTCCCTTCTTTCGAATTATCACAATGAAAGCGTAGTGGCCGACCTGAATGTGGGTCAATAGCCTTAGGCTATAGGTGGGAACAATCTTCCGCGACTTTCATTCCGGCTTAGCGCCGCCGTGCCGGCGCGTTATATTTTTGGCTGGTGCCGGCTCGGACATTTGTTGTTGCGGTGCAGCATTCTCAATATGCTGCGACGGCCTATCGTCACTCGGTGAAGGCGTTTCGGAACTTTCCACAGAGGGGCCGGAAGCGCTCGTAAACTCTGACGTTTCAGCCTCGGCTTTTGCAGGCTCGATTTCGCCGAATAGTTCCGAAACCATCCGCTTCACATCGAGGTTGGGATCGAGATCGCCGAAGCCCGGTATCCCGTCTGGACCAGCTGCGTCCCAGAAATTCTCGTTTGGACCCACGAAGTCACGAATCGCGGGATCCGCTGACCAAACGCGACGAAGGGCCGCATGACGCAGCGCCGAGGGCACGCCTTTCTGCATAAACGCGGAAATATCGGTATCCGCGCCAATTGCCTCGATTGGCGGCAAGCTGCTCACGTCAAAATCCGGCACGGATGAGGCCGGAGGCTCTGAACCCGGGGTACCCGGGCTTTTCTCTTCGCCACATGGCGGAGTTACAACTTCGCCGCGCTCATTTCCTTCCAGCGGCGCACTCGTCTCTCTCGCAGATTGCGCACCCGCCTCACTTTTGCGGCGCGACCAGCGACTGAGAAAATTATCAGGATCGCTCATTTGTGATCCTCTCGTGTCGATGAGTCCCGGCGCGCCAGCGCGTCAGGATTTGCGCGATCACGTTGGCGCTTCACGAATGCGCGTTCCACATGGTGCTCGGTGACGAAGGCTGCAATAGCCTCCCTTACGGAGTCCGGCATCGGCACCGTCTCAACAATATTGGCGCCTGCTTCAGTCATGCCTTCGCCTTCGGCAGGATCCGCAGTAACCGCCATGAGCTCATAGGGTGGATCGGCTTCGACCGGCCGCAGGATCACCCACAGCAGAGGTATGTCCGTTTGCAAATTGTCGCGATAGTACGCGGTCTCAGTCCGATACAGTTCGATAGAAGCGGCGCCGGCGTAAAACGTCGTTCGCTCGGCGTCCTCGGCAAGTACCGTCCACGGCGGCGTGTCGGGAACGCCAGCAAGCACTCCGACAGGGCGCCAATGAAAATCAACCCAGGGACTTGCACCCTTGCTGCGCTCGACCACGACGCCAACGGGAATACTCGCAAGGGGGACTACGGCGCTCAACTTACGACCTCCAGGTGCCGAACGGGCAAGCCCGTCAATAAGTTCTGCGGCTTCATGCGGATGGTCTTGTCTTTGGTCATCGCCAATATCAGGTAGACCGGCTCACCCCTGACTTTATCGGTCATGATTGCGGGATCGCGGAAGCGCAGCCGGAACAGCCCTACAACGCGTCCCATGATCGCCTCGTCGATATCTTCACCGTTCCATAGCATGTCACCGATTTTGGTGGCATCGACATCAAGGCCGACATACCAGGCGAGATTGACGTCCTGCAGCTCGGTGAGCGCTTCGATGTCGACATCGATGCCGAGCAGATGAGCGATCCAGCATCGCATTGCCTTTGCAAGTGCGTCGAGTCCTTCGCGCCCGGCCGTCAAATCGAGCGCCATATCGAACTGGTCACTGCGATCCCAATAACTGTCGGCATTGTCATCGCTGATGACGTCAATCTCGGCTTCCGGGGGAATGCCAAGCATGGAAACGAGCGGAGTCACCGGCGCAGTGCTGACTCCGCCGATTGTTTCCTCGTCGGCCACAATCAAGGAACCATCGTGCAAGGTGACGCGTTGCGTGCGGAAGAAAACTTCGGCGGCACGCAGTACGCGCGGATCCTCTACGCCGTCGAGGGCGTTGCGCAAAATCACATGCATAAGCTGGTTGATGAAAAGTGGGGGAATAGCGCCGAACCCCCTGCGCACGAGCCCGGTGTACGCTGCCTCCAACGTCTTGTGGTGCAGCAAATGGTCACGGAAGCTCACCAATAGTTTCCAGTTCTCGCGCGCATCCGCATCCGCAATTGCATCAATATCCGAGGCGGAAACCGGCAATCGCGGGTTAGCAAGTAATGCAGCATGCAATGTGCGTTCGACCGCGCAGGCCTCGGGCGGCGGCAGCAGTTCAGGCCGCGCCAAATACAGTTTGAGAAATTCATCGGTGATATGCAGCCCGCCGTCCTCGCCGCGGTCGAGCAAATGATGTCCACTGGAGATCCAGAAGTCCTTCATTTGCGTTCTCGATCGGTCATCGCAATGAGATCGATCTGTTCGCCAGGGATTTCGTCCTCGCCGTCGACATCGAGAAACGAGAACGCTCGCGCCGGCTTCGACCCAGTGCGCGGACGCAACGTGCGGAATGATTCCCGCACTGCGCTACTCTCGAACGTTCGGTGGACCGCGATGAGTGTGTCGTGCGGCTGGGTGCACAGCGATTCGGCGAAAGCGACTTCCTCCTCTGCTGCCGCGGCCGCAGCATCGATCGTGGGCGCACCGAATTGCGACATCAGCTGTCCCGCCAGCGCCTCGATCGCAACACGTCTGTCGCTCTGGCTTGCTTCGACGATTTGCACCAGCGTCGACCAGCCAAGTGTCGATATGCCAAGAAAGCCACTGCGAAACGCGGTTCGCATTTTGCCCTCGAGGACAGCCGGGTCGCTGTCCCAGAATACAAATGCACCGGATACCGCCCATTCGCCCGGCTCGGCCGCCTTCGCAAAAACAAAGGTATCCGACGCGTCGAGCTGTATCGTGCGAAGAAGTTTCACGTCCGCGGCCCCCTTGTTGCGGGATCGAACCACGCCGGTTGACCGAGCCGCGGCAAAAACCTGTGGCGAGCAGCCTCCGTCTTGCCCATATGACGCACCAACAGATCGCCATTCTCGTCGATGTCGCGACGCACGCCCTGTTCGCGCGGCAGCCGCTCCAGGTAACTTTTCGCCACCGCCCCGAACCCGCTTTCCTGCCAAGAATCGAGCGCCACCATGAAGTGGCGCGCGAAGCTCTCCACGACATGGCTCGAAATTACGTCGGTGAACCCCTCTTCCTCAAGCGCGGTGACGAGCGGATTAAGGCCGGGCTCCGTTCCGTTCAGTGACACCGCGCGGATCATTCCGCCGAACACCAGCCACGGCGGCGTTTCGTCTTCGTCGGCATCGTGCGGCCAAGCGAGCCGACCGCCTCCGACGAGACCTTGATTGACGAGAAGTGAATCCGGCCAGTCGATGACGATAGACGTTTCGGGCTGCGCATGGACGGCCAGCGCATCGGCAAGCGCGGCCATGCCGGCATAGAACGCCCGCCGTGCTTTCACCAGCGGCTCATCCGGTTCCAGCACCACTGCGAATTCGGCGAGGTCGAAGCGCCCGACATAGACGAGAGTCCCGGCGCCCCGCTCAGCAGCAATCGATATTGCATGCGCAAAGGCATCGCCCACTTCGCGCAAACGCACGGGGGAGAAAGGCGGCGGCAAGACTAATTCGGACGCCTGGAGCGTTCGTGATCGGGCCGTCTCCCGCGGCATTGTTCCTCACACTACCTTTCCTATGTGAATACATATAATTATAGCCTTGGTAGGCCCCGAGACCAGTCCCGAGGTCGTCGGGATCGGATTCAGGCAAAGCTTGAGGGCGTTTTGCCTTGAATTGGCGGGAAAGGCGAAAAGGTTAATAAGCCGATGGCCGAACGGTCGCGCAGCATTTTGATCTGTTCTTGCGAAGACACGTTCCCGCTCGATGCTGAGGCTGTGCGCCGTGTCTGCCGTGACTCCGTTGTCATCGCGGGCCGCCAATTTTGCCGAACCGAGCTTGAACGCTTTCGCAAAGCCGCAGCCGCCGGCGAGCAGATTACTGTCGCTTGTACGCAGGAAGCACCACTTTTCGACGAAATTGCCGACGAAATCGAAGGCGGCGGAGCAATCACATTCGTCAATATTCGTGAGACGGCTGGCTGGTCGAAAGATGCGGCGGATGCCGGACCCAAAATGGCGGCGCTGATTGCCGCGAGCGCGGAGCCAGTTCCGCAAGCTCCATTCGTGCCGCTGGCCAGCGATGGCATCACCCTTCTCTATGGGGAAGACGAGCGGACGATCGAAGCCGCCAATTTGCTGAAAGATCACCTCGACATAACGGTCCTGATCAAACCGAATGCCAAGATCGGACCACCCCGGGTTACAGAGTTCCCCGTGGTGAAGGGCACCATTCGCGCGGCCAAAGGCTATCTCGGCGCATTCGAACTCACGGTCGATGATTACGCCACAAGCAGCCCCTCCTCGCGTGGCATCCTTGAATTCGGGCATTCCCGCAACGGCGCGATATCGCGCTGTGACATTCTCGTTGATCTGTCGGGTGCACCACCGCTCTTTGCCGCGGCCGATTTACGCGATGGCTACCTGCGCGCCGATCCAAATGATCCCGCCGCGGTCCTGCGCGCGGTACTGAAGGCGAGAGATCTGACGGGTACATTCGACAAGCCGCGTTACATTGCCTTCGCCGAGGATCTTTGCGCGCACTCACGATCGAAGATCGTGGGCTGCCGTCGGTGCCTCGATCTCTGCCCGACCGGCGCGATCACGCCAGCCGGGGATCACGTTGTCATCGACCCGCATATCTGCGCCGGTTGCGGTCAATGCGCGGCTGCCTGTCCGACCGGCGCCGCCAGCTACGCCTTGCCACCGTCCGATGCGCTGTTGCGCAAACTGCGCACGCTGTTGTCTACCTACCGCGAAGCCGGCGGCAAGCAGGCCGTCGTCATGTTTCATGATGCCGAGCACGGCGGGGCGCTCATCGATGCGCTTGCGAGGCACGGCGACGGGTTGCCAGCAAATGTGCTGCCTGTCGAGGTGAACGAGGTCACGCAAGTTGGGCTGGAAGCGATCGCGGCGGCTGTTTCCTATGGTGCGACAGCCGTACGGTTTCTCACCCGTGCCAAGCCGCGCCATGATGTTGCCGGCCTTCACAAGACTGTCGCGCTCGCCGAGCCTATCCTGAAGGGCCTTGGTTTCAATGGAGCGCGCGTATCAACCATCGAAACGGACGACCCCGATATGCTCGGCGAGAAGTTGCGCATGATTGCGGCGATGGGTAGTCCAGCCAGGACGGCGACTTTTTCCGCAACCGGACGCAAGCGCGAAGTGATGCGGCTGGCCCTGCGCGAGCTGCACGCTGTTGCGCCTGCGCCGGTCGATGTTGTGCCGCTGCCGGAAGGGGCTCCGTTCGGTGCCGTCGAGGTCAATGTCGAGGGCTGCACGCTCTGTCTCTCGTGTGTATCGGCGTGTCCGACCGGTGCGCTTTCCGATGACCCCGAACGGCCGATGCTCCGCTTTGCCGAGGACGCCTGCGTACAATGCGGGCTTTGCAAAGCAACCTGTCCCGAGAAAGTGATCAGCCTGAAGCCGCAAATCGATTTCCGCGCGGCCACTGCCATGAGCCGCGTCATCAAGCAGGAGGAGCCGGCCGAGTGCATTCGCTGCGGCAAGCCGTTTGGCGTGAAGAGTTCGGTTGAGCGAGTCGTTGCCAAACTCGAAGGCAAGCACTGGATGTACAAAGATTCAAAGAAGCGGCTTGATGTCATCCGGATGTGCGAAGATTGCCGCGTCGTCGCAATGGCGGAAGAGCAATTTGATCCGTTTGGTGCCCCACACCGCCCACGTCTGCGCACGACCGATGACTATCTGCGTGAACGCGAGAAAAAGGGCGAGAGCTGAGCCGCAGAATTAGAGCGGGAACATGCGTGCGAACGCTTTCTCGCCCAATGGCGAGAAGCGCACGATCCTTGTTCCTCGTTCTCGCTTTGCCCAGCCCTTCTCTTCAAAACGGCTGAGAAACGCGCGCCCCAGGCTCCCGGCCAGATGCGATCGGCGCGCACTCCAGTCGAGACACTCGCGGCAGAGAGGCACTTTGCGGGAAAGAAGGTGTCCAACATTAATACCAAAATCATTTGCGAAGGCGTGACCTGCTTTGGACAGGTGGAGAGCTCTGCTGCGTGTCTGCAAAAAGCCGCGACTGACAAGGCTGTCGAACAGTCGAATCCCTAAATCGCCGGCGAGGTGGTTATAACAAACGCGCGCCTTGCGAAGCGCGGGGTCCTTTGGCCCTGTCCGGCTACGCAAATGGCCTGACCCTGCTGCAAGTCCCATGAGCCCTTCAAGAACGCGAGCGACATCGTCGTTGGCTAGCGAGAAATACTTGTGTCGCCCCTGCTTTCGTGGACGAAGCAAGCCGCCCTGATCAAGTTTGGACAAGTGCGCGCTGGCCGTCTGCAGGGTCACATTGGCTTCTTGCGCCAGTTCGGTGGCGGTGACTGCCTTCCCGCTCATGAGGGCAGTCAGCATGTTCGCGCGCGCAGGATCCCCGATCAGCGCGGCAATGCGGGCAATATCAGGGCCTTCTTTCATAGTTCGATCTTAGCCGAAGCATCGTGCCCCGCCAAACCTGTAGCTCTGTTCGGACAAAACAGGTCTGCACGAATGAATGTCGAACACAATCTGAAAGCAGAATTACCTCTCCTGGCGCTGTTGGCTCTTTTGTGGGGATCGTCTTACCTTTTCATCGAAATCGCAGTGACAGAGATTCCGCCAATCACCCTCATTGCCATTCGGGTCACAAGCGCCGCGGCCTTTCTTCTGGTCGTAATGATGTTGCAAAAGGAGACGTTGCCACGAGACGGGACCACGTGGCGGATGCTGCTCCTGCAAGCCTTCTTCAACAGCATCGGTGCATGGACGGTACTCGCCTGGGGCCAGCAGTTCGTAGGTGCGGGACTTGCGAGCGTTCTGAATTCAACTTCTCCCATTTTTGTATTTCTCTTCACCGCGATGGTAACGCGTCATGAGAGTCTGGGACGGCGAAAGCTACTCGGAGCGCTCGTGGGTTTTTTTGGCGTCGTTCTCATCGTGGGAATCGACGCATTGCGTGGTGCCGGCACGCAGGTGGCGGGGCAAATGGCCTGTTTGCTAGGTGCGGCACTTTATGGTTGCGCCGCGATCAATGGCAGATCCTTCCGTCACCTGTCCGCCCTTACGACAGCCACTGGAACAATGATTTGCGCGGCAGCGATACTCGTTCCGCTCGCCTTCATTGTCGAACGGCCGTTGGCGGTAAACCCGTCTCCGAAAGTCATCGGCGCGACAGCCATGCTCTCTGTTTTTTGTACGGGGGTTGCGCTGCTGCTCTATTTTCGTCTTGTCCAGACGATCGGCTCAATGGGCGTTGCGAGCCAAAGTTACTTGCGGGCCGCGGTGGGCGTGATCCTCGGCATGGCATTTCTGGGCGAGACTCTTGCTCTTCCCGTCGCAGCTGGTATCGCGGCGGCGATAACCGGTGTTGCCCTTATCAACTGGCCCACGGCGAACAAGCTGCCACGGATATCCTGATCATTTCCTCGCTGTCGCCTTTGCGAGAAACTCGACAAGGGCCTTGCGGTCCTCGGACGATCCGATCGTTTGCTCCGGCATTTTGGTGCCAGGCGTGTAGTGTGCGGGTCCGACTTCGAACAACTTCGACACCGTCTCTGGCGTCCATACGATGTCCAGCTTCTTGAGCGCCGGCGAAAAATTATAACCCGGCAGCGTCGCGATACGACGTCCGAATACTCCGGAAAGCGTTGGCCCGGCCTTGTTGCCCTCGTCAGGAGACAAGGTGTGGCAGGCGACACAGGCGCGGAAAACTTCGGCGCCGCGATCGCCGACAAAAGCGGCAAGCGGGTCCTGGGGCGTGCCAACCACAACCGCGCCAACCGGGTCGCCGCTCGATGCATCCCAGCGGCGGATCATCCGGTCGGCTCCGCCGGTCAATAACGTCCGGTTGTCCGGAAAGAATGCGACGGACCAGACTGGCAAACCCGGCCCCACCAGCGTGCGCACGAGCTTGCGTGTCTTTCGCTCGATCACTGCTACCGAGCCACGAATGCCGGCGGCCGCAACCAAATTACCGTCCGGCGAGACGGCGATGGCGATAACTGGGGTAGGCGATGCCTCGACTTCGGCAACAGTCTCCCCGCCTGGCAACAGGAAATAGACCATGCCATTGGCGCCCGCGGCAACGATTTCCCCGTCGGGCGCAACCGCCACCGCGTTAAGCGGTGTCGGCAGATTGCGGACAATCTCTCCGCCATTTTTAATGGGCCAAATACGTATTGTCGCATCGTATCCCGCGCTGACCACATTATTTCCATCCGGCGAGAAGGCGACTCCGTTGACGTTCTGCGCATTGCCTTCAAGCACCCGTGGTTCGCCGCCGTTGAGCGGCCACAGGCGGACGGTGCGATCCCATGACGCCGACGCTAGAGTCGCGCCATCCGGCGACACCGCCAGGCTCGCGATCGGCCCGGCGTGCCCGTCGAGGATTCTGTCGGGCTCTTGCTGCGCGGGCGTCCAGATTGCGATATGCGCGTCGGCGCCGGCAGTAACGATGCGTCCGTTTTTGAGATAGGCGACGGCATTCACCGCGCCGTCGTGGAAACGTAGCACCTGCTCGGCGGCATTGCGGCTGAGCGACCACCGGATTGCTGACGTGTCGAAGCTTCCTGATATGGCATTTGTGCCATCTTGAGAGATTGCCAGCGCTTTCACCGGCCCGCCGTGGCCGCGCAACTGAGCCCGCGCGGGCGTGAACGCGAGTATCGCTGCCAAAGCGACGGGGGCGCAATGCAGCAGCAAAGAACACGCCCTACAGGAATTGTAATTTTTCCTCACGTCAATTTCATCTGCCCCGGGTTCAGACCGCGCTTGGGTCCGCGCTTGACTCCGCGCTTGGCTCCATGCCGAGCGCACGGATGCGTTCGCGTGTCCTTTCATCGTGTAGTGCAGCGAGAAACGCCTGCACCGCCGAGCGCTCTCGCCGGTTGTCGACAACAAGAAAGTCGTAGTGCTCAGGCGACACTGGCAGGAACCCGAGGCCGTAAAGCTTTGCTACCGGCGCGATGGCGAGCCCCCAATCGGCGCGGCCCTGTGCGACTGCGGCTGCGACCGCGTTATGTGATTTTGGCTGATTGGCGTAGCCAGCAGGCCGCACGCCATCGAGCAATCTGTCAATCAGCACACGCGTGCCGGCGCCGGCGTTGCGGTTCACCATCAAAGCCGAGCTATCGGCCAAAACGATTTTCAGTGCCTCTTGCGCGCTGCGACCCTCAAAGCGCGCATCACCCGGTCGGAACAATATGCCCTGCATCCGCCGCCAGCCCGGCACCAGGGAGAGGCCAGGCCCGGCCAGATGCTTATTATATTGTCCGCTCGCGGGATCGATCAGGTGAACCGGGGCGATATCGCATTCGCCGCGGGTTGCCGCTGCCACCCCGCCGAGGCTGCCGACGGCCAGGGTCCGGGCCGAAAAACCGCGGTCAACCAACGCTCCAACCACAACATCAAGCGCAACGTCGTGACTGCCCATGATCACCACATCGGGCGCATGTGCGGCGCTGCCGATCAACGTCACCTCAACCTGGCTCTCGGCATCGAGCGCGGAGGCGAGCGCGTCGATCTCAAAAAAACCATCGGCTTGCGAAAAACTGGTCACCGCTCCCGAACCTTTGCCGGTAGGAAACGCAATCGCGCCGTCCTCACCATCGACCAGCGACACCAACACGAACTCCTTGCGGCCGAGCTCGGATGCAATACGCAGCGGGACCCGCGCGCTGACGGTACCCACAGCCTCCGGCGGCAACCCCGCCCGCGCGCGGATCACCGGCGCAACGAAAGCGTGGAAAGTAAAGATCGCGGACGTTGGAAACCCGGGGAGCACGACGATCGGCTTGTTCCCGACAACGCCAAGGCAGAGAGGCTTACCCGGCTTGAGTGCAACACCGTGTACCAGAATGCCCGGCTTACCCAGCTGCGATACAACGCGATGAGATAGATCGCCTGCTCCTTTCGATGTTCCCCCGGAAAGCACCACCATATCGCTGGCGTCGAGCGCTTTTCGGACGGCCTTTTCCAGCGCCTCTGCGTCGTCTGGATAGGCACCCAGCATCAACGGTTCACCGCCAGCTTCGGCGACGGCGGCTGCAATGATAGGTCCATTGCTGTCGTAAACGCCCGCTGGCGGGAGCGGCTTGCCAGGCTCGACCAGTTCGTCGC
>DATAPP010000179.1:0-75255 GCA_036265125.1 Pseudolabrys sp. | reverse complement strand
CGTGCGTCGTCCGGTAACGGTTGCTTTAGGCGCCCGAAAATATTGCGCGCGGCGTTGGCGTGGTCGCTAGTGCACGTAGTGACCGGCCCAGCCAAGCAGCGCACCGAACTGGTCCGGAAAGACCACGAAGTAAATGATGAGCGCTACCGGGGCCAACATGAATATCAGATCTCGCATGGGTCTTTCCCCGCGCTGATATGTTGAGTCCATGTGCACCCTTTCCAGACGAGTCATCAGGTTGCGTCAATAACGTCGGCATAAATAAAGCCTGCAAATAACAGGCTGATTCCGTTGCGGGACGCGCGTCTGGTTCCAATCTCGCCTTGAGGATGAAATGCGGCGACGGTTATATAGTACCAGGAACTCGTGGCTTCTCGATCACGGTCGCGAAAATTCACAAGGCGAGTGTGTCGAATTCGTCCGAAGTGAATTGTCGTTGCCGCTTAACGGGCGTACTTCACGCCCAGGCCATCCCGAAGAGTGAGCTCATGCGCCGATTTGAAAGTCGAATACCTCTACATCATTTTGGGGACGGACCGACGGTACCGGTGGGCACGGCGTTCGTTGGCGCCAGCGGGAAGCTGACGGACAACATCGTGCGCTTCGGTGTGAACTATAAATTCTTCTAGTCCGAACGGTCACTGGGGCATACTGAGGCCGCCTGGGGTTGGCGGCCTCTTTGTTTTCAGGCCAAACGGTTGGCGCGGCGCAAATCAAATTCCGTATTTCATGACCGTGATGAAGAAGATGAGGACGCCAATCCACCTGAATAGCGTCGAGAGACTGACGAGCAGGCTGGCGAGTCCGGGCCGCCGTTTTCTGAGCGCCAGCGCGCCAGCGCGCCGGCGGCCAGCGCGGCGATCGGCGTAATGATGTAGAGGAAGACATCCTCCAGGCCCCCATAGTCGAATGACAGGCTCATGCCGTGGAGCGCAATCGTCGGCACGCCGTCAAGCAACCACACCATGAGATTGAATGCAGCCAGGGCGAGCGCAAAAGACCAATGCAGCGGCGACAATCAACGGCGTCAGCAAAAGCCTTATGTTGGTGAGCGCCTGGGCGAACCGCAGTGCCGCGGTATCTTTGGCATGATCGGTAAAGATGGTTTTAATGCTCGTGAGCGCATCTACCAATTCGATCGTTGCAATTAACGCAAGGAAAATGCACAGCCAGCGATGGCGTGACGGTGCCGCTTCGGTCGTTACCGCAGTGGTCATCGATATCCCCCATGACCGGCTGTTACTATAAGCGGAAAAATTGTCAGCGGGGCGCGATTTGAAGGCCGCTAGCCGGCGACGATATGGATCGGGACGCCGCGGCGGACCGAATCGCTGACGGACGAGATTTCCTTCGCGCGCGGTATGACGCCGTCGACGTCCCGGGTAACATACGCTAACGAACGCGAGTGAGGACTGGCATGTCGTTTCCCTTAAAGACTGAACGCTGGCCGGAGCTCCCCTATGCGGCATGGAAGGATACGCGTGACACGCTGCATCTGTGGACGCAGGTCGTGGGAAAAGTACGGCTTGCACTGACTCCGTGGCTCAATCATTCATGGCACGTCGCTTTGTATGTCACTGCGCGCGGCCTCACCACCTCGCCAATTCCCTGGCAAGGCGGCAGTTGCCAGATCGACTTTGACTTCATCGACCACGTGCTGTGGGTGAGAACGAGCAGCGGACAATTTCGTCAGATCATGCTCAGGCCGACGAGCGTGGCTGAATTCTATGAAGATGTGACGATCGCGCTGCGCGAACTCTCCATCGATGTTCACATCACGACGATGCCGTGCGAGATCGCCGACTGCATACCGTTCGAGCAGGATACGATGCACGCAGCCTATGATGCCGATTATGCCAACCGTTTCTGGCGCGTGCTGCTCTCCGCCAGCGAGGTCTTGGCCCATTTCCGCACCGGGTTTCTCGGCAAGACGAGTCCGGTGCATTTCTTCTGGGGGAGCTTCGATCTGGCGGTAACGCGCTTTTCCGGCCGTCCGGCGCCGCGCCATCCTGGCGGTGTGCCACATCTGCCGAATGCCGTAGCCCAGGAGGCCTATTCGCACGAGGTTTCGAGTGCCGGCTTCTGGCCGGGCGGCGGCGGGCCCGTCGACTATGCGGCGTTCTATTCCTACGCCTATCCGGCGCCCGAGGGTTTCGGCGCTGCGAAAGTGAATCCGGCGCAGGCATTTTTCTCGAACGAACTGGGCGAGTTTCTTATGCCCTATGATGCCGTGCGAACCGCGCGCGACCCCGACGGGGCGCTGATGGAGTTCCTGCAAAGCACCTACGATGCGGCGGCCGATCTGGCGAAATGGGATCGGAAGACGCTGGAATGCGGGCTTGGGAAGAGGGGGAAGGTGAGGGCCGTATAGCCTCGAAACCGCATCCCCCGGCCCCTCTAGATGAATATTTAACGTTTCAGGTTACGATCCTGGACCTAGGCGGGCGCACATCACCGCCGCTGTTCGTTTTCGGGTCACGCCATGGCAACAGATCAGACCACCCAGGCGCTATGCCACACGTGCCGGACTGCAATGGTCTATGTCACCGCCATGCCGCATCCGACCGTCCGACATATGCGGAAAACCACGTTCGTCTGCTACACGTGCCATCAGACCCGGAGCTACATGCTCTCGTCGCTCATGGCGGACGCTTACGCCGCTGTCTCCGGTCGCGACGCAAAGGTCATTGCGGAAAATGCGCCGGATCAATCACTGCCTCTCCCAGCGAAGCCGGCCTAGCGGCGTCACTGGATTGTCACCAGTCCGACCTGATTGGTGAGACTGTTGGCAGTGACCGCATTGCCGTCCGGCGTCACATCCATATTGCGCACGATGTCGCCCCCGCCGGGGATTGGCCAGCTCTGGAATTTTTCGGTTCCGGGATCGAAGCGCACGATGGTGTTCGGCTTGGCGGCGGATTCGTTGTACCAGAGCGCGCCTTTGGTGAAGACGATGCCGTAGGGCTCCGACTTCGGCCCGCTCGGCGACGGCCATTCCTTGACGTTGCCTGTCTTGAGGTCGAGGCGGCCGAGCATGCCGCGCGGAAAGTCGGTGTACCAGATGGTGTCGTCATCGGAGAAGGCGAGACGGCGCGGCCGTGCGCCGGCGTCCGGCAGCGGGTATTCCTTGATCGCCATGCTTTGCGGATCGATGCTGGCGATCTTCGGCGCGCCGAATTCGACGAAATAGGGCACACCCTTTGAGTTGATCATCAGGCCGTAGGGCCGCGATTTCTCGGTCGGCGAGGTGACCAGCTGGATGTCGCCGCTTTTCGGATCGAGCCGGCCGATCATGTTGCCGCCCTGCACGGTGAACCACACCATGCCGTCGGGCGCGATGTTGATGGTGTGCGGATCCTTTGCCGACTTGTCGGGCAGCGGATATTCGGTGGTGATACCGGTCTTGGGATCGAGCTTGCCGATCAGGCCGAGATTGTTGCCGGTGAACCAGATGTTGCCATCTTTGTCCTCGGCGAGCCCGTGCGGGCCGGTGTGGGCCGACTTCAGGCTGTATTCGCGAATCGTGCCGGTCTTGGGATCGATGCGGCCAAGCTTGTTGGCGAGCTGCCCGGTCCACCAGATCGAGCCGTCTTTGGCCGCGCGCGGATCGTGTGGGCGCGACCCTTGCGTCGGCACGTCCCACAGATCGATGCGGGCCTTGACCGGGCCTTCGACGAGCACCGCAGGCGGACGTTTACGCTCGGGGAAATTCTTCATCAGGTAGTCGGCCATCGCCGGCCAGTCCTCGGCGGGGATAGATGCGTCCATGTTCTGCATCATGCGCACGACCGTGAGCCAGCCTTCGGGGGTGTAGCCGACGCGGACGCGGTTGATGTCATGACAGGCGCCGCAGGTGTCGGTGAAGCGCTGCTTCATCGCGCCTTCCGGCCACTCCTTGGCGGTGTATTGGGCCTGCGCGGGGGTAACTTGCGCGAGGAGGGCGAGCAGAGCGCAGAATCCGAGCGGCAGGGCGAACTTGTCACGCGATTTGATTGTCATGTTGATTGTCATGGGACGCTTCTCCCGGAACCGGGCATCTTGTTGTGCCTACGCTTCGTTCTTGGCGCTAGCTTGGCGCAAATTGGCCAAAAGCGCTATCGGCCTCCACGCTCGAAAATGTGACTCTCTGCGTCTATCGCTTCGAAAAAGGTACTATTGGTTTCGGGCAGTGGTTTGGTAGACGTAACAATTGATGCGGTAAGTCCGGACTTCAACGAGGCTCCAAAAATGAACGCCCCCGTCACGCCCCCCTCCGTTCCGCCCTATCACCACACGCCGCTGTTTCCGCTCGGCCCCGACAAGACGCCCTACCGCAAGCTGGAGATCGGTGGCGTCAAAGTCGAAAAGGTAATGGGCAAGGACATGCTGGTGGTTGAGCGCGACGCTTTGCGCGCGCTGTCGGAGGCTGCGTTCACGGACATCAATCATCTGCTGCGCCCGGCCCACCTCAAACAGCTGCGCAAGATCCTCGACGATCCGGAGGCGAGCGATAACGACAAGTTCGTCGCTTACGACTTCCTCAAGAACGCCAATATTTCCGCCGGCGGCGTGCTGCCGATGTGCCAAGACACCGGCACGGCGATTATCATGGGTAAGAAAGGCCGTATGATTTTTACCGTGGGCGACGACGAGGCCGCGCTCGCGGAGGGCGCGCGCGATGCGTACCTGAAGCGCAATTTGCGCTATTCGCAGCTCGCGCCGATTTCGATGTTCGAGGAGAAAAACACCAAGTCGAACATGCCGGCGCAAGTCGAGATCTACGCCGAGGGCGAGGACGCCTACAAGCTGCTGTTCATCGCCAAGGGTGGCGGCTCGGCCAACAAGGCATTCCTGTTCCAGGCGACGCCGTCGATTTTGACGCATGACCGCATGCTGGCTTTCCTGAAGGAAAAGGTACTCACGCTCGGCACCGCTGCGTGCCCGCCTTATCACCTCGCGATCGTCATCGGCGGCACCTCCGCCGAGTTGACGATGAAAGCCGTGAAGCTCGCTTCGACCAAATATCTCGACGAACTGCCGACCAAGGGCAGCGAGGATGGCCACGCCTTCCGCGATCTCGAGATGGAAAAGGAAGTGCTGGCGATGACGCAGTCGACCGGCGTTGGTGCGCAGTTCGGCGGCAAATATTTCTGCCACGACGTGCGCGTGATCCGCCTGCCGCGGCACGGTGCGTCATTGCCGATCGGGCTCGGCGTGTCCTGCGCCGCCGACCGTCAGGCCCTCGGCAAGATCACCAAAGACGGCGTTTTCCTCGAGGAGCTTGAGCATCATCCGGCGCAATATCTGCCGGAGATTGATCAGGAGAAGCTGGGCGGGCAGGTGGTCAAGGTCGACCTGCGCAAGCCAATGAAGGACATCCTCGCGCAGCTGTCGAAATATCCGGTGAAGACGCGGCTCTCACTCACCGGCACCATGATCGTCGCGCGCGATCTCGCGCACGCAAAATTGCGCGAGCGGCTTGAGGCCGGGAAGGGGCTGCCGGATTATTTCAAGAACCATCCGATTTATTACGCGGGGCCCGCGAAGACGCCGGCTGGCTACGCGTCCGGCTCATTCGGCCCGACCACGGCGGGGCGAATGGATAGCTACATCGACCAGTTCCAGGCCGCCGGTGGCTCAATGATTTCGCTGGCCAAGGGCAACCGTTCCGCGCAGGTGCGCGACGCGTGCAACAAGCATGGTGGCTTTTATCTGGCCTCCATTGGCGGCAGTGCGGCGAACCTTGCCGAGCATTGCATCAAGAAGGTCGAGGTTCAGGAGTATCCCGAGCTTGGCATGGAAGCGATCTGGAAAATCGAGGTCGAGAATTTCCCCGCCTTCATCGTTATCGACGACAAGGGCAATGACTTCTTCAAGGAATTGAATCTGGGCTAAGGGGCCGAATCGCCGTCGTGGATCGCTAAGACAAAATGGTCCTTCAGTTCCGCGATGTGCTCGCGGAAACGGAGCGGCTTTCAACCGGCGACTTGCAGTCTGGCAGCGACGCTCGCGCTCGCCGATCGCGCCTGCATCATCAACAACGGCCCATATTGTGTACGAAGGCGCCGCCCAGGAAACCAAGGCGGGGCCGGAAATATTGCACCGGCACCTCGGCGTCTAGCCACTATCCCGGGAGCCGCCCGCGCGTCAGGCGATTGCCGCTACTGCCACCATGAGCAGTGAGATGCCGACATATTTCGCGGTCTGCATCACATCGGGAAGTTGATCGGCAAAGCCGACCAGCCAGAGCAGACTTGCAACCGCAATGATCGAGTACTTCACCGCCGGGATCGCGGTCAACTTCTTGACAAGCTTCAACATAGCACTCCACTCCGCCGCGCTCCCCGGTCCCGCGGCAATCTACTGCAGTGCAATAATGTAGCTTAGTGCGCTGCAAAAAGGCAAATTCGCCGACGCGGCGGATCATTCGGACAACGCGTGACGTGGGTTTGGTTTCCGGGCGGCGAAGTAAAAGTACGGGGCCCCAGACCGGTGCCCGGGCATGCGCGCACGCAAGGGGCGGTTCAGGCGTCTGGGTTACCCATCATCGTTTTCGTCGGGGCGGGCTCGGCTTGCGCCTGAGCGGGATGACCTTTGCGCTTTCGCCCGCGCTTCGCCGCAGCGCTTCTTTCAGATTTGCCGGACGGCCGTGTTTTCTCAGCAGGTCGTTGAACGCTTCATCAGCGAGCTCCTGGAATGATTTCATACTCTCGGACGCCAAAAGCCGGAGCTGCTGCCAGGTTTCATCGTGAAATTGCAGGCGTTTGCCGATCATTGTTCGCTTCCCAGATGAATTTCTTCTCGCGGGGAACACATTGACAGGTCAGTTCAGCGCGCGAACGCAGGAGTTTGGCGTGCAATACACCCTGTTTCCACGCGGTGTCAGAGGTCAATGGGGCCAATTGAATAGAGTGGGCTCCATCAAAAAGAACATATTGCGAACAGAGAACAAATAGTGTACATTGCTTGTCTTCAGTCGATTCCGACGGTGCGGCGGGCCGCGTTGTCGGGGGGTCGAATCCCGGCCATAAGGAGCGCGACATCATGAGTCAGCCTGCACTGCGTCTCGTCGAAGGACCTTCCATGGATAAATCGAAAGCCCTGTCTGCTGCGCTGAGCCAAATCGAGCGTCAGTTCGGCAAGGGCTCGGTGATGAAGCTTGGCAAAAACGATAAGGCCATGGACATCGAGGCCATTTCCTCGGGTTCGCTCGGGCTCGACATCGCGCTTGGCATCGGCGGTCTGCCACGCGGCCGGGTGGTGGAAATCTACGGTCCGGAATCGTCCGGCAAGACCACGCTTGCGCTGCACACCATTGCCGAAGCCCAGAAAAAAGGCGGCATCTGCGCCTTCGTCGACGCCGAGCACGCGCTCGATCCAATCTATGCACGCAAGCTTGGCGTGAACGTCGATGAACTTCTGATCTCGCAGCCGGACGCCGGCGAGCAAGCGCTGGAAATCGCCGATACGCTGGTTCGCTCCGGCGCGGTCGACGTCCTGGTGGTTGACTCGGTGGCGGCTCTCGTGCCGCGCGCCGAACTCGAAGGTGAGATGGGCGACGTGCAACCGGGTTCGCAGGCTCGGTTGATGAGCCAGGCGCTGCGCAAGCTGACGGCCTCGATCTCGCGTTCGCGCACGATGGTGATTTTTATCAACCAGATCCGCATGAAAATCGGCGTGATGTATGGCTCGCCGGAAACGACCTCGGGCGGTAATGCGCTCAAATTCTACGCGTCCGTGCGCCTCGATATCCGCCGCATCGGCGCGATCAAGGAACGCGATGAAGTGATCGGCAACCAGACGCGCGTAAAAGTGGTCAAGAACAAGCTGGCGCCTCCGTTCAAGCAGGTCGAATTTGACATCATGTACGGAGAAGGCGTCTCCAAGACCGGCGAGCTGATCGACCTCGGCGTCAAGGCCAATGTCGTCGAAAAATCCGGCTCCTGGTTCTCCTACGATAGCCAGCGCATCGGGCAGGGCCGTGAGAATGCCAAGCAGTTTCTGAAGGACAACCCCGACGTGGCCGCCAAGATCGAGGCGCAGGTGCGTCAGAATTCCGGCGTCGTCGCCGAGGCGATCATGGCCGGTGAGGCCAAAGACAAGGACAAGGATGACGACAGCGAGGAGGCTGCGGAAGCTTGAAAGGATGATGGGCTGCCGGACGGCGTTGTTGCAACGCTGCCGTCCGGAGCCGGTGTTCGCGAAGAGGGCGCAGCCTTCAAGAGCGAAGAACCGGCGCAGGAGCGGTCAGAACCGCTTCCTGTCCTGCCCACGCCGACCCAACTCGTCGAAATCAAGGATGTTGCCGAGCTGATCGCAGAACCAGAGGCCGCTAAACCGAGGAAGGCCGGAGCTGTGAATGGCAAAGCCGGTGCGAACGCCGGCAGCAACGCCAAAAGTAAGAGTAAGCGTGAGAGTAACCCCAAGAACGACCCCAAGAATGACGCCAAGAGCATGGCCGAGAGCAGGAAACCGAAGGCGGTGGCCGTAAAGGCCAAAGAGGCAAAATTGCAAAGCTCGAAGCGCAAAGGGAAAGGCCGTTAGTGGACTGAAGGTTAGTAAGGCGAGGCGGCGGCGCCCGAGTTATCCGCTGCACCATTCTGGTGACGCGCATCATTCGGTGATGCGTTAGGCATTCGCCCCCGTCGGCACCCGGCTGCGTAAAGCGGCCGCCACCGAGGACGGGGGCGAAGGCGTTTTGGGCTTCTTCACCTCTCCCCGCCATGCGGGGAGAGGGCGGTCGCCTTAGCTGGCCGGGTGAGGGGCCTTTTCGTCAGCTCATGTCCTCAACTTGCCCCGCATCCGGCTCGGACCCTCGGCCCTCACCACCTGCGGGGAGTTGGAAGAGCTTTCCTAGACTTACGTCACCCCCGCCGCTAAATAGCCCCTGAAAACAACAAGCCGGACGGGGATTTAGCCCCGACAGGGGATTGCACGGTTTTGAAATGAGTGGCGTCAACGATATCCGCAAAAACTTCCTCGATTTCTTCGCCCGCAACGGCCATCAGGTCGTGGCGTCTTCGGCGCTGGTGCCGCGCAATGACCCCACGTTGATGTTCACCAATGCCGGCATGGTGCAGTTCAAGAATGTGTTCACCGGCCTGGAAAAGCGGCCGTACTCGCGGGCAGTCACCGCGCAGAAATGCGTGCGCGCCGGCGGCAAGCACAACGACCTCGACAACGTCGGGTACACCACGCGTCACCACACCTTCTTTGAGATGCTCGGCAACTTTTCCTTTGGCGATTATTTCAAGGAGCGCGCGATCGAGTTGGCCTGGGACCTGATCACAAAGGAATACGCGCTGCCCAAGGACAAGCTGCTGGTCACGGTCTATATCGACGACGACGACGCCTTCAGGCTCTGGAAAAAGATCGCTGGACTTCCGGACAGTAAAATTCTGCGCATTGCGGGTGACGACAATTTCTGGGCCATGGGCGAAACCGGTCCCTGCGGCCCCTGCTCGGAAATCTTCTACGACCACGGGTCGCATATCCCGGGCGGGCCGCCCGGCTCCCTCGACGCCGAAGGCGACCGGTTCATCGAGATCTGGAACCTCGTGTTCATGCAATACGAGCAGCTCGAGGGGGGAAAGCGCGTCGACTTGCCGCGTCCATCGATCGACACGGGCATGGGCCTCGAGCGCATCGCTGCCGTGCTGCAAGGCACCCACGATAACTACGCGATCGATCTATTCCGCGCGCTGATCCAGACAATTGCTGATCTGACCAAGGTTTCCCCCGACGGACCGCAGAAGGCCTCGCACCGGGTCATTGCCGACCATTTACGTGCATCTGCATTCCTGATCGCCGACGGCGTTCTGCCGTCGAACGAAGGCCGCGGCTACGTGCTGCGCCGCATCATGCGCCGCGCCATGCGGCACGCCGAATTGCTCGGCGCAAAAGAACCGCTGATGTGGAAACTCGTCCCTGCACTCACCCGTGAAATGGGTCAGGCTTATCCCGAATTGTTGCGTGCCGAGGCGCTCATCACGGAAACGCTCAAGCTTGAGGAGACGCGCTTCCGCCGTACGCTTGAGCGCGGCCTCGCGATCCTCGATGAAAAGAGCAAAGGCCTGAAGAAAGGCGCCATGTTCGACGGCGACACGGCCTTTACGCTTTACGACACCTACGGATTTCCATTGGACCTTACGCAGGATGCATTGCGCGCGCGGGGCATCTCGGTCGATCTCGCCTCGTTCGAGGACGCGATGGAACGCCAGCGCGAGAAAGCACGCGCATCCTGGGCGGGTTCGGGTGATGCAGCGCAGGAAACCGTGTGGTTGACCCTCCGCGAAAAGATCGGCGCGACCGAATTTCTCGGTTACGAGACAGAAAGCGCCGAGGGCGTCGTTGCGGCTTTGGTGAAAGACGGCAAGGAAGTGTCCGAACTGAAAAAAGGCGAAAGCGGCGCGGTGGTGATGAACCAGACCCCGTTTTACGGGGAGAGCGGCGGTCAGGTTGGCGATACCGGCGAGATGCGGCGCGAGGGGTTGCAGCTGACGGTCAGCGCCACGCAGAAAAAAGCCGGCGATGTGGTCGCTCATTTCGTCACAGTGGAGCAGGGCACGGTCAAGGTGGGCGATCCGCTGCTGCTTGAAGTCGACCACACCCGCCGCGGCGCCATCCGGCAAAACCATTCGGCCACGCATCTCTTGCACGAGGCGCTGCGTCAGGTTCTGGGCGATCACGTTGCGCAAAAAGGATCGTTGGTTGCACCGGAACGGCTCCGTTTCGATTTCTCGCACCCAAAGCCGATGACGGCGGAGGAGATCGAGCGCGTCGAGGACATCGCCAACGACTTCGTCCTTCAGAACACGCCGGTCACGACGCGCCTGATGGCCGTGGATGATGCAATCGCATCGGGCGCGCGCGCCCTGTTCGGCGAGAAATACGGTGACGAAGTGCGCGTGGTGGCGATGGGCGAAGGCGCCGGCAATGCGATAGGCTGGTCGGTGGAGTTGTGTGGCGGCACGCATGTTCGCCGGACGGGCGACATCGGGCTGATCTCATTGGTCGGCGAGGCCGGAGTGGCGTCCGGCGTCCGCCGCATCGAGGCTTTGACCGGCAAAGCCGCCCGTAAGGCCGCTAATAAACAGCTTCAAGTAGTTAAAGCTGCAGCTGCAGAGCTTAAAGTTCCGCTTGAAGAGATGCCGGGACGTATCGGTGCCCTCCTCGATGAACGAAAAAAGTTCGAACGCGACCTGTCCGACGCCAGAAAGAAACTGGCCATGGGTGGCGGCGGCAGGGACGCCGGCGAAGCAGGCGATGTGCGGCAGGTCAACGGCGTGAAATTGCTTGCGCGCGCCGTCTCGGGCGTCGAGCTCAAGGATTTGCGAAGTCTTGCCGACGAGGGCAAGCGTCAGGTCGGATCGGGCGTGGTCGTTATCGTTGCCACAGCCGAGGACGGCAAGGCGGGTATTGTGGTTGGCGTCACCGACGACCTCATCAAACGCTTTAACGCCGTCGATCTTGTTAAAAAGGGAGCCGAAGTGCTTGGCGGGAAAGGGGGCGGCGGCCGTCCCGACATGGCGCAGGCCGGCGGGCCTGACGGCTCCAAGGCCGAAGATGCGTTGAAAGCTATTGAGGCTGCGCTCGGCGGCTAACGTTCGGCTAGAGGGTCACCCCGGCATGGCACGCAACCGCCTCAAGGATTTGCGCCGGCGCGTTTATCACGTCCTTGAACAGGGCCCGATTGGTGATCGTGTCGGTACGACGGTCGATCGATTTCTTGTCGTTCTGATTTTGGTCAATTTAATCGCGGTCGCGCTGGAATCCATTCCGGAATACGAAGCGCGTTACGGGGCCGCTTTTGCGGCTATTGAGCTTTTCTCACTGCTGGTTTTCACGCTCGAATACGTGCTGCGGCTGTGGTCCGCGGTCGAGCACGGGCCGTACCAGCATCTGGCGCCCATACGCGCGCGTCTGAAATATGCGTTGAGTCCGGCCGGCATCATCGATCTCATTGCGGTGCTGCCGTTCTGGTTCGCCATGGTCCTCCCCGGCGATCTGCGGGTCGTCCTGGTGTTCCGGATGGTACGCTTCTTCAAATTTGCGCGCTATTCGCCGGCGATGCGTTCGTTGCTGGACGTGCTCTACAATGAGAGGCGCGCGTTGTTTGGGTGTCTTGTGATTGCGCTCGGCACCGCACTCGTCGCGGCCTCGCTGATGCATCTCGCCGAAGCAAACGTGCAGCCCACAAAGCTTGGTACAATTCCTGAAGCCTTCTGGTGGGCGATCGTGACGATCGGCACGATCGGCTACGGCGACGTGGTGCCGGTGACCGCGCTGGGCAAGCTGATCGCGACTTGTACGATCTTCGCCGGCCTGGTGCTGATGGCGCTGCCGGTCGGCATCATCGCCACTGCTTTCGCCGAACAAATTCGGCGAAGGGATTTCATCGTGACCTGGGGAATGATCTCGCGTGTCCCGTTATTCGCGGAGCTTGATGCCACGGAAATCTCGGACGTCATGGAGCTGCTCCGGGCGCAAGTGGTTGAGGCCGGCGAGGTGGTGATGCGCGCGGGCGATGCCGCGCGTTCGATGTATTTCATTGCGTCAGGTGAGGTCGAAATCGAGATCAAGGGCAAAAAGGAGCATGTCCGGCTCGGTGTCGGCGAGTTCTTCGGGGAGGTGGCATTGCTGCGCCGAACCCGGCGCACAGCGACCGTGACTGCAGTTACCCGGACTAATCTACTGGGGCTCGACGCGCATGACTTGCACGCACTGATGCAGCGCGATCGGCGCATTGCCGAGCGGATCAAGGAAGTGGTCGAGAATCGTGTCGGCAAGCGGGCAGGCGCAGTGAAGCGCGAAATCGCGGCGGTTTTGCAGGAAGGCAAGTAAGGTGGGGTCAAAAACCCGAGCCGTCATGGCCGGGCGTGTCCCGGCCATCCATGTCTTTCTTCCGAGGACGCCTCACGACTTGAACCCGGCGCGAGGTCGGGCATCACGAAAGCTTATGCGCCCATCGCCTTTTTCAGGTTTGCGTCCACCTTGTCGAGGAAGCCGGTGGTTGAAAGCCACTTCTGGTCTGCGCCAACCAGCAGCGCCAGATCCTTCGTCATAGAGCCCGCTTCCACGGTGTCGACGCAGACCTTTTCCAGGGTGGTGGCAAACTTCGCCAGCGCCGCGTTGTTGTCGAGCTTGGCGCGATGGGCGAGGCCGCGCGTCCAAGCAAAGATCGACGCGATCGAGTTGGTGGAAGTCTCCTTGCCCTTCTGATGTTCGCGGTAGTGGCGCGTCACGGTGCCGTGCGCGGCCTCCGCTTCCACGACCTTGCCGTCCGGAGTCACCAGCACTGACGTCATCAGGCCAAGCGAGCCAAAGCCCTGCGCCACAATGTCCGACTGCACGTCGCCGTCGTAGTTCTTGCAAGCCCAGACATAGCCGCCCGACCATTTCAGCGCCGCCGCCACCATGTCATCGATCAGGCGATGCTCGTAGGTCAGCTTCTTCTTGTCGAATTCGGCCCGGAATTCCTTGTCGAACACGTCCTGGAAGATGTCCATGAAGCGTCCGTCATACACCTTGAGGATGGTGTTCTTGGTGGAGAGATACAGCGGATAGCCGCGCGACAACGCATAATTCATTGAAGCGCGGGCGAAATCACGGATCGAGTCGTCAAGATTGTACATCGCCATGGCGACGCCCGATCCCGGGAACTTGAACACCTCGTGCTCGACTTTCTTGCCATCGGCGCCGACGTAACTCAGCGTCATGGTCGCATTGGCCGGAACGCGGATGTCGGTGGCGCGGTATTGATCGCCGTAAGCGTGGCGGCCGATGATGATCGGTTTGGTCCAGCCTGGCACCAGACGAGGCACGTTCTTGCAGATGATTGGCTCGCGGAAGATTACGCCGCCGAGAATGTTGCGAATGGTGCCGTTGGGCGAGCGCCACATCTTCTTGAGATTGAATTCCTTCACCCGCCCTTCATCCGGCGTGATGGTGGCGCATTTCACCGCGACGCCGACGTCTTTGGTCTTGTTGGCCGCATCGATGGTGATTTGATCGTCGGTTTCGTCGCGCTTCTGGACGCTGAGGTCGTAGTAGAGAAGGTTGATGTCGAGATAGGGATGGATCAGCTTGTCCTTGATCAGCTGCCAGATAATGCGTGTCATCTCGTCGCCGTCCATTTCGACGACGGGGTTTGCCACCTTGATCTTCGCCATTGCGGGTAGAACCTTTTGAAAGTTGCACGGAACAGGAAGGAAAAGCTTCCGGCGCGCGCCCTATAGCATCCAAAATCGGGCGGCGAAAGTCGCGATTTCGGGCACCCGCCAAGCTAAACCCGCGGGTGGTCGTAAAGCCCTCGATCGGTCACGACGAAATCGATGCGCCCGTCGCGCAGCGCCTTGATGCATTCTGCCGGCGCATTGACGATCGGCTCCTCGTGCACATTGAAGCTCGTATTGACCAGAACCGGGAGGCCCGTCTCGCGTTCGAACGCGCCGAGAATGTCGTGATAGAGGGGATTGTCCTCGCGGTTGATGATCTGCGGCCGGGCCGAGTGGTCGACGTGGACCACTGCGGGAATGCGTCCGCGCCATTCGGGGTGCACGTCGCAGGCAATCGTCATGTACCGGCAGGCGCGCCGGTTGACGTTCGTAACGTTAAAGACCTGCGCCGCCTTCTCGCTCTGGATAACCGGCGCGAAAGGCATGAACTCGGACCGCGCCAGACGGACGTTCAGCAGGTCGTGAGTTTCGCGGCGCGCGGGATTCGCGAGAATGGTGCGCGCGCCGAGTGCGCGCGGTCCGAATTCCATGCGATGCGTATAGATGGCGCCAAGCTTGCCGTCCTTGAGCCGGCGCGCGGTGCCCTCGACCGGTGATTCCGGGAGCCGCCGGATGCCTGGTGACCGGCCAAATTCATCGTCAACGGTGGCTGAGAAATCGCGGCCCAGGTAAAGGTCGCCAAGGTCGTGACGACGCTCGAGCCAGGGCCCGAGACCGTCGCGCTGCAGCAGCCAGGCGAGCGCCCCGCCGACCGGCAAGCCATCGTCACCCATGGCCGGAAAGACGAAGACCTCGTCAAGATCGAGTTCCTCCGCCAGCAAACGATTCAACTTCACATTGGCGAAGACGCCGCCCGACAATCCCAAATTCCGCGCCGGGTTCCTGGCAAGGAGCTGTCGGATTGACTGAAGCATTACGTCCTCGAGGACCTTCTGCACCGTGGCGGCGTAATCCTCCCGGCTAAGTCCGCGCTTGAGCGCGCGCATGAAGCCGTAGATCGCGCGATCGCCGCCGAGATCCGAATGGACACGCCCCGCATCGTCGACGCGATAGCGCGCCATGAGTTCGGGCGCGCGCACCGGGTTGCCCATGGCCGCCAGTCCCGTGACCTTGCCCTCATGACGCACGCGTTTGAATCCCAGCGCCTTGGTGGCCCATCCGTACATCTTTCCGAGGCTGTCTTGTTCGGGTGGCGTCAGAGTCATGTTCTCGCCGCCATAGAGGGTCGTGAGAGGGCCGTCGGCAAAATGACGATGGCTGTAATGCACCGTATCGCCACCTCCGTCCGCCGTAACGAGCAAGGCGTCCTTCCACGGACTGTAAAAAAGCGCGGGAAGGGCGTGTGCTTCGTGGTGATTGTAAAAACCGGTAATGACGTCGGTCCGGAATCCGCTGTCGCGCTGAAAGGAAGCGACGTCGAGGAAGGCGTTGATGTCCGTGGTGCCGTACCGGAAAATCTCCGGCATGAGCTGCCTTCGCGGCCTTCGGCGCACGTACGTGCGGTACTGCTCGCGCAGCCACTCGATGCCGTTCAAATTACGGAAATAGCGGGTCGGAAACATGCTGCGGCTGTAGGTGACGACATCGACATCCCGGCGTGTTGCTCCGGTGATTGACAGCACTTCGTCGATCGCAAGATCCGGATGGCGCGAGCCATCGCTTTTGCGACGGGTCAGGCGCTCCAGGTGCACCGCCGCCTTGAGTGCGTAGTCCTCGAAGACTGCGGCGGCTGCGTCGTGCGATCCGGAATGGACGCCAAGAATGAGCTGGGTCATGACAGAGAATGCAAAGGAGCGCGCACCCTGGGCGGCGCGGCGTCGCCGGCGCGCATGATGCCGATAAAATAGTATTGATGGTTGGCCGTGCGGAACGGCAAGTCGCCGTGCGTGAAAACAACCGCCAGCCCGGATTCCTCGATCATGGGGCGAAACGTGTCCACCGTCGAGCCGGCATTGTTTTCCTGCAGGACGATGACGCCCCCTGGCCTGAGAAAAGGCGCGACGGCCCCGAAGAACTCCCGGTGAATCCGCCAGTCCGGATCATGTGCGCGCAAATTGCCGAGATACTCGTCGATGAAGTGCGGTGGGTTGGAAACGACAAGATCCCATCGCTCATCGGGCGGTATATTGCCCAGGTTGTCCGAGCAATAGACCGCAACGCGATCTGACAGGCTATTGTCTGCGATCGTGCGCCGGCAGGCCTGGACCGCTTCGGGATTGATGTCGGCAAGGCAGAGCGTCTCGCACAGGCCGTGGGCCAGCAGGGAAAATCCGATGAAGCCAGGCCCGGCACACCACTCGAACGCACGCCCTTGCTTTGGTAGTCCATAATGCTGCAGGAGCGGGATGAAATCCTGCCCGAAGCCGCGCCCGCCGCCGTCAAGATGGTTTTTGTATGAGACACGGGTGCCCGCGAACGCTGCCTGCCTGTAGGGATAAAGGCGCTTGAGCCAAGGATAGATATAACGACGTCGGAACTGCTTTAGAACATTGGCCACTTCAACTGCCCCAGCCGGGTTGCGCTGACGGCATAGGCAAACATGATGCAATTTCTGTCAATACGGCGGTGAGCATGCCTGGTGCCGGCACTGACAAGACCAAGCGCTGGTTCCAGACACCGGCGCCGATCATCGTTCTGGTCGAGCCGCAACTCGGCGAGAATATCGGCGCGGCAGCGCGCGCCATGGCCAATTTCGGCCTGTCGCGCCTGCGGCTGGTCAAGCCGCTGCAAGGCTGGCCGAATGAGAAGGCGCGGGTGATGGCGGCAGGCGCTGACCGCATTCTCGATGGCGTCGCGCTCTACGATAACCTCAACGATGCGATAGGCGATTGCAGCTTTGTGCTCGCCACCACGGCGCGCAATCACGATCAGGCGAAGCCGGTCGTATCCGCAGAAGCGGCCGCGTCAGAAATCGCGACACGAGTCAGGGCCGGGGAGAGCGTTGCGATCATCTTCGGTCGCGAGCGTATCGGACTCGAGAACCATGAGGTCGCGCTCGCGGATCGCATCGTAACCTTGCCGGTGAATCCTGCTTTCGCGTCGCTGAACCTGGCACAGGCGGTGGTGATCGTTGCTTATGAATGGTTCAAGAGCGCAACTGGTGCGCAATTGCCGTTCTCTATGCCGGAGAAATCGCCGCCAGCGCCGAAGCAGCAGCTTGATGCGTTCTTTGCCGATCTCGAGCGCGAACTGGAACGCGTCGAATTCTTCCGGCCAGAAGAAAAACGCGGCACCATGAGTGTGAACCTGCGCAACATCTTCCAGCGCATGGCGCCGACGCAGCAGGACATTCGCACATTGCACGGCGTCATGAATGCGATCGCTCAGGGCCGAAAGGGCCCTGCCAAAGGTGGCGTGCTCGACGCAGCCGAAGCCCAGAAGCTGCGCGACTTGCTGGCCGAGCATGGCAGCGGCCGCGTGCCGGGCGAGCGCGGACCGGTGCGCGGACTGGCGCGGCTCTTGCGCAGAAATCCGACGGAGGCCGAACGCGGATTGTGGCAGGCGCTGGTGAACGATCGGCGTTTCGCCGGCCAGGGCTTCAAGCGGCAGGTGCCGATCGGCCCGCACATCACCGATTTCGTCTCGTTTCCGTTGAAGTGCGTCATTGATTTAGTGCCGACGCACGAAACCGCTGAGGCTGCGCACACGCGTTCTGAACGGCGCGCTTACCTTGCGGAGCGCGGGTATCGTGTGTGCGAGGTGAGGGCGGAGGATGTGGAGAGGGAGGTCAGCAAGGTTTTGGACGAACTCTCCGTTGTCGTGCCGGGCAAGCGAAGCGAGACCCCGGACCCATAGCAACGGCCTATCGAAAGACTGCGGCGTTGCAATCGTCGTTCAATGCCAGTCAGGATTTCAACGCCTTGAGCTGTGCCACGGTCGCACCGCGTAAGGTGGTCAAATCATTCCCCGCAACAACGAAGCGAAAGCCGCGCTTGGCCATGGCCACCGCGCTCTCGGCATCACGGCAATAGATCCCGGGGACTTTGCCGGCCGTCTTCGCCGCGGTGCAGATCCGGTCGATTGCCTGCTCGACCGCTGGCGCCTGCACGTCCTGCGCCTTGCCGCTGCTGAGCGCTGTCGCGAGGTCGTAGGGGCCCACGAAGAGCGCATCGATCCCGGGCGTTGCGGCGATAGCATCAACATTGCCGAGCGCCGCCGCGCTTTCGATCATCGCAAACGCCAGCGTACCGTCGTTCGCTTCCCGCAGGTAATCAACCGGCGTGCTGCGGGGCGCCTGCATCGCCATGGCGCGCAACGGGCCCCAGCTGCGCTCGCCAAACGGCGGATATTTTGCCGCAGCCGCGAAGCGGCGGGCATCGTCGGCGCTGTTGATCATCGGCGCAATGATTGCTTCAGCGCCGAAGTCGAGCGCGCGCGACACCATGGCGAAATCGTTGAGCGGCACGCGCACGATCGGCGCTGCACCGGCATGATTGACAGCGCCAGCACCGGCGACAAGCGAAGGGACATCCCAGAGGCCGTGCTGCGCATCGAGTACGACCGCAGCAAAACCTTCGCGTGCGATTGTTTCCGCGACGACGGGGGAGCCGATCATGCACCAGGCGCCGTAAACCGTTTCGCCCGCGCGCAGGCGCCGGGCGAGGGCGAAAGCAGGCACCTCAGCCGCTCTTTTTGATCTGCGCGACGGCTTGCGTCAGCAACTCAGTCATTTGCAGGCGAACTTGCTGCTCGGTAATGCCCTTCGGCTCCAAGTCCTTGATGACCTTGTGCGCGACGTCTTTGTCGCCGCTTTCAAAATCGGCGAGAACGACTTCCTTGGCATAGGCTTCTGCGTCCGGACCGCTTTTTCCTAGGATTCCGGCCGCCCAGAGCCCGAGCATCTTGTTGCGGCGGGCCATCGCCTTGAAACGGAGTTCCTCGTCATGCGCGAATTGCTTTTCGAAGCCTTCTTCGCGCTTGTCGAATGTCGTGGTCATGCCGCCCTCGTTACTGCGATCGCTAAAATCGCGTGCACATGCAGTTTATTGCCGCCTTGCATATCGCCCGCGACCCGTCAAGGCAACATTGGGCCGCTCTTTTACGGCGAAAATACGGAGTGGAAAACGTGGGCGTTGCGTGATTGTGCTGCACCTACCGATCGGCTAGGTTGAATCGGTGCCCGGACGCTGGCCAAGGCAAGCGCTTCCAGTCCGGTCCCGCAGCCGCGGATCTGCAAAGTCGCACAATAAGGAGCCACGGCAATCCGATGGACTTTCACAAACCACGGTACACTCCCATGAGCCGCCGCCGTCGCATCTACGAGGGCAAGGCGAAGGTCCTTTATGAAGGCCCCGAGCCGGGAACGCTGATTCAGCATTTCAAGGACGACGCGACCGCCTTCAACGCCAAAAAGCACGAAGTGATCGAAGGCAAGGGCGTGCTCAACAATCGAATCTCGGAATATGTGTTTCAGCACCTCAACGATATCGGAGTGCCGACCCACTTTATCCGCCGGCTCAACATGCGTGAGCAACTGATTCGAGAGGTGGAGATCATCCCGCTCGAAGTTGTCGTGCGCAATGTCGCTGCAGGGTCCCTGGCGCAGCGCCTCGGCATCGAGGAAGGCACACAGCTGCCGCGCTCGATCATCGAGTTCTACTACAAGAACGACAAGCTCAACGATCCGATGGTGTCGGAAGAGCACATCACGGCCTTCGGCTGGGCGTCGCCGCAAGAGATCGACGACATCATGGCGCTCGCCATCCGCGTCAATGATTTCCTCTCCGGGCTTTTCCTCGGCGTCGGTATCCGTCTGGTCGACTTCAAGATGGAAACCGGCCGGCTCTGGGAAAACGATGTGATGCGCATCGTGGTCGCGGATGAGATTTCCCCCGACAGCTGCCGGTTGTGGGACATCAAGACCAACGACAAGCTCGACAAGGACCGTTTCCGCCGCGATCTCGGCGGCCTGCTCGAGGCCTATACCGAAGTGGCCAAACGCCTCGGGATCATGAGCGAGGGCGAGCGCCCGCAAGGCACCGGCCCAGTGCTGGTGAAGGGCTAGGGTTGCCTCAAGAGCGACATCGGTTGTGATTTGTGTCATGCCCGGCCTTGTGCCGGGCATTGACGTCTTTTACTTAGAGATTCTGCCGGAAAGACGTGGATAACCAGTCCGGCGATGACGAATCCACGGCAATAGGCAATCGATGAAAGCCCGCGTCACCGTTACCCTGAAATCCGGCATCCTCGATCCCCAGGGCAAGGCCATCGAAGGCGCGTTGCGCTCGCTCGGGCTTGCCGGCGTGTCCAGCGTGCGTCAGGGCAAGGTCTTCGATATCGAGATCGAGGGAGGTGACCGCGCTCAGGCAGAGGCCCTGCTCAAGCAGGCCGCTGACAAGCTCTTGGCCAATACCGTGATCGAGAATTACCGCGTGGACGTTCTGGGATGAAAGCCGCCGTTCTTGTATTTCCGGGCATCAATCGCGAGCGTGACATGGCGCGTACGCTTCGCCTGATCTCGGGACACGAACCCACAATGGTCTGGCACACAGACGCGGACCTTCCGTCCGGGACCGATCTGGTGGTAATCCCAGGCGGGTTCTCCTACGGCGATTATCTGCGCTGCGGTGCAATCGCGGCGCGCAGTCCTGTCATGGATGCGGTGCGCGCCTACGCGGCCAAGGGCGGGCTGGTGCTGGCCGTATGCAACGGTTTCCAGATCGCCTGCGAGGCCGGCCTGCTTCCGGGCGTGCTGATGCGCAATGAGCGGCTCAAGTTCATCTGCCGCGACATATTCCTCAAAGTCGAGCGCTCCGACACGGCGTTTACCCGTGGCTACAATGCGGGGCAGGTGATCCGCGTGCCGACCGCGCATGGCGAAGGCAATTATATCGCGGACGCCGACACGATCGCGAGGCTGGAAGGTGAGGGCCGGGTGATCTTCCGCTATGTCGCGCCCGACGGCGCGCGCGATCCGGCCTTCAACGTCAACGGTTCGACCAACGCCATTGCCGGCATCATCAACGACCATGGCAACGTGCTCGGCATGATGCCGCATCCAGAAAACCACGTCGAAGCCGCGATCGGCCCGACCGACGGCCGCGGCCTGTTCGCCGGACTGGTCGAGGCGCTTGACCGGGCGGCATAGGCTGTGATCCGCAACGAATCTCGCATCACCCCCGAGTTGATCGCCGAACACGGGCTCAAGGCGGACGAATACGACCGCATTCTGAAGCTGATCGGCCGTGAGCCCTCGCTCACCGAACTCGGTATCTTCTCGGCGATGTGGAACGAGCATTGCTCGTACAAATCCTCCAAGGTTCATCTGCGCACGTTGCCGACCAAGGGCCCATGGGTGATCCAGGGGCCGGGCGAGAATGCCGGCGTCATCGACATCGGCGACGGGCTCGCCTGCGTGTTCAAGATGGAGAGCCACAACCACCCGAGCTACATCGAGCCCTATCAGGGCGCGGCAACCGGGGTCGGCGGCATCCTGCGCGACGTATTCACCATGGGGGCGCGGCCGATTGCCTGCCTGAACGCGCTTTCGTTCGGTGCCCCATCGCATCCGAAGACGCGACACCTTGTGGGCGGCGTCGTCGCCGGCATCGGCGGTTACGGCAACTCCTTCGGCGTTCCGACGGTCGGCGGTTCGGTGCGATTCCATTCGCGCTATGACGGCAACTGCCTGGTCAACGCGATGGCAGTCGGCATCGCGCGCAAGGACCAGATATTCTACGCGGCGGCTTCGGGCGTCGGCATGCCAATCGTCTATCTCGGTTCCAAGACCGGCCGCGACGGCATCCACGGCGCCTCGATGGCCTCGGCGGAGTTCGATGAGGATTCGGAAGGAAAACGCCCAACCGTGCAGGTCGGTGATCCGTTCTCGGAAAAGCTGTTGCTCGAGGCTTGTCTGGAGATCATGCAGAAGGGCTGCGTCATCGCCATTCAGGACATGGGCGCAGCCGGCCTGACGTGTTCGGCTGTGGAGATGGGCGCCAAGGGCGACCTCGGCGTTACGCTCGATCTCGACAAGGTGCCCTGCCGCGAGGAGGGCATGAGTGCCTACGAAATGATGCTGTCGGAAAGCCAGGAGCGCATGCTCATGGTGCTCAAGCCTGAGAAGGAGAAGGAAGCCGAAGCGATCTTCCGCAAATGGGGGCTCGATTTTGCGGTGGTGGGTGAGACCACGCCAACGAAGCGCTTCATCGTGCGCCATGGCGGCGATGTGATGGCCGACCTTCCGATCAAGGAACTCGGCGACCAGGCGCCGGAATACAAGCGGCCCTTCGTCACCCCGGCGAAGCCAAAGGAAATCGACGCGGAGAGCGTCAAGGCGCCGGTCGACATCGGCGAGGCGCTGGAGAAATTACTGGCAGCGCCTGATCTCTGTTCGAAGCGCTGGGTGTGGGAACAATACGACCACGTCATTCTCGGCAACACGGTGCAGCGGCCGGGCGGTGATGCCGCGGTGGTGCGTATCGAGGATGGGCCCAAAGGCCTCGCGCTCACCACGGATGTCACGCCGCGTTACTGCGAGGCCGATCCGTTTGAGGGCGGCAAGCAGGCGGTCGCCGAATGCTGGCGCAATCTCACGGCGGTCGGCGCAAGGCCGCTCGCCATCACCGACAATCTCAATTTCGGAAATCCGGAGCGACCGGAGATCATGGGGCAGTTGGTCGGCTGCATTCGTGGCATCGCCGAAGCCTGCAAGGCGCTCGATTTCCCGGTCGTGTCGGGGAATGTCTCGCTCTACAACGAGACCAACGGACGCGCGATTTTGCCGACCCCGTCCATTGGCGGCGTCGGCCTGATCGACGATTTCAGGGCATCTGCGACGCTCGCATTCAAGGGGCCGGACGAGACAATTTTGCTCGTTGGCGAGACGACGGGCTGGCTCGGCCAGTCCATGTATCTGCGTGAAATAAGCGGACGGGAGGAGGGCGCGCCACCGCCCGTCGATCTCACCGAGGAGCGCGAGAATGGCGACTTCGTGCGTGCGCTGATCCTCGATGGCACGGCCACGGCCGTGCACGACTTGTCCGACGGCGGCCTCCTGGTTGGCGTTGCCGAAATGGCAATTGCCTCAGGCATTGGCGCAGAGCTATCGGCGGCGCCTTCCGACATACCAGCCCATGCCCACTGGTTCGGCGAGGACCAGGCGCGCTACCTCGTCACGGCGCGGGCGCCACAAGTGGCCGACATTCTCGCCCGCGCCCGCGCAGCCAACGTGCCTGTGTGGACGATCGGCAAGACCGGCGGCGACGCATTGACGCTTCCCGGGGCGCGCCCCATCCTAGTCACGATTCTGCGCGAGCGTTTCGAAGCTTGGCTGCCGGCCTATATGGCCGGCGAGCGGTGAGCGATCTGCGAGGGCCTGGCCGATGGCCATGGACGCCGGTGAAATCGAGCGGCTGATCAAGGCGCACATTCCGGATGCGCAGGTGACGATTCGCGACCTTGCCGGCGACGGCGATCATTACGCCGCGACCGTTATCTCCGCCTCGTTCAAGGGAAAGTCGCGGGTGCAGCAGCACCAGATCGTCTACGAGGCGCTCAAGGGGCAAATGGGCGGCGCGCTGCACGCTCTGGCACTTCAGACGAGCACGCCTTGACCGGCAGTGTTCGCGTCCTGGCGCCGAAGGGTGCGATTGCGCCGACCGGCACCTGGAGCGTCGGTGCACGCGCGGGCGATTTTGTATTCGTGGCAGGCATGCGGGGCATCAATCCGGCGAATAACCGGCTCGTCGAAGGTGACGAAGCTCGCATCCGGCAGGGTTTCATGAACATGAAACTGATCGCGGAGTCCGAAGGTGCCGGCCTTTCGGACTGCGTTCGTCTGACCGTATTCGTGACCGATATGAACCGGTTGCGCCCGCTCGTGAATCAGGTGCAAGAGCAACTTTGGAACGGCGGGCCCTATCCGCCGCGCAGCATTGTCGAAGTCACCAGGCTCAACCAGGATGACTTTTTCGAGGTCGAGGGGACATTCTACTCACCAAAAAGCTGAGGAATCCTCCGATGCCTCCCCTGATGCCTCTTGGGCTGGCGGCGTCTTATGGGATACATATATCTATGAACGTGGCGGCCATGCCGCCCAACAGGACGAGAATCCATGGGCATCGAGCAATTCATCGAGAATGAAGTGAAGGCCAACGACGTCGTGCTGTTCATGAAGGGCACGCCGCAGTTTCCGATGTGCGGATTTTCCGGTCAGGTGGTCCAGATCCTTGACCATCTCGGTGTGGCGTACAAAGGCATCAATGTGCTCGAATCCGACGAAATCCGGAACGGGATCAAAAGCTATTCGAACTGGCCGACGATTCCGCAACTCTATGTGAAAGGCGAGTTTGTCGGCGGCTGCGACATCGTGCGCGAGATGTTTCAGGCTGGCGAGTTGTTGCAGGCCCTGAAGGATAAGGGCGTGTCGGTACAGCAGACCGCCTGACGCGGATCGCGCGTGGCAAAACTTTTTCTTGTTCTTGCGACGATCGCTGATCTGGCGCTCGCGGCGTTGCTGGTGAGCGTGTCCGGATTCATGTTCGGTGGTGGCCCGGAAAGCACGCATGCGGGAGCCCTGGCAGCTGTCGGCTATGTTGTCGCGGTGATCGCTTGTCTGGTGGCGCCGGTCGCCGGATTTATTTTCAATAGTCGGGGTAAAACCGGTCTCGGCGTAACGACCGCCTGGGTACCCGTCGCAGGCGCGCTCACCGCACTGGTCTTGCCGGCGCCCTACTAGGCAAAGCAACGATTGTATGGCGACTGACACTATCAAAGTCATCGTCTTTCCGGGCGGCTTCAATTTGCCCTTGTGGACTGCCATCGATCGTCAATTTTTCAAATCATATGGAATTGAAATAGAGCCTCACTATACGACCAGTTCCATGGAGCAACTCTCAGGATTGATCTCGGGACGCTGGGAGATCGCGCTCACCGGTTTTGACAACATCGTTGCCTATCAAGAGGGGCAGGGCGAAGCAAAGATTGATGTTACGCCGGATCTTTTCGCATTTATGGGCGGCGACTCCGCGTTCTTGCGACTCGTGGTTCAGCCCGATATTGCGTCTTACGCTGATCTCAGGGGCAAGACGCTTTCGGTCGATGCTCTCACAACCGGGTTTGCCTTCGTACTCAGAAAAATGCTGGCGCATAACGGTTTAAGTGATGATGACGTTGTGTTCGAGCGCGCCGGCGGCGCGTTGCAGCGCTTTGAGGCGCTAAAGGCCGGAAAACATGCGGGCACTCTGCTGGTCACCCCGTTCGATCTGATCGGAAAGGAAACAGGCCTTCGCGTTTTGCAGAGGGCATCCGACGTCTTGCCGCACTACCAGGGCATCTCGGGCGCCACGCGGCAAAGCTGGGCAAAAGACAACGCCAATGCACTGACCGCGTTTATCCGCGGCTATCGCGATGCGCTGGACTGGCTCTATGCAAAAGGCAGCAAACAGGCGGCGTGTGATCTTCTTGCGGCCAGGGTACCGGGAATGTCGCCGCGTTTGGTCTCGTCGACTTACGACGTACTGCTGGATCACAATGCCGGATTCGACCCCAAGGCCGCGTTGGATATCAGAGGCATTGAGACCGTATTGAAATTGCGCAGCGAGTACGGGCGTCCGGCAAAAAATCTGACCGATACCCGCAAATACGACGACCCAAGGTATTACCAGGCAGCGCGCGCCAGCGGCTCAAATCCCTAGGCCAAGTATCTGGAGCAGTGTTGCCGGCTCCAGGAATGGAGCCGGCAACACGTGTTTCATTTTCTCGCCGATTCGAAGGGGTAAACAAGATTGCCGGTCTTGTGCTCGGGAGGCCAAACGACGACCCAGTTCTTGAGATCGGTCACCTGACCGAGGTCATTGCCGGCGATGTTTTGCCATTGCGTAACAATCATGCGCGGCTTCGCCCATTCACCGTCCTTTCCGAATTTTATCTGGCCGGCCACGGTGTCAAAGGTTTGCGCTCGGATGTAATCCGCAATTTTCGAATGATCGAAGCTTTTTGTCCCCTCGACGGCTGCGGCCAGCACCTGGCCCGCTGCATAGCCATACGGAGCGAAGTTGTACCCAAACGGATCTACGCCTTGCCCCTTTGCCCGCTCGCGATACTTGTTCAGCAGCTCGCGCACACCCGGGAAATCAAATGTCGGGATTGGCACAAAGACCTCGGCATTGTTGATGTAGCCGTTCATGAGAGGTCCCATCTGGATCTTGAGTGGGGTGGCCAGGAGACCAATCATCGTGCCGCCCATCAGCTTGGGCGCCAGGCCAACTTCGCTTGCGGCCCGGACGAAGCTGACAGTGTCAGGCGGGTATGCGCCTACGAATACGATATCCGGATTGGTCGCTTTGATGGCGCGAACGACCGGCGTCAGATCGGTGGTCGGTGGCGGATAACGCTGGTCGTAGACGATTGTGAGGCCGGCTGCCTTGGCATTTTCGCGCGCGCCGTCAGTGGCATTTTTTCCAAATTCCGCATCGGCGCCGACAAGGGCGACAGTTTTCGGTTTTGGATTCTGCGCGGCTGCTATTTCAAAGAACCCGCGCGAGAACTCCCGTTTCGGATCGGGACCCAGCGGAATCATGGAGAAGTAATTCTTGTAGTGTGCCTCACTATTTGCAGCAGTGCCGAGGATGCCGATCGTCGTCAGGCTGCGCGGTGCCAGAACAGGAAGTGCAGCGCTGATCTGATTGGTACCGTACGGACCCAGGATCAGATCGACCTTATCGACATCGAGCAGCTTGGTGTAGATATTGTTCTCGTTTGAGGGATTGGTCTGATCGTCGTAGTAGACCAACTCCACGGGCCGACCGAGCAGTCCGCCTTTGGCGTTCACGTCGTCTCGCCAGATTTCAAGTGCGATCAATAGCTGTTTGCCATTCGGCGCGTTCGCGCCGGTCAGTCCCATGCTGAAGCCAACTTTGACCGGATCGGCAGCCAGAGCTTCGCGCAAGAACGCCTGCGATGTCGAAGCTAAGAGAATCCAAGCAAAGGTCCAGATTGCCACACGCAAACGATAGCTTGCGCCCATGATTTCCCTCCCTGTTTCTTGCCCTTCTTGCTTTCGGCACGTGCTGTGGGCCACAAGCACATGCTCCGCAGTTATCGGCTTGTGTCTATCCGCTGCTCCGAGCGCCGTTGAGAAACAGCTTCGCTGCAGCCTTGACGGTACGTTCGATTCCTTGCGGCGAAGTGGAGTCGCGCGACGACGTCAGCAGCGCCAACTGGTGCTTGCCGGTGAGCATGTCCAGAAAGAGCTCGGCCAGCGTGGTGGGATCGCCGGGACCAAGCTTTCCCGCTGTTTGCTGACGTTCAATCCAGCCCGCCACCAGGCCGTAAGCCGAGATTGGGCCAAGCTGATAAAAGAGGCTGGCGACCGACGGGAAGCTGCGGCCCATCGACACCATCAAGCGATGCAGCTCGAGGATTCGGGGATGCAGGATCAGGCTGAGAAAATGCCTGCCGATTGCCGCCAGTTGTTTCTCAAGGCCGGCTTTTTGATCGACCGCGGCGAACAAATCGCTTTGGACGCCGGCACAGTATTCGGAAATGACAATCTCGAACAGGCCGGCCTTTCCTCCAAAACGTTCGTAGAGGGTCCGCTTGGAGCCACCAATGCGCTCGACGATGTCGTCGATGCTCACCTGCTCGTAGCCGTGCTCAAGAAACAATGGCGCAACGAGTGCGATGATCTCGCGCCGGCGCTCTTCGGTCAGCCGTCCGCCGCGGCGAGGCCGCGATTTTTTTGCGACGTGCCGCGTGGTACGTAGCTGAATGCTTTTGTTCCCGCCTAGAGATAGTTCCGACATTCCACGCCCGCTTGACGAAATGAGCGAAAGCACAACGCGCCACCATCAATTGCCAGCGCGTCTGCTCGAACCTTGCTCTTGCCAAGGACCACATATACGGTAACGTACATTACACAAAACGTCCGCTCAAAAAAGACGGTGTGGGAGGAAAAATTGAATTCGTCAGCCATGGCTGGCGCGCTCGCCTTGCCGCGCCACCTTCCCAATATCCATCAACCGCGCGAACGTTCTGTGGGCCAGGTAGCGCGATCGTGTTCTCGCCCCACGCGCGGGGAGATCTCTCATGGCTAAGGACGGCTACAGGCTGATCAGCTTTCGATCGGCTTCTGGTGTTCCGCAAGCCGGGGTGAAGGTTGGAGAACGTGTCTATCCCGCGGGGTCACTCGTCAGCGGTTTGAAGGACGCGAGCTCCGTCCTCGGCCTGCTGTGGGAATGGGACGCAGCTCATCCGCGGCTCGAGACGGCCGCGGAAAATGTCGATCCCAAAGGCGGTTTTGCGGTCTCCGATCTGCCGTTGCTGGCGCCCATTTTGTATCCCGGCGCACTGTTCTGCGCCGGCGCGAACTACTGGGACCATCTTGAGGAAATGGCCGAGATCGCCAAACGCACAACAGGCAAGACGCCCTCGATGACGAAAGGCGCCGAGCCGTGGTTTTTCATGAAAACGACAGCAGGCTCGATCATCGGTCATAACGTGCCTGTTCGGCTTCCGAGTTTCTCAAAACAGGTTGATTGGGAGGCGGAACTCGGTGCTGTTATCGCGCGTCCGACGCGCAATATATCCGAGGCGAGGGCTCTTGATGCGATCGCCGGCTACGTGATCGTCAACGACCTCTCGGCACGCGATCTCATGAAGCGCGAGGGCACGCCGTTTATCTATGACTGGATCGGCCAGAAGTGTTTTGAGGACGGCGCGCCGATGGGCCCGTGGTTCACACCGGCGTCTTACATTCGCGATCCCAACAACCTATCGATCAAGCTTTGGGTCAATGGTGTTCTGAAGCAGAACTCAAACACCGGCCGGATGGTGCATGGTATCGCTGAACAGGTCGCCTATCTCAGCCGCCATGTGACTTTACAGCCCGGCGATGTAATAGCGACGGGAACGCCTGCCGGTGTTGGGATGCCGCGCGGCGAATTTCTCAAGGTCGGCGACGAAGTAAAAATTGAGGTCGATGGCTGCGGAACCTTGGTGAATCGCATGGTTCAGGACGGGTCTTAAGGAACGGAGCCGGCATGACGGCGAAATTCTCCGTGTGCTCTGTCGATGCGCAGGCCACGGCGGCACAGCGCGAAAGGACGTGATGGAAACGATCGGATTTGTCGGCGTCGGCAAGGTCGGCCTCCCGATCTGTCGACACCTCATAAAGGCCGGGCACCGTGTGCTCGGCTATCGGCGCAGTTCGCTCGCAGAATTCGAAAAAGCCGGGGGAATTCCGGCGAAATCGCCGGCCGATGCGACGGCCGACGCCGACCTCGTCTTCACGTGTCTGCCTTCAGACGAAGCGCTTGAGGAGGTCGTGAATGGCCCGCACGGGATCGCGAACGCGGCTAAGCCCGGTCAGATTGTCGTCGAATTCGGTTCGCATGCTGTACCGGTAAAAAAAAGATACATCGCTCCTTTGGCGGAGAAAGGCGCCATTTTCATCGACGGCGAGGTCGGCGGAACGCCCGGGATGGTCGAGGCCCGCAAGGGGGTGATCTATCTCAGTGGCGATGCGCAAGCGTGCGAGCGCCTGGCCCCAATCGTGAAGACGTTCGCCGACATATCGATTTTCTTGGGTCCATTCGGGTCCTCGACCACGGTCAAGGTGATCAACAATATCATGGTCGGCCTGCACATTGCCGGCACCGCACAGGCGATGGCGATCGGGCTTCGCGCCGGCGTCGATGTCGACCTGATGATCAAGGCGGTGGCCAACGGCAGCGGCGGCTCGACACAGTTCGGAATTCGTGCGCCCTGGATGGCGCAGCGTAAATTCATGCCGCAGCAAGGCTCGGCACAGGGTCTTGCGCACTATCTCGAGCGTGGCAAGGAATTGGCCGACGAGGTCGGCGTCGACGCGCCGTTGATCGATTGTTTGCTCGATATCTTCCATCGCGCGCTGCCGCAGATCGGCGAGCGGGACGTCGCATCGATCATCGAAATCTTCGAACCGGAAACACAAAGCAGGTAGTCAGGAACTAGGACGAGGTGATGCAATGATTGGCGTGCGTAAAATTGCTCATGCGAGCTACGAACTCCCTGATCTTGACCGGCAGGTTGAGTACTACACGGACATTCTTGGCCTTACGCTCTCCGCTAGAGAGAAGGATGCCGCCTATCTTTCGAGCACGATCGATCATCACTCGATCGTCCTGAAAAAGGGCTCGCAGGCCAAGTGCACGCGGATCGGGTTTCAGATCGGGCCCGACGACGATCTCGACGCGTTTGAAAAGCAAACCGCGGCAAATAACGTGAAAACTTCCCGCAAGAAGGATCCTGAGCCAACCATCGCAGACATGGTTTCCTTTGAAGATCCGAAGGGCACCACAATGGAGGTATTCAAGCGGCCTGAATTCCTGCACGAGAAATTCCGGGCCAAGGGCATCGTCCCGCACAAGCTCGGACACGTCGCGTTTCATTGCGAGAACGCCCAGCTTGTGACCAAGTTCTATTGCGATGTGCTGGGCTTCCGTGTCTCTGACTGGATGGGAGATTTCTTCTCGTTTCTGCGGTGCGGCGTTGATCACCACACCATCAACTTGATCGGCACCGGTTCGAACCGTCATTTCCACACGGCATTTGAGCTGCGCGATTGGGGTCATCTGCAGACCGCGTGCGACTACTTGAGCATCAATGGGTACAAGATGCTGTGGGGTCCGGGGCGCCACGGCATTGGCCACAATCTGTTTGCCTATCACCAGAGTCCGGCCGGCCTCATCACCGAGCTCTTTGCCGAGCTGGATCAGATGAAAGACGAGGCGCTCGGTTATTTCGAGCCACGGCCGTGGCATCGCGATAATCCCCAACGTCCGAAGGTATGGGCGAAGGATCCCTCGGCAGCGAACCTCTGGGGTCCGATGCCACCGGATGAAATGATGAAGCTGTAGATTTCCACTGGCTGAGCACAGCATGGGAAGCTCGGGCATGGCGGTCAATACAATTCAAGCCGCGCGAGCGAAGGGTTCCGTAAAGCCGGGCGTGGACGAGTTGAGGGACCGCGCGCGCGCAATTGGTGCATTGGCGCGGGAGCACGCTCTCGAAACCGAACAAAACCGTCAGGTCTCGGCCGCGCTGATTGGCAAAATGCGAGAGGCGGAGTTGTTCCGCATCATGCAGCCGGCCCGATTTGGCGGTTTCGAGTACGGCTATGACGTATTCGTCGATCTGGTAGCCGCTGTCGCGACGGGCGACGGCTCAACCGGATGGGTCTACAGCCTCGGTGCCGTACATCCCTGGCTGATCGCCTGTTACCCCGAAAAAGCTCAGCAGGAAGTTTGGAGCCAGGATCGCGATGCGATCGCCGCCGTCTCCTACGCACCAACCGGAAAGGCTGTGCAGGACAAAGGCGGTTATCGCCTGAGCGGACGGTTCAGTTTCGCCAGCGGTTGTGACAACGCGAATTGGGGAATTCTTGGCGGGATGGTTCCGCTCACGGATGGACCGAAGCCGGGCTTCTTCCTTGTTCCGCGATCACAATTCACGATCCACGATGACTGGTTCACGATGGGGTTGGCCGGCACCGGCAGCAAGACCATCGTCGTCGATGATCAATTCGTTCCAGAGTACCGCGCCGTCACCTTCAACGAGATGTTGACGGGAAATGGCCCTGGCACTCAAACCAATACCAACCCGCTTTATCGCCAGCCCATGCTGGCGGTGGTGCCGCATTGTCTTGTTGCCCCGGCCCTGGGTATGGCCCGCGGTGCGCTCGATGTGTTCACGGAGCAGGCGGCGGGCCGCACAACACGTGGCGCCGTGGCCGGCGGAAACAACAAGATGAGCGAGTTCACCACCATCCAGATGCGTGTCGCCGAAGCAACGGCGTCAATCGATGCGGCGCAGTTGATGATCTATCGCGATATCAGCGACACTCTCGCGACCGTCACAGCCGGCAAGCCGGCGGATGTCGCGTTGCGCATGCGCAATCGCCTGACCCATTCGTTCTCCACCAAACTCCTGGTCCAGGCGGTCGACGCTGTTTTCCTGGCGGCGGGCGGCTCGGCGCTCGGCTTGCAGCATCCGGTGCAGCGATTCTGGCGCGACATCCATGCCCTGAGTTCGCACATCAGCCTGAATTGGGATTCCGTCTCGGCAATGTACGGGCAACACGTTTTCGGGCTTGAGCCGAAGGGGCAATATTGACTCGCACTACTGTCAGTTCGATGGGCCGGGAACACCTGGCCCTGGGCACCCCTGAATTCTGGGTTGCGCGAGGCTGGGCGGCGGCGGTCAAACGAGGGTACTAGGCCGCGGGGACAAAGCGGTAAGCGCTATCCTTGCGCTCGACCGTTCCAATTCCTGGATAGGGCAGGTGGAAGCCGATCAGCTTGCAGCGGTCATTTGCAAGCCTATCAAGCAACTTGCGCCGCGTCGCTACGGCCTGGTCAGGCACGTGATCGGTCGGGGGCTTCCAGTCCGGATGCTGAAAGGAAATGAGGGGGTGGGTGAGGGCGTCACCTCCAACGATCAGCCCGTCGCCACCGGCGAGTTCGAGCGAAACGTGGCCTTGTGTATGGCCCGGGGTGTCGATGATCCGCAGCCCGGGGACAATTTCATCCCCCGGTTTGACCATACTCACCTTGCCCTTGATGGCCGCGTAGTTGCGCCGCGCGCCGGTGACGAAGCCCGCGCGCTCGGCCGCCAGGCCGCGTGCCGCGTTGTCGCCATTCCAGAAATCCCATTCCGCGCCGGCCACGTAGAAAGCGGCACCGGGCGTCACCAGGTCGTCGAGTTCGTCGACCGTCCCCCAGAGATGGTCGGGATGGCCATGGGTGAAGATGACCTTGGTGATCTTTGCCTTGTCGATACCGGCGGCTTTGAGATTGTCCCACAATTTGCCGGCCGTCGGCATGAAGCGATCGCCTGAGCCCATATCGACCAGGATCAGGTCGCTGCCGGCGCGGATCAGCGTCATGTTGGTCGGAGAATTGTATTGCTCCCCGGTTTGGCCAGCCGCCTTGAGTAACGCCTCGCGCTCGGCCGGCGGCGCGCCGGGTGCCAGAAAGCTTGTCGGCAACACCAGATGCCCGTCGCTGACAATCGTCAGTTCGAAGGCGCCGTGCTTGAGCGGATAGGGAGCCGCCGCGAAAGCGGGAAGGGCGCGCGTTGCAAGCCCGGTGGCTGTTGCAGCGAGGAGCGTGCGGCGGTTCAACTTCAACATCGGCAGAAAGGCCTTCGCGAAGACGTACCGCCTTCTACGCCAATGCCCCGCTTCCCGCCACTGAGGCGAGTTGCGCGCTCTGCCGTGGTGAACTTTCGACTAACGCTTGCGGTTCAGGCGATTCATGATGAGGTAGATAACACCCAGAACCAGCGCCAGTCCGATCAAGCTCTGTGTCGGCACACCACTCGCGAACTTCGTGACGTTATCGGCGACCGATGTCACGAACACCCCGGAGCCTTGCCCGAGGATCAGGTAGATCAGCATGATTGCGAGAATGGTGACGAAGCCGAGTTCGACGAATTCCCACAAGACCACTTTTGCGTTGGCCATGAATTTGAGCATGGCAAAACCTCTTGATGACACATACGGCTTATGGGTGGGGGGCCAAAGCTCCCCACCCCGATTGCGTCAGCAAAACTGATCAGGCTGGTCGCACGCGGGCCCTTAGGCCATTTTACGGTTAGAGAACAACCAGAGGACGATCCCGAGAGTAATCAGACCGACGAGACCGTTCCCGCCCATGTCTTTCACCCAGCCCATGATGTTTGCTGTCACGGCGCCGAAGAACGGCAGGTTTGCGCCGACCAATAGCGAAAGCACGATCGCCAGTGCCAACAGCATTAGAGCTAATTCCGTCAACGCCCCGACCCACTCTTTAATGGTATCGATCCCTTTCATTGCGGAGTCTCCCTAGGCAGGTCCCTGATTCGAGGACCGCGCATTGTTACTAGCGCTTTTCGCCTACTAAATGTAGCGAATTGTCGCAATGCAGCCACAAAATAAGCTGTGCACGGCGGTTTTAACCGGGGATAACTCTGCGAGCGCGCCAACCTTGGCACGTGCTGGTCGAATTCGATTTTGGGATTATCGGTCTTGCCCCGCCGGCGTGGGCCGGCCGGCGCTGTCGCGCCGGCCAGACCGGGTTCGTCGCGAATGAGGGGCCTCAGCGCGAGTAATATTCGACCACCAGATGCGGCTCCATCTGGACCGCGTAAGGCACGTCGGTGAGCACCGGAATGCGGGAGAGCTTGGCGGTCAATTTCGAACCGTCGACCTCGATATAGTCAGGAACGTCGCGCTCGGCCAAGGCCTGGGCTTCGAGTACCAGCGCCAGCTGCTTCGACTTTTCCTTGACCTCCACAACCTCGCCGACCTTTACGCGATAGCTCGGGATCGTCACCCGCTTGCCGTTCACACGGATATGGCCATGGCTGATGAACTGCCGCGCGGCAAACACGGTGGGCACAAACTTGGCGCGATAGATGACCGCGTCGAGCCGCCGCTCCAGCAGGCCGATCATATGGGCTCCGCTGTCGCCCTTGAGCCGTCGCGCTTCCTGGTAGATGCCGCGGAACTGCCGCTCCGAGATATTTCCGTAATAGCCACGCAGCTTTTGCTTGGCCTTGAGCTGAACACCATAGTCCGAGAGCTTGCTCTTGCGCCGCTGGCCGTGCTGGCCGGGGCCGTATTCGCGCCGGTTGACCGGGCTTTTTGGCCGGCCCCAGATGTTTTCACCCATCCGGCGGTCGATCTTGTACTTGGATTCCATGCGCTTGGTCATTCGCGTCCTCGATTGTCGTTGCTGTTGCTGAGGATCGCGCCCTCCTCTGTCCCGGCAGGGCCGGAACCGACAGGCATAGCCTCGTAAGCGCAAGGCCTTGCCGCGGGTCGCGAAACGCCCGGCAGACCTTGAAATCCGCCGGGCGCGCGGGTTTTAGGGGGATAGTGCCGGACTGTCAAACTGGCCCAATGGCCAATGGGCCATTACGCCGCGGTCGGATTTGCTTGCCGGCGAGGGGCCCGACGGCCATGTTGGGTCAATCAGGCCGGGCCCCTCTGGCAGCCCCGCGGCTGCGATGTCGGACTGATGGACCACGGAAGGGCCCCATGGACACCCTGTTCGCCTTCACGCCTGACGCTATGGCAGCATTGATCCAGGTCATCATGATCGACCTGGTGCTGGCCGGCGACAATGCCGTCGTTATCGGGCTTGCCGCTGCCGGTTTGCCGCCCGAACGCCGCTCGCGCGTCATTCTGGTGGGCATCATCGCCGCGACGGTGCTGCGGCTGGCATTCGCCGCCGTTGCAATCGAACTCCTCGAAATCGTCGGTTTGCTGCTTGCGGGTGGCATCCTGCTTCTGTGGGTGTGTTGGAAGATGTGGCGCGAATTGCAGGAGCAGCGCGCTCACCGTATCGATTCATCGGCCATCGCGAAGGAGGCGCCGCGTAAGACATTTGCGCAGGCCGCCTGGCAGATCGTGCTGGCCGATATCTCCATGTCGCTCGACAACGTGCTGGCGGTGGCAGGTGCCGCGCGCGACCATCCGGGCGCGCTGGTGTTCGGACTGGGCCTCTCGATCGTGCTGATGGGAGTTGCCGCCAATTTCGTCGCGCGGCTGCTCAACCGCCACCGGTGGATCGCCTATATCGGTCTGGTGATCATTCTTTACGTCTCGGGCGATATGATCTGGCGCGGCGCGCTCGAAGTGTGGCCGCACCTGTTCGGCTAAAAGCCGAAATTTGCAAGCGCCACGCCAAGTTGCGGCGAGGTGCTGCGTCCCGAGGTGAAAACGATCTGAGGCGGAGGGGGTGGCTCACCGGCGCTGCGATCGCGCATCAGATCCGCGACGCGTCGTGCGATCGCCGGCGCCGGATCAAGCCAGGTGACCGGCCACGGTGCGCTCGTTCGAAAGCGATCGAGCAGCAGTGGGTAATGCGTACACGCCAGCACGATCGTATCAGTGCGGCGGGCGTCGCTTTCAACAAAGCAACCGGCGATTTCCTGCTTGATCGCAGTATCCTCGGCCGGCTCGCCGGCGAGCTCTGCTTCCGCAAAGCCGGCGAGGCGAGACGAGCCAACGAGATGCACATCGCAGCCCGAGGCAAACTCGCGAATCAACGCGCGGGTGTACTCACGATCGACGGTCGCCTGCGTGCCGAGCACGGCGATGCGCCGGCTCTTCGACTGTGCGCAGGCCGGCTTGATGGCCGGCACAGTGCCGACAAAGAGCATTGCAAAACGCGCACGCAGTTCGGCGAGCGTCAGCGTTGAGGCTGTGTTGCATGCGACCACGACGATATCAGGCGTGTGTTCGGCGATGGCGTTGCCGAGCACATCGATGACACGCGCAATCAGCACGGATTCTGCGAGGTTGCCGTAGGGGAAGCCCGCGTCGTCCGCCAAATAGACAAAGCGTGCGTCCGGCCGGGCTGCCTTCACGTCACGGAATACCGTGAGGCCGCCGAGACCGGAATCGAAGACAAGAATGGTCGGAGCTTGCGCCATGCGGTGTGGGCAAATTCAGGCCGTTCCGAACACCCGCCTGAAGATGGTGTCGACGTGCTTAAAGTGATGCTCGAGGTTGAAGTTAGCCTCGAGCTCCTTGTCCGAAAGCTTTGCGCGAACGTCCTTATCTGCCTTGAGCAGCGACAGGAAATCGCTTTCGCCGCCCCAGACCTTCATGGCGTTGCGTTGCACGAGACGATAGGCATCCTCGCGCGCGACGCCTTTCTGAGTGAGCGCGATCAGCACGCGCTGCGAATGGACCAGCCCGCCGAGTTTGTCGAGATTCTTCCGCATGGCGGCCGGGTACACCACCAGCTTGTCGATAATGGATGTGAGCCGTGCCAGGGCGAAGTCCAGGGTGACCGTGGCGTCAGGCCCGATCATGCGCTCCACCGAAGAGTGCGAAATGTCGCGTTCATGCCAAAGCGCGACGTCCTCCATGGCGGGGAGGGCATAGGCGCGCACCATGCGGGCGAGGCCGGTGATGTTTTCCGACAGAACCGGATTGCGCTTGTGCGGCATCGCCGAGGAGCCCTTTTGCTTCTCGGTGAAGTATTCTTCCGCCTCCAGCACCTCCGTCCGTTGGAGATGGCGGATCTCGGTCGCGAGCCTTTCAATGGAAGACGCAACAACGCCGAGCGTTGCAAAATACATGGCGTGGCGGTCGCGCGGGATGATCTGCGTCGACACGGGCTCGACGCTCAGCCCCATCGCCTTGGCCACGTGCGCTTCGACGCGCGGGTCGACTTGCGCAAACGTGCCGACCGCACCGGATATGGCGCAGGTGGCGACTTCCTTTCGCGCTGCGGTGAGTCGTTCCTTTGCGCGCGCAAATTCCGCATAAGCATAGGCGAGCTTGAGACCGAATGTGGTCGGCTCGGCGTGGATGCCATGCGACCGTCCGACCGTCGGCGTCAGCTTGTGTTCGAGGGCGCGACGCTTGAGCGCGGCGAGCAGGGCATCGACGTCCGCAATCAGGATATCGGCAGCGCGTACGAGCTGTACGTTGAGGCACGTGTCGAGCACGTCCGACGAGGTCATGCCGGAATGAACGTATCGCGCCTCCGGACCCACGATTTCGGAGAGGTGGGTCAGGAATGCAATCACGTCATGTTTGACCTCGGCCTCGATCGCATCGATGCGGGCGACGTCGAATTTTGCCGCTTTGCCCTTTTCCCAAATCTTCTTCGCGGCGTCTTTTGGAATGATGCCGATCTCCGCCATGGCATCAGCCGCGTGGGCCTCGATCTCGAACCAGATGCGGAATTTTGTTTCCGGGGACCAGATTGCCGTCATTTCGGGGCGGGAGTAGCGCGCTATGGTCACGCCGCTTCCCCGCGCGCCAGTGCCGCCGCATTGCGGATTGCGGCAATGTTGGCCTTGTAGTTGCCGCCCTTGAACACCGCCGATCCGGCGACCAGCACGTTGGCGCCCGCCTGCACGACGCGGGCGGTGTTCTCCGGCGTGATGCCACCGTCGATTTCGATGTCAATGGGTCGCGCACCGACCAGCGTGCGTACCTCACGCAACTTGTCGAGCGCAGACGGAATGAAGGCCTGGCCGCCGAAACCAGGATTGACCGACATGATGAGAATGAGATCGACCATGTCGATGACGTGTTCGATGCTCGAGACCGGTGTGGCCGGGTTCATCGTGACGCCGGCCTTTTTGCCGAGGGCGCGGATTGCCTGCAGCGAGCGGTGCACGTGCGGACCCGCCTCAACGTGAACCGTAATGATGTCGGACCCGGCCTTGGCAAAGGCCTCAAGATACGTATCGCACGGCGCAATCATCAGATGGACGTCGAGGGTCTTCCTGGTGAGCGGCCTGATTGCCTGGACCACTGCGGGGCCGATCGTGATATTGGGGACGAAGTGCCCGTCCATCACATCGACATGGATCCAGTCCGCACCGGCAGCCTCGACTGCGCGTATTTCATCGCCGAGCTTGGCAAAATCGGCCGATAAAATCGAGGGCGCGAGTACGAGCGGACGGGGCATTCATGGCCTCCACAGGGGTTCGGGTAACACGAGGCGAGCGACCGGGCAACGCCGTTACCGATCTCTTGTACCAGCTTGTTAATGATTGGCGGACAGGCGGCGCACCAGCGGTTTCAGCAGATGGGGCAAGAGATAGATGGGAAATTGCGCCAGCGCGAAATAGAGCCACGCAACATCGGGCACCGCAAAGCCGGACGCGGCCAGCATCAGGCCGATGTTGCGGTTGCCGGCGATCAGGCCGATCGCGAAAGCGCGCGCTCGTCCGGCACGCAGGAAAACGAGAGCGGTGACTGCAATCAGGCCAAGGGCGAGTGCGAAGGCGAGCGCGGTCAGTTCGAGCACCAGCAGCGGGTTTGCACGGAAATGATCGGCCACGCCATCCATGGCGGCGACCGCGAACATGAACATCGCAATCACACTCAACCCGTCGATGCGTTCCCGCTGAGCCGCGATGAAGGTCGGCCCGGCCACGCGGCGGATGATCGCCGCCGCCAGGGCGCAGCCGGCAATGATCAAGAATAACCTCAGGCCGAAGCCAAAAGGCGAGGCGAGTGCGGTACCGAGAAAAACGTGAGTGAACAGGCTCGCCGTCAGCGGCGTGATCGCGGTCGACACAATCAGAGTTGCAAGCGTGAGCGCGACATCGAGCCCAAGCAGTGCCGCAAGTGCCGGCGAAGACATCAGGCCGGGTGCAGACATCTGCAGGACCAACATGAAGTAAAGGCCCGGCATGCGCTGATCGAGGCCGAAGGTAAGGAACCCTATTCCGAGCACGGTGGGCACCAGAAGCATTGCCCACAGCGTCGCCAGGGCAACCAGCCCAGGCCGCGCGAAATGGCGGAAGAGCTCGCTGGGATCGACCCGCAGAAATGCCAGCGTCAGCATGACCACAATGGCTTCGCCAAGGTAAGGCTTGCAGGCCGCAGCGAGCCCGGGAATCGCAAGTCCGACGAAGACCGATGCGGCCGCAACGAGCGTGCCATGGCGGCCGGCAAGAGAGAGTGCGGCCGCGGGGGCGCCAAGCAACTTCATTGAGGGAAAACTCCGGCCGCAGGTCGGCCTTTGATAGCGCCCTTGGCTCCTGCGATCCATATATAAGGGCGAAAGCGGAGTTGGGAGGCAAGACGTGGCACGCACCGATGCAATGGTTCTCGGCGCCGGCATTGTCGGCACATCAGTAGCATTGCATCTCGTCCGGCGCGGGATGAGCGTTGCGCTGATCGATCGCACGAGCGTCGGCGAGCAAACGTCCTACGGCAACGCCGGAATTATCGAAGGCAACACAATATTTCCGCCGGCATTTCCATCGGATGTCGGCAGCCTTGTGCGGATCGCGCTCAAGCGTGCGAGCGAGGCGAACTATCACCTTTCATTTCTGCCGCAGGTGCTGCCCTGGCTATTGGCGTTTCGCGCGGCCTCGCGGCCCGAGCGCCTGGCTGAGACGGCGCGTTTGATCCGCCCGTTGTTTTCCCACGCGGTCGCCGAGCATGAGATCCTGATGGCTGAATCCGGCGCAACACACTTTCTGCGCAAGACGGGCTGGCTCAAAGTCTATCGGGGTGAAAAGAGTTTTGCTGCCCTGAGGCCCGAGTTCGATCTTGCTGCGAAATTCGGGTTGCCTCTGCGGGCCCTCGACACGGCCGCTGCGCAAGTGCTCGAGCCGTCGCTTCATCCGGTGTTCGCCCATGCGGTGTTCTGGCCGGAAGCGGCGAGTGTGAGCAATCCGCTCGGCGTAACACGCGCCTATGCGGGGCATTTTACCGCCCGCGGCGGCCTCATTCTTTCGGGCGATGCGCGATCGCTGCACCGGACGGGAAGCCGTTGGCGTATCGAAACTGACGAAGGCGCGCTCGACGCAGCGGAATGCGTGGTGGCGCTCGGCCCGTGGTCGTCAGACCTGCTCGCAACGCTCGGCCTGAAACTGCCGCTCGCAGTCAAGCGGGGTTATCATCGGCATTTTCGTGCGCAAGGTAATGCCGGTCTGGTGCGGCCGGTGCTGGATGCCGAGGTTGGCTACCTGGTCACGCCGATGGAACAAGGCATCCGCATAACCACGGGCGCTGAATTCGCCGCCCGGGATGCCGCGCCTTCGCCTGCGCAGTTCGATCGGTTGATGCCGCGGGCGCGCGAGTTATTTCCGTTGGGCGAGCGGACGGACGGAAAAACCTGGCTCGGCAGCCGGCCGTGCTTGCCGGATTCGCGGCCGGTGATCGGCCGCGCGCCAGGACATGCAGGGCTGTGGCTTGCAGTCGGTCACGCGCATTGGGGTCTGACGCTGGGCCCCGCCACCGGACGCATGATTGCCGAGATGATGGCGGGGGAGCCGCCATTTTGCGATCCCGCCCCCTATCGCGCGGAACGGTTCAGCTAGCGGCTCGCGTGGGCATGATTTCCCGAAAATCATAACGGTCGCGAATGTAGCCGTTGAAGAAGGTGCCCTTCGAGAAGGCCGACCGAAATGACGCCGCCACTTCCGCGGGAACATCAATGTATTCAAAGATACGGCCGGTCACGAATGCAACTTTCAGCCGTTGGCTTTTCCCATCATATTCGATGTCAGCGATGGCCTTCGATGGCATGCCACGACAACGCCCAGCCTGCCATTCTGGTTCTGTTTCATCCGAAACGATCGCGCCAGCTTGGCAGCGCGCCCGGAAACGGGAGAGCGGTCGCTTCATAGATACCGCGTGCGATGGCGCGCGCCAGAACATTGGCGGCGAGCATGCCGAGTTCGCTCAACGAAAACATCGGGTCGGGCAGGGGCTTGGTACCCATACCGGCCGCGAACACCACATCACCGTCGAGCGGCGTGTGTACCGGATAAATCGCCCGCGACAGACCGCTTTGCGCCATCACGGCCAGACGTTTGGCTTGTGCTTTGGTCAGCGTGGCGTCCGTTGCGACGACAGCGAGGGTCGTGTTTTCGCCCGGGGAACCTTTGCTGCGAAACGTCAATGCGTCATCCGGGAACGATGCCGGCCAGCCGCGCCCGCCAAATTCCTTTTCGTGTTCAAAAGGGGCGGCCCAAAAGTGCTGGCTGTTGCCGATGGTTGTGCTGCCCGCGGCATTGGCGGCTGCAATCGCGCCGACGGTAAGTCCACTGCGTGTCTGCGCGCTGGCCGAGCCAATGCCGCCCTTCAGATTGACGGTCGTCGCGCCCAGTCCCGCACCGGCACTGCCCAATGCGAAGCCGTCGCTTGCGGTTTTCGCCGCCTCGTAGCCGAGTTCGCGGTAAGGAGGGTAGCGACCCCAATTCTTGTCGCCGCCCGACAGCAGATCGAAGAGGATCGCTGCCGGGACGATCGGCACGCGTGCTTCGCGAACCTGGAAGCCGCGGCCTTTCTCACGCAGCCAGGCCTGCGTGCCCGACGCTGCATCGAGGCCGAAGGCCGAACCGCCTGACAATACGATGGCGTCAATTCCTTCGACAGTCTGCGCCGGGTCCAGCAGAGCCGTTTCACGCGTGCCGGGCCCGCCGCCCCGCACGTCCACGCTGGCGGTCACGGCCCTGTCGAAGATGACTGCCGTGACGCCGGAGCCGAGTTTGGCATCCCCGGCGTGGCCCACGCGGATGCCTGGAATGTCGGTGATCAGATTGCGCGTCATAGTGTTTCCCGGTGCCGACTCTATCACGTCCGTTCACGTTCCGGCGAAACAGCCGTATGGCGCTTGCAAGCAGGCACGTTGCGTCGCATGAGAGGCCTCATGAATGGCGAAGTCACTTTCCTGGCCGCTCTGGCCGCAGGCCTTGTCAGTTTCCTGTCTCCCTGCGTGCTGCCGCTGGTGCCGCCATATCTCGTTTTTCTGGCGGGCACGTCACTCGAGCGATTTGCGGACAAGGAGCCACAGCCGCGGATCAAGCGCGAAACCGTCGCTGCGGCGGCGCTATTCGTGCTGGGCTTTTCCACCGTGTTCGTGGCGCTCGGCGCCAGCGCCAGCGTCATCGGCTCCCTCATTCGCGCCTATTCGGGGCCGCTGTCGATCATCGCCGGCGTGGTCATTGTCGTCATGGGCTTGCATTTTCTTGGTGTGACGCCGATCGCGTTGTTGCACCGGCAGAAACGGTTCGACGTCGCCAAACCGGTCGGCCTTTGGGGTGCCTATGTGATCGGGCTCGCCTTCGCATTTGGATGGACGCCCTGCATTGGACCAATCCTCGCCGCCATTCTGGCGGTGGCGGCGTCCGAGCAGACCGTAATCAGGGGCGCAAGTCTGCTGGCCGTCTATTCGCTCGGCCTTGGAATTCCATTCATGGTCGCGGCCTTTGCGATCGAACCGTTCGCAGCCTTTCTGTCGCGATTCCGCAATTATCTTCATCGCGTCGAGCAGGCCATGGGGGCGCTGCTGGTCTTGACGGGCATCGCGTTTCTCACCGGCAGCATCAACCAGATGAGCGTGTGGTTGCTCGAAACATTTCCGGTCCTCGGCAAGATCGGGTGAAAAAAAGCCCGCCAACCGGCGGGCTTTTTGTAACGACGAAGTGCGATTGCTTATTTGACCTTACTGCAGTCGGATCCCGGGCATTCGACATACGTGATCTTACCGCTCGGGTCTTTCTTCCAGACGTACATCACATAGTCGAGCTTGGTGATATCGCCTTTCTTGTCGTAGGCGAGATCGCCGAGCACCGTCTTGAACTGCATCCCGGAATGCATTTTCTCGGCGACCTTCTTGGGGTCGAGAGATTTGGCCGCTTCGGCGGCTTGTTTGATAATCTGCACGCCTGCATAGCTATAAAGCGTGTAGGCTTCGGGTTCGAATTTCTTGGCGCGGAATTCGTCCACCACCTTTTTTGCGCCCGGCTTGTTGCGCGGGTCAGGACCGTAGGTCATCAGCGTGCCCTCGACACCCGGTCCGCCAACCGAGGCGAATTCGTCGGAGGTGATGCCGTCGCCGCCCATCAGTGGCGCCTTCACGCCCTGATCGCGCATCTGCCGCACGATCAGGCCACCTTCGGTATAGAGACCGCCCCAATAGATCAGGTCTGCGCCCGACTGCTTGATCTTGGACACCAGTGCCGAGAAATCCTTTTCTCCGGTATTGATGCCCTCATAGAGAACTTCCTTCATTCCCCCTTTGGCCATCGTCTTCCGAGTTTCGTCTGCGAGGCCTTTGCCGTACGTGGTCTTGTCGTGAACGATGGCGATCTTCTTGCCCTTGAAATGTTTCACGATGTATTCACCGGCAACCTGTCCCTGCTGATCGTCACGGCCGCAAACACGGAAGATGTTCCACATCTTGCGCTCGGTCACCGTGGGGTTGGTCGAGGCCGGCGTGATCTGCAGAATGCCGTTCTCCTGATAGACCTCCGACGACGGGATGCTCACCCCTGAATTGTAATGGCCGATGACGAACTTGACGCCGTCGGCGGCAAACTTGTTGGCAACCGAAACGCCTTGTTTCGGATCGGAAGCGTCGTCTCCGTAGGAAACAGTGATCTTCTGGCCCAGGATTCCTCCGGCCGCGTTGATGTCGGCCGCGGCCTGATCGACGCCGTTCTTCATTTGCGCGCCGGTCGCTGCGCTTGGCCCGGTAATGGGCCCACCCACGCCGAATTTAACCTGAGCCGCGGCTGTTCCTGCCGTGACCATCGCAATGCCCAATGCGAAGCCGAGCGTCGTGATCGTCTTCATTTGTCGTTCCCCTTCCACTGAAGTCGTTTTCTTGCCCGCGCCAATATTACGTCAGGGCATCTTGCGGCGCCAGCGCATCGGGCCGTCCGGTTCATTGAGCCAACGATATTGCCTGACCATTTGTGATTTACGGGCGGCTCTGAAACCGAAATACGCAAACCCCGCGCAGAACAGGGCGTCGACGAGATAGTAGTGAAACGACAGAAAACTGCCGCCGAACAGACTGAAATGGATAAATCTTACGGCACCAGCCAGGACGAAACTGTATGCGATAACCTGCCACGCCGGCCGCCAGGTTACGGCTATGGCGCGGCCGGCCAGCACCGCCGCCCCGCCGCCCAAAATGATGGTGACCAGCAGGAATACGCCAAAAGAGCCTTCCTCATACAATAGCTCGGGGATCGAGAAGGCCGTCGAAATTTCGTTCAATGCCGGCCTCCCTCAAGATAGGCCGACTTGATTTCGGATCGCTCAAGCAATTCCTGCCCTGTGCCGGTCAGCGTGATATACCCGTTGACCATGACGTAGGCGCGGTGTGCGAGCTTGAGGGCGTGATAGGCGTTCTGCTCCACCAAAAACACGGTCAGGCCGCTTTCGGCATTGAGCGTCTTAATGGCATCGAAAATCTGCCGCACGATCAGCGGCGCCAGGCCCAGCGACGGCTCATCGAGCAGCAGCAGGCGCGGTTGCGCCATCAAGGCGCGGGCAATAGCCAGCATTTGCTGTTCGCCGCCCGACAGCGTTCCGCCGCGTTGACCGATGCGCTGCTGCAAGCGCGGAAACAATGACATCACACGATCGAGATCACGATTGAATTCGGATGGCTCTGCTGTGCTGGCGCCCATCTGTAGATTCTCAAGGACAGTCATACGCGGAAAAATGCGGCGGCCTTCCGGAGCCTGCGCAAGCCTGAGCCGTGCGATCTCGTGCGTGGGCAGCCTGGTAATGTCATGCCCGGCAAAATTGATCGTGCCCTCGCGCGCACGCGGGTTGCCGCAGACAGTCATCATCAATGTTGATTTACCCGCGCCGTTGGCGCCAATGAGCGTGACGATTTCACCCTCCATGACGTCGAGGTCGACGCCTTTAAGCGCCATCACGCGGCCGTAGAAAGCCTTGACGCCACGAATTGCGAGCAGCGGCATGGTCATAGACCAACCTCCGCCTCGACCTTCGCAACGTCCTTGTCACTGACGCCGAGATAGGCCGCAATAACCTTCGGATTATCGCGAATTGATGCCGGCGAGCCGTCAGCGATCTTGACGCCGTAGTCGAGCACGACGATGTGATCCGAAATTTCCATGACAACGGACATATCGTGCTCGATTAGCAGAATCGAAATCCCGTGCTGGTCGCGTATCTTCAGCAAAAGCTCGTTTAGCTCTGCGCTTTCGCGCGGGTTAAGGCCGGCCGCGGGCTCGTCGAGGCAAAGCAGAATCGGTTGGGTGCACATCGCACGCGCGATTTCGAGGCGGCGTTGCGCGCCGTAAGGCAAGTCGCCCGCGGCGTCGTCAGCGCGCGCCGTGAGGTCGACGAGATCAAGCCATTCCCGCGCGCGTTCGATCGCTGCGCGTTCGGCTGCAGCAAAGGACGGTAAGCCTAGAATTCCAAGCAGCGTGTAGCCAGACGCGAGCATCAGGTGGTTGTGCTGAGCGACCAACAGATTTTCCAGCACGGTCATGCCCGGGAACAGGCGAATATTCTGAAACGTGCGGGCTACGCGCGCGTGTTGCGTGACGATAAAGTCCGGCATGCGTTCGAGCAGGTGCAGTTCGCGCCCGGCGCGGACGAGGCTGCGCTTGCCGCTGTCGGTGAGTTCTTCGAGCCAGTCCCAGGTCGAGATATCGCCATGGCAGAGGGCGAGACGTCCTTCGCTTGGCCGGTAGAATCCCGTGATGCAGTTGAAGACCGTCGTCTTTCCCGCGCCGTTCGGTCCGATCAATGCGGTGATGTCGCCTGCGCGGGCCGTGAATGACAAATCGTCCACGGCAACGAGTCCGCCGAAGCGCATCGTGAGATGCTCGACGCGGAGCATGATGTCGTCGTGGACTGCCATTATCCGTGGCCTTCCTTGACGAGATCGGCACCGATGACCTTGCGCTCCTTGAGAACCACCGACGGATCGCGCGTCGAAATCAGACCGCGCGGCCGCCAGATCATGATCAACACCATCGCGAACCCGAACAGGAGCATGCGGTATTGAGTCGGATCGAAGGTAGAGCCAAAAATCAGTTTGAGGAAATCCAGCTCGCGCATGATTTCGGTGCCCCCGATCATGGCGACAGCTGCGATCGCGACACCGATCTGGCTGCCCATGCCGCCGAGGACGACAATTGAAAGGATTGTGGCCGACTCCAGGAACGTAAATGAGTCCGGCGAGATGAACCCCTGTCGCGCCGCGAAAAACGAGCCGGCAAAGCCGGCAAACATCGCCCCCATGGCGAAGGCGGTCAACTTGGTGTTGGTGGTATTGATCCCGAGCGACCGGCAGGCGATTTCATCCTCGCGCAACGCTTCCCAAGCGCGGCCAACCGGCAAGCGACGCAGCCGTATCGTGACGAACGCCGTCAGCAATGCGAGCGCGAGAATAAGGTAGTAGAGGAAAATTGTGCGGTAGATCGGCGAAAATTCCAGCCCGAATACCGCAGCGAACCCGTCGTCATCCGCGTTAAACGGAATGCCGAAGAAGGTTGGCCGCGGAATGCCAGTGATGCCGGCATAGCCGTTGGTCAAATCAACCCAATTAATGAGCACAATGCGAATGATTTCACCGAAGGCGAGCGTAACGATGGCCAGATAGTCGCCGCGCAACCGCAGGACCGGAAAGCCGAGCAGGACACCCCAGAAAGAAGCGAGGATGCCTGCGAGCGGCAGGAGAATCCAAAACGAAAGCCCGAAAGCTTTGGCAAGCAGCGCATAGGAGTAGGCGCCGACCGCGTAGAAGGCCACATAACCGAGGTCGAGCAATCCTGCGAGGCCTACGACGATGTTCAGACCCCACCCGAGCATGACGTAGATCAGGATCTGAATTCCGAAATTGTCGATCCACTTGACGGCGCGGCCTAAGCCTGCGGCAACGAGGACGATGGCGGGATAGGCAATGACAAATCCGATTGCAAACGGGACGAGCCATTTGCCAGCGTGCGTACGCCAGGCCGGAATCGGGGCGGCGGGCTGGAGTGCGCGTTGTCTGAGCCACGGTTCGACCACAAGCGAATAGGCGAGGCGGCCAATGCCGACGACGACGACGACCGCAAACAACAAGGGCCAGCGTGTCGTCAGGATGAGGTCATTACGGACGTCGGTAACGGTCTGAAAGCCGACAAGGGGTAAAAACAGGCCGAAAGCGAGCAGCGCGGTGATCGCGGCGTCCTTTAGCGCGCGAGTTGTGTCGACGCGCGTGCCCGGCGCGTTGCCCCCCATATCAGACCTTTTCGACATCCGGACGGCCGAACAGACCCTGTGGCAAGAAGATTAAAGTGATCGCCAAAACGGAAAAGGCGGCAACGTCTTTGTAGTCGATTGAAAAATAAGCGGACCACATGGTTTCGATAAGACCGATCAGCAGGCCGCCAATAACAGCGCCGGGAAGTGATCCGATCCCGCCCAGCACGGCTGCGGTAAACGCCTTCACACCGGGAACGAAACCATCAGAGAAACTCACGACACCGTAGTACATAAGGTACATTGTGCCGGCGACTGCGGCGAGCGCTGCGGCAATCACGAAGGTCATGGAAATGGTACGGTCTACGTCGACGCCGACCAGAGCCGCCATCTTTTGATCCTGCTCGCAAGCGCGTTGTGCGCGGCCAAGCCGGGTTCTCGTGACGAGATACCAGAAACAGCCGAGCAGCACCGCGGTCACGATCCATATGATGAGCTGCTTATGCGAGAGCGTGACCGGATAGTCGTTTTTCGTGAACAGTACGAACTCGCCTTGCACCATCGGCGGAATTGATTTGTTGCGCGGACCTTGTGTCAATTGCACGAAGTTCGACAGGAAGATCGACATACCGATCGCGGAAATAAGCGGCGCCAGCCGGAATGAGCCACGCAGCGGCCGGTAAGCAAGCCGTTCGATGGTCCAGTTGACCAGCGAGGTAAACAGCATCGCCACGATCAGCACGAGAAAGATTGCGAGCGCCATTGAGGATATCCCGAGGAAACTGACGATCAGCAGGAAGGCGACCAAAGCAATGAAGGCGGACACCATGAACACATCGCCGTGGGCAAAGTTCACCATGCCGATAATGCCGAACACCATGGTGTAGCCAATGGCGATCAGGCCGTAGATTGAGCCAAGTGTGATGCCGTTGATAAGTTGCTGAAGGAAGACTTCCATCGTGTCCCCTGTGCCTTCCTGATCTGGCCGATGACCGGCCAATCGCCCCTGATGCTAGAGGCTTAACAGGGCGTGGGGGGAGCGGCAACGCCGCACCGAAGGTGGTGTTACTAAGTGCAGTTGCCCTACGAAAGCCAGTCCCCGCCGCTGGCGAAAACAGGCTCTCGGTACATTGCAGACGGTGTATTTTTCCGCGGCGACCGAGCTTGGCTCTGGTCGGCTGCCGGCGTCGACTAATGCAAACCGCCAAAAATCCAGATCAGCAGCAGAATTGGAATTGGCACCCCGAGCAGCCACAGCAGCAGATAGCGTCCCATCGTCGATTCCTCGTGTTGGGAGATGGAACACATCGGATGGTGTCGAGTTCCAAATACGGTTTTCTTAGAAAGTTGAAAAGGAACCGTACGGGAACAAGTCGGCGGTTCGCGCATTATCTTTTGCCATGGAGCGCGGATTGAGCGGCGCTTCGGAAACCAACGTTGGAGAAAATGATGAATCAAAATCAAAATCAGAACCCGAACGAGAAGCCTGGCCAGCAGCAGCAGGGCGGACAGCAGAAGCCCGGCCAGCAGCAGCAAGGCGGACAGCAGAAGCCCGGCCAGCAGCAGCAAGGTGGTCAACAGGGTGGCGGACAGCAAAACCGCTAACGTGCTGATATGCGAGAATGAAAACCCCGCCGAGAGGCGGGGTTTTCATTTCTGCAGCGCCAGATGGCCTTCGAAGCTCAGCTCGAATAAGCTTGAGGGATGGGCTCGGCACTGCCGCTATTTCATCTCTACGGCGATCCGCCGGACGATTCCGTTTTCGATTTCATCCATATTGAAACGATCGCGTCGCGCTCCTCAATTCATGATTGGACCATCCGCGCTCATCGTCATCGAAATCTCTTTCAGGTCCTGCTGATCGAGAAGGGCGGCGGTGAGATGAGCTTTGAAACCGCGACGGTACGTTTTTCGGCCCCGGCAGTCATTCTGGTGCCGGCCACGACAGCGCACGGTTTTCGGTTCATGCCGCAGGTCACCGACGGCTGGGTTGTGAGTTTCACAGAGGATGTTGCCGACGCGCTGGGGGATCAATCAGGGGAGGCGCTGGCGCGGCTCAAGACGGTGGCAAACCAGCCGTTGCTTCCGCTTGCCGATGCCGGTGAGGCCAGACGCCTGTCGGCGCTGTGTGCCGATCTATACGAGGAAGATTCGCTTGCCCGCGAAGGTTATCGTCTGGCGATGCGCGGCCTGCTTGCCCTCATCGCCATCGAGGTTGTCCGCCTTGCGGTGAGCCGGGCGCGTAGTGGGGCTGTAACGCTCTCGCGTACCGATCCGCGTGTCGATCAGTTGCGGAGGCTCGTCGACGAACACTTCCGAAAGGAACGCATGATCCGCTTTTATGCAGAAAAATTGGCAATGACGCCCGACCGTCTCAACGATCATGTCAAACGGTCAACGGGAGTAACGGCAGGTCATCTGATCCGTCAACGTGTCCTGACCGAAGCCAAGCGTCAGCTCGTCTTCACGAACCAGGCGATCCATGAAATCGCCTACGATCTGGCTTTTTCCGACCCCTCGCATTTTACCCGATTCTTCCGCAAGCAGACCGGGATGACCCCGCACGCGTTTCGCGACGGACGCGGCGGCTGACCTGTTTTTTTGCTTGCAATGAATCGTGTCTGATCAGGGAAATGCGATTGCCGCGCCGATGAATTCCGCCACGCCGCTGCCGATCGATGCAGCGCGCAGGCCGGGCATGAAACGAATGTTTTCAATCGGATGGATGACAAATACTGATGTTCCACTCGAAGTTCAGGATCCGCAGTTTGGTAAACGGCGCAAGCCATTACGGCTAACGGGTAAGGTAAAGTTTCGGTTTCTTTTGAACTTCGATTTTCAACGGCTTACCCATGGTTCCTCGGTGAGGAGAAAAAAGCCGTGGGAAAACTTTCGAATGTCGCCGTGGCGCTGATCGTCGTGATCGCCCTCTATTTCACGTTGTTCTGGGGCTACGACGGATTGCGCATTCTGACATCGCCAAACTACGGTCTCGACGACGTTTGGCGCTCGCAGTTTATTTTCGCCATCGGTCGTCTATTTGGTCTTGGGCCGATCGGTCTAATCAAGCTCGCCGCGTTTTTCGGAGCCCTCAAGCTCGCTGTTGCCGCCATTTGTGCATTGCATATCGCTGACCGGATCCGCTGCTGGACCCGCGGTGAGGCAAATTCGGAAATCCTGGAGGGCGGTCTCATCCTGGTGGTGGCGATCAGTATTGCCTCGGTCGGTCCTGCGTCCTGGTCATACAGCGCCGATCTCATGCGTGAGCATACGTACCAGCTTCTGTTTGCCGCGCTGGCAACCGGGCTTTGCATCTTTGAGCGCAGCAATGCGCGGCGCAGCGAAATTGCCCAGACCGACTCGGAGATTGTGGTTGATACGGCAGCTACGAAGGCCGCTCCGCGCTTTCACGTCTGAAGCAATCCGTCTCGCACAGCCCGCGAGGCCGAAAGCGCATCAATGTTTCACCGTGTGGCCGCGATATTTCTGCTTTGGAGCCTGCGCTTCGGCCTCACTTGGTTGATTGCGCATGAGTGCTTGACACTCGTTATCGAAAAATTTGACGCCGTTTCTCACGCGCTCAGCTCGATGTAGGCTGATGTGCGCGCGGCGTCGCGTCAGTTATTTCTGGCGCGTTTCGTGCAGGCCACGATCCGGCGGTTGCAGTTTCCCCGAACGTCTGTCCTTGACTGCCTGTACCAGCGCGAGTGCCGCATTGCGGACATCGTCTTGAAGATCCGCGTCGCGATCGAAGTCGTCATGGCTGGTGGCGTAGGGCGCGAGGTATCCGACGTAACGATCAATCAATGCCAGATGGCCGGAGGGGATCATCCCGATGTCGCTCATCCAGTCACTGAGAATGCGCCGCAAATTCTCGGCGCCGGCGGCGTCGCCATGCACGACGACCGAGAATACGCGGCCGGCGAGATGGCGCGGGTAGGGCCAGCCTTCAAGTTCGAGCTCTTTCGCCTTGGCTGCGTTCTTGCCATGGGTCGAGGTTGGGTCTGGATTGCCACCGTCGGCGCAGACCAGGCGATCAATCATCAATTTGAGCGAGGAGGGTGCCTGATACCAGTTCACCGGACACAAAATCATAACGCCGTGCGCTGCGGCCCACATCGGATAAATTTCATTCATCCAATCGCCGGTCTGTCCGATCGCGTGATTGGGATAGCAGGAACACGGCCAGTGACAGAGCGGTTCTGCCGTTGAAACGCACGCCTTGCAGGGATAGATCGTGCGGCCATATTCGGACGCAAGCCGGGAAAGGTCGAGCACCTCGACTTCAAAGTCGTCAGCCGCTGCGACGATGTCGCGCGCGATGCTCACCATGCGGAATGTCTTTGACATTTCACCGGGACAGGTATGCTCGCTACGCGTTGAGCCGTTAATAATCAGAACGCGCGACGATTTTGTCGCGTCTTTCTGCCGCCGCTCCGCCGCTGCGATCGCCTTGCTGGTCTCCAGCCACTCGACGGAAAGATCATAGTCGGGATCGGCGAAGCCCTGACCGGCCTTAACGGTGCGTGGCGCCTTGCGGTAGTTGGCGTAGCCGTCCCATGCCGCCTCGGCGATCTTGTCGAGTTCTTTTTGCAGCGGCTGAAAGGCCGGATCGTAGAATTGCGTCAGGAAACGTTTTTTGAATTCAGCCTTGTCGAGCTGAACACTCGGCATGCCTTTGCGGATGTTGATCTCAGCCATGGCATTCCCCTCAAGGTCAGGCCATGGCAACATTGATAACGGCCACGGCGTTCCCGATCCAACCATGGCTAGCATCGGCTCGCCTCAGTGCGAAATGACGAGCGTGTCAGGCGCGCGTGATCGGGCTATTTCGCCGCCGCCATTTCGGCCATTACTTCGGCGGCTTCCTTGAAGGCGTGGTTGGCGGCTGGCACGCCGCAATAGATGGCCTGCTGCAAAATGATTTCCTTGATGTCGTCCGCCGTAAATCCGCCCTCAGCGAGCGCGGCACGTACGTGCATGCGGAATTCGTCCCATTTATCGAGCGCGAGCATGGTGCCGATCACCAGAATGCGCCGCGTGCGCTCGTCGTAGTGTGGGCGGGTCCAGATTTCGCCCCAGGCAGTGCGGGTGATAAAGTCCTGGAATTCCTCGTTGAATGGCGTCTTCTTCGCATTGGCGCGATCGACCCAGGCGTTGCCCAGGACCTTGCGGCGTCTTGCCATTCCGCGATCGTGGCGTTCCTTGTCGTCCATGACGTCGCCTCTTATTGCAGGAAATTAAGCACCGCCTCGGTATAGGCCTTGGGCTGTTCCATATTGGAAATATGCGCAGCTTCAACGCTGATCAACCTGGCTCCCTTGATCTGCTGCTGGATTGCTTCACCGGCCGACGGCGGCGTGGCGACGTCCTGGCTTCCGACGATCACCAAGGTCGGCGCTTTGATGCTCGGATTGCTGGGGCGAAAATCCATGGCGGCGATCGCCTGGCAGCAAGCGACATAGCCGGGCACCTTTGTCGTCACGAATATCTCGCGCATGCGGTCGATGGTTTGCGGGGAGCGCGCGCGAAAGCCTTCCGTGAACCAGCGTTGCATATTGGTGTCGACCATTTCCGCCAGTCCCTTCTCAGTTACGAATTTGATGCGATCATTCCAGGGACCCTTGTCGGGGTAGTAGCTGTTGGTGTTCGAGAGCACGAGTTTTTCAATGCGGTCGGGCGCATTGGCTCCGAGCCACTGGCCGACCATGCCGCCCATCGAGAGGCCGCACCAATTGATCTTTTTTATTTTGAGAGCGTCGAGCACCGAGAGTACGTCGCGACCAAATCGTTCCATGGAGTAGGGACCCTTTGGTACGCCCGACTGGCCGTGGCCCCGCCGGTCGTATCTGACGAGCCGGAAGTGCTTCGCGAACTCAGAGGCCTGGTCATCCCACATCCGCAAGTTGGTGCCGAGCGAGTTCGACAGCATCAGCACGGGCGCGCCGTCACGGCCTTCGACCTCGACGTGGATCGGGCAGCCGTCATCGGCATTGATCATCGGCATGAAAGTCCTCCCCTAAGATGTTCTGATTGTTGGACCTGGCGTGGCCGACACCCATAAAGCCCTGTACGCCTTCTGCAAAGCTCTTTTCAGGTGCGCTGCGAGGCATTAAGCCGGGATGACAAGCTTCAAGACCAGTGGTGAGGAGACGCTCCGATGGCGATGACAATGACGGGTGAAGTCCAGCTTGCGGCCAGCCGGGACGTGGTGTGGGTGAAGCTCAACGACCCTGAAGTGCTCAAAATCTGCATCCCCGGTTGCGAAGAGCTCAACAAGACGTCGGATACGGAATTTCAGGCGGTCGCCACGACTAAAATCGGCCCGGTGAAGGCGCGCTTCAAAGGCAGGGTCCAGCTTTCCGACCTTGACCCGCCCAACGGCTACAGGATTTCCGGCGAAGGTGATGGTGGTGTCGCCGGCTTTGCAAAGGGAGGGGCTACCGTCGCGCTCACCGAAAAGGACGGTGGCACGCTGCTGACGTATAACGTCGAGGCCCAGATCGGCGGCAAGCTTGCCCAGCTTGGCCAGCGCCTGGTCAATGGTGCCGCCAAGAAGATTGCGGATGATTTCTTTCAAAAATTTGCCGCAACCGTTGCGGCCCCGTGAGGCGGTTCCGCGCCGTTTGAAGCAGCTTTTGCCCGTTGAATCCCTTGACCGGGCCCACAAACGGGGTTCAGAGTTATTCATGTTCCAATGTGGAATTGGGCCGAAATCGGCCTGATTTTGCGGGCGAACCGCCGCCGTCCGAGGGGACGACGGCGAAAAGAGGGCTTTTGGCCCCAAATTGGGAGGAAGGTCATGCCTGCCGTGTCCATGACGGTGAACGGCAAAGCCGTCGCTGGTGACGTCGAAGCACGCACATTGCTGGTGCAATTCCTGCGCGAAAATCTCCGGCTGACCGGCACGCATGTCGGCTGCGACACGTCCCAGTGCGGGGCGTGCGTCGTTCATATTGACGGCATTGCAGCGAAGGCTTGCACCACGCTCGCTTTGCAGTGCGAGGGCGCCAAAATCACCACCATTGAGGGGTTAGCCGAGCCGAATGGTCCTCTGCATCCCATGCAGGAGGCGTTCCGCGAAAATCACGGTCTGCAATGCGGCTTTTGCACGCCGGGAATGATCATGGCGGCGCTCGACATCGTGCGCCGGCGCGGCAACGATCTCGACGAGCACACCATTCGCGAGCAGCTTGACGGCAATATCTGCCGCTGCACGGGCTACCACAATATCGTCAAAGCCATTGCGGCAGGAGCGAAAGCCATGGCCAAGGATGGCGCACGTCAGGCCGCCGAATAGCGTCAAAATTCAGGGAGGAGACCGCCATGAGCGCGACGGGCATTGGCGCGGCGGTGCGCCGAAAAGAAGACCTCCGCTTCATTACGGGCAAGGGCCAGTATACTGACGACGTTGTTCGCCCCGGAGAAACCCGGGCAGTGTTTGTCCGCTCGCCGCACGCTCACGCGAAGATCAAGAGCGTCGATGTCTCCGCCGCCAAGACAATGCCGGGCGTGCTTGATGTGTTCACCGGTAAACAACTCGCCACCGACAAAATCGGAAATCTGATCTGCGGTTGGATGATCCATTCCAAGGACGGCACACCCATGAAGATGGCGCCGCACCCCGCCCTGGCCGCCGACACGGTGTGCCACGTTGGCGACGCGGTTGCTGTCGTGATCGCGGAGAGTCAGGCGCAGGCGCGTGACGCTGCCGAAAAGGTGAAAGTCGATTACCAGGTGTTGCCGGCCGTCGTCGATCCGGCCAAGGCGAAAGCGGGACCGCAAATTCACGAAATCGCACCGAAGAACACGATCTACGAATGGTCGCTCGGAGATTCGAAGGCGGTCGACGCAGCTTTTGCGGGCGCCAAACATGTTACCAGACTCGATATTGTCAACAACCGCCTGGTGCCAAATGCGATCGAACCGCGCGTGGCGCTCGCGGAATACGATTCCGGCACCGATCAGCTCACGCTCTGGAATACAACGCAAAATCCGCACGTGTCACGGCTTGTTATCGCGGCATTTGTGGGCATGGCGCCGGAACATAAATTGCGCGTCATCGCGCCTGACGTCGGCGGTGGATTCGGCTCGAAGATTTTCATCTATCCTGAAGAAGTCGTCTGTCTCTGGGCTGCGCGCAAGATCGGCCGCCCGGTGAAGTGGACAGCTGATCGGTCGGAATCATTCGTTACGGACGCCCACGGCCGCGATCACGTCACGCACGCGGAGCTCGCGCTCGACGCCAATGGCAAGATGCTGGCGATGCGCGTCAAGACGATTGCCAATCTCGGCGCCTATATGTCGACCTTCTCATCGTCGGTGCCGACTTATCTCTATGCCACGCTGCTCTCGGGCCAGTACGACATCCCGCAAATCTATTGCGAGGTTGACGCCGTCTATACCAACACTGTGCCGGTCGACGCGTATCGCGGCGCTGGACGTCCGGAAGCAACATTCGTGGTCGAGCGGCTGGTCGAAGTGGCGGCGCGACAGATGCAGATTGATCCTGCCGACCTGCGGAAGCGCAATTTCATCAAATCGTTTCCGCATCAGACGCCGGTGATTATGGCTTACGACGCGGGCGATTATAACGCCTCGCTCAAAAAGGCTCTGGACCTCGCCGACATCAAGGGCTTCGGCAAACGCAAGCGTGAAGCGGCGCGTCATGGCAAACTGCGCGGGCTCGGCTATTCGACTTACATCGAGGCTTGCGGAATTGCGCCTTCGCAAGCCGTTGGATCGCTCGGCTGCGGGGTGGGCCTGTGGGAAAGCGCTGAAGTGCGCGTCAATCCGACCGGAAGCGTAGAAGTGCTCACCGGCGCACACGCGCACGGGCAGGGACACGAGACGACATTCGCCCAGCTTGTTTCGGAGCGGCTCGGCATTCCGTTCGAGAATGTATCGATCGTGCACGGCGACACTGATAAAGTGCAGTTCGGCATGGGCACCTACGGTTCGCGCTCGGGTGCTGTCGGGATGTCCGCGATCGTCAAGGCGCTCGACAAGATCGAGGCCAAAGCAAAAAAAGTCGCCGCGCACATGCTCGAAGCGGCGGAGGGCGACATCGTATTCAAGGACGGGAAATTCACCGTTGCCGGCACCGACAAGTCAGCGGCCTGGGGCGATGTGTCGCTCAACGCCTACATTGCGCACAAGTTTGCCGGCCAGGAGCTTGAGCCGGGATTAAAGGAAACAAGCTTCTACGATCCAACGAACTTTACGTTTCCGGCGGGTTGCCACATTTGCGAGGTCGAGATCGATAGCGACACCGGTAAGACGGAAGTCGTCAATTGGACCGCGGTGGACGACTTCGGTACCATTATCAACCCGATGATCGTTGAAGGGCAGGTGCATGGCGGTATCGCGCAAGGGATCGGCCAGGCATTGCTCGAGAGCGCGATCTACGACAAGGACGGCCAGCTCGTGACCGGCTCGCTGATGGACTATTGCATGCCGCACGCTCACGACCTGCCATCGTTCCAGGTCGGATTGACAGAGACGAAGTCACCTTCAAATCCGCTCGGCATCAAGGGCTGCGGTGAGGCGGGCGCAATCGCTGCGCCTGCGGCGGTGATCAACGCCATCACCGATGCAATTGGTACGGAAGTATTGGCCATGCCTGCGACCGCTCAGGCGGTGTGGGCCGCGCTCAAGACCGCTCAACCACGTCAGGCCGCGTAATCACGGGAGACATCGATGTACAATTTCACTTTCCATCGTCCGACGACGGTCCGCCAGGCGGCCGGCCTGCTGGCGCGCAATCCGGAGGCCAAGCTGCTGGCCGGAGGACATTCGCTGCTGCCGGTCATGAAGCAGCGGCTGGCGAGTCCTTCGGCGCTCATCGATCTGTCGCTGGTCGACGGCATGAGCGGTGTTGAGCAAAAGGGCCGCTCGATCGTGATCGGTGCGATGACACGTCACGCAGATGCAGCCAACTCGCCGGTCCTTCAACAGGCATTGCCAGGTCTCGCCGCGGTGCCCGGTTCGATTGGTGATCCGCAGGTTCGTAATCGCGGTACCATTGGAGGGTCGATTGCGAACAACGATCCAAATGCCGACTATCCTGCGGCATGCCTCGGTCTCGGCGCGACCATCATCACCAACAAGCGGCGGATTGCGGCCGATGATTTTTTCACCGGCATGTTTTCAACTGCGCTTGAGGACGGCGAGATCATTACCAGGATCAGCTTTCCGGTCGCCAAGAAGGCGGCCTATGAAAAGTTCAAGCATCCAGCCTCGGGCTTTGCGTTGGTCGGTGTCTTCGTGTCAAAGCGCGGATCCGACATCCGCGTGGCAGTGACCGGTGCCGGCGCCAACGGTGTTTTCCGGGTGAAATCCTTTGAAGAGGCGCTGAAGAAGCGTTTCGCCGCGAAGTCGCTCGAGGGAATGACGATCCCGGCAACCGGTATGAACAGCGACATTCACGCGAGCCCCGAATATCGCGCGCATCTTGTTGGCGTGCTGGCGCGGCGGGCGCTTGCCAGAGCGACCGCCTGACATCCGCGTGATCAGGGAACAATCGAGGCAGGAACCGCGTTCTTGAGCGAAGGCAATTAGTCGCTCGGAAGGTTTCCGCTATGCAGTTTTTGCCACTTCTTATTCTCGTATTGATTGCGGCGTCCCTGGCGTATGTCCGCCTGACCGTCTAATTCGACGGCGCGCACCGAAACCCGTGAGATCAGGCTGACCCGCGATCCAGCTCGGCCAGCAAGTCGTGCAGCTCAAGCGGGTTTGTGTACATCTGCAAGCTGCCGTCCGGCTTCTTTGGCCACTTCTCCTTGGGCCGGTCCCAATAAAGCTCGACGCCATTGTCATCCGGATCGCGCAAGTAGAGCGCCTCCGAGACACCGTGATCGCTGGCCCCTTCCAGCGGAATCTTGGCGACGATCAGCCGGCGCAGCGCGTCCGCGAGGAGCACCCGGCTCGGGTAAAGAATGGCGGTATGATAAAGACCGGTTGTGCCGGGAGCGGGCGGCAAGCCACCGCGGCTCTCCCAGGTGTTCAAGCCCAGATGATGGTGATAGCCGCCGGCAGAAATGAAAGCTGCACCCGGACGGCTGGTGGTGAGTGTGAACCCCAACACCCCGCAATAGAAATCAAGAGCCCTTTGCAGGTCGGCGACCTTCAGATGGACATGGCCGATACGGACCCCCGGATCGATCGTGGGCATCTGCAGGGTGTTTTTCTCGAGGGTTTCCGGGTTCGTCATTGGTTTGTCCTGGCTGCGAGGTTCTTTTATCTGCACATGTAAGACACACATGTGGTGGCGTAATATGCGAGGGATCAGCTACCGAACTGATAGCTTAATCCTTGCCCGTGCATCTCACAATAATACCCAAAAATCCTTTGATTTTCAGAGATTTTTCGCCATGCTTGTTTTCCGTTCTCTGTCGCCAGCTTTCGTCACCCAACGGCAGGCGTTCGTCTTGTCGTGAGGGCTGATTGGGAGCTATACCTTCAGCCCTCACTCACATGTGGTGGGATGGGGGCCGCGTATTGGAGAACGCGACATGCTCGGGAGGATCACGAAGACATCCGTGGAGCAACTGGCCGATGGCGAGCGGTTGTGGGACCACGGCCACCGGGAGGCGGTGAAGGGCTTCGGCGTGCGCCGCCAGGGCGATGCGGTCACCTATTACGTTCGCTTTCGCTTTCAGGGCATCCAGCGCATGTGCGCCCTTGGCTCCCACGTCCACCTGACGCCTGACGAAGCGCGAATACTTGCAAAGCAGAAGCTCGGCCAAGTTGCCGGCGGCGTTGATCCATTCGCTGAGGAGAAAAAGGCCCGGGACACAGCACGGGCGCATGAGAAGTTTGAGAAGAAAATCGAGCAGTACCTTCGGCGTAGGCGCGAAGTGATGAAGCCACGGGCCTTCCGTGAACTGGAACGACATTTCAATGACCACGCGAAGCCGTTGCATCCGTTGAGGCTCAATGAAATTCGCAATGCCACTGTGGCGGACGTGTTGGATGGCATCGAAGAAAATCGGGGGCCGGTGGCCCGTAATCGTTTCCGTTCGAACCTCTCATCGTTCTTTGCTTGGGGCATTGCCGAGGGCTTCCTTGAAACCAATCCCGTGGAGGGCACCGCCAAAGCCGGGGAGAACGGCCCACGTGAGCGGGTGCTAACGCCATTGGAGCTTGCCGAAGTGTGGATGGTACTGGGCACGGATGACTTCTCGAGCATTGTTCGCCTCCTAATCCTTACTGGCCAACGACGAGAAGAAATTGGTGGCCTCCGGTGGAGCGAAGTGGACTTCGAACGGGGCTTGATCGTCCTTCCGCCTGGCCGAACGAAGAACAAACGCCAGCATGAGCTTCCATTGTCGCCGCAAGCCAGCGCTATCCTTGTACGCCGCAAGGCCTTGATGGAAGGCGGAGCTTCGGGTGTTGTCACGCTTGGGCGGGATACTTCGCTTGTGTTTGGCGAGGGCCAGCAGGGCTTTAGCGGTTGGGGCTATAGCAAGGCGAGACTCGACGAGCGCATCGCGAAGCAACGCGAGGCGGACGGGGCGAAGCCAATGCCGAAGTGGACGTTGCACGATCTAAGGCGTACCGCCGCAACCATCGTGGCGGAAAATCTCGGCGTATTGCCGCACATTATTGAAGCCATCCTAAATCATACAAGCGGGCATAGGGGCGGCGTAGCGGGCGTTTACAATCGTGCGCGCTACACCGATGAGATGCGCGCGGCGCTGTGCAATTGGGCCCTGTACGTTGATGAGATCACATTGCCATCTCGGCCCAAGGCCGTTTCGGTGAGGGCCATCCCCGCGCGTGGGGAAGCCGAAGCCCCTCGCGCTACCTTTGCAGAACGGCTAGCGCGGATAGTGAAGTGAGCGTTCGCGCAAAGCGCTAAACGGGGCGGCTCGATGGCTAAGCGGCATACAGTTTCACTTCCCCTGGCTGAAGCCCAAGCTGCTTAATCTCGGGCTCCGTCAAAATTCTTTCGAGCCTGATGGTTTCACTTGTGAGGGCGCAACGTTTGAACACCTGAAGCCTTGCTTGCTCGTAGGTGCTGGCGACGGTTGCGTACAGTGACCGATGAGGAGCATCGGGTGCTTGGACCGAAATCAGCCAGCCCATGGGTTGCCTATTCGTGGAGGTGGGCTTGGCCATTTCGCCCCGCCTGCTTACTGGCCGCTTACTGTTTGTTTTTTAACGGCCCATGTGAGCTAAATCCGCAGGGCTATCAATCTCTTAAGGTGCTATTATATCGAGTAAGGCGCGCGCGTGGTAGGATAAAGTCCCGGCATGACAGACAAGACCCTTCCGAATTCGATCGATTCCACCCTCGATCTGCTGGCCAAGGCCGACTACATCGCCGACCGCTCGCTGGCGACCGTGCTTTACCTTGCATTGCGCATGGGCCGGCCGATGTTTGTCGAGGGTGAGGCGGGAGTCGGCAAGACCGAAATCGCGAAAGTGCTGGCCACGACGCTGGGACGCCGCCTGATCCGGTTGCAATGCTACGAGGGCCTCGACGTTTCCGCGGCGGTTTACGAGTGGAACTACGGCGCCCAAATGATCGCAATTCGTCTCGCGGAAGCTGAAGGCGAGGGTGATCGCGCGCGGATCGAACACGACGTGTTCTCCGATCGCTTTTTGATCAAACGACCGCTCTTGCAAGCCCTCGAGCCCGATCCCGCGGGACCGCCGGTCCTGTTGATCGACGAGATCGACCGAACCGATGAAGCTTTCGAGGCATTTCTTCTGGAAGTGCTCGCCGATTTCCAGATCACCGTGCCTGAGCTTGGTACCGTGAAAGCGGCGCATCCGCCGATCGTTGTTGTCACGTCCAACCGCACCCGCGAAGTGCACGACGCGCTCAAGCGGCGTTGCCTCTATCACTGGGTTGGCTACCCAAACGCCGAGCGGGAACTCAAGATTCTTCGGGCCAGGGTACCGGGCATTGCCAAAAAACTATCCGAACAGGTGGTCGCCTTCGTCCAGGCGCTACGCAAGGAAGACCTGTTCAAGTCACCCGGCGTGGCTGAAACCCTCGATTGGGCGAGCGCGCTCACCGAACTTGACGTCGTCGCGCTCGATCCGGCGACCGTGTCTGACACGCTCGGTGTACTGCTCAAATATCAGGATGACATCACCCGACTCGATGGCACCAAAGTGAAGGCGCTGCTTGACGAGGTGAGGTCGGAGCTTAGGGCAGCGGAGTGATTGCATGGCCGCGTCTGAAGGCCGCCTCGCCGAAAACATTCTCTACTTTGCGCGCGCGCTGCGTGCGGCCGGCATCCCCGTCGGTCCGGGCGCAGTGCTCGATGCACTTGAGGCACTGAGCGTCGCTCACGTCGGCTCGCGCGACGATTTCTACTGGACGCTGCACGCCGTATTCGTGAAGCGGCACGAGCATACGGGTTTGTTCGATCAGGCGTTTCGTATCTTCTTTCGCAAGCGCGGGTACATCGAAAAAATGATCGCGGCGATGCTGCCGGAAACCATGCCGGGCGAGCCAAAAGCGCCCCCGCCGGGCGCACAGCGCATTCAGGAGGCGCTGTTTTCGGGACTCAACGAGCGTGAGCAGGACAAATCCGATGTGGAAATTGACGCAAGACTGACTGTTTCCGATCAGGAATTGCTACGGAAGAAAGACTTCGCGCAGATGACTGCAGCGGAAATTGCGGCAGCGAAAGACGCTATCGCGCGTCTGGCGTTGCCGCTGGACGTAGTGCGTACACGCCGGCTCGCTCCCAGCCGGCACGGCCATCTCATCGATATTCGCCGCACCCTTCGCGCCAGCATGAAGGCTGGCGGCGCGGTGATCGACCTGAAATATCTTGGCCCGCGCGTGAAGGAGCCGCCGATCGTGGCGCTTCTGGATATCTCGGGCTCGATGAGCGAATACACGCGGCTTTTTCTGCACTTCCTCCACGCGGTGACTGACGCACGCAAGCGCGTGACGACCTTTCTCTTCGGCACGAGGCTGACAAACGTTACCCGCGCTATCCGCCAGCGCGACCCGGATGAGGCGCTCGCCGCCTGTTCGGCCAATGTGGCTGACTGGTCGGGTGGCACCCGTATCGCTTCGTCCCTGCGTGCGTTTAACAAACAATGGGCGCGCCGGGTCCTCACACAGGGTGCGGTCGTGCTGTTGATTACCGATGGGCTCGAGCGGGACGCCGACGATACGCTCGCCTTTGAGATCGATAGGCTTCATCGATCATGCCGGCGGCTGATATGGCTCAATCCGCTGCTTCGTTTTCACGCCTTCGAAGCCCGCGCCAAGGGCGTGCAAACCATGCTTCCGCATGTTGACGAATTGCGCCCGATTCACAATCTGGAGTCCATGGCCGAACTGGTGCGTGCACTGTCAGGCGCACCGGCCAAAGGTTATGATCCGAAACAGATGTTAAAGAACGTCGCTTGACGGAGAGAGTTTCATGTTGGCTCGCGATGAAGATATCCTCAAAGCCGCAGAAGAGTGGCGCAAGTCCGGACGCGGGGTAGCGCTCGCGACCGTCGTCGAGACATGGGGATCGGCACCACGGCCGGTCGGCTCCAACCTGGTGATCGACAACGAAGGCAACTTCCTGGGGTCGGTTTCCGGTGGTTGCGTCGAAGGCGCGGTCGTCACGGAAGCGATCGATGTGATCGACAGCGGCAAGCCGAAAATGCTGGAATTCGGTGTCGCCGATGAAACCGCCTGGAAAGTGGGCCTGTCCTGTGGCGGGACCATCCGCGTCTACGTTGAAAAGGTGAGCTGAGTGAATCTCGATGTCCTGCAGGCTCTCAACACGGAGCGCACGGCGCGCCGCGCGACGGTTCTCGTCACCGACGTGGCCAGTGGCGCGCAGCGGCTGGTGAAAGCCGCCGATGTGGCCAAGGATTCTTTGAAAGATGCTTTGGCAAAGCGCCTGCGCATGGCCAAAAGCGGCATGGAAGAGACGCCGCAGGGACGGTTTTTCCTGACCATTTACGTGCCGTCGCCAAGACTGGTCATCACTGGTGCTGTGCACATCAGCCAGACGCTGGCCCCAATCGGTCAACTGCTTGGCTATGACGTGATCATTGTCGATCCGCGAACTGCTTTTGCCTCCATCGAACGGTTTCCTGATGTGAAAGTTATCGCCGAGTGGCCGGACGTGGCGCTGCCGCCGCTCGGCATCGACCACTATACGGCGTTCGTCGCGCTCACGCACGATCCGAAAATTGACGATCCCGCGCTCAAGCACGCACTCGCGCGCGACTGTTTTTATATCGGTGCTCTCGGCTCCAAAAAGACCCATGCCAAGCGCGTCGAGAGGCTAAAGCAGGCAGGCGTGAGCGATTCCGATATTGCGAGAATCCATGCGCCGATCGGCCTCGACATCAGCGCCGTATCGCCAGCCGAAATCGCGGTTGCTATCATGGGCGAAATTACCGCGCGGCTGCGGCAAAGCGACGAGAAGAAATCGGTGGCGGCATGAAATTCGGCCCAGTTTCGCCTGACGAGGCGCTCGGCTCGACTGCCGTGCATTCGATCCGCAAGGGCGATCTCGTTCTCAAGAAAGGCACTGTGATCGGCGCGGCTCATGTCGCCGCGCTCAAGGCTGCCGACGTCTCCGAGGTTGTGGTGTCGCGGCTTGAGCCTGGCGACGTAACGGAAGATGAAGCGGCTGCCGAGATCGCCCGGGCAATAGGCGGCAAGGGTGTTCGGTTCGACCGCGCCTTCACCGGCCGCTGCAATCTGTTCGCCGACACCGCGGGCGTTCTGGTTATCGACAAGCCCGCGGTCGATCGGCTCAATCGCATCGACGAAGCCGTGACGCTTGCCACTCTTCCGGAATTCAAGCCAGTCGTCGAAGGTGAGATGATCGCCACGGTCAAGATCATTCCATTCGCGGTGGCCTCCGGTCAGCGCGACGCTGCGCTCAAGGAAGCGGCGAAGGCAAAGCCGGTCATTCGCATAGCGCCCTACAAGATTCGCAAAATCGGCGTTGTGTCGACGCTGCTGCCTGGTCTTGCGCCAAAGGTGGTCGAGAAGACCCTCAAGGTCATGGCCGAGCGCATAGCGCCCACCGGCGCGTCGGTCATCGCGGAGTGCCGCGTGCCGCATGATCAGGCGTCACTCGGCAAGGCTATCGACGAATTGCTTACGAGCGGCGCTGAGCTGGTGGTCGTGTTCGGGGCGTCCGCGATTGCCGACCGCCGTGATGTTATTCCTGCTGCGCTCGAATCGGTCGGCGGCGAAATCGAGCATTTCGGCATGCCGGTTGATCCCGGCAATCTGATGCTCGTTGGCAAGGCCCGCGGCGTTGCTGTGCTGGGTGCGCCGGGCTGTGCGCGGAGTCCCAAGGAAAACGGTTTTGACTGGGTGTTGATGCGGCTTCTCGCCGGTCTTCCGGTCGGGCGCGAAGACATCACGGGCATGGGTGTCGGCGGTTTGCTGATGGAAATTGTCACGCGGCCGCAGCCCCGCGCAAAGCCTGTGGAGGAAGCCGGCAAGCGTGTCGCGGCTGTTGTTCTTGCGGCTGGACGCTCGACCCGCATGGGGGCCATCAACAAACTGATCGCGCAGATCGGCGGCAAACCACTCGTTCGTATCGCCGTGGAGCAGGCACTGGCCTCGCAGGCGGGACCGGTGATCGTCGTCACAGGCCATCAGCGCGAGAAAGTCGAGGCTGCGCTCAACGGCCTCAACGTCCGTTTCGTGCACAATCCGGATTATGCGGAGGGCCTTGGTACGTCATTGCGTGCTGGTATCGCGGCGGTGCCGGAAGGTGCCGACGGCGCAATCGTCTGTCTCGGCGACATGCCGCAGGTTGATGCAACTCTGATTGACACTTTGCTCGCCGCGTTCGCTCCGGAGAGCGGCGCGTTCATTGTGGTTCCAACGATCGACGGACACCGCGGCAATCCCGTGGTGTGGGCACGACGATTCTTTCCCGATCTTATGTCAATCGGGGGCGATTTCGGCGCACGTTATCTGATCGGCAATTACGCCGAGGCGGTTGTCGAAATTCCGGTCACCGGCGAAGCCGCACTGACCGACGTGGACACGCCCGAGTCGCTTTCTGCCGTCAAGGCGGAAATCGAGCGCGCCTGAGATTCGAATCATTGATCGCATGACCCGACTCACTCCTAGCTGTCGAGGATGCTCGGATAGGGGAGGGTGATGACCAACATCTATGCGCCCCTGATGCGCGCGCTTGTGGTCGTGGCCCTGGTGCTCGCGACCGCGACTTTGATGTTTGTCGCTGTGAATACCGCGCGGGCCGACGCGCCGCCGGCCACCCATATTCCAAATAGCTGAAATCCCTGTAGAAATTTGAGGCCTTGCGGGCGCGTCTTTTTTGCACTAAATAATGACTGACCGGTCAGTCATAGTGGTGCAATGATGTTGCGTCCGCCAAGGTCCCAAAAGTCCAAGACACCTCGAGAGAGCCGTCGCAAGCGCGCGGTGCAGGCCGCCCGGGCGCCTGCCGTCCGCGCGAGCGCTTCGCGTAAGGTACGGAGCTCCGAACGCCGCGATGCCATCTTGTCTGCGGCACTCGACGAATTCTCAAGCCGTGGCTTCGAGGCCGCCCGCCTCGACGATGTGGCGCGCCGCGCCGGCGTCGCAAAAGGGACGATCTATCTCTACTTTCGCGACAAGGAGAGCCTGTTCCAGGAACTCATCCGATCCATGCTGACGCCACTCGTCGGCACGATCGAAGCACTCGGCGAGGCCGATGTTCCGTTGCCTGTGCTTGCCGACCGCATCGTCGAACTGTTCGTCCGCGAAGTCTACGAGACCAGGCGCAAGGACGTTATCCGCCTGATGATTTCCGAAGGCAGGCGCTTTCCGAAGCTTGCCGAATTCTATTACCGCGAAGTGCTGTCGCGCATTATTGCCGCAGTTCGGTCGCTCCTGCGACGTGCCGCCGCGCGCGATGAAATTCCGGAGAGCCTCGTCGATTTTCCGCAGATTGTTGCGGCGCCTGGCCTGGTCGCGATTGTCTGGAACGGATTGTTCGAACGTTTCGAGCCGCTCGACGTTCGCAAAATGATGAAGACCCATGTCGAGTTGTTATTCGCACCGAGGAGAGAAAAATGAGAATTCTCGGTCTGGTGACGATGGTGGTGTCGGCGCTCACGCTCGCCGGCTGTGATAACAATAATGATCACGTGTTGCAGGGCTGGGTCGAGGCCGAACTGATTTTTGTATCGCCGGACGAGCAGGGACGCGTTGAAACATTGAAAGTGCGCGAGGGCGATCACGTGCAAAAAGGCGACGTCCTGTTCACCGTCGATGACGATCTGCAAAAAGCTGATGTTGTGGTGAGGAACACCGCTGTCGTCAATTCGCAGCAGAGCTTCGACCGCGCCAACGAGCTACTGAAGGCCGCGGCCGGCACGCAAAAAACCTATGATGACGCCGAAGCCTCATTGCGTCAGGCGAAGGCCAATCTGGAATGGTCGCAGACGCGGCTCGCGCGCCGTAATGCCTATAGTCCCGGTGAGGCCACGGTTGAGCAGATCTATTATCGTCCGGGCGAAACCGTACCCGCAGGAAGGCCGGTGGTCGCATTGCTGCCGCCGGCCAATCTCAAGCTCCGATTTTTCGCGCCGCAGGCAGTGTTGCCCGAAATCAAATATGGACAAACCGTAGGCGTGAGCTGCGACGGTTGCGAGAAAGGTCTGACTGCGAAAGTAAGCTTTATTGCCCGCAGCGCCGAGTTCACTCCACCGGTGATCTACAGTCAGGAGGAGCGGGCCAAGCTGGTATTCCTGATCGAGGCGCGGCCGGAACACCCGGAGAAATTTCGTGTCGGCCAGCCCGTCACCGTTACGCTGCCGCGAGAGTCGAGCAAATGAACGCGCATGACATCGTTATCGATGTCCACGGCCTGACCAAAAAGTTCAACGGCCGTGCCGTGGTGCGTAATTTGTCGATGCAGGTGAAGCGCGGCACGATCTACGGCTTCCTTGGTCCCAATGGATCCGGCAAGACGACCACGATCCGCATGTTGTGCGGGCTTTTGACTCCGGACGAAGGCACCGGAACATGCCTCGGCTACGACATCCGTACCGAAACCGACAAGATCAAGCGCCAGGTCGGCTATATGACCCAGCGCTTCAGCCTGTACCAGGACCTCTCGGTGCGCGAGAATCTGGAGTTTATCGGCCGGGTCTATGGCATCGACCATCCGGTGGCCGCCGCGCGCGGCGCAATCGAGCGACTTGGCCTTTCCGGCCGGGAAGAACAACTCGCAGCCGAGCTTTCGGGTGGTTGGAAGCAGCGCCTGGCTCTGGGCGCTTGCACGCTGCCGGGCCCACAGCTGCTGTTGCTCGACGAGCCCACCGCCGGTGTGGACCCCAAGGCGCGGCGAGAGTTCTGGAATGAGATTCACGCGCTCGCCGCCGAAGGACTGACTGTGCTGGTTTCCACGCATTACATGGATGAAGCCGAGCGTTGTCACGAGATCGCTTATATTGCTTACGGCGAACTGCTGGCTCATGGCACCGTTGATGAAGTGATCGCCTCATCGCATCTGAGCACTTACGTTGTGAGTTCTGCCAACGGGGAAGGGCTCGCCGAATTATCGAGCGAACTCACCGGCAAGCCAGGCATAGATATGGTGGCACCTTTCGGCACCAGCCTGCATGTGTCCGGCCGCGACACCGCCGCGCTCGAAGCAGTTATAGGGCCCTATCGCAAACGCAAGAATCTTGAGTGGACCAAGTCTGAACCCTCGCTTGAGGACGTATTCATCGACCTAATGAGCAAGGCGCAGGACAACTTCCAATGACACATATGCTTCCAGCCGCAGCCGTGCGACGGCTTCCAGGCAACGGATTTTGGCGCAAAACCTGGGCCATGCAGGTGAAGGAATTCATCCAGCTCAAGCGCGACCGGGTTTCATTCGCCATGATCATCATGATCCCGCTCGTACAACTGCTGTTGTTTGGTTACGCCATCAATACGACGCCGCGCAATCTACCGACGGCAGTGTTGATGCAGGAGCGCAGCGATCTGTCGCGCTCAATCTTGGCGGCGCTGGAAAATACAAAGTATTTTCAAGTCACCCAACTGCCGCACAGCGAGGCAGAGGTCGACCAATTGCTCGCTTCCGGCAAGGTACTGTTTGCGATTGAGATCCCCGCGAATTTCGAACGTTCGGTACGTCGTGGCGACAAGCCGGCCATGCTGGTGATTGCAGACGCAACCGATCCCGTTGCCTCAGGCACCGCGCTTGGAGCTTTGGACGAGGTGCTTCAAACGGCACTGTCGCATGACCGTGACGTCCCCAACCGCCCCGAGATGCCATTCGAGATCCGCACCCACGCTCGCTACAATCCGGCGGCGTTGACCCAGCTCAATATCGTTCCAGGACTGGTCGGTACGATTCTCACGATGACAATGCTGATCTTCACCGCGTTGTCGGTGACACGAGAGATCGAGCGCGGCACGATGGAAAGTCTGCTGTCGATGCCGATCACGCCGTTTGAAATCATGCTGGGCAAGATCGTGCCCTACATCCTTGTCGGCTTTGTCCAGGCAACTTTGATCATTGGCATCGGCATCACTTTGTTTGGCGTTCCGGTGGTTGGCAGTCTTGCCGTTCTTGCTGCGCTCAGCACGCTGTTCATCGCGACCAATTTGTCGATCGGCTACACGTTTTCAACTGTGGCACAGAATCAATTGCAGGCGATGCAAATGTCGATGATGTTTTTCCTGCCCAATATCTTGCTGTCCGGGTTCCTGTTTCCCTTTGCCGGGATGCCGATTTGGGCGCAATGGATCGGCGAGGGGCTTCCGCTGACGCATTTTTTGCGAATTGTGCGCTCGATCATGCTCAAGGGCTCGAGCCTGTCCGATCTGCGCTACGATGCGATCGCGATGTTTATTCTGATGCTGGTGGCGATGGGTATTGCCATCACGAGGTTCCGCCGCACGCTCGACTAAAGCCTTTTCAGAACGTTGAGCCGCAGATACGGACTCGTTCGGCCCTGCGAGTCGCCGGCCCAACCTGCAGCAGCCGACCATTCGACGTTGTCGGCCTTCATGCTCGTGATGTGAGCGCCCAGACGCAGGTGCCGATAACCGTCGGAGCCGAAATACTGGATTTCGGGTCCGACATACATTCCGCCGAGCATATCTTCGAGGATGCGCCAGCCGTAGCCGATCCGCGCCGAATTGCTGGTTGCGATCGACGAGAGTGAGGCGTCCGCGGCAACCATGGTGTCGGGTGTAGGTTCGTACCAGAGGTCGACCGCCAGCCGCAGGCCGAATGAGTTTCCCCGCAGCCGATTGGCGGGATCGTCCGGCGAGAGGGAGTGCTTCTGAAATTCGGGTCCCAGGAAAAACTTCAATTCCACGTCACCGCGTTTGACCCGCCAGCCGGGCAACACGTGCGTGACAGCCTCAAGGCCGATGATGCGCTCGCCGCCGAGGTTTTCAGCGCGGTAGCGATAGGCGCCGCCCGAAAGCAAGACTTTCAGGAGCGGGCCATCCTGCTCAAAGCCACCCGGCGCAAAGACCAACCCGCCATAGACGAAAATTCCGTTGCGCCAGATATCGCGACCGGAGAACAACATGACGCGCGCGTCTTCGTTGTCACCAGCCCACGCACGACCAGTCACCACCCAAACGCAACAAAAAAAGAAGGCCGCAACGGTGACCACCGTCGCGCAAACGCGCCTCCGGCAACTCATTCAAATTCCGTGCTGTGAACAATCCCGTCGCTTGTATATAAAACATAATACAACCTAGGCGCGCGTATGGGTCAAGTCGCGATATAAATTGCATTGCTGCTATTTGGGACAAACATCCGGCAATAGGTATATGCATGCGAATGACTCGCGTATGGGAGCCGCAATGACTGCTTTTCCCGCCAGCCACACTGCTGGTTCCGACGATCTGGCCCGTCGGCGCTCGATCGCCTTTTTGAATTGGGCGCATGCGCTCGATCATTTCGTGCTTTTGATCTACCCGACCGTGGTGATCGGGCTGCAGGTCGTTTACCAACGCTCCTACAGCGAGTTGATCGCGCTATCGAGCACGGCATTCGTCGCCTTCGGTGTTTTCTCGCTGCCGGCTGGCTGGCTCGCCGACCGCTGGAGCCGCCGCAACATGATGGCGGCCTTCTATATCGGGTGCGGCCTGTCGCTGGCTGGCGCCGGCTTTGCCCCAGATCTCACAGCACTGGCCGTGGCGATGTTCGCGCTCGGTATGTTCGCGTCGATCTATCATCCCGTCGGCATGGCGATGCTGATTGAGGCATCAAATGCGCGGGGACGCACGCTCGCATTCAACGGGGTGTGCGGCAATCTCGGTGTCTCTCTTGCTGCCGGCATCAGCGCGGCGCTTGCCACGTGGATCAGTTGGCGTGCGGCGTTCTTCGCGCCAGCCGTCGTTATGGTTGCGACTGGAGTAGTTTATCTCTGGCTCACCCCTGATGACGGCCATCACGCCAAATCGCGCGTATCCGCACCGGCCGTGCCGTTGACACCGCGGCTTGCGGTCATGTTGTTCGGGCTGTTCATCGTGATCGCGCTGAGCGCCGGCCTGACCTTCAACGTCCTCACCATCGCGCTGCCGAAAATTGTCGACGAGCGTCTATCGAATGATCTTCCGCTGATTCTCGTGGGCAGCATTGCGACCGCAGTGCTGGTGTGTGGCGCACTTGCGCAGCTGACGGTCGGGCGGGTGGTCGAGTGGATTCCGCCGCATGCGATTTTCGCGATCGTGACCGGCATCGGATTCCTCGGCAATCTGTGGGCGGCATATGCGAGCGGCGTTGCTCTTCTGATTGCACTCGCGGTCGCGATTGCCGCAATCTATGGCCAGGTCACTGTCAACGACATGATCATGGCGCGCTATACCGCCGATGCTTGGCGCGGGCGCGTTTATGCGGTGCGATATTTCCTGCTGTTCATCAGCGCCGGCGCCGCAATTGGCATGATTTCGCTGCTACACGAGAGCGGCGGCTTTGCGCTCGTCCTCGGTGTCAACGCCGTGATCGCGCTGCTGCTGTTCGTGACCACGCTGGCGCTGGTTGCGATGATCATCAGCGTGGAAGGAAAGCAAAGCGCGCCGCAACCTGCCGAATGAATCAGAACAACGGCGGGATGAGGTCGTCAACCTTGACCGGTGTGCGCTTCTTCACATTGGCCACGATGCGGCTGCGGTGGCAGGTCTTCGGATCGCGGCAATAGCACAGCAGGGCAACACGTCTTCCTGATTTGATCAGCGCGATCAGCTCATCGAGTTCGGCCCGCGCTCCAGGCGTCCTGATGTGCTTGTCGTAGATACGCCACAGCGTACCGGTGTCGCCGCTGCGCGCCGCAATGCGTCCTTCCACTGGCGTGCCGAGTTTCTGCAAATGGATGTAATCGATGCCGATTTCGTCGAGCGAAGCGGCCAGTTGACGCTTGGAAAAACCCGGCCTGCGCGATGCGGCAACCGCACGGGTATCGACCAATAATCCAATCTTCGCGCGCTTGAGCTCGTCGAGAACACCAGCGGGCTTTGCCTGCTCGTAACCGATGGTGTAGAGCGGCCGCGTTGTCGCGGGGTTGGCCCTGATCTTGGTCTTAGTATTGGTCTTAGTCTTGGTCTTAGTCTTAGTCTTGGCTTTGGTCTTTGACCGGGCTTTCATTTTACTTTCTCGATCAGCGCCATGGCTGCCGCCGGCGCGCGGATCTTTGCTTCGTGAATGAAATAGACGAAGACGTCGCGCGGTTGTTTTTTCGCGGAGGTCTTCGCTATGCGCGGTAGATCTTTTGGCTCGCCGCCTTGCGCCCAGGCTTTGCTGCGCGCAGCCCAGCCATCGAGTGCCTTCGGCGGATAGCCGGCCTTGAGTTTCTCATCGCCCTTCTGCAGCCGTGCGTAAACAAAATCAGCAGTGACGTCTGCGATGGCCGGGTAAGTATCGTGCTCTGCAAAGACCACTGGCACCTCGAACTTGCGCAAAAGCGTAACGAATGCCTCGGTCTTGAAGCTGTCGTGGCGGACCTCGACCACGTGGCGCAGCGTGTGGCCATCAAATGTCTTCGGGAGCAATTCAAGAAAGCCGCCGAAATCGGCCTCGTCGAATTTCTTGTACGGCGTGAATTGCCAGAGCAAGGGGCCGAGGCGGGGCCCCAGCTCCGTCACGCCCGAGTCGAGGAAGCGCTTGATCGAATCGCCGGCCTCTTTGAGCACGCGCCGATTGACCGCATAACGCGGACCTTTCAGCGAAAAAACAAATTGCTCTGGCACCTCGGATGCCCATTTGCGAAACGTCGCCGGGGTTTGGGTCCGGTAGAAAGTGCCGTTGACTTCGATTGAGGTCAGATGTTCGGCGGCATAGCCAAGCTCGCGCGCATGCGGCAGGCCTTTTGGATAGAAAACGCCGCGCCAGGGCTCGTAGGTCCAGCCGCCGATTCCGACGTAAATGTTGGTCTGCCGTCTTGTCATCCTGGTGTCATTTCAGGCGTATAATATGTTTTGCAGGTGGCGATGTGTAATGTTTGTCGCCACGACGGCCACTAGCGACGAGGCGACGCCGGATGAACGCGCGCCTTTTCGTGTGTGGTCGTTTCTATTTGTGAAATTCCGCCTTCCAAGCAAAAGGCCCGGGATTCTGTCCCGGGCCTTTGCATTTTGCGTTGAGCGCAGACTTTAGAAGTCCATGCCGCCCATGCCACCGCCGCCGGGCATGGCCGGGGCCGCGTTCTGCTTCTTCGGCAGTTCGGCGACCATGGCCTCGGTGGTAATCAGCAGGCCGGCCACGGAGGCCGCCCCCTGGATCGCGGAGCGCACGACCTTGGTCGGGTCGATGATGCCCTTGGTCACCAGGTTTCCGTACTCGCCCGACTGCGCGTCGTAGCCATACGAATACTGATCCTTCTCCATGATCTTGCCGACAACGACCGAGCCGTCAGCGCCGGCATTGGTCGCGATCTGGCGAGCGGGAGCCTGGATCGCCTTGCGCACGATCTCGACGCCGTGCTTCTGGTCTTCGTTTTCGGTCTTGATGCGCTTGAGTCCTTCGACCGAGCGGAGCAGGGCGACGCCGCCGCCCGGCAGGATGCCTTCCTCGACCGCGGCGCGGGTCGCATGCAACGCGTCATCGACGCGATCCTTGCGTTCCTTCACCTCGATCTCGGTGGCGCCACCAACGCGGATCACTGCAACGCCGCCGGCGAGCTTCGCCAGCCGCTCCTGCAGCTTTTCGCGATCGTAGTCGGAGGTCGTCTCCTCGATCTGCGCCTGGATCTGCGTGATGCGGCCCTGGATGTCGTCCTTCTTGCCGGCGCCGTCGATAATCGTCGTGTTTTCCTTCTCGACCCTGACCCGCTTGGCGCGGCCCAGCATGTCGAGCGTGACGTTTTCGAGCTTGATGCCGAGATCTTCGCTGATCACCTGACCGCCGGCCAGGATCGCCATGTCCTCGAGCATCGCCTTGCGACGGTCGCCAAAGCCCGGCGCCTTGACCGCGGCGACCTTCAGCCCGCCGCGCAATTTGTTGACGACGAGCGTCGCCAACGCCTCACCTTCGACGTCTTCGGCGACGATCAGCAACGGCTTGCCGGACTGAACGACAGCTTCGAGCAGCGGCAGCAGCGCCTGCAGGCTCGACAGCTTTTTCTCGTTGAGCAGGATGTACGGGTCGTCGAGCTCGGCGACCATCTTTTCGGCGTTGGTCACGAAATAGGGGCTGACGTAGCCGCGGTCGAACTGCATGCCTTCGACCACGTCGAGCTCGGTTTCGAGCGATTTCGCCTCTTCGACCGTGATGACGCCCTCGTTGCCGACCTTCTGCATCGCTTCGGCGATCATCCGGCCGATTTCACGGTCGTTATTGGCGGATACCGTTCCGACCTGCTGGATTTCGTCGTTTGTCGAAACTTTCTTCGAACGTTTTCCGATGTCCGCGACGATCGCATCCACCGCCCGGTCGATGCCGCGCTTCAGATCCATCGGGTTCATGCCGGCGGCCACCGCCTTGGCGCCTTCGCGCACGATCGCGTGGGCGAGCACCGTCGCGGTCGTCGTGCCGTCGCCGGCCAGATCGCTCGTCTTAGAGGCGACTTCCCGCACCATCTGGGCGCCCATGTTCTCGAACTTGTCGGCGAGCTCGATCTCCTTGGCGACCGTGACGCCGTCTTTGCTGATGCGCGGCGCGCCGAACGATTTGTCGAGAACGACGTTACGGCATTTGGGACCCAGCGTTACCCTTACGGCATTGGCCAGAATATCGACGCCGCGCAGCATCTTGTCGCGCGCGTCGGTGTGAAAGCGTACTTCCTTTGCAGCCATGATCTACCTCCCCTTACGCGACGATACCCATGATGTCGGACTCCTTCATGACGACGAGGTCCTCGCCGTCGATCTTGATTTCGGTGCCCGACCATTTTCCAAAGAGCACTCGGTCGCCGACCTTGACGTCGAGCGGATTGAGCTTGCCGTCATCCCCTCGGGCGCCGGGCCCGGCGGCGACGACTTCACCCTCCATCGGCTTTTCCTTTGCGGTATCGGGGATGATGATGCCGCCTTTCGTCTTTTCCTCCTCCTCGATTCGACGGACCAGGACGCGATCCTGCAATGGTCGAAAATTCACGGGATTCCTCCTTAAGAGCCAAGATTTCAGTGCGTGATTAGCACTCTCCCTGAGAGAGTGCCAGAAAAATAAACCACGTGGCCGACGCTTTCAA
>DATAPP010000178.1:0-9156 GCA_036265125.1 Pseudolabrys sp. | reverse complement strand
CAAGCATCGTATTCACACTCGGTAAAGTTCTGCGGTCAACATGGGTCGATGAATCCCACAACTTGGCGCGGTTAATGGATTTGGCACAATGAAAGTAGACGCGGTCGATATTGACTATGATGACAGTGCGGGGCCTGTTTTCGCCTATTTTAAAATGGTCGGTTAAATTTTTACCGGCGGAAATGCGCGCTCGCCCCTTAATACGTAAGCTTTCTCCGCAACCAGGAATTAGAAAATGGAGGGCGACGCGGGCATCCTCAGCAATATTGCGAAGAGTCTCATTGCGGTTGTTACCGTCCCCGTTCGGAATCAATATCGTCGTATCGTCCATCACTTTCACAAAGCCAGGCGGGCCGCCGCGTGGCGAACAGTCGACGCCTTCCGAACCCACTGTAGCCAACGTCACATACGGCGATGCCGCAATGAGTTCACGGTAGGGACCGATCAGCCGATCCGCTTGACCGGCAAGCGCCACCCAACCTGGCTTTCCGTAAAGCGCCTCAAGTGCTGCGACGCTCACAATCGAACCTTCAGCGTCTAAGATCATTTTTTTACCCCCGACACGTCGTCGACATTGGAAAGGAAACCATGCCGCCAAGAATGAGGCGAGACGTTTGTTTCCTTCGTCAAAAAATCAGTGAACTTTTTGTTATCTTCCTTCGGTGCGAAGTCTCGATGGTCGGGGTCTATTTGCACAATCTCTCTGTATCTCCGCCTTGAGGCCATCGCTCAGGTTCCAGCAAGGGAAGAAAAAGTTCCATTGGTCCACGAGGCAATCTTGTTGGACGGAACCGGAAGTTCGCAGATAGACGAGGGGACCTTAGGAATCTTTTTTATCGGACGCGGCCGTTCCGGTGGCACTAATTTTGGTCCCTGCACTCCAATAAGCGAAAATTATGGAACTCGAACATGAGAACAATAATTGTAATACGATAGGAATTGCGGACGGAGATTAATTTGCTTGATAGGACGGCGTTCATTCCGCCGGCTCCGGCCCCCCGGTCAGAGCCTCTGGGTCTGATTGGACTACTTCGCACTCTCAAAGATAATCCGCTCGAAGCTTGGACCTCGGCCCATTTCGAAAAACCGATCGTCATGGGCGGGTTATTAATGGGGCGCGTTGCGGTGGTCAGCGATCCGGCGGCAATCCGCCGCGTGCTGCTTGAAAATAGCGCTAACTATCCGAAAGACTGGATGCAGCGACGCATTCTATCGGCGGGGTTGACTAACGGACTCCTGAGTGCCGAAGGCAATCAATGGAAGGCCCAGCGTCGCGCGCTGGCGCCGCTGTTTTCGCGCAAGGCAGTATCGATATTCTCTGGCGCGATGGTTGAGTCGGCACAGGCGATGGTCGAGCGGCTTTCCCGTCATCAAGATCGGGTCGTTGATATTGCGGTCGAAGCGACGCGGACAACGCTTGACGTTTTGGAGCGGACCATCTTTTCCGATGGGTTCGGTCGGGGAACGGAGGAAATCCGCGTGGCGATGAAAGGCTATTTCGACACAATTGGTCGGATCGACCCGCTCGACTTGCTCGGTTTGCCGGCTGTGGTGCCCCGGCCGAATCGCTGGCGCTTGCGACCCATGATGCGTCTATTCGAGGAAGCCATCGATACGATCATTTCCACGCGTCGGCAGCAAATCGCGGACGACAAAGCCGACATCCCACGCGATATTTTAACGTTACTCCTCGAAGCGCGCGATCCAGATACCGGCAAAGGGCTGAGCGAGATCGAGATTCGCGCCAATATCCTCACCTTCATCGCTGCCGGTCAGGAAACCACAGCTAACTGTATCACCTGGTCGTTATTTCTGCTGTCGCAGTCGCCCGAGTGGCGGCAACGGATTCAAGCAGAAGCTGACCGGGAGTTTAGCGGCGTCAGGAACGGCATAGCTGAACGCCTCGTTGAAACCCGCGCCGTGGTCGAGGAGACGAACAGACTCTATCCGCCGCTCGCGGCCATAAGTCGCGTGGCGCTTGAACCGGATGAACTCGCCGGTCAGAGGATCCGCCGCGGCACATTGGTGGCTATTGCGCCCTACGTGCTGCATCGCCACCGAGCATTATGGCCAAACCCCGAAATTTTCGATCCAAACCGCTTCCTCAACGGTGCGCGTGAGAAGATTGACCGTTACGCGTATCTGCCGTTCGGCGCCGGGCCGCGCATCTGCATTGGCGCGACTTTCGCAATCCAGGAAGCCGTCATCGTCTTGGCGATGATTATGCGGAATTTCAATCTCGAACTCGCGCCCGGTCACGCGGTCTGGCCGGTGCTAAAGGTGACCCTTCGGCCAAAAGGCGGCTTGCCGATGAGTGTAAGGCGCCGAATTCACTGACCTTGGCGGCCTCATTTATTTCATTACGGTCGATGTCCGCTTCTGGCCCAAAGCAGACATGAGCTAGTGCACCGCACTTGTCCGCTTTCAGGGGTAAAGCGGTCATCCCGCATGGCTTCAATTGCTACTTGCTATTGTCGGTAATGAACTTGGCGATCGTGTTGACTGCCTCGGCCTCAATGCCGAAATAACCGTGCGGTGCCTTGGCCCCTGCACAGGGTTCGGACAGGGGCGCATTACCACCGTCAAGCAGCGCGATCTCGACCTTGCTGGCCTTTGTCAGCCGCTCGCTCAGCTTTGGTGCGTCGGCCGCGGGCGTGACCTCACAGGCGTCTTTCCTATGGGACACGATGAGCGTGGGAACGGTGATCTCGTCCAACGACATGCTGGCCACGCCGTCAGGGTGGCTCTTGACAAGTATCGACTCGGACATCGCGCGTGTGATCGTCGATGTCAGCACCAAACCGTCTATGTCCTTGGCGGCGATGGCGCCGCGAGCCGCCGAGAAGGTGCCCATACTCGTTCCGACCAGCCAGACCGGAGCCCCTGCTTGCTTTTTCAGGTAGGCCGCGACCGCACCAATGTCGCTGGCATGGGCACCGCTCATGCGAAACATCGCGCTCATGCCTTGCTGTTGGTCCGAGGGAGCATCGACGACAGCCACCGTGAAGTTATGCGCAGCAAATTGATAGCGGTCGTGCACCAGAAAACCTTCTGCTCCCCATTTCATCGTTGTTGCGCTTTTTAAGCTCAGCGAACCGTGGCCACCGGCAAACAGGATGACGGATGCCACCGGATTGTCGGCCTTAATAAGGATGAAAGCTTGCGTCGCTCCTCTTGGTGTCTGAATTGAGACAAGCGTAGGCGCGGCGACCTCGGCGGCCGTGGAGATGCCCGCCAACAGCATCGCAAGTGCGAAAGCCAATAGAAAGAAGCGAATCATAGATCAGCGACTGTATCTGCCGAAACCGAGCTCGGACATACTGCTAATGAAGTCCATTGGGGTTTGCGGTTGACGGAAATCGTCCGAGCCGCTGTGCAATGTCCGCTTTTGGCCCAAAGCAGACATGGGCCAGTGCACCGCACATGTCCGCTTTCGGGTGTAAAGCGGACATGACCATTGCGGCATGTCTGCTTTTGCGGTCGCTATCGGGGGTAAAGCGGACATGCCTTTTTGCAGCGCATATGTCTGCTTGTGACCCAAAGCGGACACAGCTCGGGCGAAACACCCCTTACTGCTGTATCCCAAACTGCTAAGGTTTGAAACGAAACCGAACCAGCATGCCGGCGGCAAAAGTGCGCCACGGTGCGTTACGAACCGGGACCAGTGCGAAGTAATTGGGGGGGGTGCGTTATGGGGAGTCTTCAGTCGGTTCTATCTGCCTGCAACGGGCGACAACTTCGCGCATGTGAGAATTGCAGTGCGCTGATGCGTTTGGTGAGTTGGCGGCCTCATCCGTCCCTCAACCGACTGGACGTTCGGATGTTCGAATGCATGGGGTGTAAGAAAACTCGTCAATTTCTTACCCACACCCATGACGAGCTGAGCGGAAGCTAACGCGAAACTCGAAAGCGCCGACCTTTTTGGCGGAAGCATTAACTCCGGCCATGGCACGGTGGTCGATTACTCGCCATCTCGAACCTGGCTTCTAAGCGCATCGGAAGAACGCTAACATTCACACTAGTTCGGGCTTATCTTGGGAATAGGCGCATTCCCGCTCTTTGAGAGGCCGGTCTGAGTATGTCAACCGCCGTCACCCAAGTACCCTTTGAAATCGTCCAGAAATGGCAAGAGATCGTCAACATTATTGCTGAAATCATCCACGTTCCTTCGGCTTTGGTCATGAAAGTCGAACCACCAAACATCAAGGTTTTCGTATCGAGCGAGTCGAATAGCAATCCCTATGAAAGGGACGAACGCGCCCCTCTCAACACGGGTCTCTACTGCGAGACAGTGATGAAAACGCGCCAATCTCTCCTGGTCCCGGATGCTCTGCGCGATAGCGAGTGGAAATCGAATCCGGATATCAAATTGGGGATGATCTCGTATCTGGGTTTCCCGGTCACTTGGCCAGATGGCGAGATATTCGGCACGATTTGCGTCCTCGATAAAAAAGAGAACTCCTACAGCGAACTGTACCGTAAATTCGTGCTGCAGTGCCGCGACGTGCTGGAGGCGGACCTGAGGGCGTTGGCAAGACTCAGCGGAGAGCTTACGCGAAGCGAGGCCTATTTGGAGGAAGCTCAGAGGCTCAGTCATACAGGGAGCTTCGGCTGGAGGGTCTCCACTGGCGAGATCGTCTGGTCAAAGGAAAGCTTCAGAATTTTTGGATACGACCAGTCGCTTGCGGTCACTTTAGATATGGTTATTCAACGCGCTTATCCGGAAGATCGTGTCCTCGTACAAAGGACTCTTGACCGCGCATCCAGGGATGGCAAGGATTTCGATTATGAATATCGATTGCTGATGCCTGATGGTTCAATCAAACACGTCCATGTTGTCGCTCATGCAGTCAGACATCAAGCGGACGAGTTCGAATTTATTGGTGCGGTCATGGACGTCACTGAGGCAAGACGAGTTGAAGAACAGGTGCATCAGGCTCGGGCGGAACTCGCGCACGTCGCTCGCGTGACGACGCTCGGAGAACTTACCGCTGCGATAGCCCATGAAATCAACCAGCCGCTCTCCGCAGTGGTGACCGGCGGCCGTGCCTGTTTGCGCTGGCTGGCCCATGAACCGCCTAATCTCGAAGAGGGGCGGAGTGCAGTCGAGGACATGATCGACAGCGGCATCCGAGCCGGAGAGGTCATCAGCCGATTACGGGCCATGATGAAGAAATCCCCCGCACAAAGGGAATTGCTAAACATCAACGACGCAATTTTGGCGGTCATCGCGCTGGTCGGTGCCGAAACTCAGCGAAATCGGGTGGTACTGCGTACTGAGCTATCGAATGATTTGCCACTCGTTCTGGGAGATCGGATCCAGTTGCAGCAGGTTGTCCTCAATCTAATCATGAACGCTATCGAAGCCATGAGAGGGATCGATCAGACGCAGCGCGAGGTGTTCGTAATCTCGAGAAAAGATGGATTTAAAGGTGCGCTCGTAGAAGTGCAAGATTCGGGTGCGGGGCTGGAGGGACTTGCGCTTGACCGCCTTTTTGACGCCTTCTACACGACCAAGCCCGAGGGCATGGGAATCGGGCTAGCCGTTAGCCGAACGATCATTGAGTCGCACGGCGGGCAGCTCCGGGCTTTGCCTGGCGTACCTAAAGGTGCCGTGTTCCAGTTCCGGCTGCCGACTGCCGCCGAGGTGATGGAATAACGATCCTTTTTGCTGCACAGCATGAGTCCGCTTTTGGCCCAAAGCAGACATCCCTAGTTGCACCGCACATGTCCGCTTTCGAGGGTCTCACGCCTTGCCGTCAGCCATCATGGCTAAGATGCTTGGATGGATGCAGTAACGGTCGCCATTGGCGACGACCACTTCATTATCGACCATGCGCTTCAAGGCGTGGCGCAAAGATCGCTCGACGGTCAACCGGAAGACAAAATCTTCTCCAGCTGCGGCGCGGCGGATGGCCGCAAACGTCATCGTGTTTTCACTTTCGTAGAGAAGCTCAAATAAATAGCGTTGCATCTATCCGAGCCCGCCTCCCTCGCGCTTGATGCACGACAACATCGCTAGGGCTTCGGTCGTCGTCCATACCCGGTCAATCCCGGGAATTTTCATAAGGTCGCGATACGCCACCGAATGTCTCGTGCGAAAGTCACACATCATCTTCCGCAAAAGTTCGGCGTCATGCGGTTCCATTTCGAGCGACGCAATCAGGTTGCAAATTTGGCTGATCTTGGGCATTGCTTCGCAATTGTTTCGCAGGCCCACAGGCGGCCCATTGGCAAAAATATCCCCTGACGGCCGTAAACTCTTGCTTGGCGGGGCCAAATATTTGTCAGGTTGAGCCTGCCGCGGATTTGAAATCGCAAGCGGCATCTGCCCGCGCGGCGCATAGATCAGTCCTTTAACAACAAATCCGGAATTTCAGCCGCCGTCCGTTGAAGGGCTGCTTCGTTGGCCGCCATGAAGCTTGTCTGGCATCGCACACCGCCCCAGAGTTTCTGCACGCGTTGGTCCTCGCCGATCCACCATCGGAAGTCCGCTTTTGCGATCGCTATTGGGGGTCAAGCGGACATGACCTATTGCGGTGCGAACGTCTGCTTTTGACCCAAAGCGGACATGACGCGTTGCGCCGTCTGGTTTCGGGGGTAAAGCGGACATTACAGGACTAGTTGCTCCTCTGATGCTGCTCCCCGTGCTTGCTGCCGAAGCCTCGCAGACCTTCGATATCGAGCACCGTGATCATCCGGTATTGCATCTTGATCAGCCCAGATTTCTCCAGCACCTGCAAAGCATGATTGATCGTTTGCCGCGACGCACCAACGAGATGGGCAAGCTCTTCGTTGGAGATTTCGATGCGGCCTTCGCGGCTCGGATAGAGTTGCGGATGCAGCATGTCCGCGATGGTATGGGCCACCCGCGCTTCTGGCCCATAGAGGTGTGCATGCTCGAACGCGCCCATGAATTGCCCGAGGCGTTCGTTGAGCTGGTTCAGGATGAAGCGGTTGAAAGGAATGCTCGTGTCCAACAGCCAGAAGAAAGTGAGGTCCGGCATCAACGCGACGTATGACTGGCGCAACGCAATGACATCGTATTTGCGCGCCTCCCGTTTGAGTATCGAGCCTTCCCCGAACCAGGAATTGGCGGGGAGGGTCGCAAAGGTCACAGACTTGCCATTGTCGGACAGGCTTTCGGCCTTGACCAGTCCGTCAATCACACCGACCCAGTCATTGGCCAGATCGCCCTTGTGGCACGCATAATTGCCGGGCTGAAGTTCGCGGACGACAATCGTGGCGCGCGCACGCCGCAATTCGTCGGGGGGAAGCGCGCACGCCCATTCGCTAGCAGCCAGTAGATCGTCGAGCGACCGCATTGTGTATTCAATTGTCTAAACGCCGACAGTCTTCAACGGATTGATCATTTATCATAGGTCCAATTTTGCGGAGCAGTACTGAGCGCAGCGCATTCGTGACTCGCAAGGTACCGGAAAACCACAAACGGTTATCGCGAAACGGGCATCCAAGTGCTTGAACGAAAAACAGTGCGGCAATGTCCGCGTTCCAAACAGGGAGGCAGTACAATGATGACTAACGAACGAAACAGGCGACGAGCCTCAAGGTATGTGCAGTCTGCTGCCGCGGCCGCGGCGATTGGGTTTGCGGCGTCGCCAGCAGCCGCCTTAACGTGCACACAACTGGCCAGCAGCTTCCAGCGGCCGAATACGACCATCACGACCGCGCAAATTGTTCCGGCTGGAACATTTGTCACGCCGACCACTCCACCCCAAACAATTACGAACTTGCCGCAATTCTGTCGGGTCGCGGGGTTTACGACGCCGACCAGCGACTCGCACATCAATTTTGAAGTGTGGGTGCCGGAATCGGGGTGGAACCTCAAGTATCTTCAGGCGGGTTGCGGCGGCTTCTGTGGGTCGATCTCCTACGGCTCAATGGCCGAGCCACTTCGTAGAGGGTATGCCTCTGCGGCGACCGACGATGGCCATCAGGCCAGTGGCGTCGACGCGTCCTGGGCTGTGGGCCATCCTGAGAAGGTGGTCGATTTCGGATATCGCGCGCTCAAGGAGACTACCGACGTTGCCAAAGATATTATCATGGCACTCAAATCGAATAGCCCTAGTCGCTCCTATTTCATGGGCTGTTCGGATGGCGGCCGTGAAGCCTTGATGGAGGCGCAGCGATACCCGCGGGACTTCGACGGGATCGTGGCCGGATCTCCAGCGAATTATTGGACCCACCTGTTTACTGGGTTCGTCTGGGACGAGAAAGCGCTTGCCGCAACCTCCAGCGGCGATCTTTCGCAAGCCGACCTTACCGTCGTAAGTAATGCCATGCTGGCACAGTGTGCCGGACAGGACGGTGGGCTGAGCACGGATCAATTCCTAAACAACCCGCCAGCCTGTCGCTTCAACCCGCAAAAGCTGTCGCTGCCACAGGACAAAATAGCGGCCATCAAGAAGATCTTTTCAGGGCCTCCTGGGATCTTCCCGGGCTATCAAGTGGGCGGCGACGAAGCGAGTAACCCGGCTAACTGGCCGGCATGGGTAACGGATAGCGGCAATCCGGCCAGCGCATTGCAGGGATTGTTCGGGAACAGCTACTTCCAGAACATGGTGTTTCCGAACTCTGGATGGACCCCGGACACTTTTAGCATTGCCCAAAATGCCCACGAGGCCGACGCTCGGACCGGTGCGATCTTGAATTCCATCGACCCCAATCTTAGTCCCTTCAAATCGCATGCTGGCAAGTTGATCCAATATGTCGGCTGGGGTGACTCCGCCATCTCACCTGAGAACGACATCAATTACTATAACGACGTGAGCCGCGTACTCGGCCCCCACGAAGACATCCAGGATTTCTATCGTCTCTTCATGGTCCCTGGAATGGCTCATTGCGGTGGCGGCCCCGGCGCAAATGCGTTCGGTAATGGGATAAACGGACCGAACCCGTTGGACGCCGCGGACGACCTTCTCAGCGCGCTCGATCGATGGGTCGAAAACCGGGTCGCGCCCGATACAATCATCGCCACGAAATACGTGAATAACGATCCGACGCAGGGTATCGCGTTCCAGCGGCCGCTATGTGTGTACCCGCAGATTGCAAAATATAACGGGAGTGGCAGCACGACTAGCGCCGCGAGCTTTGCGTGCGTGAAACCGGATAATGGCGGTGGTCATTAAGAAGAAC